>JBAZTK010000012.1:0-2804 GCA_041661985.1 Sulfuricurvum sp. | reverse complement strand
GTTTGCAGTCTGGCGACGGCTTCGATCAACAGAACCGGCCTCGATTTGACAGCTTTGCTAACGGAGACGGCCCTGTTTTAGGGCGCGAGTTTGAAATGGCGGAATTGCTTGCCTTCGTCAAACAAGAAAAAGTTGCGAATGTGGTTTGGTTTACTGCCGATGTCCATTACTGCGCCGCGCATTATTACGACCCTGACAAAGCCCGGTTTAAAAATTTTGAACCGTTTTGGGAGTTTGTTTCCGGCCCTTTGAATGCCGGCAGTTTCGGCCCTCATGAGCTTGATGATACGTTCGGCCCCCAATTGATATTTCAAAAAGCATCGCCCAGCCCAAACCTGTCACCTTTGTCAGGCCTTCAGTTTTTCGGTCAAGTCGATATCGACAGTGAAAGCCTGGTGATGACGGTTGCATTAAAAGACATCCACGGCGACACCCTGTTTACGCAGGAAATATATTCTTCAATAGTCTGAGGGGGCTGACGCAAATAATTATGCTCTGCAAGTTAATCTGCAATAGTTCTTTTTTATGCAGACAAAAATGATACTGACCGATTGCTAACGTAATGACTGGGAGTGGTGCATGTCGAAAAAAGCTACAATGAAAACCTCTGAAAGAGAAATGACGTATCGTAGAAGAGAAGGTCGAAAAGTTAGTAAAAATGATGATTTTGAACTGCTTGACATAGTTGACCTCGTTGTAGAAAGAAAAGTTTTAGAACCCATACAGGCCCTTACAAAAGCGCAAGGTGCCTATATAAACGCTATCCTGGATAACGTAATCACTTTTGGTATTGGTCCCGCAGGTACAGGAAAAAGCTACGTCGTGGCCGGATTAGCAGCCGATATGCTTAGAGAAAAAAAGATTGACAGGATTTTGCTTACCAGGCCCGGCGTTGAGGCGGGGGAGAAGTTTGGGTTCATCCCCGGTGAACTGGAAGAAAAATACGCGCCATACATTGAACCCTTTCGAGAGATATTTAATGAAAGGTTGGGTAGATCACAAGTAGACTATTTAATAAAGCACAAACGTATATGCGCCATGCCTATAGCCTTTATGCGCGGGCGTACTTTCAAGAACTGTTGGGCGATATTGGATGAGGCACAAAATACAACCCCAGGCCAAATGAAGTTATTCTTAACGCGTATCGGCGATAACTGTAAGGTTATCATCGATGGTGATATAGAACAGAAGGATATACCCACTCAATCCGGGCTTTCGGATGCTGTTAGTAGACTCAAACATACGAGAAAAGTAGGAATCGTTGAATTTACGGTTGAGGATGTCGTTCGTTCAGGAATTGTAAAAGACATTATTAAAGCGTATTCGAGTTGATTGGTGTTCAACTATAGGTATTAAAATGGTTAAGTTAGCTCCCCTTTTTTTATTGCTCTGCTCTTTTCCCGTTACCGCTTTTGCAGAGTATGGTGGTAGCCCCAGAACTATACCTCTACAAACATTTAAGGATAGGTTTACTACGGGAGAACTTGTCGACATATCTGCCGCTTATGCAGAGGATGCCTATATCCGTAACGTAGTATCAAAATTATCGGATATAGGTAACGTTGATTTGGATGGCCCCATAATAAAAAACAGTATGGTTTACTTAATATCAAAATCAATCATATCATTGGATAGAGCTAGAGAAATTTTAAAATAGACACGCCCGTTTCCCTATAATTTTTCGCACATGAGGGTCGCTATGCGCCCACTTTTACGCCATGAAAATGAACAAACATCCTGCGCCATTCGCATTCGGGTATTTTCATTTTTTGGATATCGCCTAAACGTCCAGCTCCTGAAAAATTAAACTATTCAATAAAAGACATACTGAGAGCTAATCGCCCTCAGAAATGCTTTAACATGCTAAAATATTTACAAAACGCTTGGTAAATGCCTTCGACAAACTCAGGATGAACGGTGGTTATGCTGAATTTATTCACTTTTTTCCGTTTGTGGTGAGCCCTGTCGAACCACCTATATGCTTTTTGCAAGTACCTCTATTGATGGTGGGTTTTCGTTCAGGCGTTATTTATGCTTTACCGGTTGCGGTTTTAATCTCCAGATATCCCGATTGTATTCGCTAATGGTTCTATCGGTAGAAAATTTACCACTGTTCGCACAATTCAAAATACTCATTTTAGTCCAATGATCCTTATCTCGATAAGCATCCTCAACCCGTTTCTGGGTATCTACAAAGCTTCGAAAATCAGCAATCGTCATCCAGGGGTCATGCGGATTTTTTATGGAATTGATCAGGTCATCAAATAGTCCCGGTTCAAATTGATTAAAATAGCCGGATTCCAGAAGGTGCACCACCTGCTGCAAATCTTCGTCCTGGCTAATAATAGCAACCGGGTCATAATGATCGCGCGTTGATGCAATTTGTTCTTCCGTCAAACCAAACAGAAAAAAGTTTTCATCACCCACTTCTTCACGAATCTCAATGTTAGCGCCATCCAGTGTGCCGATAGTGATGGCGCCGTTCATCATCAGCTTCATATTGCCGGTGCCTGATGCTTCTTTGCCAGCGGTGGAGATTTGTTCGGAAAGATCAGCGCCCGGACAAATTTTTTCCATGGCTGATACACGATAATCAGGTAAAAATATCAAAGCTAATTTATCGCCTATTGCAGGATCTGAATTAATGACCTGGGCAACATTATTAATCAGCTTGATGGTTTTTTTTGCCATGTGATAACCGGGGGCCGCCTTGCCGCCAATCAATACGCATCTTGCCACCCAGTTTTTGATATCACCCTTTTTAATGCGGTTATAAAGATAAATAACATGCAATACATTTAACA
>JBAZTK010000011.1:0-27185 GCA_041661985.1 Sulfuricurvum sp. | reverse complement strand
TGTGTTAGGCACGCCGCCAGCGTTCACTCTGAGCCAGGATCAAACTCTCCATAATTGGTGTTCAATCCTATGACCCAAGATTTAAAATCATTGGCTTCATAAATTGTTATCTATTTTACTTTTTGGTCTACTCGAAAGTAGAAAGTAAATAGACGGTTGTTGTATTGTGTTGACATTAAAAGTCAACGTATTTGAGATTGTCTCAAACCGTTTGACCTACTTAGTTTTCAATGATCGCAAACTCAAACTCTAAACCTTAACTCAAGGCCTATCCAGCGTTTGTGGAGGAGAATTATAGGGAAAAGTTCCTTTATTGTCAAGTGCTTTTACAGGGAATTTGCGAAAAAGTGGAGAAAGTTTCACTTTCTGCCTAGTATGCGACGGATACGTAACCTGTTTCAGGATGTATTGTGATGGTTGCATTGCCATCTGTTTGATGTTGCAATATAATTGTGCAACCTCCTACCGGTACAGAATTAGAAAAAATTCCTGCACTTACACCCAAATATGGCCGACCCAACTGATCAAATCCAATTTTATTTGTACCGCCTATTATACAAGTCCCTGCAATTGCAGTTATTCCATAATTATCTGTGAGATTTACCGAATTGTTTGGTGTATTAAGCGTATTACCAGAGCCTAATCGTTCATGAGTCAATGGATCTATAGCTTCCTCAATCTCATCAGAATTCCCACCTTGGTTTACATCACTAAAAATATCATAATAATTTGTTGCCCCATTTGTTAAAAATCTTATCTGCCAACGCTCTTTCCACCATGTCGCATCTGTTGGATCAAACTTATCATCAACCATTGCAAGATGTTGAGTGTAGCGTATATGACTGGCAACCTGTTCCGCCGCAGTTTGTAAAGGATTACCTCTAAAGTTTGGCATCGCCAAAACTGCCAAAATCCCTATTACTATAATGACAAAAACAAGTTCTAACATTGTAAAAGCAAAACGTTTCATAAAAATCACCTGTAATTAATATCGATTAGCAGTGATTATAACAAAAGAATGAAAAAAAAGAGGAAGAAGTCTTCCCGCAAATGCGGGAGAAGAAGTATTAGATTTCGTCTGCGAATTCGACGTTGTAAAGAATATCGTCTGTAGGATGACGATACATTGGCATTCCAAGACGTTTTTCGTCCAAAATATGTCCGATAAAACCGATGGATCGACCCACTACGAAGAATGCATTGAGTGCACCCGCTTCAATAAAGCCGTCAATATCCAACTCTGAATAACCAAGTGCGCGCCACATATCAACCATCAAGATGCCGATGGTACCATCAACGTTCAAGATAAGGTTATCTTTTTTAGACGTTGTCAATTTTTCTACTTCAAGAGCAAAATCAAGCAAAGGAGTGCTTGGGAAATGCTCTGCAGCGTATTTTTTCAAACCTGATACACGAAGGTCAGGGTTACGCACTGATTTGATACGGTGACCAATACCAGAAATCGTTTTACCCTCTTTTTTCATGTAATCAATAAACTCAGCCGGGCTCATACCACGGTCATTTGCATATTTAAAATATTTTGCTGCGTCATCGATCGCTCCACCGAAACGTGGTCCGATTGTCAAAAGACCTGTTACTAATGAACTGATAACATCTTTACCGGCACGAGCAGTTACTTTTGCATTGTGTGCACCCGAAACGGCTGGACCGTGATCCGCAACGGTTTTGATAACCGTCTCAAGATAATCAGTAGCCCATTTTGGATAACGTTTTTTGAACCAAAGCAATGAAATAACATCACCGATTCCAAAACCAGTTTCCGGAGTAGCAACAGAGCTGATTGGGTAACCCGCATAGGTTGCTTCGTCACCGCGGTCATCAGAAATCGTACAAATGAACTCTTTTTTACGACGTACTTTTGGTACTTCGCGTAATTCTGGCTCAACGATTTCAGTGATAATTCCCGCGTTGGTGAGTTTTGCATACACATCAGCAATCGTTTTTGGAAGATCATTGAAACTTGCTGGTACAAACATACCGGCTTCTGCCATAGCTGTGTTTTTATAGGCTGCTGTTTCTGCATCTGCATTTGCACTTGCTCCGGCGTGACCGAATTGTACACCTGAACTAAAGTGCTTAGCAATCGTACCGATACACCATGCGATAATCGGCTTTTTAATCAAACCAGATTTTACTGCTTCGATGACTTTGTACTCTTCAGTACCGCCAACTTCACCAAGAAGAACCATATATTTAACTGCTGGATTGCTTTCCATACGAAGAAGATTGTCAATAAATACTGAACCAACAAAACGATCTCCACCGATTGCAACACCTTCAGCAATACCATCAGCATTGATAGCAATGATATTTGAAAGCTCATTAAACAAACCGCCTGAACGTGTTACAAGACCACATGAACCTGCACGGTGAAGTTTAGAATTGATAATATTTTCGATCGTTCCACCAACGTTTGCAATTTTAAATGCACCCGGTGCGATACCACCGACCGTTGCCGGTCCGATAACAATAACACCTGCATCACGAGCTGCTTGGTTCATTTTACGAGCCAATCGCTCAGGAATGCCCTCAGCAGTAACCATTACCGATCTAAATTGACCTTTAATCGCGATTGCTTCCATAGTAACGTCATACGCTGTACGAAAAGAGGCGAAGTTCAAAAGAACGTCTGCATTAGGAAACGCAGCTGCCGCTTCCGCAGTATTACGAAAAACTGGTACCATGATTTCATCAGGACCATAGAAAAATTTCTCAAATTTGTTTCCTGATGTTGGTGCTACGATAGCCGCAACAGAAGGTTTAGTACGGTTGATCACATAGTCATAATCCAACATACGCTGAATAGCACTTGCGTTGTTATTCCAGAAAATCGCTTGTGTATCTTTGGTAAATAAAGCACTCATACCTACTCCTTATTTCTCTAAAGCCATACGAACGATGTCAGTGACATGCGTTTCTGGCCCATAAACTTCGATATAAAGACCTAGACGATCCGCTGCCTCTTTGATATCTTTAAGACCTTTTTCATAGTTTGGTCCGCCACGACGTACATAGATACGTGTATTGTGAGCTTTCATACGCTCTGCATATACTTCAAATGCCTGAATAATACCCGTAAAGGTTTTAGCAACGTCCGTAAAGTTTGCAATCGCTCCGCCAATGATTAAGATTTTATCCTGACCTTTTGGATCTTTGTGACGTGTCATCAAATCAAGGACTGTTTCAGCATAAAACTTCGTTTCACCCGTAGTTGGTCCGCCTGAATACTCACCATAGTTAGCAAGATCAGAAACATTACCAGAGAGATCTGCGATGGTATCGGCATAAACAACTGATGCTCCACCACCTGCAACCATAGTCCAAATACGGCCCATTGGGTTAAGAATAGTCAATTTCAATGAAGCACCTGATTTAGAATCCGCTTCTGCGATTGCTTTTTCTTCTGGAGATTGATCTTCCATGCCAAAGGCTGTTGGGAAATCAGCACCACACCATGCATCACCCATCATAAAACCTGCAGTGTCGTCAAGACGAGCAACAAGGTCAAGAATGTGCATATCATTTCCAACCATAACAATTGGATTGATCTCTAGGTATGCGAAGTTTTGATCACGGTAAAATTTGTAGAATTGCTCAGCAAATGCGATAAAACGTTCTTTATTTTCTTCAGGAATTCCTGCAGGAACGTTTGCACGGATCAAATGCTCGATGTTTGCATCGTCCATTGTGATTGGAATGGTTACTTCATTAACCTTTTCTTCCCAACCTTCTTCAACTTCCATACCGCCCTCAGCTGATAGATAAAGGACATCATCCTCACCGACCGTTGTAGCAGAGATGTAATACTCTTGATCTTGCGAATGCGGAGTAAACGGCTCAACGATGAAATGTGTTAAAGTCCCTTTTTGCCCTGTAAGAAGAATGGTCTCATGAGCGATTTTTTCGTCAATCCATTTAGCAGCTTCTTCAAGCGTAACATCACCTGGCTTGGTAGTTCGGAATAAAACAAGATCGTTTTTTCCACGTTTACCAAATAGCATATCCGGTTTCGCAACCAATGCTTCTTGCTTCAACCATTCAAACCCATGCTCTTTTGCTTTTGCACGTAGGTCATCACCACTTGTTACTAATACCGATTTGAAACCGTAGCGGAAACCGCTGAAGTAGTTTTCCCAATGTTTTGAGAAAATTGCTTTACCGTCGTATTCACGAATCGCTCTTTGAGCCATTGCAACTCCTTCGAAAAATCTTTTGGCGGTAATTATATCAAAGAGGAGCTATAGAATTACTCATAGTCATTATTTCCAGACCAATAAGGAAATTAATCGTGTATTTTTGTAACATATACAACATAAATAGGAGTATTATTGTAACTAATTGTAACTTTAGAGCCTTTTTTCTTTGGGTGTTCACTCAGCTTGACCCCATTACACTCTCCAATATTATAAAAACGTAATCGAAGTTGTATTCTCTCATCATCAGCATCTACACACGAAATGTGTTTTGCATGCAATGTCTGCGCCAGCTCTTTTACAACATGCATGGGATAAGAAAAATGCCGTGTTGGGTCTTTTAAAAATCGGTAAAGATACTGGTTGAAAAACACCGCCAAAGTATTTATTACCAATATCATCAGCGCTGTATAAAATAAAAATTGATAGCGTTTACGAAACATCCGAAGTCGGATACGATAGGTATGAAAAAACGTTTGAGCAGCTAATGGAAGAATAAGCATCAAAAATGGGGCAAAGGATTGAATTTCAACCCTCTGACGAAAAGACAATACCAACGAAATAATGAATGCAACAGCCCCAATCATCCATAATAAATCGCGTTCATTTGTAATAAAGCGGCGATATATCACATAAAATAAATAAAGGAACACAATCGGCGAAAAAATAGCTGCGTATATCCCCAAAGCATCTAAAAAGTGTCCGTGTGGAAAACCACCGATATTCAGTCCAGACCGACTGTACGCAATCAAACTCACTATTGCACCTAATACAGCAATGGGATATTTTTTAATCATAATTCCATAGAATGTTACTGCAACAAAAAGTGGAAAGAATGAAGTATCTAGCCACACATACAGTGGTAACAAAACATACGCATATGTTCCAAATCGCAAAAAAGCATAAGCAAATAAAAACGTCAATGCGATCTTCATCCCCGCTGGATCTACAACAAGCGCAGCGCTTGTAATCCCTGGCAAAAGAACATAGATAAGCATAAGCCATAACCGATCTGATTCTCTAACCAGAAAAAAACGGCTTATCCCGTACAGTAAAAAATAAGATATGACATGTAAACCAATCATAGGAAGACGCAGGGCTAAATCATTATGAGGAAAGCTGTTAACAAAAAATTGAATGTAATCGTGCAAACAACTGCTATCTGTATAAAGTATAATTGCTTCATTATAACCGATTGAAAGACCACTGATTTGAGCGACGAGCAATGCCGTATGCAGCGATATGAGAAGGAAAAGAAGACCTATCGTTCTCATAACTTTAGAAAATTATTGAGAATCTCATGACCATATTCACTCATTATCGATTCAGGATGAAACTGTACGCCATATATCGGTTTACCTTTTATTTCCAGTGCCATAATTTCATGATCATCTTCACTATATGCTGTTGGAATGATGGCCTCAGGTAAATTTTCTTGTTCAACAATCAATGAATGATATCGAGTTGCTGTGAACATTTCAGGCAGTTTATGAAAGATAGGAGTATCCCCCTGACGTATCATTTTTGAGGTTTTACCGTGCATCATCTTATTCGCACGTACAACATGTCCTCCAAAAACCTGCGCGATGCTCTGATGTCCCAAGCATATTCCAAGGATGGGAATTTTATCCGAAAAATATCGGATAGCTTCAAGAGTCACACCCGCATCATCAGGCGTTGCGGGACCTGGAGAGATAATAAGCTTCTCAGGCTTCAATGCCTCAATTTCTTGAACAGTCATCTCATCGTTACGAATTATTTTGAGGTCTGCCCCCAACTCAAGGCAATACTGAACAATGTTATAGGTGAAACTGTCATAATTATCAATCATTACTATCATACGGCTTTTCCTCTTACCAGGCTTTAATCACATTATACAAGCTATCGCGCTCGATAGGAGCAAATCCGCTGTTCTTTATAAGCGCTACGTACTTTGACAAATTGATTCCGTGAGCACTCGCAGCACCTGCTGCTGAGTTGATCGACTCTTTTTCAATGGTACCGTCCAAATCATTGGCTCCAAATTCTTGAGCAACAAGAGCCAAATTAACGGTTGAAGTTACCCAATACGCTTTAAGGTTGGAAACATTATCCAAGACAATTCGGCTGATTGCCATTGTTTTTAAAATCTCATGTGCCGTAATGAACTTTTTGACATTTAAAAAGTTGTTTTCGCTCTGATATACAAGAGGGATAAAGCAGTTAAATCCACCCGTAATGTCCTGAAGATCTCGAATGCGCATCATGTGATCGATCCTATGAATACGATCTTCGACATGACCGAAGAGCATCGTCACATTCGATTTCATTCCTTTTTCATGCCATTTACGATGAATTTCTAACCATTGCTGGGAATTTACTTTCCCTTTACAGATATAGTCTCGCACTTTTTCATCAAAAATTTCCGCTCCGCCTCCCGGCATAGAATCAACACCATTCGCAATCATTAAATCCAAAATTTCATCGTAACTTTTAGCGTATTCTTCGGCTAAAAAATGAACTTCCGCCGCAGTAAGTGCCTTGATATGCAGACTCGGATGGCGCTCTTTGATTTTGCGGAAAATTTCTAAATACCATTCCAATCCCGTTTCCGGATTATGCGCGGACACAATATGTACTTCCGAAATGCCCCGCGAAGCAATATCATCCGTAATGGCTAAAATTTCTTCATGACTCATTGTATACGGTTTTGGATTCTTTCGACTCGCGCTGTAGGCACAAAATTTACACACATCTTTACAAATATTGGTGGGATTAATATGGCGATTGATATTGAAATAAGTTTGCTTACCATGAAGTTCTTTACGGCGTTCGTCTGCAAGTTCCCCAAGCGTAAAGAGGTCTAGATCATACAGCGCTGTTGCTTCTTCCAGGGTTAGCCGTTCCCGTCGTTTTACTTTTTCTATTAAATTCATTCTTAAATCTTTAAATACTAAATTTTTTTGGCGCATTATAACGAAACAAACAACAATATTCTTACGCAAAATCCCGTTTTAAAATATCAACAATCAAGATGAACCGTACAGTTTTTATTCGATTTTTTTGCACAAAAAAGAGCTTTTTCAGCACGACCGATAAGATTATCAAACGTATCGCCCTGCTGATGTATCGTAACTCCGACACTGATGGTGACATAAACGCTCTTACCTGAGTAAAGAAGGTTGCTGTGCTCTATTTTTGAACGAATATTATCGGCGATCTCAAATGCCTTCGTCTCATCGCAGCGGCTTAGAACAACTGCAAATTCTTCGCCTCCATAGCGATAAATCTGGTCTACGGTACGAATCATTGTTTTTACAGTCTGAGCAAGAAAATAGAGAATTTTATCCCCTGCAAGATGGCCGTGCTCATCATTGATGTACTTAAAGTTGTCCACATCAATCATTATCAAAACCATAGAGAGTTTTTTATCCTGCCCAGCTTGAATTGCTGATTCTAAATCGTCCATAAATCCTTTTCGATTGGGAACCTTTGTAAGTGGATCGATTGCCAAAGAGGAAAGAGCTTCTTGAAGATCCGTCGTGAGGTCATTAATTTTCAATTGTGCCTTATGAAGTTCATCCGATAAATTTTTGTTCAGCGCACTCAATCCTTGGGTAAAGGCAAGGTAATTTTCTAAACTATTTGACGGTACATTCTCAATGTATTCCTGTTGCTCTTGTGCCACGGAAGCAATATCAGCATGAGCTTCAGTAAAAGACATTACGGAACGCTTTGCTATATCAATGTATTTAGTCACATCATCTTTAGATCCACTTAATACTTTTTGTTCGGAATCTTGCTGATCTTTTCGCAATTCAGCATCGGCCATTTCCAAAAAAAGTTTGTCAAAAAACTTTTTATAGTGTGCCGGATAGGGGGGGATCTTCATTGAGCGTACAATCCCCATCACTTGATCATGGATATCAAAAACTTTCTGATAAATACTTGTATTACTCATTCTAGGTACCCCTCCCCCTACTTTTGTGATTATTGTATCATGATTATGGCAACTGCTTAATTTTTCTCACCATTTACTTCTTCAAAAAAAACCATTTTTCGCTACAATAAAATAAAAAGTAGTCCCAATGAGCATTACCGAAAGTATTGAAGACCTCATCGAATCCAATGCCAGCGATTTCGAGATTTCGAAGCTGTTTAAAACATTTATCCATGATTACAAAAATTCTCTCACCGACGTTTTTGAACGCAGCCAAGGTAAGGACTTTTTAGTAACGCACACACGAACACTTGATACTGTTATCATTTTAATGTACAAAACAGTATTACGTCGAATGTTCGGAAACTATCTGCCTATGCGCAGTAATATCCCCATCGCTTTGATTGCATTGGGAAGCTATGGACGAGAGCAACTGTGTGTTCACAGCGATATCGATCTCATGATCGTTTATGAAAATATTGGCGGTTACAATACCTCAGCTATCATCGAAAAATTTCTTTACCTGGCATGGGATGCGGGACTAAAACTGGGACATCGTGTCCATGAAAGCAGTGATTTACTCAAAGCCTCACGCGAAGACATTACCATCAAAACAGCCTTTATGGAGTCTCGTTTAATCGTCGGTTCTCCCTTCACCTGGAATGCCGTTCAAAATCGTCTTACCCATATCCGCCACGATCATCCCAAAACATATGTTTTGGCAAAAATAGATGAGGCAAATATACGCCGTACCAAATATCCTTTTTCAATGCAGCCAAATATTAAAGAAGGAGTTGGCGGATTGCGTGATTCCCAGTTACTCTACTGGATAGCCAAAACAGTTCATGGCGTAGGTACGCTCAAAGAACTGACCGGGATTCTTTTTAATGAAGAGCAATACCGAGAGTATCGGATCGCATTAGAGCTCCTCTTTCGTGTTCGAAGTGCATTACACCTACTGACGGGAAAACAGCAGGATCAACTGGTTTTGGAATATATGCCGCGTATTGCCAGAATGCTTGGGTTTACAGACGAACGTAAGCTCGTTACAAAGCTCCTTGAAGCACAGTGGCGAATTAATAACTTCACTCAAATTTACGTTAAAAAAATGGCTCGTATCTATTTAAATGATGCATCACAAATAGCCCAGGTACGTGCGGCACGTGTAGCTAAAGGCTTTTATGCTATGAATGGCATCTTGTATGCGTCGTATAATCTACCTACGCCACCAATCGATACCTTGCTAGAAATCTTAGTCAATTTGGAAGATAAAGAGTGGGAATTTGATTCGAGCGTTTTGGCTCATTTTACCTACGTCATTATTAAACACCCGATCAAACTAAAAACACACAGCCTGATACGAAAGCTTTTTGAACGGAATCATTTGTACGTTATTCTCAAACTTTTTTACGATGCAGGAATTCTCCATAATCTTATCGGTGCATTTAAAAAAGTACTTCATCTTCCACAATTTGACGGCTATCATCATTATCCCGTTGACTTTCACTCCATCAAATGCATTGAAGCACTTGAATCTATCCATGATCCCTATGTTGATAGTCTTTATAAACCGTTAAGTCTTTCCGATAAACTGCTACTGAAATCCGTTATTTTACTTCACGACACGGGCAAAGGTCGTAAACAGGACCATAGCGAAGTAGGGACAAAACTCATCATTCCATTTGTTAAAAGTTTAAAACTTCCTATTAATCAGCATGAACGTGCAGCACTGTTGGTTCGTCATCATGTGACCATGAGCAATGTTGCGTATCGTGAAAATATCTACAATGAGAAAACGCTTTATCAATTCATGTCCAAAATTAAAACACCTGAAAATCTCACACTTCTTTATATCTTAACCTATGCAGATATCAATGGCGTAGGACCAGGTACCTATACCAGCTTTGGTGCCAATCTACTCCATGAACTTTATGAGGCATCGCTGGATATATCCTCTCAAAATGATCGTATCACCGATGCTGTAAAACGGCAACACAAAGAACGCAAACTCATTGGTCATCTTGATTTTTCACTTCTTACTCGCAGTGAACAGAAAAAAGTTCTCTCCATTGAATCAAATTTTTTCTTTTTCAAACACACTCCAAGTGAAATCATCGATATTTCCAAAGAAGCATTCGAGTGCCAAACCTTCACCTACACCCTCAATATTGACGGAGGGCTTATTATTCATATCTTTCGAAAAATTCCTCTTAACTTGGGCTATCTGTTAGGAAAACTCAGCTATCTTGATGTGGCTTCTATGGATATTTTCACTCTCTTTGATGGAATTAAATATTTCAAAATCGAGTTTTTGCAACGCCCAGAAGAAGGGACAATGGAACAAATCAAACAAATAGTTGAAGATGCCTTTGATATGTCCAAAAAACTTGATCTTCCAAAACCCATCATAAAGTCCAAAGAGATTACGCTGGACTGCGATCACTCCATTCACTATGCACAACTCAATCTTAATACTACCAATCAACGTGGATTATTGGCTTATCTCGTCCAATTGTTCGATGAAGCAGACATTAATATTGCCACGGCCAAGATTCATACCAATAAAAACACTACCCGTGACCACTTCTTAATCGAGAAACAAAACAGAATGTGCGATAATGCACACGAAATAATTGCCAAATTGGTAGGAGAGTAACTATGTGCGGAATCGTTGGATATGTCGGAAAAAAGCCTGTTAAACAAATTCTTATTGATGGGCTTCGCGAGTTGGAATATCGCGGTTACGACTCTGCTGGTATCGCCGTTTTACAAAACCACCAATTTTCTCTTTTCAAAGCGGTTGGAAAACTGATCAATCTCGAAGAGAAAGCACAAGCCTTTGAAACAAGCGGATTTTCTGTGGGCATCGGTCATACGCGTTGGGCCACGCATGGCAAACCGACCGAACTCAATGCCCATCCCCATTTGGGTGAAAATTCCTACGTGGTTCACAACGGTATCATTGAAAACTATCAGGAACTCAAAACGATGCTGTCTGAACAAGGGGTAAGATTTTTGAGCCAAACCGATACGGAAGTTATTGTTCACCTTTTTGAATATCATCTTAAAACAGCTGCATCGGCCTTTGATGCATTCTCCCAGACTTTGGCAGAACTCTCTGGAGCATACGCCATCTTACTCGTGAATGCTTCCGTCAATGACACCATCTTTTTTGCCAAGCACGGTTCTCCTATGATTCTTGGACGAAACCAAGAAGGGGAAACGCTTTTTGGTTCGTCAGATGCAGCACTCATTGGAAAATGTCACGAAGTGATCTATCTCGAAGATGGTCACTATGGCTATGCCTCAAGCGAGGGGATTTCACTTTTTGACGATAAAAATACACCTGTTCACCTTCACTTTACACCATTAAGTGAAAACAAACTGTCGGCTCAAAAAGAGGGTTATCGCTTTTTTATGGAAAAAGAAATCTACGAGCAAAGTACTGTCCTGTCCGATACATTGCTTGGACGCTTGAGAGATGAAAGCATTAATTTTGAGGAATTAGATCCTCAGTTCTTTGAGGGAATCAATGAAATCAAACTCTGTGCATGCGGCACAAGCTACCATGCCGCGCTAAGTGCCAGTTATCTACTCGAGCGTCATGCTAAAATTCGTACTTCTGTCGAAATCGCGAGTGAATTTCGTTACAGAGAACCCTTTTTAACTCCCGACACCCTTTTCATTGTCATTAGCCAAAGCGGAGAAACTGCCGATACGTTAGAAAGTCTAAAAATGGCCAAAAAGTTTGGCCTTAAAACTATGGTTATTTGTAACGTGGACAATTCATCGATGGTCCGTCTTGCCGATGCCAGTATCCTGACTCGTGCCGGAATCGAAAAAGGGGTTGCATCGACCAAAGCATTTGCTACTCAGGTTTGTGTACTCTGGATGCTGAGTCTCTTTTTGGCCAAGGAGCGTAAGACACTGGAAACCACAGAGATCAAACGCCAAATACATCTTTTACGGACCCTCCCCTCAACCGTAGTCGTTGATCCGGCATTGCATGAACAATTACGCCGCTTAAGCAAACGCTATCTTCACGGACATGGATTTTTCTTCATAGGGCGCGACGTTTTTTTCCCTCTCGCGCTCGAGGGAGCACTCAAGCTCAAAGAGATCAGTTATCTACATGCCGAAGGTTATCCAAGCGGTGAGATGAAGCATGGGCCCATTGCTCTTGCAGATCCTGAGCTATTTACGATCGCACTGCTTCCACAACATAAACTTTACGAAAAAACCAAAAGCAATATCGAAGAACTCAGTGCGCGTGACTCTACTATATGTTCTATCAGCCCGCTTGATTTTGACAAAGCTGATGATCATATCCGCACCAAAAGGAGTGAAGATTACATGCTCGAATTTTTTGAAATGATGGTAGTGTTACAGCTCCTTTCGATGGAAATTGCCATCCGTCTCGGAAATGATGTCGATATGCCGCGTAATCTCGCTAAAAGTGTTACCGTAGAGTAAGACTATTTATAAGAAATTCTTTTTTTTAAAACAATTTTAAACTGCATTTGGATACTCTAGAGTCTACATTATGATTAATTGTGATTAATCAGCAAAGGGACTCCAACTTATGAATACTAACCGCAAAATTCTTTTTATCGTCACACTCATGTTAATCGGTCTTGCCATTGCTACCATTACCAATGTTGCCCTTAACTTTCGCGAGTACGGATACAACAATGCCGTAGAAAAATCAAAAATGACCGCTGAAATCGTCCGAGATGGTTTAACGGCCCACATGGTTAATGGCATTATGGACAAGCGTCAATTTTTTCTTTCCAATATTGCCAATATCAAAGATGTGCAAGCATTATGGATTGTTAGATCCAATAACGTCATTGCTCAACATGGCGAAGGGATGCAAAATGAGAATCCTAGAGATCAAATCGATAGAAAAGTGCTCAAAGAAGGGATAATTCTCCACCAAATAAAAGAAGATTCTCAAAATGCCGTTTTACGTGTCACTATTCCTTATATTGCATCCGCATATGGAAGCCCAAACTGCCTCACCTGTCATAATGCAAAAGAAGGGGATGTGCTGGGTGCCATCAGCATGGAATTCAATATAAATGATATTCGTCAGACAGGCGCTATGACCATTGCCAAGATCTTTGGTATCAATGTCCTCTTTTTAATCATAGCACTGTGGGTCACCAATCACTACTTCAAACCGCACATGAGCTTACTCGAAAATCTTCAAATAGGGATCAAACGGGCACGTACGGGAGATTTTTCTTACCGCTTTAAGACAACACTCAAAGATACAGGAAGCGAAGTAGCTGAGCAGATGAATACCCTCTTTGAAAAAATGGAAGAGACCTTTGGAGGGATCAAAAATGACCTTAATACCTTTATGTCTCGTTCCAACCTTTCCTGCTTAGATCCTCTTAATTCAACAGGGGCCATCATAAAAGAGCTATCTGATGTCTACAAATTCAAAAAGACCATTGAGCTTGACAGCAGTAAAGAAGCTATTTACGACCGATTTATTTACGTACTTAAAGAAAGGTTTCATTTCAGCCATTTTGCATTGTATGAAGTAGAAAAGCAAACCAAAGAACGTAAGCTCATCTACATCACTGATCACAAAAGTTTTTGTCAGCCTATCGCCGATCAAGATGCGACTGAGTGCCGTGCTTATCGCACTAATAGTGATATTTATTCAACCGATTTCCCTAACGTATGCCAAAATTGTTCTGACGACAAAGAGTACACGTGTATACCTTTTAACATCAATGATGATCTTGCTCTCGTCCTCTCTTATTCTGCTAAAGACACGAAAACAATTGAACTGCTCAATTCAACTCTTTCGAGTATCAAAAACTATTTTGAAGCTGCAAAAGCTGTTATTGAGAGCAGAACACTTATGGATAAACTTCGTGATTCGTCTCTTCGCGATGGGGCAACACACCTTTACAATCGTCGATTTTTAGAAGAGTTTATTGACAAAACAGCTGAACAGGCTCTGCGCTCACATATCAGCTACTCTATACTGATGATTGATATTGACTATTTTAAAATGGTAAATGACACCTATGGTCATGACTCCGGCGATGTTGTGATTAAATCACTTGCTGAAATTTTACAAGCTTCCGTTCGTAAAGCGGACCTTCCTATTCGCTATGGAGGAGAAGAGTTTCTGGTTCTTTTACATAACACTACCCCAGAAGGGGCTCTCTTGGTTGGGGAAAAAATTCGTACTGTTTTTGCCGAAAAAAAATACCAATTCGGAAACGATACCGTCGTAAAAACACTCAGCATTGGTATCGCCCATTTCCCTGGTGATGCCGATTCAATCTGGAAAGTCATCAAATTTGCTGATCTTGCGCTCTATGAAGCAAAACACACAGGACGCAATCGTGTCATAGAATTCGAACCAAGACTGTTTACCGGTGGCAATGACTTCTAATAGTCTTTGTCCATTCGTCCCTAAACTACTAATCTAAGAAGACATTATACATAGCCTGATACCCCGCTACTTCTCACCTAAAACATGTGTATATGTATTTGTATCATTATGAAGATAGTGCTGTAAGAGCAGTATACTAAAAAAGGGGTTAACCCCTAAGCGTAGTTTTATTAATTTGATTCAAGCAATCGCGTATGAAATTTAACACTTAGATTTCCACCTTCACGCTTCGCTTCATTCATAGCCAGACGTGCGTATGCAAGACACTGTGCAATGTCCTTGTGCTGTTGTGGGAATATAGCCGTACCAATGCGCATTGTCTTAATAAAGCCGCTTGAATGTGCCTTCAATTTTTTATTGGCAAAGAGCGCCCGTATTTTTTCCCCGACATTGTTAACATGCAGCGGATCACAATCATAAAGCAAAACCACAAATTCATCGCCAGAGGTACGAACAATAACGTCACTTTCTCGCAGTGAATCTAAAAGTGTTCGTCCGATCAGACGAATTGTCTCATCGCCTACTTTTTCCCCATACACATCATTAATCGTAGTAAAATCATCAACATTCATGATCATTACACCATAAGGGATGGCCGTACGCTTAGATTCTTTAACTATCATGAACATACGTTCTAATAAAAAATTCTTAGTATACAGACCGCTAAGAGGGTCGATACGCTGTAATTTTTGTATGTCCTCACTCATTTGATGATGTGCAATTTCTCCTCTAATGGCATGAAGCGTTTCATTCACCATATGCGTACCGGCACTAACACCCTTAAGCGCATTCTTTTTATCACTTACCATCGATATTACAAAAGTAGATGTCTTGTTTACGGAATAAGGGACACATACATAATTTTCATCCGGAGTGATCATTTTAGGACAGATCCCATCGGGCTTAGAGGAATCCACGATTTCGCCTGTTCGTGCCGCGCGACAACCGCTTTGCGCGTCGCACAAAATCATTTTCTTTTCATACACTATTTGAGTTTCTTGAGACAGTGGATTGTACGAAATCAAATTGATATCATCTATCTTAAATTTCTCCGAAAAATGATGCGCAATATGTACATAGGCTTCATTCGCATTCGCATCACCGTTAAGTACATGCGTAAAAGCTGATATGTCATTCAGACGCCCACTGCCATCAACCAAAGCTTCAAGAGGATCATCCGCAGTATGCATACGAATAATTCCTGATAAATTGTCTTGAATGGTTACTAACGATGTTTCAAATTTTTCAATCAATGCATTCAATGCCTTACTATCTTGATCCTCGCTCAACTCATCCGGAATACGAGCACTCAAGTCACCACGCTGTGCCGTACGCGCACATTTCCCCATTGCATCAAAACGATCGAAATAAATCAATATTTTTTTATGGAGAAAATAAACCATCGCAGCAAAAAGTATGATCAACAGCAAAGCACCGATGATAATATTACGATAGCTTAATGCTTTCAAGTCATTCGTTTGCATCTCCATAGAAATGACACCCAGGGTATCGCCTACTTTGACATCATGACAGCTTAAGCAATCGAGCTTAGTATTTGACGTCGCTTTATACGGAAAAGAAAGCCGAACGGTTGCGTCTTCAAAGACTCCTCCAGTACTATCAAAAACTGCTTCACCACTCTCTAAAACGGATTTGTCAATTCCATCACGGGCATCTTCTACGAAAGGACCTTTGCCATATTGGTGTGAGACTTTTGAAGAACGTACCAGCCATAACTGCTTCATATTTTCTAAAGAGGCGACTTGATTCATAAACGTATCACGCTGATCCATCGTTCCAGAAACCATGTGTGCGGTAAGCCCTGCTTCAATCACCTTTGCAGTAGCAAGCGCTTGCGATTCGGCACTTTTAGCCGAAGCATTTCGTAAATCAACAATGCTATTGTAAAAAATTGCGGCAAATAAAATAAATAAGGAAGAAAAGAGGAGGAAAGAAATTTTAGTTTTTAATTTCATAGATAATTACCCTTCATTAAGAAGGATAGATTATAAACGTTTTAAAATAAATTTTGGGTAAAAGCTTAGTGACAACCGCATCCAGTACCACAACTGCCGCCGCTAGAAGCTGGTACTTCCGGCTTTGGAGCTGCCGCGGTTGAACATGCCGACACGCCTGGAGGTGTATTTGGTTGAATCGCTTGATTGTCAACTCCACCCTCTGCGTTGATTTTTTCAATCTCGGCCCAGATATCTTCTGCCGCTTTCATGTAACGTTTTGCTGTCTCGGATGTTGGAGCACAGAAAGTCACTGGCTTGCCTTCATCCCCACCTGTACGAATAGATGGTTCAATTGGAATTTGTGCCAAAATAGTCGTATCAAACTCTTTTGCCATCGCTTCGGATGTCCCTTTACCGAAGATGTCGTATTCAACACCCGTATCCGGAGCAATAAATCCACTCATATTCTCAACGACACCCGCGATTGGAATGTGCAACTTCTTGAACATATCCAAACTACGGCGTGAATCATCCAATGCTACTTTTTGTGGTGTTGTTACCGTAACACCAACAGTTACTGGAACACCTTGCGCCAATGTCAACTGTGCATCACCCGTACCCGGAGGCATGTCGATAACCAAGCAATCCAAATCAGACCACATAATATCGCGCAAGAACTGCTCGATTGCTTTCATGATCATCGCACCGCGCCAGATGAGAGATTGCCCCTCTTCCATCAGTGAACCCATCGACATCATCTCGACACCGTATGCCTTGATTGGAAGAACTTTATTCCCAACAACTTCTGGCTTCATCCCCTCAACACCTAACATACGAGGGATATTCGGTCCATAAATATCAGCATCCAAAAGACCCACTTTTTTCCCTTGCATCGCAAGTGCTATTGCCAAGTTTACAGAGGTTGTCGATTTACCAACTCCCCCTTTCCCTGAGCTCACCATGATAAAATTTTTCACTTGCGGTGCGAGATTTTTACCCTTTGAAGAGCTCTCTCTTGGCATTTTAGGTGCTTGTACATTAATCACTACATCGGATGCACCTGCAAGCTTAAGCTCATCGGTTGCTTCCGTTGTGATCTGATGAGCCACTTCCGGCGCGCTAGAGGTAATATCAACCGTTACATTAACCTTTTTACCCTCAATCTTAATCTCTTTTACAAATCCAAAGGCAACGATATCTTTGGTGAATCCAGGATACGTTACTTTTGACAATGCTGATTTTACAATTTCTTCTGTCATTCTTATTTCCTTAAATATTAATTAGTGTGCTAAAGCGGCGCTTTGCTCTTCAGCCGCAATCCACGCCATTGATTCTGGGTTATCCATAATCTGCTGTGTGATTTTGTAACTGCAAAACTTTGGTCCGCACATGGAACAAAACTCCGCATCTTTGAAAACATCCTGCGGCAATGTTTCGTCATGGTATTCACGGGCACGCTCTGAATCGAGAGCCAGCTCAAACTGCTTATTCCAGTCAAAAGCATAACGGGCATCACTCATCTCATCGTCGATATCACGTGCACCCTTACGACCCCGTGCAATGTCTGCTGCGTGTGCCGCTATCTTATAGGCGATAATCCCTGCACGAACGTCTTCAGCATTAGGTAATCCTAAGTGCTCTTTAGGCGTGACGTAACACAGCATAGACGCGCCATGCCATCCTCCGACTGCCGCACCGATTGCTGAACTGATATGATCATAACCTGCTGCGATATCCGTTACAAGTGGTCCTAAAATATAAAACGGTGCTTCATGGCAATATTCACGCTGGATTTTCATGTTACGTTCGATTTGATTGAGAGGAACATGCCCTGGACCCTCGATCATCACTTGAACATTTTTCTCCCAAGCACGTAGCGTCAATTCACCCAAAACTTTGAGCTCACTGAGCTGCGCGTCATCCGAAGCATCCGCCAAACAACCAGGACGAAGAGAATCACCAAGGGACAAAGAGACGTCGTAGCGTGCACATATCTCCAAAATATCATCATATGCGGTATAGAATGGATTTTCACGATGGTAATGCATCATCCATGCCGCCATGAGTGAACCGCCGCGACTGACGATACCCATCTTACGTTTTGCCACTTTTGGCATTGTCGAGAGAAGAAAGCCAGCATGAATAGTGAAATAACTCACCCCCTGCTGTGCCTGACGCTCTAACACTTCGAGCATTTTTTCGATACTCATATCTTCGATTTTGTTATTCACATCGTGCAAAATTTGATAAATGGGGACGGTACCGATAGGAATTTTTGAGTTCCCGATAACGGCACGGCGTATCTCATCCAAATCTCCGCCCGTTGAGAGATCCATTGCCGTATCGGCTTTATAATGTTGGGAAACTTGAATTTTTTCAATCTCGCCTTGTACATCGGACGCAATAGCCGATGAACCGATATTGGCATTGATCTTACAGCGGGCTGCAATTCCGATGGCCATCGGCTCAAGGTTTGCGTGGTTCACGTTGGCCGGAATAATCAATCGACCGCGCGCTACCTCAGAGCGAATCAGTTCTGCATCCAAATCTTCTATCTTTGCCACGTATTCCATCTCTTCGGTAATAATGCCTTGCTTGGCATAAAACATTTGAGTACGAACAGTGTCATTTTGTCGTTTAGCGACCCATGCGGTTCTCATATTCTCTCCTTGGTCTTGCATAAAGCTGTAGTGGACTTATAAATAATACCCCCTAAAAGGGTCTTATCGGTTTCAATGTATATTAAAAATTTCAAGAACTTTATAGGAAAACAGATCTCTCTTATACTTCCAAATATCTATAGAATTTAACATAAACAAGATAAAAAAAAGCTTTTCAAGTGTATAATTTGGTAACAGTATGTAAAAAAATAGGATATATTTTGTCTGATTTGACACTTATTCTTCTCGCAGCGGGTAATTCTAGTCGTTTCAAGGTCCCTGTCAAAAAGCAATGGCTTCGAATCGGTCACGATCCCCTCTGGTTGTTTGTTACCAATCGTATCACAAAGATGTTCCCGTTTGCCAAGGTGATCGTGGTTGCCCATCCTGATGAGCAACCCTTTATGCAGCAGATGTGCGACATAACTATTGTGGCCGGTGGAGAGACACGTCAACACTCTTTACGCAATGCACTTGCATATGTACAGACGCCCCACGTACTCGTCAGTGATATTGCCAGAGCTTGCATTGATCCGGACCTAATCTCTCGACTTATTGCCGCAAAAGAGTCTGCCGATTGTATCGTACCGACACTGGGCGTTAACGATACTATTGTATATGGAGATAAAACTATTGCGCGTGAGTCTATCAAGCGGATTCAAACACCTCAACTTTCCCGTACCGATATATTACGTCAAGCCCTTGATACACCAAGCGATTATACCGATGAGAGCAGTGCGATTGTGGCCTTTGGAGGAACACGTAAGTATGTAGAAGGTGACATTCGTGCCGATAAAATCACCCGAATTGATGATCTTGCAGCACTTGAGTGTTTAGGTGCCCCATCACTCATGAGTTTTACCGGAAATGGATTTGATGTCCACTCTTTTGAAGAAGGAAAACGAATGGTATTGGGAGGCGTTGAGATTGAATCCTCTTATGGATTCAAAGCGCACAGTGATGGCGATGTTGCCATTCATGCCCTCATCGATGCTCTCTTGGGCGCTGCGTGTATGGGTGATATTGGAATGCTTTTCCCTGATACTGATAAAACCTATAAAAATATCGATTCAAAAGAACTTTTGAAGCAGTGCGTTGAAAAAATTCATCATTTTGGATTTGTGATTGGCCATGCAGACATTACTATTATTGCACAAGAACCGAAAATCAATCCTTATAAAGAACAGATGCGAAAAACCCTGGCGCCATTGATGGATCTCAGCCCATCACGGTTAAATATTAAAGCGACCACAACGGAACACCTAGGGTTCATAGGACGCAAAGAAGGGGTGGGAGTAATGGCTACCGCTTCGTTATACTATTTTGATTGGATAAACGGATGAATGTATTAATTGTTGAAAATGAGATTTATCTCGCACAGAGCATTGCTTCCAAGCTCAGCGATTTAAGTCACAACTGTGATATTAGCAGTTCAACCAAAGAAGCCCTCAAAGGAGTACCTTATGATGTGGTACTACTATCTACCAATATCAGTGGGCACGATATATACCCGGTCATAGAAGCTTATAAAGATTCCGTCGTTATCTTGATGGTTTCGTATGTGAGCAATGATACCGTTTCCAAACCTCTGGCTGCCGGTGCAAAAGACTACATCCTCAAACCCTTTATGATTGAAGAACTTATCCGTAAAATTCAACATTATCAAAATCATGAACGACTCCGCCACCAAAATCAAACACATGAGCGCTATTTGGCACATATGTTCAACGGCATTAAAATAGATGAAGATTTTGATAAAATTGAACTTCCCGTAATGATTTGCAGTGGATATCAAAAATATGCCGATGCTTTCGCATTTCGTTATGCGCAACACAAAAAACAAACACTGCAATTTATTTCTCTAACATCAAATAAAGCATTACAAGATATTGCCGCTATTCCTATGCATAATATCCTATACTTGACTGATTTTCAAAATTTCAAAAAAAGTGATCATAAAGCTTTATTTGAACTATTAGAAAAGCGCCAATGTATTATTTCCAGTACAGACTATATTGATCATGTGCCTTTCCGTGTCATTGAAGTCAAAAGTGACAATCATCTGTTTGATCAAGGTGAAATTTTGCCGATCGAAGAATACGTCAAGTACATTATGCTCAATTTTCAAAACCGTTTTCCGGATACAGAACTTTCAAAAAAACTAGGTATTTCACGAAAAAGCTTGTGGGAGAAAAGAAAAAAATATGGCATCGTCAAGAAAAAATAGAGCCCTCCATATAGATCAGGAGGCCCTTTCCGCCCTCGCATTGCTCAAGTCAGGTATTCTTTCGCCCGTACATGAGCTCATGAACGAACAACAATGCACTCAAGTGCTCCAAAGCGGTATGGTTGAGGGGAGTACATTTCCCTTTCCTCTTATTCTCTCCCCTAGCGGTAAAACCAATGAAACAATTCTCATTAGTACTCACAAAGAGGAAATTCTCGATTTGGTATGTGATAAAAAAGTTGTTGGTAATATTTGTGTAGATGAAGTATTCGCTATTGATCCCGCGCAACGCCTGCGCCAAATATATGGAACTGAAGACTTATCCCATCCAGGTGTAAATTCCACGTATAAACGACTCGGAAAATATGCTATTTGCGGTGACTACACCATAGATGTTGCCCCTATAACTTTCATACGCCAAACAATCAAAGATGCTCAAGACCAAATCGCAGCCAAGCACACAACCGCTATTTTTATGGCGGCAAATCCACTTCACCGTGCGCATGAGCGTCTTATCCGCCAAAGCCTAGAACGTACCGATTTGATTGTTATTTTTCTGCTAAAACCCTATAACAGTGCAGATCTTAGCTACGAGCTTCGATATGCTACTCTTGAATTCTTTGTTAAAAACTATCTCCCATACAGTCGAGTTATCATAGTACCTCTTGAGAACAGCTATATCTTTGCCGGCAGTAACGAAGTCATTCTAGATGCCATAGTAGCTAAAAATTATGGCTGTGACCGTCTCATGATCGGCCAAAATCATGCCGGTATCGGGATGTATTATGATCGCAATGCCAACAAGTCGGTAATTGATCGAATGAAAGGCATTAATATTGAAGTCTCTATGTCCAGCGAATACGTTTACTGCAATCTGTGTAAAACACTTGTCAGTATTCAAACCTGCCCTCACGGACATCATCACCATATCTCCTACCACTCAGAATCGATTCTTGAACTGATGAAACAAGGGCTTCTCCCCCCTGCAGTATTGGTGCGAAAAGAGATATCATCTCTTATCGTTTCCTCTTTGTATCCGGATCGATTTAAAAATTTGGCCAAACTCTATTACGATATTATGCCCGTCAACGGATTGCTCGAAGAGCACAGCGAAAAAGATTTTTATGTGGAACTCATGAATCTGTATCAAACCACTTCCCTCAACTAAGGCTATTATATGAAACTCGATTGGTTTTTTCTCACTCTCTTTTACAGCGGACACTCACCAAAAGCTCCCGGAACTGTAGGAACACTCGTTTCACTTCCTATCGGAATAGCTGTTTTGATCTTTTTAGGGCCTCAAACCCTTTTTTTACTCACCTTGCTTATCACCCTCTTTGCCATCAAAAGTATTGATCGCTATGAACTGCAAAGTGGAATACATGATAATCAAAAAATTGTTATTGATGAATTGGTGGGAATGTGGTTCGCTCTTTCTATCGCACCTGGTGTTATGTTCGCTGTAAGTGATTTTACAGTCTGGGGAAATGGTATTGCTGTACAAATTGTACTTAGCTTTATCTTCTTCCGCATTTATGACATCAAAAAACCTTCTATTATAGGACGTATTGATCGTGATACCAAAGGAGGATGGGGAGTTATGGGTGACGATATTGTGGCTGGTTTTGCAGCGGGTATCAGCGCTGCCCTTGTATGGCAGTTGATTCTTAAAGTGTCAGCTTTTTAAGCCATAATTCGATTTCGCCCTCCGTTTTTAGCAACATAAAGTTTCTCATCTGCTCGGTGTAATAAATCATCCGCTTCTTCTACCGGATTGAATTCAGCCACACCGATCGAGCACGTTAAGTTTTTCACTGTCTCAAACGAATGCACCTCAATTCTCTGACGCAATGCTTCTGCCATCTTGATTGCTGAAGCCAATGATGTATCAGGTAAAAGAATTACAAATTCCTCACCTCCCCATCGTGCGACAACATCACTGTCACGTATCTGTTTGCTCAAGAGTGTGCTGAATGCTTTGAGTACTTCATCCCCTATCAAATGGCCGAACCGGTCATTTATGAGCTTAAAATGGTCAATATCCAACAAAAGAATAGATAAGGATCTTTGATACCGTCTTGAAAGTGATATAGAGTGTCCTAGCATCTTATCAAATTCAAAACGGTTGGCTATTTTCGTAAGCCTGTCAAGAGTTGCCAACTTATTAAGATCTGTAATATCATTAAACGCAACAACATAACGAAGTTCATTATCATACTCCATCATCTGCGCATTCACGGAAAAGATAAATGATTTTCCATCGACGGTAATCTTAGCCTTATGCTCGCGATCTTTGTGGGCTAAAATATAATCAGTCCATCGTAGACCATCCATCTCAGGCTGTAGATAATTATCACCCTCACCTGTCTCAAACATATAACAAATACAAGAATAATCTTTTTTGAAAGCTTTTAGACTGTGATAATGAAGGTAATCAAAAAATGCATTATTGACATAAATAATCTCTTTTCCATCGGTGACAATAATAATATTTTTTTGGGAATTTAGAATAGTACTAATATATTTTTCTTGATACATGATTTTTTTCGTCATTCGTGAAAAGATATATTCAATGACCACTAACAGTATGATGATCATTAACAAGGTAATCAGGGTACTCTCTAAAATGACCTGTACAAATTCATCATAGCCCGTTGTCACATCATTAAAACATAATAACATTCCAATGGGTTTTCCTTCACTGCTTGATAAATGGACATGTATAACGTCGAATTGTTTCCCTTTGCACTGAATAATACGCTCATTCAGCTCATGATTATTTTTAATAAATTCATCGATTAACGGCTGTTGATAGGGACTTATATGGGAAAAATGGTATCCGTTATACACAATAGGATATTTTTGGATATCGGCAGCAGCCATTCGAGTCTCATGAAGCATAAAGAGCGTGTCCATTTTACTTGAGTGCATTAGTTTACCGACAATAAAATCGGTATCGATTCCAAACTCTAAGGCACCAATATACTCATTTTTTTCCATCAGGGGGACAACGATACGATATGCAATCCCTTCAATCCCCCCTTCAAATCCAGTGTGAATCATTCCTGTCTCATGGGTCTTCTTTATCATAGGGCGTCTCTTGGCGATATCATCCCCAAAAACTTCAGGTCGATGCATACGCAGAATAGACTTTCCATCAGGAGCATGAAACTGCATAATCATAAGATTCGAATTTTCTTCACGAAGCGTTTTGTAACGAGGCAGTGTGAGGTCATAAAGTTTATGAGTGTCACGAGTACGCATAGCCTCAATAACCCCCTGAGATCGAAGGTTAGCGTAAGCACGGTACGTGTAAAAATGATTTATATCCTCAAGTATCACATTCAATGTGTTTTTGATATTTTGAGACGATTTTTGTACATGTTCAAGATTGCGTTCATTTTCATGATGAATATAATAGGAGGTAAAAACAACCGAGGTAAGAATCAAAAGCAACGTAATAAATAATTGTACACGCCGCTTTAAATTCATTTTCACCCTTTGTTTTACAGGAAGATTAAACCATCATCGGTTCGTCTGTCGGTTCAATCTCTTCATAATCTTGCACAATCTGATCTAAAATTTTTTGTGTCTTTTTTATCTTAGCGATATTTTCATCAAAAATGGCTTTTGATGCGGGAAATGCCTCGCTAAGTTCCGTATAGATTAAAATACGCCCGCCGAAGTGACGATTAAACTCATCAAAGGCACTACGCAAGTATTCTTTACGTGTTGTATGTCTAAACAAAGCTTGCAGCATTCTTTTACGCTCTTTGATTGGGATTGATTCATCAATCGCTTCAGCAACTCGTTTAATGTCCAAACGTGATAAATAGACACCGCTATGATATGGAGAAAGCAGTTTATCTGTTAACTCATCAACAAAACCCGGTACTGGTTCATTATCAGGATTACCGTCACCACTTGTATCGCAATCTGCCGTATCGCATTTATCCCGTACAAATTGATCAAATTCCGCTTTCAAATCACTCAAATCACTTTTATTCATCATATTCTCCTGTAGTTAATTCGTAAAAATAGCGTGTCATAGAATTAAGTGCGATATCGTCTTGAAAATCATCACTTTGAGCAAATTTTTCCAAAGCAGTCGGCATAATGAGCTCACCTATAAGTTTAGCATCCACAATACGAATAAAATCACAATACCCTGCTTCTTTTGCCGACACTGAGGCATCATCAAGTAATTCAAATGCCTCTTCTTGATACTCCATCGAAATCACCGCACCGTGCAGCTTTGAACTACGCATTTGCGAGATGGTAAAGGTAACATCATCGGGACGTATATTCATCGGAATTATCATCGCATTTACGCTGTTTCCCTTAAACATTTTATTAACGATTGCAGAAAATCGACTGCTGTGTGCCTCTTGTGCAATGTATCCATACAACGCTGTATCCACGGTGATGGAATTGTCATTGTTCATCATTTATAACCCCCATAGTTCACGCGCTTCTTCCTCTTCGAGGCGGCAGCGGCGGCAAATCTTTTCTCCTGCGACAGAGCTGAATAATCCATCACACTCATCACAACGGCGTACCAAAAATGTGACCAAATTTTGAACATTTGGAACATACCACTCTTTCAGATTATACGACGTAGAGAGGGTAATAGCATTAGGCTCACATACATCATGACACAAATGGCATTTTACACATAAAAAAGGATCAAAATCTATTTTCGAATTGCGCATATCTGAGGTTAAAGCACCCGTTGGACAGATACGATGACACATTTCACAAGCCGTACAAAGCTCCTCATCCAATAGTTTTTGAGAAGTAAAGACTATTTTATCACTTTGCACTACATGAAATTCAGACGGAACATCAAAACGCTTCAATGCTGTAAAAAAAAGTTTTCTACGATCCGTAATCTTTTTAGTCCGTAACGCTTTTGTATGGGAACTGTCTGTCGAATACTGCACAAACTCATCCGTCGTACGCTGGATCTCTTTTTCAAAATCATTGCGCACTTTTCCGATACTGCGTAAATGAAAATTCTTGAAAAAATCTCGTCGATCAGGCTTCTCTTCAGGTACAGTCGTATCAGTGTACGCAAGTTCTTCGCATTCGACTCTAAACGGCGACTCTATCGCTTCTAGCAAATAATTAGAATTATCAATAGTATTGGCCATTGATGCCAAAATACTTTCCCCGATATCACACCCAGCGCAATGTCCGGTATCCAGGATAATACCTCGCTTCATTTGAGCAAAGGAGATTAACTGCTCACTGCTCAAAGCAGCAATACACGGGACATTCTTTTGGCATGAAATTATGTTCTCATCATCCGATGCAAAGGAAAAGAAAAAATCAGTGGGGCTGAAATCGTCAAGATTCAATGCTTCCGTAGGGCATACGGCAGTACAACCCGCACATCCAACACAATGTGCTTGATTGATGGACGGCAATCGCCCTGTGATACTGATAGCGCTCACAGGACAGATATCAGAACAATGAGTACAAAGCGAATTGACACTCAGCGCTCTAACGCATGCACTGGGAGAGAGGACTAATAGGCTCATGAAGCTTTAGAAACGACCGCACTTAACATTTCATTATCCGAGAGGATAAATTCCAATGCCATCTCTGCTGCATCGTAATACAAAGGGGTACGTGATTCATATTTCATATTGATCAGATACATCGGTGCCCATTGAAGCAGATGGGTATTTAAAAAACGGTGTTGAACGGCTATAAGTTCTGCAACCGAATCGTTATCACCCTCTTCTACTGCTTTGATCTGTGCTTGGCATAGATGGTGCATG
>JBAZTK010000010.1:0-34325 GCA_041661985.1 Sulfuricurvum sp. | reverse complement strand
GTACTTGTATAGTAAGTATCGAATCGGGAATGGAGTTTTTAAGCGATGTGACTGACAAAGAAGTAAAGGTTATGAAAATGTTAAATGAAACAAGCCCGAAAGCGCGTCTTTCATGCCAAATGAAAATTGTAAAACCAAACGGTGTAATCCGTCTTAAATACTAAAAAAATCATGGCATGCGGAACTTTCGCATGCCAATACTTTCACATACCACTTCTAATCTCACCATCTCTTTTAGTTTTTATCATTGTGCTATAAACATATTAACTCACAATCAAGTTTGAAAAGAACTATAAATTTTCACATGTCAACATACATCTAAATTAGGTCGATTTATACTATCGCATAAAAGTACGCGTGATACTTCTTTAGGAAGTTCAATTACACATTAGCAATTTCAATAAGCTCTTTGTCTTTACTCAGGAATTTGTTTATAATTTGTGTTAAATTGGTATTTTGTTTTTTTGCTAAAGTAGAAAAAAAACTTTCAATCTCCGGCTCAAGATATATAGGTAAATTAAACGCTGCATCTTCTTTGTAAAATTTACCTCTCACACCCTTTGAAAAATCATATTCTTCTTTCATTGTAATTCCTCCAAATAGATTTGTTGCTCTTTTTTACTCGCTTTTCTCGCACTTATAATTCTTATATTGCAGTTATCGTTGTCGATTGAGATGTATGTATGCACCACAACCAGCGTTTCTGTGTGCAAGTCCATTCCAATGGTTACCCATCTATCTTCACTCTCGCTATGTTCGTCATCAAAGATAGAAATCATATTTTTATCTCTAAATACCGATGCGGAATCTTCAAAGCTTACATTATGTTTAGCAATGTTACTCTTGGCTTTGTTTGCATCCCATTCAAAATTGTAGTTCATAAATAACCCTGATAACATTTATGATGTATTGTATCAAAAGAATTGCAAAATTATCTCGTTTGTAAATCGAATACCAAGTTTACAAATTACAGCATTGTGGATGAATCTCTAACATTAAAATAATTTTGAATTTTAACGCTTTTGTAGCTACATAAAAAAGAAAATCTCACGGCATGTGGAAACAGCATTTGTTACAATTGTGCAATCTTGCTGTCACATACCAATATCATTCATATAGTATAATTGTATAAAAATAAAGCACTATTTTGTATATTTAATGTCATTTTAAAAGTATAATTTTTGTAAACATTAACCTATCTGAAGAAGAAAACGATGAAACAAAATTTTAACTTCAAACAAAAACAACTCCCAAGACTCTCTATGCAAACTTGGTTGCCGCTTTTGCAGTGTTCACTGAGTGACCTCGAAAAACATATACAAGTCATTACAAATGAGAACCCATGTTTAGAGGTAAAATCCGGTTTTGAAATTTCAGAGGGTTCGTCTGAGAAATCACATTTTGCCTATTTAGAATCACAAAATCAAGTTTCAAACTCTTCAAGTGATGAGATTGAGTGGATGAGCGTATCTAAAGAGTCGCTCTATGAAAAGCTTGATTTTCAAATCTCTGCACCCCTTTTTCCGACGCCTATTTCACAAAAAGTTGCACGACAAATTATTATGTACATCAATGAAGAGGGTTATTTTGATGGTGATATTAATGAGATTGCAAAGCAGACCGGTACAGACGCGCACAAAGTAGAACAGATTCGCCAACGATTTGCATACTTAGAACCTTCCGGTGTGGGAGCGGTAGATTACAAAGAGTCCTTTTTGTTTCAGTTGAATGATTACACTCTGGATGATGAGTTGAGCATCTTGATGAGTGCATTGATTATACAGTTTGAAAAAATTGAAAAATTTATGAGTCATCCTAGAATTCATGATGCAAAAGAGGTGCTCAAACATCTTAGAAATCCGCCTGCAGTAGCCTATATGGAAGAGGAAAGACAGATTCTGCCCGACATGTTTATAGAGTTTAAAAAGGGTGATTTTACTATAAAAATAAATCACGATTTTTATCCAGACTTGATGGTGCATCAGATTGATAAATACGACAACTTCGCAAAACAGAAGTTTAAAGAGGCGAGGGAACTTGTTAAACTCCTAGATTTGCGAAAAGCGACACTCTACAACATCGGGATAGTTCTCATTGAAAAACAGTACACATTTTTTATGGGAGGAGAGCTAAAACCGCTGAGACTTCAAGATGTAGCAGATGAGCTAGGGTTTAATGAATCGACTATTTCAAGAGCAATCAGCGATAAATACCTAGAGTGTGAGCATGGCATATTTGCATTTAAAGACTTCTTTTCAAACTCTATCGGCGACATTGCAACCTCTGAGATCAAACATTTTATAGAGAGATTGGTTCAAAGCGAAGATAAAAACAAGCCCTTTAGCGATAAATATCTGCATGAAAAAATCGAGGAGAGATTTGGAGTCAGAATGGTTCGCCGCTCCATTGCAAAATATAGACAAGAGCTTAATATTCCACCTTTTAAAGAACGAGGTTTTTTGTATAAGTTGTCCATATTATGAAATATATCGATTAAACTCTACTTTTAGAATTAGCAATTGAATGCATCAAAAGTATTATAATATGTCTCAAAATCCATAGCCTCCATAGGTTTTGCAAAATGGTATCCTTGTACTTCGTCGCATCCGAAGCTTTCAATAACCGTTAATACATCGCTATTTTCAACCCCTTCGGCAATCGTTTTAAGATTGAGATTTTTTGCCATTTGAATAATCGTCTGAACAATAACCGCATCTTCTTGATCAAGCAGTATATCTCTCACAAACGATTGGTCGATTTTGAGTTTATCAACGGCGAAGCGTTTGAGGTACGCCAGACTAGAATATCCTGTTCCAAAGTCATCTATAGAGAGCTGAACCCCAAGAGTTTTCAGATTGCGTACACATTGAAGAGTATTCTCTACATCGTTCATCATAATCGATTCCGTAAGTTCTAATTCGAGTAAGTTCGGATTGATTTTGGATGCACTAAGAGCATTTTGAACAATCTCTTCTAAATTTCCACGCTTAAACTGCATCGCAGATATATTAACGGCAATAGTAACTTCTATTCCCGTTTTATGCCAAATAGAGGCTTGTCTGCATGCCTCTTCGATGACCCATTGACCAATGGAAACGATTAACCCGCTGCTTTCGGCAATAGAGATAAAACTCATCGGCGGTATCATTCCCAGTTGTGGATGACGCCATCGAATGAGTGCTTCGGCTCCGGTAATACAGTTTCTTAATAAGTCTATTTGAGGCTGGTAAAACAGAACGAATTCTTCATTTTGTAAGGCTTTTTTGAGATCATTTTGGAGTTTAAACTCTCCTATGAGATTATGTTTCATTTGTTCCGTATAGAAGCAATAGTCGTTTTTCCCGCTCTCTTTTGCTTTGTACATGGCAGTATCGGCACATTGGAGGAGTGTTTCGTATGTATCACCGTGATCCGGATAGAGTGCTATACCGATTGAACCTGATACGGAGATTGTATGTGTTGCTACTTCAAATGATTTTTCCAACTCTTTTAAAATTTTTTCTGCTTTAAAAGTGACACTTTGCAGGTCTTTGACATTGGAGAGGATTAATAAAAACTCATCGCCGCCTTGTCGGCTGATTGTATCGCTCTCTCTGACGCACTCTCTGAGGCGTGATGCGATGGTCTTGAGCATCATGTCACCCGCGGCATGCCCTAAAGTGTCGTTTATCGCTTTGAACCCGTCTAAGTCGATAAATATAAAAGCTGCTTTTGTTCCTGCCCGTTTTGCACTAGCCATAATCTGCTCGGCTCTCTCTTTGACAAGGAGACGATTAGGCAGTCCTGTCAGAGCATCATGATGTGCCAAAAATTCTACTTTTTTCTCGATGGCTACACGCTCTGAAATATCTTGAACCGTGCCGAAGGATCGGATGGGATTGCCCAATTCATCAAAGGATGTTTCTCCTATCTCTTGAACATATTTGATTCTTCCATCCGCCATTAAAAGGCGATGCGTTATATCATAAGGGATTTTGTTTTGTATAGAGTCATGAAATACTCTATCAATTTTTATGCGATCTTCCGGGTGGATAGCATTTAAAAAATTATCATACGATGGTTGAAAAGTCTCCGGGTCGATTTCAAAGATACGGTAGATTTCATCAGACCAATAGAGCATCAACCCCGGGAATTCCAATTCCCAACTTCCAATTTTTGCTATCTTTTGTGCCTCTTTAAGACGCTTTTCATTGAGTTTAAGTGTCTCTTCTATTTTTTTTCGTTCAGTAATATCTCTTGTTACGGCTAAATTATATCCTTTGCCATCATATTCGAAATAGTGAGCGATGACATCTATCGGATAAACGCGTCCGCTTTTTGACCTATGAGTGGATTCAATGTTGACAGATCCCATTACTTTGATCTCTTCTATATGTTGCTTCCAAAATTGAGATGTAATACTCCAATCAATATCAATAACGCTCATACCGCCCGTCAGCTCCTCTTTGGAGTACTCCAGAATTTTTGCCGCAGTGTCGTTTACATATAAAAACTGTGCCGTGTCAATATCCATTATAAAGAGAGATTCAGAGGATAAGTTTATAGCATGTGTGAGCATGTAAAGCATTTTTTCGGCTTCACGCATTTTGGTAATATCGCGTCCTATTCCCAGTACACCCATAAACTCTTGATTGTTGTAAACGGGAATTTTTCTGGTTTCCAAAAGAGCGCGTTCTCCGCTCTTCGCAAAAATAATCTCCTCTTCATTCATGCACATGACCCCTGCAGCCATCGCCTCTTTGTCTTTTTGACGGAAAAAATCGGCTTGTTCTTTAGCGAGAAAGTCATAATCTGTTTTGCCGATGATTTCATCGCATGATGCACCGAAAAAGCGCTCGAATGCCGGATTGCACAACAAATAAACCCCGTTTTCGTCTTTTACCCATACCAAATCCGGGATTGTAGAGATGACTGAAGCTAGCTTTACTTTGGTCTTTTGCAAGTGTGCTTCTTGCGTTTTGCGCTCGGTAATATCTCTCGTAACACCCAATAAAACCGTCTCTCCGTCCTTTTGCATCGGTACCGAAGTCGTTTCCAGCCAGCAGCGTTTGCCCTTGAATCCGATGGTTTCAAATATCAAATGAACTTTTTCGCCGGCAATGACTCGTTGGTGCATCTGAATAAAAGCATCTCTGTATTCTTCAACGATAATGCCGAGAACCTCTTTTCCTTCCACTTGTTCTAGCGTGGCTTCAATCATATCGAGTCCCGCCGGATTCATATAAACTAAGTGTCCGGCGGCATCTATGATTTTAATACACTCCGGTTCATTCTCAATGATGGTCTGCAGACGCGTTTGACTCTCAATTAAAAGATTTTCTTGGTGTTTTTGTTCTGTAATATCTCTAGCAATGCCGACTATCCTATGGATGCGTCCCTCTTCGTTGCGAATAGGAGAGAGGGTAGAATGATAAATCTTTTGTCCGATAGGTAGATTATATTGGGAGACAAAGTCTGTTTTAGTTCCTGCCGTTACACAAGAGGAGTATTTTTTAGTAAGAGTCTCTCTGAACTCCTTATCTTCAAGTTCATCGACATAGCGTCCGATGATGGACTCTTTTGGAAGATTGACAGCTTCAGCGAAGGCATTATTGATGTCCAAGTGAATAAAACGCCCATCTTCGCGAACTTCTATGATATAAATGATATCCGTACTATTTTCTAGAATTTCATTGTAATAGAGCAGGTTTATCGATTCTTGCATTTGAGGCTCTATTACTGACATAACGACACTCTATTTAAATAAAGTAAAAAATTTTTGATCATAGAAATAATCCCTTAAAGTGGAAACTTGATGCTAAATTCTAGCAAGATGTCGGTCACATTCAAGTCACATAGATTGGATAGTTTTGTATCTATTTATGACCAATCAGTTTGCGGTTAAAATCTTCATAGTATTGCTCAAAATCGAGTGCTTCCATCGGTTTTGCAAAATGGTACCCCTGCACCTCGTCGCATCCGTAACCGTTTATGATTGATAAAACCGATTCGTTTTCAACCCCTTCGGCAATGCTTTTTAGATTGAGATTCTTTGCCATCTGGATAATCGTTTGGACGATAACGGCATCCTCTTTATCCGTTAAAATATCACGGATAAACGATTGATCTATTTTGACTTTATCGACCGCGAACCGCTTGAGATACGCAAGACTAGAATACCCTGTCCCAAAGTCATCAATTGAGAGCCCAACGCCTAATGCCTTGAGCGCTTGGACTGTTTGAAGGGTACTCTCTACATTGTACATCATGATAGACTCCGTCAGTTCAAGCTCTAAATATTTCGGATTTAAGCCGGAGTGTTCCAGTGCATTTTTTACGACTGCTTCGAGGTTCCCTCGTTTGAACTGCACGGCAGAAATATTGACGGCAACGCTGATTTGTATCCCTTGGCCGTGCCATGCTGCGGCTTGTCTGCATGCCTCTTCGATAACCCACTGACCAATCGGAACGATAAGTCCGCTCTCCTCGGCAATGTGGATAAAATTCATCGGCGGAATCATCCCCATATACGGATGCTTCCACCGTATCAGCGCTTCGACTCCTATAATTGCATTATTCGCCAAATCAATTTGCGGTTGATAATGGAGGATAAATTCGCTGTTTTTAATGCCATGTCTGAGGTCGCTTTGAATTTGGAATTGCCCTAGAATATTATGGTTCATCTGAGCGGTAAAGAAGCGATAGGTGTTTTTGCCGGACTCTTTGGCTTTATACATGGCAGCATCGGCATTTTGTAAAAGTGATTCAAAGCTATCTCCGTGTCCAGGATAAAGGGCTATCCCTATAGATGCCGATGCGCAAAGGTGTTGGTTGTTAATAGAGAAGGGTTGTTCAAACGCTTGAATGAGTTTATCTGCGAGAGCGGCGACATCCGCCAAATCATTGATGTCTTGCAATATAATGAGAAATTCATCTCCCCCTTGTCGGCTGAGGGTATCGCTTTCTCTGAGACACTCTTTGAGTCGTGAAGTGACCCCTTTTAACATGACATCCCCAACGGAGTGCCCTAACGAATCGTTGATTGTTTTAAATCCGTCCAAATCGATAAATATAAGGGCAGCTTTTGTCTTATGGCGTTTTGCGTATGCGATAGACTGCTTCATCCGATCTTTTGCCAAGATACGGTTCGGCAGCTCCGTGAGGGCATCATGGTGCGCCATAAATTCTATCTGTTGTTCTACCAGTTTGCGTTCGGTAATGTCACGGGCTATCCCCAAAACCCCCATCAGTTTTCCGTCCGGATTGAAAATAGGGGCTTTACGAATTTCCATAACTCCGATAGAATTATTTTTTTGATAGGTGACTGCCTCTTCGCTAATACTGATTCCCCCTGCGTTGATTGCCTCAATATCACTCTGTCTGCAAACATCTGCAGATTCACGGTTGTAAAAATCATAGTCAGTTTTACCGATGAGTTCAGATTCTTTTAGACCGATAAACTCCTGATAGGCTATATTGCATGAGAGATAAACTCCTTCTTCGTCTTTCATCCAGATTAGGTCTGGAATCGTGGAAATTAGGGCAGATAGTCGGATTTGAGTTTCGCTCAATTGCTCTTGGCTTATGCGAAGTTGGGCTTCTTCTTTTATTTTTTCGGTGATGTCTTGGATGTTGGCAATGCGCTGTTTAACGATTCCATTTTCATCTTTGATGACTGTGATATGGACGGAGACATGTACAGGAGAGCCGTCTTTGCGTGTATGGGTTGTTTCAAACGCGACATCGTTGATGGCACATGAGGGGGCGCTTTCGTGTTCGGAGAGTCGTAGCATGCACTCGGGGGCAAAAACTTCCCCCGGTGACATACCGATGAGCTCATGTGGCTCATACCCATGGATGGCGGCGAAAGCGGGGTTGACTATTTCGAGACGGTTGTCCTCTGCATTACAGATTGCGATCCCGACTTTAGCATTGTCAAAGATATATTTTAATTTCTCTGCATACGATTCCATTACCGACATAATGAAATTCTTTTCGAATAAAGTAACAAATTCCAGACCATATAAACCACTCCTCACACTAAAATTCAGTGATTAATAGTATCAATATTATGGTCATACAAAGGTCATACGCTATAGCTGTCCGGGCTACTTCTTTATGACTAAAAGTCTAAAACTTCTAAATTTATTTTCTTGCTCCGGTAATGTCTTTTGCCAAACCGATGATGCGGCATACTCTTCCACTTTCATCTTTGATCGGTATCAGCGTCGAACAAAATGTTTTTCGCCCTACGGGTAAATCCAGCTCTGCAATCTCCTCCGTAGGGACACCTGCTTCAATGCAGCGGCGATATTTTGCGATGACGGTTGCCGTCGTCTCTTCATCGGTCAAATCTCCTACATAGGATCCCACTAGAGCTTCTAGCGGTATCCCGATAGAACTAATAAAAGCCGGATTTGCAGTAATATTTTTAAATCTTCCGTCCTGGGTTACTTCCATCAGATAGATACTGTCGGAGGTATTTTCGAATATCTCTTTGTAGCGTTGTTCGCTTTCGGCCAAGGTTTTTTCTGTTTGCTTACGCTCATCAATCTCCTTATACAGAGTTATGATGGCTTCTTGCAGTTGAACTGTTCGCTCTTTAACCTTTTGTTCTAGTCTTTCATTGAGCTCTCGAAGAGCTTCTTCCATCTCTTTTCGCTCAGTGATATCACGAATTGTCCCTACTAGATACTCTTTGCCATACGAACCTACAAACATAGATTTGATTGTCTCAATACAGTGTGTAACCCCATCTACAGAGGTAAAATACTCCTCGTTAATATTGACTTTTTTAGATTTGAAAACTTCTTCGTCTTTGTCCCAAAAAATATCGGCTTGTTCTTTTGGAAAAATATCGTAATCGGATTTGCCTAGGAGTTGTTCTCGTGGTTGCCCTATGAGGTCACAGAAGGCTTTGTTTAGTAATACCCAGATATGTTTTTTGTCTTTGACGAAGATTGGATCAGAAATTGAGTCGATGAGCCGGTTGAGGAAACTATGTGACTCTTCCAATTTACTTTCTATCTTTTTTCGCTCTGTGACATCTTGTACCGTACCTATGGAAAATATAGGGTTATTGTCATTATCGTAAATATGCTCACATCTTTCGACGACATACTTGATTCTACCGTCCGCCATGATAATTCTGTGCTCTATTTTATAGGGAAGCTTTGTCTTTAGGGATTCTAAATAAGGTGCATTGACCATCTCTCTGTCGTCGGGATGGACACATGCGTAGAATGTTTTATGAAGATCATCTACATGCTCTTTCTCAAGCTCAAATATTCTGTAGGTCTCATCAGACCATGAAAGAACACCATGTTGTATATCCAGATGCCAGCTACCTGTGTGTGCGACGCGTTGTGCATCCATGAGGAATTTACGCTCTTTTTCTAAAAGGGTTTCTAGCTCTTTTCGTTTAGTAATATCATGAACATATCCATACCAGACGATACCGCCCTCAGGATGAAGCTCCGGCTTCGTATTGCTCTCCATCCAACGCTCACCTTTAAGAGGATGGATAATCCGAAACTCTTCATGCCATATATTCATAGTGCGTGCCGATTCGGCGATGGATTCACCCACTCGCGCAGCGTCGTCGGGATGATTCAGCGCCAGGAGAGGTGTCGCATCGTCTCTCACATCTTGCGGCTCTAATCCGAAAATTTCCGAAATATTCGGGGAAGCATAAGGCATACAGATGGAACCATCCGGTCGCGAATAAAAAGCTCCCATCATTCCCGGAGAAGAGTCTGCCAAAGAGCGAAGTTCTTGTTCTTTGGCAGCAATTTCGTCTTGCAGGCGATAGATGTAGGTCATATTTCGACCTATACCTAATACACTTACTATTTTTCCAGACGCATCTCTTTCGGGAACGAGATTGACGTCATGCAGCTCTACTCTTCCATCTTTTTTTGGGACAGATAGTCGTGTAAACAATATCGGCTCTCCGGTTGTAGCCACTTGAACTATAGACTTCTCGCTTTCTGAAAAGCGGCTGTCAGGGAAAGCTTCACTTGGGCGTTTGCCGACTACTCCCGCAGCAGAAATACCTAATGTATCCTCTTGTACGGGGTTGATATAGAGATACCTTCCTTCGCTGTCCCAGCGGGCGATATTCTCAGGTGTATTTTCCGCCAAAGAGCGGAATTCCCACTCTTTGAGAGCTAAAGCTTCGTATATTCGTTTTTGTTCCGTAATGTCTTCAAGAAGGGCAAGAACATAGTTGATACTTCGGTCGTCATTGCGTACGCAGCTCACCGCAAGGTTCGTATAGACGATAGTTCCGTCTTTGCGGATGAATCGTTTTTCTAGCATATAATCTTGAATTTCATCGTTCAGAAGTTTTGTAAACTGCTCGACATCTGGAGCCAAATCCTCAGGGTAGGTCATCTCTGTCCATGTAAGCTGCATCAGCTCCTCATCGGTATAACCTAGCATCTGTTGGAGTTTTTCGTTGGTATGAATCCACCCTTTTTCAGGGGAGGTGATAGCCATCCCGACAAGCTGGCGTTCAAAAAAGAGTCGCATGCGTTCGTTGTCTTTTTGCTGTTCGAGGAGTTGGCGCTCTGTGATGTCCCGTGCAATCGCCATATTGTAATGCTTGTCACCAAATTGAATATAGTTGGCACTGACCTCTACCGGAAAGATAGTTCCATCTTTGCGTCTGTGTCGTAGTTCTATCGTCATAGAGCCTACTTTTTTAAGGGCATTCCAGTGTTCCGGCCATCGCTCACGCGGCCAATCCGGATCTATGTCGCCTACAGTCATACTCTCAAACTCTTCGCGACTGTATCCAAGAGCCAAACATGCTCCTTCGTTGACATAATGAAAATTTGCATTTTCATCGATCATAAATACAGAATCTTTGATATGATCAAGAGCAAATTTTTTAAGCAAGAGGCGCTCTTCTGCTGCTTTCTTTTCGGTCAAATCCCAAATATTAGCGATATGGTAAAGTATTTCTCCCTCATCGTCTTTTATAACAATCAGCTCGACTGATACGGGAAATATTGAGCCGTCTTTGCGTTTATGTGTCGATTCAAAAGCGACAAATCCTTTTTCAAATGCCTCATTTTGTATTTTTGAGAGCATCGGCAGGGACTCAGTCGTGAATAAATCGGGTACGCTGATGCTTCTGAGTTCTTGTGTCGTATAACCGTACAAAGTGTGGAATGCGGCATTCGTCAACTCAAAATTATTGCTTGTTCCGACATGTATCGCAATCCCCCAATGGGCATGTTTAAAAATATCTGCCCATTTTCTGAGTGTTTTTCCTACCTCTTCGAGTTCGATAATTTTGTGGGTAAGCTGATTAATCCGCTCAAGGGAGAGTCTTTCATCAGGTGTGACTATATCGGCAAAATTTTCATCATATTGGGCATAGGGCAATTCGATGGTAAAACAAGCTCCGTCATAGTTGTTTTTTACACTAATGTTTCCGCCAAAGCGCTTTTCAATGATATTTTTTGTCATAAAAAGACCAAGCCCCGAACCATGCTCTTTTGTAGTGAGGTGTAAATCAAATATCATCTCTATCGGTTCTACACGGATACCTCCCGCATTGTCACAGACGGTTATTGTGCAGATTTTTTCACCACCGCTTATATGGACTGTGATGGCAAATGCATCCTCAGTATCTGCATTGTCAAACGCATCTTTAGCGTTGAGTATCAGATTGAGCATGGAATGTGTGAATTCGTTAGCATTTCCCTGTATGGTTGGGTTTGCATCGAGGATACAGTTGAGGGTAATGTTGCTGTTTTCAAACGAGTATTCGGTTATTTTTCGGATTGCACTCATCTCATCGGCAACTGAGAAGCTCATCTTTGTATTGTTTCCATGCGACAGGAAACTGTAAAAGGTGTCGATTGTTTCGGCTAAATGTTGAATCAGTTTAAAACTTGTTTCGACCGAATTTAAAAGTTTTTCTTTTGAAATTTCGCCTTGGAAAATAAGTGCCGCTTTGATGGAGTTTTGAATAGAAGCTATGGCATTTAAGGGCTGTTTCCATTGGTGGGCAATGTTACCGACGGTTTCGCCCATAGAAGCATAACGGGAATTTAAAAAGAGAATTTTTGAATCAGCTTCACTCTTATGGAGTGTGCTCTTAAGCTCCTCTTTTAGTAATTTGATTTTGTAGGCTAGGATAAATAAAATAATTATTGCAGCAAATAAGAGGATTTCCAAAGGTACATCTCCTTTAAGTATGATAAAATAGTAACCGCCTCCCTGAGGGGAACACAGTAAAAACAGAGCGAAGATTTATAAAACAGGTGGAGTATCACGCGTATCGAGTCGGTACCCAATCCCTCGGACGGAGATGATGATGTCCAACCCTAATTTTTTGCGTAATCTTAATATGATATTTTTTATCGCCGATTCACAAATCGGATCAATTGGCCATAGTTTTCGTCCAATCTCCTCTTTTGTGATTGTTCTGTCTCGGTTGTGTAGAAGCAAAACCAAAAGTTCCTGTTCCTTTACCCCTAGTGTTACTACAATACCGTTTTGATAAAGCTCTTTGGTCGCAGAGTTATAAAACAGATTTCTTCCCAGTGCAATCAACCCCTCTTTTTTGTTGGTGCGTTGAATTGCTTTGCATACTGCAAAAGTAAGTTTCTCCAGTTCTACGGGTTTTACGAGATAGCCGTCTATTGAGAGGTTGGCAGCATCTAGCAACAACTTTTGTTCGGCAAAACTGGTCATCAAAATAATGGGGATTTTATAGTTACTTTGGCGTATCCGCTTGATAAGATTTATTCCATCTCTTTTTGGCATCTTTATGTCGGTGATGATAATGTCCGGTGACTCTTCTTCAAATATTTTATACGCTTCTTCTCCGTCACATGCAGTATAAACTTTGGCAAAAAGTATCCCCAAAATTTCCGTCATCTGAACTCTGGTAATCATATCATCCTCTGCAAACAGAACACTTTTCTCTTTGAGTAACATCATATTGTTAATCATTCTCTTCCCCACCTTTTAAGCTATTGTACAATTACAGGTAAGCACAAGAAAATTCTACCATTTAATATAAAATAATAACATTAAATAGGTCTCATTATGGTCATGTATTTGGACTCAAATGAGACTGTTATGGTTTCTTTGATAGAGTACGATTAAATGTTTAATATGACTTTCCGCATGAGTAACGGTTGATAACAACTTCTCATATTTTCTTAATTGACGGAATTTTACAAGACATTTATTTTTATGTATTTTATCATTCGTGTCGATTAAAGGAATGATTCAAATGAATATTATCTGGCACGAAAGCCCTTTTATTGATTCTATTTATTATGTTTCGTTCAACATGTATACGATAGAACAAGAGCTTTATTTTAGGGGAACGCCCTCAGTGAATGAACACATCATATTAAATGAAGATTGTGCTCTGATTACTTTTGTTTTGAACAATCAGGTTTTTGAATTCAGCAGCAATATTATTTGCGGTAAATTTACCCATCCTCCGAAAATAAATATTATTTTTAAAAACTCCTGCAAAAAGTTGACGGTTATCAGACTCAATTCGTATGGTATGTTTAAGTTGACAAATATTCCTATCGAATCGATGGTCAATTGCATTACTGCCGGATCTAAAATCAGTATAGATTTGTCTGAGGATGTAGAAGCGAACCAATCTCTTGAGTGGATTGAAGCCATGATGAAGCGAGAGATAAATCATAAAGCATACGACATAACGCGTGAAATCATTCATTATATTGATGACAATTTTAACGACCTTCCATCGAATGTCAGCAAGGTAATTAGCAGAAAATTCGGTATTTCAGAGAGTACTTTACTGCGTTATTTTAAAAAATATATTGGACTGAATCTCTCTAACTATATGGTAACGCTCAGACGAAAAAGGATGATTCAGGCGATTTGTAATGACAAATACAATTCATTGAGCGCGCAAGAGAATGGGTATTATGACCAGTCTCATTTTATCAATGATTTTAAACGGCTTTTCGGAATCTCTTTAAAAGAGTATTTCAATGAAATGAAAAAAATGAAAAAAAACTCACCCGATTTTGTAAAATTCTTATATAACTGCAAACATAGCGAAGCAAAAGCATAAACGATTTTTAGAAATATCTACTGCATAATTCGGGTTGAATGAATCTTGATTGATTACGCTCCGATTAATGATTCATAAGGTACATGCAACTGTGCATGAAGATTTCGAATCATTGCAATGGAGAGTTGGCGTTTACGATTAAGCACTTCGGACACTTTAGATCGTGAACCGATAATTGGAGTCAAATCTTTTGGCTCTAACCCTAGTTGCTCCATTCGAAATTTGATTGCTTCAATTGGGTCACATAGAGGCATTGGGTAATGTTTGGCTTCGTATGCTTCGACCAATGTTACTAAGATATCCAATGTATCTCCCTCCTGAGTTCCAAATTCGGCATTCATAAGGGCATCAATCCTAATTAATGCCGCATCGTAATCGGATTCGGTTCGGATAGGAAAAATATTCATTTCAGATCTCCTCTGCATTTATTTTGTCATACTCGGCATGTGTGCCTACAAATCGAATATATACTGTACTGTATGGATAGTTGATTTTTACAATAAGTCGGTATTTGTTACCGCCTATATTGAATACTACGCGATTATCCCGTAAAAAACTGGCTGTTTTATACTGAGACTTTATCTCTTGAGGCGATTGCCATGAAGCCTTCATAGCTTCGGCATACCATCCCGCCAATGGATTCATAGCATCAACATGCTTATTCCAGAATTCTTGTAATGTTCGTTTGCTGATGACTCTCATAAAAGAATTATAGCAGAATGGTTTCCCATTTTGGGAAATACAAAGGATGAATTTAAGCAGACTATAAACGGATGTTGAACAAAACTTAAATCTAGGTGGAGACCCTAAATTTTCCCGTCCCCGACACAGTAGTTACAATTGGGTCATTTAGAGTTACAGATTTTGAGACCGTTATGAAGCTCTGAAAAATGTAGCATGCAGCATCCAAAATCCAAAAATATTATAAAAGGGGAAGATATGAAAGCATTCGACAAAGTTATAGAGTCTATTAAAAAACCGCAAATAAATGGACATGCCCAAGCAAATATAGAAAATAGAAAGAGTTTGGCAAAGGCCAAAACTGAACTTGAAAATATATTGATGAAGAGAAAAGAAATGGGCAGTGAAGAAAAAAAATTTATTTTAAAAATTTCAATCTTAAATCAAGAAGTCTGGATGCGATGGGTTAGATTTTCTATAGTGCAGTCAAGTAAGCTACTACTTTGCTATATTTGTGCTATGAATTTTTTCTATAATCTATGTCATAAACCAATCAAGGAGGTTATATTATGAGAGGAATGTCTATTAAACTTAAATTGCAATTGATTCTAATTGTAACTATAGTAGTTGTTACCGCAGCCATCGTCATGCAGTCAATATCAGGCATCAACAGTATTAGCGAACAAAATATTCAGAAGTACAGAGAAGAGACATATAAAGATAAAGAATTAGAGTTGAAAAACTATATCTCTGTTGCCGTAAAATCAATAGATTCATTTTATCAAAGAACATCAGAGGAGAAAATAAAACAAGAAGTTCAAAACGACCTGAAACTACAAACGGATTTTCTCTTTAGTATCATTACAAAAGAGTATGAAAGCAACAAAGATAAACTTTCAAATGATGAACTCACTAAACGCATAAAAAATATTGTAAGTTCTGTAAGATATGGGGATGATGGCTATTTTTGGATTAATGACACTTCGCCAACCATGATAATGCATCCGATTAAACCTGCCTTAGACGGAAAAGATTTATCCGACTTCAAAGACCCAAACGGAGTTTATCTCTTTAATGAGATGGCTAAAGTCGCAAAAACACAAGGTGAGGGAGTTGTAGACTACAGCTGGGCAAAGCCGGGGTTTGATAAACCACAGCCTAAAGTCTCCTATGTGAAACTTTTTAAACCGTTTAACTGGGTAATCGGAACAGGTGCGTATGTCTCCGATGTAACAGAGAAAATACAACAAGAGGCACTCAGAACAATCTCAGATATGCGATTTGGAGAGAGCGGATACTTTTGGATTAATGATGCAACTCCAAAGATGATAATGCACCCAACCAAACCGGAATTAAACGGTAAAGATTTGTCTCAAACAAAAGATCCTAAGGGTGTATATTTATTTAATGAAATGGTAAAAGTCACAACGGAGAAAGGTTCAGGAATGGTTAAATACCATTGGGCAAAACCGGGGCATGATGAACCACAGCCAAAAATGTCTTATGTCGAGATGTTTAAGCCGTGGGGATGGATTATAGGAACCGGAGAGTATATTGACAATATAGAGGCAAAAATCGGACAAATGAGAGAAACTGCATCGGATGAAGTCATAGCTTCGACTTCTAAAATGATTATAACATCTATAGTTATCTCTATTATTCTGCTATTTGGTGTCTCTTTTGTTGCAAACAAAACGATTATCACTCCTATTAATGATATTTTATATGTTGCATCCGACTTGGCTGAAGGAGAAGGTGACTTAACAAAAAGAATCATGACAAAAAGCGATGACGAAATCAAAGAAATTGCTCAGTATATGAACCGGTTTATAGAAAAAGTACACTCAAGTATTAAAGCTGTAAAAGCAGTAGGTATGGAAAACGCTTCAATTTCAAATGAACTTTCAATCACATCTATGCAAGTAGGAAAGAATGTTGAAAAATCTGTGGAAATTATTCAAGAAACCACCGAAAAAACAGTTGCAATCATTGAAGATATTATGTCGTCTATCAAGGTTGCAAGTGCAAGTAAAGATGAAATCATTGGAGCGAATAATATTCTTTCTGAAGTAAGAGATGAAATCATTGAACTTACAAAAAAAGTTCAATTGAGTGCCGAGCATGAGACAGAACTTGCTGCGAGTATTGATGTATTGTCAAAAGATGCAGAACAGGTCAAGGGTGTTTTAGGAGTCATCTCAGACATAGCAGATCAGACAAATCTTTTAGCATTAAACGCTGCGATTGAAGCAGCCCGCGCAGGAGAACACGGACGAGGATTTGCGGTAGTCGCCGATGAAGTAAGAAAACTTGCAGAGCGAACACAAAAAAGTTTAGTAGAGATAAATACGACTATAAATATCATCGTTCAAGCAACCTCTTCTGCAAGTGAGCAGATGAATAGTAACTCAAAAGATATGAATGAACTAGCATCTATATCTTCAAAAGTTGAAAGCAAAATTAATATGACTGCAAGCATTGTAGATAAAGCGACTAAAGCAAGTGATAATACGGTCAAAAGTTTTGAAATGACCGGTCAACATATTCAAAATATTGCAGAAAGAATAAATGAGATAAACTCTATATCAAGCACAAACGCAAGAAATGTGGAAGAAATAGCAAGTGCGGCAGAACATCTCAATAATATGACCTCCGAACTAACAAATAAGTTGGAGCAGTTTAGAACCTAACTACGGCATGTGGAATTTTTATGAAAATAATCATTCCTCATATTCAAATGTTTTTTAATCAGATTTTTAGACAATCCTTTGCAAAGCACTATGATACTGATGTTTTCTAAGGGTTTCAGCCTCTATTTTTTTTCATTACGCCTCTTTCTTAACTAAATTTTTCCACAGCCAACGCATAAGTTACAAATCAGTCATATATTACTGTTTATCTCAAGACCGTTCTGAATCTCTGAAAAATGTAATATACCGCATCCAAAATCCAAAAATATTATAAAAGGGGAAGAAAAGGATGTCAAAGACACTGTTAATTGTTGATGATTCTACTGTTATGAGAATGACGGTAAACACAATATTAAAAGATGAGGGATATACGGTAATCGAGGCTGAAAATGGTCAAGTTGCTTTAGATAAGGCGCTGACGACACCCGTAGATCTCATCATTTGCGATGTGAATATGCCTGTCATGGACGGTCTCACATTTGCCTCTTTAATTAAGACGCAGGCTCAATATCGTTTTGTTCCTATCATCATGCTTACTACCGTAACAGGACAGGCGGAGATGGATGCAGGTAAAGCTGCCGGTGTCAAAGCGTGGATGGTAAAACCTTTTGATAAGGTCAAACTCCTCGGCGCCGTTGCAAAGCTTTTAGGCTAGGTGAATAGTATGGTAACAATGGACGGTTCATCTTTGCGGTTTAGCCCGGTGGGCGAACTCACTATATATCAGGTAGAAGAGGCACTCAAACAATTAACATATTCGTTTGGAAATGCGAAAGATGTATGGATAGATCTTAGCAGAATAGACAAGATTGATACGGCTGGATTTCAGCTACTTATTTCGCTGTCTAAGAGTTGTAAAGTAACGGATAAAAAGTGTAATGCCGATGGAGTGTGCGAATCGGTTGAAAATTTTATGGCGCTTTTTGGATACGAATTTGACGCTGAATATAAAGGTGCACTATGAGTTTAGGTATGAATTTCAGTGATATAGCTAAAGAGTTTCGTGAAGAGTCTCTAGAACTTCTTGAAGCCATGGAAAGCTCACTTATGAGCATCCGTGAAAACGGGATGGACGATGAGATGATTAATGCCGTTTTTCGCGCTGCTCATACAATCAAGGGTGCTGCGGGAATGTATAAACTTGATTTTGTTGTCGAGTTTACACACATCGCCGAAAACCTTTTGGATCAGGTGCGTAACGGCAAAATCGAAATGACGGACGAGCTGGGCGAACTCTTGCTCGAATGTAAAGACCACATGCAAAACCTTGTTGAGTTTGCCGTCTCCACGGGCAACGAAGAAGCTCCGACACCGCAACTCTCCGAGACGACTCAAAGGCTAGGAGAATTCTTGTGTGAAATTCTCGGTGAAGAGATGCAGAGTCACGGCAAGAGCGAAACAGTGGCACAAAACGAGATAAGTAGTGAAAAAAACTGGAAGATGAAACTCTCTTTTGCCCGTGATGTGATGGAGCAGGGGTTTGAACCTGCCAGTTTTTTAGCGTATTTGCGTAAAAACTCCAGCGCGTTTGAGTCGGTTGTGGACACTTCGGCTATTCCTCTTCTTGAATCTTTAGAGCCGACGGCATGTTATATCGGCTTTACAATTGAGTTTACAACGGCATTTTGCCGTGATGAGATTTTGGACATATTTGAATTTATTCGCGATGATTGTACGATTGATTTAGTCGAAGAGACACCGATTGTTCAAGCCGAAATTATTGCTCCGGCTAAAAATGAGCCGAAAAAAATCTCAGCTCAAAGTGCCAATGCACAAACTGCAGCATCTCAAGCGCAAAATGCCTACACGATTCGTGTAGATGCGGAGAAGATAGATCAGCTCATCAATCAAATCGGTGAGATGGTTATCGCAAATGCGAATGTAGTGCAGCAGTCGATAGACATAAAAAACGGTGAACTCATTGAGTCTGTCTCCATAGTTTCACGAATGCTTGAAGATATTCGAGAGAGTGCGATGCAGATACGAATGGTTCAAATCGGCGAGACATTTAACCGTTTCAAACGAATCGTTATGGATCTTTCCAAAAAACTGGGCAAAGAGATTGAGCTTGTAATCAAGGGCGGCGAAACAGAACTCGATAAAACGGTAATCGAAAAAATCACCGACCCCCTCGTACACATCATCCGCAATGCCATAGACCATGGAATCGAAGCGCCTGCAGATCGCGGAGTGAAAAACACATGTGGAACACTTCTTCTCAACGCTTACCACGATGCAGGAACTGTTGTTATCGAAATTACCGATGACGGTAAAGGGTTGGATGAAGAGATAATCTACCGCAAAGGTGTAGAAAAAGGACTCATTGAAGAGGGAGCAAACCTTTCTCAGCAGGAGATTTTTAAACTCATTTTAGAACCGGGATTTTCTACTGCACCTGCCGTTACAGACCTCTCGGGGCGCGGTGTCGGGATGGATGTAGTCAAGCGAAACATAGAAGCGTTGCGCGGAAACATCGAGATAAAAAGCCGTGTGCAAGAGGGGACAAGTTTTATCATAAGACTCCCTCTTACACTTGCAATTATCGATGGCTTTTTGGTCAAAATCGGAGAGACTTTTTATGTTATTCCGCTAGACATGGTTGTGGAGTGTATCGAACTCAGCGAGCGTGAAAAGAGTGAGATGCATGGAAACAACTACATAAATTTGCGTGGTTCAATCCTTCCGCTTCTTAATGTAGGAGATTTGTTTGATGAAGTCAAAAATGCCGATGCGCGAGCAAACATCGTAGTCGTTCACTATGCCGGACGACGCTATGGTTTTATCGTAGATGAGCTTTTTGGCGAGTTTCAGACGGTTATCAAACCTCTTGGCAAAATTTTTGCAGATTTACATGGTATCAGCGGCTCTACGATTTTGGGAAGCGGCAAGGTTGCGCTCATTCTTGATGTGCCAATGCTTGTGAGTTACATCTTAAGCTTCAAGGGAGGCGCGGATGAGTTGAAGAGAGCTTAAAAAGCAGAAAGGATTCTGCCGCGGTTAGCTTTTACAAAAAAATCATTGAGTGATTTTTTGCATCGTGCTTTAGCACAGAAGTGTTAAAAAATAAAACACAATCAAAATAGTTTTACTATCTTGGCATGTGAATTAAATAAAAATCAAGGAAATAAAAATGTTTAAAAATATGAAAATAGGTGCCAAACTCGGGCTTGGGTTTGGAATACTGCTGACGCTTCTCACTATCATCGCGATTATGGGGATCATGCGTTTGGGCGATATGAACGCGGGGATGGCAGAGGTAGCGGACGATAAGTTTCCGAAAGTTATGATGCTCACAGAGATTAAAGACCGCGCTAATGATAACCGAGCTTGGGTACGAAATCTTTTGTTGACCAGTGATTTAGCTGAATCTCAGAAAATAAAGAACGATATCGTTGAGAATCGCAAAAAATTAGCGGAAGTTTATGATAAATTGGAAAAAAGTATCGCAAGCGAAGAAGGCAAACAGCGATTTAAAGCAATGATGGACGCTCGTGAACCATATGTTGCGGTTAGTGCTAGGGTCATTGAACTTGGGGTACAGAATAAAAAGGAAGAGGCCTACGCTCTAGTGCAAACAGAAATGCGTGATACGCAGAAAGCATTTTTTAAAGCCTTAGATGATCTGGTAGCTTTTCAGACTGACAAGGTAAAGGAAGGGGCTAAAAAAGCGGACGAAGACTATAACAATGCTAGAAATATGATGATTATTCTCTCTCTTCTTGCCGGTATTATGGGAATAGGAATCGCTGTATTTGTTACTCGTAGCATTACCGTACCGATGAACGAAGCACTCTCAGCGGCAAATAGTATCGCGGCAGGAGATATGTCGGTTAAATTAGTTGTAGATACGAACGAAGAGACGGGTCAGCTCAAAGCGGCAATGGTAAACATGATTGAGACAATCCGTGGAATGCAGTCACAGCTTATGATGTTGGTAGATTCGGCAAAAGACGGAAAATTGAGCGCTAAAGCGGATGCCAATAAATTCCAAGGAGATTGGAAAGCGATTCTTAACGGCGTTAACGAGATGTTGGCGGCAATCAACGCGGCAGTTGTTGATGACGGTGTGAATGCTTTAGTAAAAATCTCTGAAGGTGATTACAGTACGCGAATTACTACAGCGTACAAAAACGATTACGATGTTTTCAAACGAGCCGTAAACGATATGGCTTCAGCGGTACAATCAGCAGTCGGTGAAACAGGTGAAGTGCTCGGCAAAATGGCTGAGGGTGATTTAAGAGCGCGTATCCGTAGCGATTTTAGAGGCGATTTGATTGCTATCAAAACTGCAACCAACGATATGGGAGCTAAACTCCAAGAAATCATCATCGAAGCACAAAACGCTGCATTACAGATTACTTCTGCAAGTGAGCAGGTAAGCGGAACAGCACAAAGTTTAAGCAACGGTGCAACAGAACAGGCAAGTAACCTTGAAGAGACGGCAGCAGCAATTGAGCAGATGACGGGGAGTATCAATCTTAATGCAGAAAACGCAAAACGCACAGACGAGATGGCATCCAATGCTTCTAAAATGGCAGAAGACGGCGGAAGAGCAGTAGATCAAACAGTCGATGCGATGAAAGAGATTGCAGGAAAAATCAGCATCATCGAAGATATTGCATACCAAACAAATCTTCTCGCACTCAATGCGGCTATCGAAGCAGCGCGTGCAGGCGAACATGGTAAAGGGTTCGCAGTTGTTGCGGTTGAAGTGCGTAAACTCGCAGAACGCTCACAAGTAGCAGCGCAAGAGATTGGTAAAATCACGGGTGACAGCGTTAAAGTTTCTGAAAAAGCGGGAGAGCTTATCAAAGAGATTATCCCAAATATCCGTAAAACAGCAGAACTCGTTCAAGAGATTTCATCGGCAAGTGCAGAGCAAAATGCAGGTATCGAGCAAATCAACGGTTCGATGGCACAGCTGGATAGCGTAACGCAACAAAACGCGGCAGGAAGCGAAGAGTTGGCAAGTGCAAGTGAAGAGATGACGGCTCAGGCGGAGGGCTTACGCTCTATGATGTCATTCTTTGTCGTAGATGACGGCAGTGCCAAAACATCTTCAAAAATTATGGCTCCGACAAAAAAACATGTCGAAAATAAAGCGCACGAGAGCAAAGCTGTAGATAAGAAAGATTTCAAAACATTCTAAAACCTGAGGCACCTATGGCAGAGATAACGCAAAAGAACCTAGAGGGACATCAGTTCCTCTCGTTCTACCTTAAAAATGAGATGTTCGCAATCAATGTCGGCTATGTCCGCGAGATTATCGAATACACACAGATTACCCGTGTACCGATGATGCAGGGCTTTATTACCGGAGTGACCAACATACGCGGTAATGTTATTCCGGTATTGGATCTCTCTTGCAGATTGGGGCTGGGAGTGAGTGAAATTAGTAAAAAAAGCTGCATCATTACCATTGAGACAAGCATTGCAGATGAAGAGAGCGAGATTGGAATCATCGTGGATATGGTCGAACAAGTCTATGAAATCACTCCATCCAACAGGTTGGATGCTCCGGAATTCGGCTCTAAAATCCGTAAAGATTTTTTGCAGATGATGGCAAAAGTAGAAGATAGATTTATCGCTCTACTCGATATGGGCGGTATTTTAAATATTGCAGAGCTCTCCCATGTCAACCGAAAACGAAATGTATAAGGATTCAAGGATGAATATCCACGAGAACGATAGAGAGAATTCAAATAATCAAATCGACAGTGCCGATGAGCTGATTCGCTTAGTCACTTCCAACGCAGATGTGACAAGTCAATATGTCATATTTCACAACGGCTATGATGAACTTTTTGCTATCAATGTGGCAAAAGTTGAGGAGTTGATAGTCAATAGAGAACTCAATATTGCTATCAATTCTGATACCAGCGGTACGCTCATCGGTACGGCAAAGATTCGTGATGAGATGTGCTCCATAATTCATTTTGACAGATGGCTTGGAAAAGGTGAGAATAAAGAGTGCAATTATGAGTTAATCATAGTGTGCAACTTCGGACATCAGCGAGTCGGGATTGTCATCAAAAATGTTATCGGTATTCAAAACATTGAGGCAGAAAAACTCATCGATAACTCGGCTAGAGATAGAAAAAGTGCACAGATTACCGAGATGAATGTTGCAGGGGAAATTAAACTTTGCATAGTTTTCAACTCCGACGCACTTCTTACCGAAGTATTTCCGGAATCACATGCAAGGGAAATGGGCAAAATTGATTCATTGGCACATCTCTCTATTACGAAAAAAATTCTTTTTTGCGATGACAGTAAAATTATTCAACATGCCGTAAACATGGCACTCACTCAGATGCATTTAGATTTTGAGGTGTTTGACAACGGTAAAACATTGTTGGAGCGTTTAAATGAAATGGATGCGGATGATGTTGCTCTGATTCTCAGCGATATTGAGATGCCGGTCATGGATGGTATGGCACTTCTTCGAGAGGTAAAAAGCAATCCATCCACACGCACTATTCCTTTTGTCATGAATACAAATATGGCAAATCCTTCTATTATAGATCAGGCAAAACGCCATGGTGTTGATTATGTTATCCACAAGTTGGATGTTGAAGATTTACAGCAAAAAATTCAACGATTTGCTCGTGTCTAAAAAGGTTTCCTCCCATGATTAGTAAACGCGCATTCGACAAACTGACAACTTTGGTAAAAACTCACAGCGGTATTCACTTGAACGAATCAAAAAAACAACTTGTCGTCGGAAGACTCTCTAAGAGGCTCCGACAACTCCAACTTAATGACTATGAGACCTATTACGAAGAGTGCATTTCTTCTCCAGAAGAGCTTCAGACGATGATTAATACAATCACAACCAATGAAACAAGCTTTTTTAGAGAGGCACATCATTTTGATTTTATGTCTCAAACAATACTTCCCGCTGTAAAAAATTCTTCTTTTCGGGTCTGGAGTGCAGCATCAAGCATCGGTGCAGAGGGATATAGCATTGCCATGGAGTTAGACACCGCGCTAACCTCAAAAGGCATAGAGTGGGAAGTTATCGGTACAGACATCAACACCGAAGTGGTTGAACAGGGCGCAAAAGGGCTTTATCCGATTCGCTTTGCCGAACAAATCAATGGGAGTTATCTTAAACGCTACTGCCTTAAGGGTTCGGGTTCGCATGAGGGAGAGTTTTTGATTGACGATTATCTGCGTTCAAAAGTGAATTTTTTATGTGCAAATCTGATGGCTCCGATACCGAGCGATTTGGGACGCTTTGATGTGATTTTTTTGCGTAACATGCTTATCTATTTTGATAATGATAGTAAAAAGAAGATTCTGCAAAATGTGTTAAAGGTGCTTAAGCCAGATGGGTATCTCTTTATCGGACATGCTGAAACCATAGGACATATTAACTCTACCGTACGACAAATCAGACCGACTATTTATAAGAACGAGCAGAAATGAGTGACAAAATAGCCTTTTTTATTGTGGATGATTCTGCAATAGCCCGCACTACGATTACCGCTTTGCTTGAAAACGAAACCGACATAGTGCTCCATGGCACCGCTTCTGACCCAATTCTTGCCCAAGCGAAATTTGAGCGTCTAGGTTGGCCGGATGTCATCATTCTCGACATTGAGATGCCTAGAATGGATGGGTTGACTTTTTTACGCAAAATGATGAAAGAGCATCCGACTCCCGTCATTATCTGCTCCTCAGTCGCGCAAGCCGGAAGCAGAAATGCCATGGAAGCGCTCTCTCTGGGAGCAGTAGAAGTGATTGCAAAGCCGGAAGTGGGATTGAAAAGCTTTTTAGAAGAGTCACGCCATGAGCTGATACATGCAATAAAAGCGGCATACGCTTCTAAAAAAGGGATGAAACGCAAGGTTGTTCCGCCAAAACGAATGCGTATAATTGAAACGGCGAAACTCGATGCAGACTCCGTTCTCTCTCTTAAACCCAACATGTTGCACACTCGTACGCACAGCGTTATTGCGATAGGGTCTTCTACGGGCGGAGTGCAGACTCTGGAAAGAATTTTGCCTCAATTACCGGAGAAGACACCGCCGATTCTTGTGACACAGCATATGCCGGCAGGCTTTACTAAATCACTCGCAGATCGGCTCAACCGTCTCTGCACCATCAGCGTAAAAGAGGCGGAACATGGAGATAAATTGCTGCATGGACGCGCTTTGATTGCACCGGGGGATAAACATATGACGCTCAAACGCTCCGGCACTTCCTATATTGTTGAGATTAAAGATGGACCGAAAGTGAGCCGCCATAAACCAAGCGTTGATGTACTCTTTCGTTCATGTGCGAATGAAGCGGGTGCCAATGCCATAGGTTTTTTACTCACCGGAATGGGTGATGACGGTGCAAAAGGGCTCAAAGAGATGCGTGAGCGCGGAGGCAAAACATATTCTCAGGATGAAGAGAGCTGTATTGTCTATGGCATGCCAAAAGTAGCCGTAGAAATCGGCGCATCCATGGGGGTTTTAAACCCGGAAGAAATCATAAATACTATAAAAAAAGGATAGTAGATGTACGCAAAAATACTTAAAGAGAGTGCATCGCAACTTACTCTTTTGGCAATCCAAAATGATGCTGAGAGTCGTTTATCTATGGAGAAAAATCTCGCTCTTTCTTTTAAACAAGTCACTTACATGTCAAATATGCAAGAGGCATTATGGCTCTACAAAAGTGAAAAATTTGATGTAGTCCTTATTGATATTGATACGCTTGAAGGGGATATTCATGAATTTATAGACGATATAAAAAAACAAGATCCTTTTCAGGCAATAGCTGTTTGCAGTAATCGTAATCATGATGCTCCGCTCTTAATTAAACTTATGAACAGTCATATAACCGGGTTTATTATGAAACCAATGGAGCTAAATGAGTTGTGTAAAATACTCTCAAAAGTATGTGCCAAGATACAAGACAGACAGATGTTGCTTCACTATTTGGAAGACATGGAAAGATTGCATGACAAGGTTTTACATAGTTGTCATTCATGTAGCGTCAAAGTAGCACTTTTAAACGATGCAGTCGATAAATTCCATCTACATGCTTCTCCTGTAGAATCTACTGAAGAAAAAGAAGAGGAGGATGATTTTGAATTTTTTGAGACCTCTTCAGCGACTGCATCATCCGTGACGGAGGATACCTCTATTTACAAAGATTATTTCAGCTTTTTAGATCATGACGACAAAGAAGAGCTGCATGATCAGCTTAGTGATATAGATGTATCTTTGCTCAATGCATTCTCAGAGAGAGGCGGCGATGCACAGCATATTGATAAATTGGGAAGCTGCATGATGCGTTACGGCAATGTACTGCTTCATTATCAGTTTTTCAGTGATATGGGAACCTCTATTTTGGAATTTGGTAAGACAATCAGTGACGAATCAGAGATGATTGTGTCACGCTCTGAGGATTTTCAAGCTTTACTCAGTGGTTTTTGTTCCGGTCTGCAAACCTATATGTCTGAAGTTTGGGAAAAAAGCTCGGAAAATCCGAAGTTTTTTAACGATTCGATTATTAATGATGCGGAGACCATTCGGGGCATGATGCTTCCATCCAAGGCAACCGACAGCGATGATGATTTGGTGTTTTTTTAATAAAGTTCTTGCAGAACTCTAATTAAAACGCAAAATGAACAAAACAAGAGAATCGCTCGCGAAGCGATGTTTCTTTAGAGTCCATTTTACTACGCTAAGACCGCTTGGGTCACTAAAGCTTGCCTCTTTGAGGCAGACAACTTCTTGCAGTTTTGCAAGAAGTCTAATTTTGAACGCCAAAGACTAATAAATATAAATAAAAGGTAAACAATGGAATACAGCAAAACGGAAGATATTCTTTCATCAATCGTAGAGATATTAAATCATATAAAAAGTGTGCAAAAAGATGTATTGGAACTCTCAGAACTCTCTAGCGTTTCATTCTATAATTTTATAGGCATGCATAATCTTACGCCCAATGAAGAGACATTGAAAGGATTTCAATATCAGGACATTATTACGCAGCAGTTAAGTGCCGTGAGTGAGGCAATTGTTTCGATAGAACAAAATATTACAGTCTATCTGCATGCCGTCAAACAAGATCAAAATATGTTGGGGAGTAGCATCGATAAGCTATCTAGTAAATTGATGAAATCATTACAGACTGCCAAAGAGAAGCAAGACGCATTTAGCGGCAATGCAATCAATCCCTCTCATGGAGAAGAACTTGAATTTTTTTGATAAAACTTTCTGATTCAATGCTCAAACATAATGAAAGCGATTGTGTGAAACAAATTAAATAAAAAAAAGGAAAATAAAAAAATGAAATTTTCAATAGTAACGGCGGCATTACTTAGTACATGTGTATTCGCTCAGGCAGCAGATGATTTTGCAAGTGCATTTAAAGATGGGAAACTCGACGGACGCATCCGTCTTCACACGATGGCAACGGATTGGGATAAAAATGAGCAATGGTTGCTTAACGGTTCAAAAGCAGACGGCGATAGCCTTGGAACAGCCATAGGTGGAAGTTTGATTTACAAAACAGCACCGTTGTATGGTTTTGGTATGGGAGTAGGTTTTTATAATACAAATAATAGTGGGATGTTAACAAAAGATGATAATGGAGCTACAGCAGGGCATCCGAAAAATTCTACGGCTTCTGATCTTTTTGCTCGTGGACCGGGGAGTACAACTAACTTTGGTGATGGTTACACTGTTGTGGCACAATCGTATATTCAATACGATATTACAAAAACATCACTCAAAGGAGGGCGACTTCTCATGAGTAATCCGTTTATCTCTCCAAATGATAGTAAGATGGTTCCTATCGCAATCGAAGGATTTGACGCTGTTTCTACTGATGTTTCCAACACGACGATACAACTAGATTATGCAAATAGAATTAAAGAACGCGGAATGACCTACTTTGGTACTATGGCAGACACCGGCGATACTCCGGATGCAATTAAAAATTATTATAAAACACACTATACGACGAATGCTACAAATGCAAATGATAATGCATCCGGAGTTGCAATTGTTGGATTGAAAAATAAATCAATTGACTCTTTGGAACTTCAAGGATGGTATATGAACTGGTCGGATATCATTGATCAGGCAATGGCTGAAGCAAATTATAAACTCAAAGCCGGAGATGTTGCTCTGACTTTTGGAACACGATATATGAAGCAGTTTGATAACGGTGCAGGGGAGATTATCAAACCTCATAGCGGTGATACCCTTTACGGCACTTCCGGTGGAATTCGTAAAAAAGGGGATGACGACAATAGTGTAGATACATACATGGCAGCAATACGCACTATTGTTGCATATAAAGCTGCACGATTTACCCTCGCATACGCACATACGGGAGAAGAGGGTGATTTAATTGCTCCATGGCGTGGATTTCCAACAGAGGGATATACTCGTTCAATGACGCAAACAGATTGGAATGCGAATACAAACTCTTATAAAGCACAGTTGGATTATGACTTTAATGCAATTCTAAGCGGACTTAGTGCACTCCTAAGCAATAGCTATTATGACCGAGATACTTCTAAAGTAGGCTATCAATCACAAACAGACCGTTACTATGGAAATGGCGATACACGACAATGGAATGCTGATGTGAAATATGCACTAGCAAATGTAAAAGGGCTGGAGCTGAAACTTAGAACGATGATTCAAAAAAATGATGTTGTTAAAGCAATTGTCGGGAATAGCGGTGCGACGGCTTCTCAAGGGATTGGAAATGACACTTCCAACAGAGAGCTTCGCTTTGAAATCAACTATCTTTTTTAAGGTGTAATAGTGACAGAAAAATTTTTGAGTGAAAGGATGTTGATTATCTCTGAAACGGATGAACACGGGATTATCACCTTTGCCAATGAAGATTTTGTTAGTATGAGCGGATACGGTTATCATGAGCTGGTAGGGCAACCGCATAACATTTTGCGTCATCCTGTTATGCCCGCTGCTGCATTTGCAGATTTGTGGGCAACTATAAAAAGTGACAAAATTTGGAACGGATTTGTCTGTAACCGATGCAAAAATGGAGATTACTACTGGGTCTATGCAACAGTTTCTGCAATAAAAACTTCAAACGGTGCGAGACACTACCTCTCAGTCCGTCGGCGACCGACTCAAAAGGAAGTAGAACACTATTCTGCCATGTACAAAACGATGAAGGCTTAATTATTTATGAATGATTTTGAAATTATAAAAAATTTTATTATTGAGTACAACCGTTTTGTGTGTCAGGAGATAAATGAAATTCCACCCTTATTAAATTTGCCAAAGACGCCTGAGTATCGTGAACTTTATGTTCTGTTAGAGAGTGGGGCGAGTGCATATAAGGCAAAAAGAAACAGTGAAAATATTTTGTTTGGACAGCTTGGACTGGGGCTTTTTGCTCTTCAGCAGGGGAATTTTGTACATATAGAACCGTATGAAAAAAATACAAGCATGGTCGCCGAAACCATCGACTATTTTAATCGCTTTATTCGTGCGATGAGCAAAACAACAAACGAGATACGAGAACTCTCGGAAGCGGTGCAAAATGGAGATTTTACCTATAGCATAAGTGAGGGTGATTGGCAGGGAGATATGCTGAATGTTGTCGGGGAGATAAATAATCTCTGCTCTGAAATCAATGGGATGCTCAGTGAATCGTATAAAAACGGTTTGACACTATCCGCATCCGCCGATACTCTCAAACATTCAACGCAATCTCTCAGCTCAGCAACTACGCAGCAAGCTGCCGCACTTGACCAGACAGCCTCCTCTTTGGAAGAGCTGACAGAGAGAGTGCAGAGCAATACGCAACATACCGCCAACATGAGTGCTATTGCCAACGAAGCAAAAAATTCTGCCCAAAGTGGAACAGTTTTGGCACAAAACACCGTTACGGCAATTAGTGAGATTAACAGTGCAACGAAAGAGATGCTTGATGCGCTCAAAATTATCGATACAATCGCGTCTCAAACGAATATTTTGAGTTTAAATGCTGCGATTGAAGCGACTCGAGCAGGAAGTGCAGGGCGTGGATTTGCAGTCGTTGCAGTCGAGGTCAGAAAACTTGCCGCAAGAAGTGCCGAAGCTGCTAAAGCAATCAGACAACTGAACGAATTTGCATATAAAAAGTCTGATGATGCTCTGAAAATTTCTGATCAAATGATTAGCAGTTTAGAAATTCTGAACACAAAAATAAGCGAAACGGCAACTATCGTGAATCATGTTGCAGAGGCGTCTAATGAACAAATGGTCGGAATAACTCAGATTAACCAAGCGATAAATGAACTAGAAAAAGTGATGCAGGAAAACTCACAAATAGCAGAAGAGACAGATAGCGTCGCCCAAGAGGTATCCGCACTGGCTACACAGATAGTCGATGATACCTCTGCAAAAAGATTTTATACTCCTTAATGATGTATCAGACTATTTAATGTATTGGAAAGGTTGAGGCTTGATTCTTCCATTATTTTAAAGTTTTCTATGATGCTTTTTGCATTTTCCTGTTTGAAAACCATGCCATTTTTAACAAATTCAAAATTTTTATTGGCATGTTCATGAATAGATTTATGATATGTTGAGAGAAGAGGGTACTCTTTGAAATTTCCAAATTGCTCTTTTGCCTCTTCCTGATACCATTTGTTGAAACGACAATCTGTATCTGAAGGAACATGTCTGTTTTTGTCATTATGCATAACCGTAGAGTAGGTTGAAGATTTAAAAATAGAGTGGTCGATTTTAATAAGTGAGATAAGGAAAACATTTGTAAGTATATCTGCATCATGTGCAGTTTGTTTTGCATCAGCGTTAAATAATTTGAGTGTTGAAGAGAAATGATTCATATATTCAACCGACTCGTTTGCCAGTGTTAGCATATTTTTTGACTCTTCTTGCATAGCAACAGTTCCTTGTTGGAGTGTTGAGATTGTTATAGAAATGTCTGATGTAGCTTTTGTTGTTCTCTCTGCCAGTTTTCTAACTTCATCGGCAACGACTGCAAATCCTCGTCCATGCTCCCCTGCTCGAGCTGCTTCGATGGCTGCATTGAGTGCGAGAAGATTTGTTTGCCCTGCAATATCTTTAATAAGCTCTGCAACGGATGAGATTTCTTGAGATTGTTGTGTTAAGCTGTTGACCCCATCCGATGTTTTTGAGATGCTACTATTGAGTGCTTCAAAGTTTTGATTTACATTTTCTATAGAGCTGAGTGTTTCTAAGGATACTTTGGAAGTTTTGTTTGAAGAGTCGGCAATTTTTTTCATCAACTCGCTTCCTTGTTCTACATCTTTTTTAATATCAATCATACCGCCGTTTGTTCCGCCACCAAGATTTTCAAAAGCTTTACCGAGCCGACCTTGTGCTTCCATAATTTTTCCTGCAACAATCCCTTTGAGTGCTTCGTTGAGAGGTTCAATAGCATCTGTAAAACTCCCTTTAAGTCCATCTGCAAAAATATAGGCATTTGGACTCCCCTCACTTGCGAAGTTGATTGCCGTAACCGTATCGCGTATAAATGTTTCGACTTGGTCCACTAGATTATTGTATCCCCATGCGATGTCAAAATATTTTGAATCTAAAGGAATGTTTGTTACTCTATTGTCAAGTTTCCCGAGACCTGCATTTTTTACTATATGATTCATCTGTTGAAGGAGTACATCATCGTCGGTACTGTTAGAATTAGGGATAAAGAGACCGACTAAAAAGAGAGCAAATAGGGCAAAGGCAGCAACTGTGGAGTATGTAAATCCTATAAAAAGTGCAGCTAAAAGAGCAGCCGTGAGAAAATAGAGGGCTTGTCTATTTTTGAAGGTTAATGATAAATTCATCGTAAGATACTCCTTGATTTTGTAATAAATCTTCTAAATGTTTGAGTGAGGACTGTACACCGCTTTGTTTTTCTATTTTTAGTAGTGTTGCATAGATAGGTTCAATCGTTTGAATTGCGCTATTTTTTGGTTTGCGGCGAACTGAGTAGTAACCGATAACATTGTGTTTTTCATCAAAAGAAGGAGTAACATTCGCAAAAACCCAATAATAATCACCGTTTTTGCATTGATTTTTTACATAAGCGTTAATAGGTTGTTTCTTTAGAAGTCTCTCCCACAGAAGTTTAAAAACAATAGCCGGCATATCTTTGTGTCTAAGTATGTTGTGCGGAGCATGAAGAAGCTCTTTTTCCTGATAACCTGACATTTTTATAAATATTTCATTTCCATAAGTAATGTGACCTTTTAAATCTGTTTTAGAAACAATAAAGTCGTTGTCTTTCATGACAATTTGCATAATGAGCCTTGTGCATAATATTTTAAGCTAGAACTATACACAAAAGGAAGTCATAGATTGGTCATAAAAACCATCAATAAACAAAACTATTTATTTACTAAAATTGATAGATATAGTGATGAAAAGTATCACTGCAAGAGAAATATTTACAACACATAAAGAATTAAAAAGATATTATAAGAAGGCTTCATTGTTAGAATGTAAGTGAATTAGCGCTTGTTGCAAGAGAAGGTCTTGAGGAGAGGGTGTGAAAGATTTAAAAGTAGTTTTAGATGAAATATAAATTACTACTGCTTTTATTTGTCCATACTCTGCATGCTGATCAGTTTTCATTTTTGTGGTACAACGATGTCTTTGCCGGAAGGGATCGCCATTTTACAAACGGTATCGGCGTTAGTTGGCTAGACAACACCTTTGAAAACAAAGAAAATAATATCTCAAACGGTTATAGCACTCTTATGTTTGATATTGCCAATGCTATTCCTCCTGTTACAATGGATGAATCGCGACAGCATAATGCCGGAATAAGCTTGACACAGATAATTATGACTCCCACCGATACACGAATATCTACACCGCAATACGATGATATGGCATATGCCGGATATTTAGCATTAGCATCGTATCTGTTTGAATGGGACAGTGCAAGTTTTGATGAACGACGCATAGAACTGGGTGTTGTAGGAGAAGAGTCCTGTGCGGAGTGGTTGCAAAATACAACACATAAAATCATCGGCAATACAGAGCCCAAAGGTTGGGAAACGCAAATAGGGACAGAGTTGACGATAAATCTACTTTTGCGTCATGGTCAAAAAAGCTGGCAACACCACTATGAGAATGGACTGAATGCAGATTTATTTACACATTTCGGTATTCAGGCCGGTAATTTTATAACAGATGCTTTTGCCGGAACAATCTTTCGCTTTGGTGAAAATTACATAGAAAATTTTAATGTTAATTACCCCTATCTTAAAGAAGAGGCATCACTGTTGCAATCGTACAAAAAACATGAGGGCATTGGCTGGTCTTGTGATGTCGGGATAAACGGTGAACTGCTAGGATACTCTTACATCTTAGATAGAAGCAAAAAAGAGGGCTATCAGGTTAATAAAAGTGGATTTAGCGCTGCCCTTTATACGGGAGCCAGTCTGTACTATGAGGGTCAAAAATTAACATTTTTCTATCAATCACAGCCCTCTTATATTGAAGGAAAAAATGAAATAGACACAATCGGAGGTTTTAAGTTTACTTATCAGTTTTAACTATTATCTGCCGAAAGCAAGCACTCAGCAAAGAGTGTAAACCATCGGTTTTGAAAGAATAGTTAACTCGCGGGAGTGTCTATTGTTGTGAAATAACTCTCACTCGAACCCATCTTTTTGCTTATGTGCGATTGTGTAAGTGCTGCCTCATTTTTTTCACCTGTTCGGATTCTTTCTACTTCAAGTACGGAAATTACCCACATTTTACCTGCTCCATGTCCTAAATCTTGCGTGTTAGCTCGGATTGCCTCTTTAGCGCTCTCTTTGTATTCATCGTTTGAGAGAATGATTTCAATTTTTACTTTCGGGTCTAAATCCGGAGTTTCTCCCTCTTCTATGAAACCGATTCCGCCTTTTCCTA
>JBAZTK010000009.1:0-61440 GCA_041661985.1 Sulfuricurvum sp. | reverse complement strand
GATTAATTCTTGATTCTCTTTATTATTGCAAACAACATTAAAACAATGCTGATCACGAGGTTCACAATTTCCAATTTAAAAAGGTACTTTTAAATAGAATATATCTTATGTTAACCAAAGTAATTTTATCTGTCACATATATTGATTACTATGTAGACAGTTGCATCTAAGTTTTAACTCGTTTAAAACATGTCTTTACATATTTAAATTATAATTGTATACTTATGTAATTTACAATATAAGGCTTGCCAATGTTTACTCGAACCGCAATATCGATTATGAATGAAGCCTTAACTATATCGCCTGTTGTACTCCTCAGTGGTGCACGACAGGTTGGAAAATCTACTTTGTGCCTCAGTCAAGATCGCCAATACCGTGTATTCGATGATTTAAGTGAGCGTGAAGCCGCTTTGAACGATGGAATAGGGTATGTCGTATCTTTACCCAAACCGATTACTCTTGATGAAATTCAGAAAGTTCCCGAAATACTTGAAGGTATTAAAATACATATTGATAAAAACCGGATCAACGGGACTTTTCTTTTAACCGGTTCGGCTAATGTTTTGGATATGAAAAAAGCAAAAGATACTCTGGCTGGAAGAATCATCGAAATCGTTATGTGGCCATTGTCCCAAAAAGAACTCAACAATAAATATGAAGAAAATATCATCGATGCTTTGTTTACAAAAGGAATTAAAGGTCTTACGGCCAGTGAAATCCCCTATGAGACACTTCTAAAAGCAATTCTAAACGGCGGATATCCTGAAATTCAAAAAATAGAATCTGTAAGAGGAAAAGCTCTTTGGTTTAATTCCTATATTAGTACTTATGTAGAAAGAGATATTCGTGATGTTGGGGAACTTCGTGATATTAGTGCGTTTATTAAATTCTTTAACATCATTGCACCAAGAAGCTGTGGCCTTTTGAATAAATCAGATATTGCAAGTGATGCTGCACTGACTGAGCCTACGATCAATAATTATCTTTCTATGCTCGAAATGATTTATCAAATATCTCTGCTCAGGGCATACAGTTCAAATGTCTCCAAACGTTTCATCAAATCACCAAAACTGTTTATGACCGATAGCGGGGTATTTTGCCACTTATTAGGTGTTACCAGTATTGATGGCCTCCATGAATCAAATCATAAAGGAAATATTTTTGAAACCTTCGTGTATAGCGAACTTCTCAAGCATATTAGCTATAGTATGACTCAACCATCTATATTTCATTATCGAACAAACGACAAGAAAGAGATCGATTTTGTGTTTGAAAAAGGGAATAAAACCATTGCTATTGAAGTTAAAGCATCTCATACTGTTAAAAAAGATGACTTTAAACACATCGCAGATTTCCAAGCCAAATCAACCCAGAATATTCTAGGTATTGTTTTATATTCAGGAGAGCACATCTTGCCATTTAGCGATGATACGGGAGAAAAATATGCAGTACCCTTAAGTGTTTTCTTTTAAAATAGTAAATGATCTAATTCAATTGGTCCTGACTTCGTAAATATTTCATCGTCTCTGCGATACCATTTTTACACTCATTGGATAATCTCTATGTATCCCGTATTAGTATTGGCATCGAATCTATTTTTGCACAGACCACCGCTTTCCTCACAAACTATCGATGCAGTTTTTCCATCTGGTGAATACTGAATTGATACTGCATTTGCGGCTCCAGATTTTACCATTGTTTTTGAGAACTCATTAACGTATTTCATTTCATTTTGGGCTTTACTTTCCGCATTATTTTCTTTCGCTTGTGAACCAACAAAATAACCAATGATTGCAAAAAGCAGAAAAGGGAAAGCTGCAAACGCACCGATCGTCACTAGCATCAACTTCTTAGTGTTACCGCTTATCTTCTTTTTTATTTCATCGTATATGTTTGTAATATTTGGAGTTACGAAAGCTTGCGCCATTTTTTCTAGCGATTTTAATTGTTCTACTTTATCAATTAAGCTTTTGAGTTCTGTCTCAATGTTACTATCGCCAGGAGTAGTTCCTTGATTATTATTGGACATAGAGCGAATGGCTTCTAGTATTTCATTTTTAAGTTCTTCGACGTTTATATTGCTTGCAATCCCAGTCGTTAGATTATTTTTTTGCCATGGCATAATTCCAACATTTTCTCGTTCAAATCCAAAAAAAGCATTATCAAACTTTTTGAATAACTCTTTAATAAAGTTTTCACACGCTTGTCTTTCTTCAGGCAAAAGAGTCAGCGCATAACCCTGTAGAGTCTCACTTGCTGAATCACTATCTCTGATGTATTTACTGTATGGAACTGTTATTAGTCTGGCTCTATTACTTGCTTGTAAAAAATGAATTGCTGACGTTAGCGCTTTGTTTGAAAAAAAGTTTTTAAAGTCATATGCAATATCATCAATGTATTCTGTTAGACAAAAAATGAATTTGATATTTGGATAAACTTGAAAAATCAAAACAGTCTCAAGAGCATAATCAATTGAGTCTTGATCATACTTTATTGGAACAAAAATAAAATCAAGTTTTTCAAAAAAAGCCTTCCCGTCTTCAGACTTTTCAAATGCTTTTAAATTTGCATGTACATCTGCTCCGACATCATATAAAGCTACTAGATTATCATCACTTACAAGCGCCCTATGGTCAAACATTTTCTCAGCATTTGCAGGCACGTTTTTCAAATGTCCAAAGAATTTCGAATACCTTCCTAGTGATGCTTCATAGTCAGTAACATTAAATACTTTTAATGCATTGTCTTTTGGCAGCACAGATGAAATCAATTCCTTTTCTTCTTTTGAGTAAATTTCTGTATCTATATTATCTGGGATGAATATTTGAGTGTATTCGCAAACCATTTTTGCAAATGTTGTTTTTGAGGCTCCACCCTTTCCTGAAATAAAAGCTATTCTCATCCGTTGTTTCTCCTAACTAATTTAAGCCCATCATATTTTGCCGCAAGAGCATAACCTTGCATGCACGTTGTTGCATCTAAAATCTCATAAGATTTATCAACATCTGAATCTGATATTCCTTGCAATCTTGCATAATATTCCTCTTTGGTCTCTCCATTTTTAAGTAAAAGTTCTGACCACGTTTTTGTAAATATATTTTTCTTTTCAAGCTTTATTGCACACAGTAAAATATTTACAATTCTGTCATTATTTAACTCATGATTTTTTGCAAAGATTTCACACAAATAAAGATGATCTATCTCCGGTCTTACTGGTATTGGATTTGTCTTTTCATCTGGCTGTTCGTTCATATCGAATCCATGAAATAAATTGCGACTATCATGCAATAATTGTTCAATATTTCCCGTCTTAACTTCATCAATTGCTAAGAGATTAGAATCAATGTGTTTAGTATGTTTTATTTCATCTTCTATTTTTACATCGGTTGATCTATCACTGCTCTTTGCAACTTCAGACTTTATCCATCGAGAGAAAGATTTGAATTGATCTTTGCGCAACAAATTCTTTACAACAAAGCCGTCAAATAATTTTTTGACACCAATATTTCTATCTCTTACAAGTGAGACGATCATTGCTTTTTCATCTCCAAATAATGTGTCAAATCTTATCTTTTTTACCTCAATAAAATCTGCTTCGTTTTCAAGAACAAATTTTATAAAATCTTTTATATCGCCCTGTTTCATAAGAACGCCTTTTTTTAAGCTCGTTTGCGATTATACAATTAAAAGATTTAAAGAACATAGTATACTTAATAACTAAAACCCTTAACAACATAAATTTATTAGACTTGAACACATATTATTTAATAATACTAAACTTCTAATTACTATATATTTTATGGAACATAATCACTTAAATACTAAAGTACATTATATATTCTTGCACTATACAGCTTAACTACATTGATATTCTAGTGCAAATGCACCAAAATATGATAAAATTCTAATCTTTATCTATGGCAGCAAAGTTCAAGGATTTTAATAAAAATCGCCTGAACACTCAAGAGTGTTACAAGCAAAAAAGAATCCTTAATTTAAGCTATACATAAGCTATAGTAAAATGTGCACACCAGAAGAAGAAATACATATTCTGAGAAATCGATTACTAGTCAGTAATACAAGCAAAAAAAGCCCTGAGCATTAAGATTATTTTAAGTAACAAAGAAGGAAATTAAAGAATGAGCACACCAGAAGAGCAAATACATAGCTACATACAAACATGGCTCACAAATAAATATGTCGCATTTTTTGAAATGCTGATGTTAGGTCAAGAACCAAGTGAGGTAAATCCTGTATTAGCCATAGACACAATAATCAAACACCGCTATAAAATGACCCAAGCAGATTTCTACATACTACAAAAATCAGTAGACGATAAAACGGCAACCAATGCTCAACGAGGTTTTTACTTTATGCTCATGGACGCAAAAAAATATGCTAAGTCTTATAACCTTGTTCTCCAAAAAAGTTTCGAACATATCTACAAAGTACACAAAGATTTAGGCACACCATTCGAAGGCATTATGTTCCATCTATACTGCTATCTAAAGTTCGATATAAAATCCAAATCAAGTGAACATAGCTTCACCTCTTTACTCAACTGTCTTCTAACAAAAAACATCTATTTAACAGAACAGTTGCTTGAAGAATTAAATGAATCAAAGATCATAACAAAATCTCCTCGCTTCAATACAAGCAAAGTAAAATCAAGATGGATGGACCGCGCAAAAGAACACAACTTCGAAGTCAAAAAAAGAAAATTTGTTCTCTTCAAAAATTACACAAAGTAAGAAACAAAATAAATCCTCAACACACCCAGAGGTATACTCTAAAATAGTTTTTAAATTCCACCCGCCAATTCTAAAATATCATTTATATTTTTCGATAGTTTTATCGCTTCCCTGTATTGAGTATCGGTCATTCTTTGTACCAATCTTGACCGATCATAGATTGCATACTCACTATTATTTCCAGCCAAATATTTTAATATCGCATACGCCATTACATCGTTTTGTGCAACACCGTCTCCTCGCGAAAACATCTGCGAAAGTTTCCTCATTGCATTTCGGTCTCCATTTTTTCCCGCATCAAGTAAATAATGAATTGCGACTTTTTTATCACCATTTCCTATTTCTCCTGCAGCATACATTAGTCCGATTTGATAGGTTGCTTTTGCATCACCTTCATCGGATGCTTTTGTAAAATATTCAAAAGCTTTTTGCGGATCTTTTTGAACGGCAATACCTTGACAATAAAAATATCCAAGATTATATTTTGCACCGGTGCTATGTTTTAGAGATGCCTCTAAAAAATAGTGAAACGCCTTTTCATACTTCTGTGCGTTGTAATACATGCCACCAATATTTACAAGATCGAACGCATCATTCTTATCTCCTTTTTTTAAAAGTACTACGAGATCAAACGTGTTATAAAATGCAGTTTCTGCATACAGACAATTATCGTATCTCCAACAATCACTTCGAAGTTCTTTGGTTAATGATTTCGCTTCCGTCAATATCGTTTTATCCTCATTTGTCTCTTCTCTGACGTTCCATGCGGCAGACATATTTATTGAACACATCATCAACAGCAGTACAATCATAAATATTTTTTGTATTAATAAGATGCGCATCATTGATTCCTTTTTTTGTCAGTGGTCGTTGCAAACAAAGAGTAATTTTCTCTAAACTGTATCGGTTCAATCACTCTCTCCTGTATCCCAAGATGTTCGCTGATATCTTTGATATTTTTCGCATCCTCGTAGGAAAAAAAGATGAGAGTAAATGTTGCCTTTCTAAGAAGGTCACCCTCATTCACTATGGGCAGCACAACATTGGATTTAAAACCGTAAAGCGAAATGGCGGCCATAAGATTCTGCTCTTTTTTTACGCTCTTTGCTGTGCACCCTACCCCGCTGCTAAACTCTAAATCAACCTCTTTGAATTCCACATCGCTTGAGGCACTGTTCTCAACTTTGGCTTCCATTGAATGGATCAAAGCTGTGAATGGATACGCCAACACCTTTCCTAATCCGCCCGCAATGCTCCCTAGAATATTTGTGCTGCCATCGTTTGATCTTTCAACCATCTTAACGTCGCAGATATCGGTTTGATAATAGAGCCGATAGTTTTCAAGAATCTCTTTGGGCGGTTCATAGATACATGCATAAGTTGCTTTGGTTCGTTGAGTGCCTCCCTCAAGCGAAGAGACGGTGCACTTTAAAAACTGATTGTTGATGAGGGTTCTTCCGAACTTGGCCAGTGTATCAGAGCGCTCACGGTTGAACTGTTCATCTTTTTGTGCATTTTCCATTTGGACTGTAAAGCCCTCCCTTTTTATTTGGATCGATTGATCATACCCCTGCATGACTTTGGTGAGTTTGATCTCGCGCTGTATCTCTTTTTGAAGTTCTTGGGTATCAATGGACACTTCAAGAGTTTGCAGATATTGCATTGAAGAGCTCGTAGACTCGTTGATGATCTTAGATGATGTCATAGAAGCCGCGTAAGTGGCTATAAAACGCTTAGAACGAGATATGGATGCATCTCCCATGGATTCAAGCTGATTTTCGGTTCTGATATAGTTTCCGGCGTATTCAAGCACATACTGCTTTTGCTCATCGAGTACATGGCGTCTCACCTCTTCGATGCTTTCGCGTTCACTCATCTGATAAGCCGTCTTAGTCGTGACGCTCAAAACATCGCCATTGCGCTGTGTCTGGAGTATTTCAATCTGGGAAGCCAATGCATACGCGCTAAAAAGGAGCGCAAGGAGTGGCAAAGCTTTCATGCACACTCCTCGTCATCAAGGATATGGTGTTTATGTTTCGGGTTGTTTCTGCATTTATTGACAGCACTTCCCTTGTGTATCTTGGATTGTTTGGTCGTGCTTGCTTTGCGCATCTGTCCATGGTGGAACGTAACCCACTCCGAACTCTTGTCGTCGTTGCAAGCGGTGATCATCAGCATGACCTCTTCTTGGGTAAATCTGTCCTGCACTTTGGTAAAGATATAGCTGTGTCCGTTATGCATAATCGCATAGCTTCCCTTCTGGGTTGGGTTGACAATACCATTTCGGACTATATCTTCTGCAAAGCGCAGTGCCGACTCTTTTGACTTGATGCCAAAACGTTTGCTGATACGTTCTTGCGCGTGTGCAGTCAGTTTTACAGGGATGGATTTCATGATGGCTCCTTTATTGACGGATGCGCTTAGGCGCCCGTCGATGTGTTGGTATCTGCTGTTTTAACCATTGGGACAGCAATGCTCTCTTCGCGATACTGCTTGGCTTGCATCTCCAGCTCATCAAACGCTTTTTGAGCCTGTACTTGCTGCCATGCGGTACGATTGGTTTGCATACTGCCTTTGATTACTCCGGAGAAGTATTTAGGGTCGATTGCCACTTTTACGAACATCTCACCATCTTTGGAAATATAGACCTCTTTGACAATAACCCCAGAAACGGTTTGAGACGCGATTGACGAGGATGTCTGACGGAATACGTCTTCAACCGTTGCATCGTTTTGCCCAGTGGATTGATGGTAAGTTTTCATGAGGGTATTGATCCGTTTTTCTATCTTTCCCACAAGCTCGGCGCTTGCACTTAACTGTGCCTCTGATTTTTGCTGTGTGTAAGTTTGGCTTTTATACCGTGCCGAACCTACGGCTGAAAATAAATCTTTATCCTCTGCATTAACCCATGATGGCAATTGCTCATGCTTCTCCAACAAGACTGAAGGGTTCGTGACCGGCTTTACAGCAACTTTATTTGAACATCCGACAAGCAGCATGGCTACAAATGCCGGTAATAGATAGATTTGAGATTTCATAATAGTCCTTTTAATTTATAATGTCTACGGAGCTTATTAACCCTGTGCCACTGTATAGGCCGCCATGATGAGCGACCCTCCTATGAATACAACCACGTCCAGTCCAATGAGCCAAATTACTACTTTTTTCCAGTACCGGTTTATCATAGTCCCCTCCAATATTACTTCCGAGTTTTTCTCTAAAACCACTTCAGCCGCCGTTTCACAGTAGGTTTGTCACGGTTTAGTATGATATAGCTTATGAGCAGTCCTAGCACGATGCTCCATATAATGACCCCGACATCATGTTGCGTATCTGCGTTCATTATCAAAACGGCCCCCAAAATACTAAAGCTACTGACAATTGCGAGCCACTTCATGATGCAGGTCTCATTGGTGACACCTCTGCTTCCGTACTTTTCTAAGCAAAAAAAGAACAGACAGTGCGCTGATGAATGCGAACCATTCTTTAGTCGATGATTTATGGGGAAATGCCTCTCCCACAACCATACACGAATCGCTCAGACGTATTGACCGATCGTTCTTGGCGAACGAACTTCCATCTGTGAGCCTCCACCCTTTGTTTGGATCGATTAAAATGCTCTCGCCTCGCCATAAAGAGCACTGAATTGTTTTTTGCGCATTGAAACGCTTTACGATGAATTTGCTATTCTCTTTGCTCAAAGCATCCATCGCAGTAAAATAGGTGACCGTGCCTATGAGTATGACTCCGCCAAGAAGCATCGGGGTCTTATTGCCAAAGACGATCAGTAACGCCCCAACAAGGACAAAAATGACCTTGAGGACAATCTCTGCCGTATGTAAATAATCCATTGCATCCTCCGTTGATAACACATCTGTAATCCTATATTTTTGGCATGAGAATGTTCTCCTCTGTTTGGGCCAAAAAAAACATGTACATTCAAAAACATTGGATTGTTTTTATACTAAATGGAAAATAAGATAATCAGCTACGTCATCTCGTCTTCGCCTATTGTTTCGGTACTTACCGAGTCGCGACTGATGAAAATTGTAACCCAATTAGAATACTTATTCAAGGGGGTTTTTAAAAGAATTTAAACCTCAAAAATCTATTGATTTATGGCTGGAAATATGAGATAATGGAAGATTTTTTTTGATTTTTAGAAATGGCGTTTTACTAATGACATACATTGATGCGGCGTGCCAAATTGCCGATCGATTTTGGTTTTAACCTCTGCGAGAACCTTCCGAGTTCAACACAGAGGTTAACGCTTTTTTTCGGCTAAAGCTGTGTTGCTTCTTTTCTCTTTTTATTCTGCTGTTCGTTAGAACTTTGTTGTTTAAATTTTTTCATCAGATTCTTATCAATATAGTTCATATCCATCTTAAAACTCATATGAGGCGCGTTGAGCGTAATTTCTGTATTTCCGTCTACAAATTTTGCGGAGCTGTCTCCCACAAACGGTATGTTGGAATTTAGAAGTTTGTATTTGTTTTTTAGGGATCCGAACAAATATTTGAATTTCTCTTTGGGCAAGGTGCAAAAAACAGCTTGCAGTTTTCCGTTATCACCAAAAATGACCGTTGCCGATTCCAAGCCATCCAAGGATAGCTCAGAAACATCCAGATCATATACATCCCCATTGGAGTATTTATTGACACCGGTATAGGTGGTGCTGTATTTGGCTTTGACATCCGCAACACTCGCTTTTCCGATTTCAAGACCAAACGGTGCAGGATCTGCATGGATAAGTGCGGTTGAGAGCAGCAAAGCTGCGAGAATGGTTTTTAGTTTCATGGAGTCTCCTTGTATTATTTACGCGGTTGATTGTAATATGCATGATCTTTCTGAATAGCATGAAGAATTTGTGCTTGTACATCAGATGTAAGTGTATGAGTAGAACGTCTCAAAAAACGGTTTAAATCCCAATCATGCAATACAGCCGTGTAATCAACGGTAAGATTATTGAGCCCGCCCAATCGTGATTTTTCATGTGACCAGATAACTGCACGATGTACTCGAGGAAGCTGAAAGCGTTTTTGGAGGAATGACTGAAGTAAATCAGACGCTTCATTAACTTGACGGCTTGGACTCCGACCGCGTTTGTCTGTAATCTGGACATTGCGCTGAACAAGATTCCCATATTTATCGAATTTATCTCTCCACCAACGGTCACCATCACAATATACTGTCCCATTGTTATACTTAATCTCGATTGCAAAAATACCGTTGGGGCCGACCAGTACCTGATCTATTTCACCCTTTGCATTCTTGTATCCGGAAACAAGTGTCCATGCCTGATCAAGCCGCTTGGATAAAAAATCCTCAACACGCTTTTCCCCTTGATTCCCGGCACTCCAAATATTCTCTCTATCGCCGGCACTTTGCATAAAAGGTCTGGAAGGTTTAAATACTGCATATGCACCAAGCAATCCCAAAAATCGAGTAAACGAATACCACAATTGGCGTTGTTTCCAAGCATCCGCTAAATGCATTCTAGCACGACGTTTTTTAAAGTCTATTGCAGTTAACGCATTATTATAGGATTCCACAGCAGTTCTATATTGTAATGCTCGTTGCGATTGAGCCGCATTTATTTGTTCAGATGTATGATCCGATAATGTCAATAATTGCATAAAAAAGTAACTCCAAATTAGATTGTATTCAGATGCCATTATCCGAATGATTCGAGCTTTGCTATTTGATTTTTTTGATTAAATTTTCATCCAAATATTAATCGTGACTATAAGAATCGCTTGAAAATCCATACGCATTTCCTTCACAGTCAACTCCACCAATACCACCTATCATTGGTAGGCCATTAGCGGGATTAATTTCGGTAGTTTCAAAATCGTTAAAGCTGGTGTAGCTAGGATTGTCATTACTCATATTGTTGTATATATTTTCGTCGTAATTATCACCACTAATACCACCATACACTGATGATCCAGTGTGGGGTAAAAATTCTTCATCTATACTGTTTATTGACAGATTCTTGTTAATTGTAATTGACTTTAAAAATAGTATGACAATTCCCATTATAAATAAAAATGAAACATGCTGGTTACTTATTTCCATCAAAATCCTTTTTATTATTACCTGTTACTTTACGCAGTCAAACGACTCTTTTCCTGCAAACTGATCGCCTCTTGTGTAAATCATATTAGCAACACAGCTTGAACCAAGAGATTGTCTTTCGCATGAAGCGGAATAATTATCAATCATGAGTCTTGAAGCACCATAAGCAGTACACTGTGCCACTAATTTTTGCTTAGCATCTATAAGCTTTTGTGGTAGTTTTAGATTGGCAAATGCCCAATTACGATCTGTAATATCGACTGCTTCGCCATTGGCAACGCGATAATTTTTGAAAGCTGAATTACCGCCAACCTCTGTAATGTTAATAAGTTTTGAACTGCCATCGTTTTTATAAACAGTTGAAACTAATTTCATGTTTCCAATATTTGTTTCGGATGTGCTGCCAGTTGGCATATCACCTACGGAAACTGCAAAGTTTTTAAGAGTATTATCATTAGAAGCTATAGTGATTAGTTTTGGAATATTTGCGCCTACAGGCATAGTGCCTTTTGTTAGAAGGTAAAATATATTGTATTTGGTCAGGTAAAATGGGTCATCGATATTCGTACATGCCATACTTTTACTAAATCCAGATGACGAACCAGCTCTTACTTGCTCATTCCCATCAATAAATAGCTTCCCACCAGATGCATCACAAAAATCAGAAACTATTTTTAATGAACTTTCAATTGATGGTCTTAAAAGTATTTTTCCTTCTTTTTTATCATGTACAAATTTTGATACAACATCATCAATGGATTGCGTGGATGTTTTTTTAACAAACGTTGTATTTGCATATTCTCCAAAGGTAACATCAAGGCGATGGGAGTCGAAGTACCCATTTTCGGTTGGCGTTTTTGCAGTATAGATTAGTTTATTATCAGATGCTTTACAAGTTGTATTGTAATATCCATTTTCTGGCATAAAATTATCTACATCTAGCAGCGCAAAAAGCCCTTTTCTGATTTTTTGATCGGAATAAAGATTTGCATACTCTTCCTGACTCACCAGATAACCATTCTGGTCAAGCCCAATGTATTTCATTTTCTGCTCCGGCGGCATCGCATCTAGCATTTCTTGCTTGAAGGCAGCAATAGTTTTTTTATCCCCAAAGGAATCTTTTGTATCCATATATATATTCCCGCCATACGCAACACACATACGTTCCATAAGATACTTAGCTTGCCATATTGTTGGCGACTTTGTGTTAGGCACAAAAATACTTATGTTGTTTTTGTCTACTTGTTTTATTTCTAACTTGGAGCCGTACTTAGAATACATTTCAAGCATAGCTTCATTTATTGGCTTTTGGTCAGCGGATAATACGGCAGATACCAAGAGAAATAAAAGTACTTTTTTACTAATCATATGAGAGTTCCTTTTATGTAAATAATCTTTTACATAGTAATCACTATTTGAGTGATGAGTATAACATAAGTACACTCTAGATAGTCATTACTATTTATGGAGTCTTATTGAAAACCGTCGATGATATCAACGATACCGAGATTGATAATTTGCATAAGCGCATAGGCGTAAACGTAAAAAAATACCGTGAGCTCCGTGGAATAACACAGCTTCAGCTTTCACTCGCCATGAACCTAAAATCTCCTGGACTGATTTCACAATCTGAGCTCTATACCAACAAACAACACTTCAATATCAAGCATCTCTATCAATTCGCCTATATTTTAGAATGTGAGATCACCGATTTTTTTGAATAATACTAACGTTTCCCTGTTTCTGCTTATTTAAAACTTTATTTTATGCTGAATCTTGGATTGCTTAATTGTATTCACCTTTCGTACCTTCCCGTGATAAAAGTGCTCCCATTCCGAGCTCTTATCGTCATTATAGGCCGTGATCATCAGCATGGCAGGTTGGTGGACAATAGGAGCATATTGAATTTAGTGCTAAACACGGAGATCCTTTTTTATTTAAATTAATTTTATTCTACCTATACGTAACTTAATAACGCCATATATGTGGTTGTTTAAAATTCGTCTCCTCTATAAAATGACCACACTATATATGGTGTTGGAGTAATGTGGAAACTGATTTAGACAAAGAAGCAGAATTGTTCTTAGATCAAGTGTCAAAAAACGTTATTGCTATGCGCCGTATCAAGGGCTTAAGTCAGCTTCAACTGGCAACAGAGATTGGGTATAAAAGTGCTTCCTATCTCGGTCGAATGGAAATCCGCAAAGATGGTCAACATTTTCATCTGACACAGCTTTATAAGATTGCCAAAGTTCTTAATATCGATGTTTGTGAACTTACAAAGCAGTCATTTTAATTCCCATTAAGTACTCCAACATTGCTTTTGCTTAGTGCATAACCGCGTTTGCATTTTTCCTGTAAAAGCTTATGAAACGCCGTATCCGCCTCACAATAACTTTTAAAGCTCTGCTGTATGCTTCGAGTCGGTTTGGATCTTCGGGATCCCCCATAGGTACGAATAAAGAGATATTCGCCGAAAAGATTGGCTATCAGTTCCATCTCATAGTAACGCTCCCGTTCATTAACGATGCGTTTTAGCAGCGTTTTCATGGCTTACTCGTGCCCTTTTCTTTCTGCGCTTCATCTATGCCGCTTAGACAATAGCCTTTCTTCATATCTTTATTATTGAGATACCTTCCAATTAGGAGAATTATTCCGACAATAGCTAATATGCCTCCAATGATTACAATAGGATCAATTTTATAATTGCTGATCAATCCGATCATAATCCCTACACTGGCAGCTACTCTGAATGCAACTCTTTTATTCATGACGTAATTCCTCCTTCTCTCTTTCTTCAATACGTTTGATTGCTGCTTGCATCCGTTTTTTTAACTGTAGATAGGTATAAATGCAGGCAAGTCCAAAAAATGGCAAAATAGTTATCGAACTAAAGCGCAATTCAACATCCGTTTGAAAAACAATCCCTAGTGCAATACCAACTGATACCGACCAAAGTCCCATTGCTTTAAACTCTTTTAGTATGTATAAAATAGACAGTGAGCTAACAATCATACTCAGATCCATAAGGATAATAATCAGGTTATAAATGCTCTCCCAAGAGTCTGTTTCATTAAGCGTCGTCATGGTGTTTTTCCTCTTTACTGTATAACTCAGAGTATTTTAATAGCCTCTGGTATTGGGTCTGTGACACTACAACGGCACTTAACATATCGTTTTGCAGAATTCCAATTTTTTCCACATCATGATCATTGAGCCTGTCAATGAGAACATCTATGTTCTTTGCAAAGTCATCGGTGGAAATAAGTTCATTACGTGTGTAAAAAACGGCTGGGTCTCCTTTAAAATCGGCCTGCTCTTGATCTTTCTTCCGCTCATTCAAGTGTTCATCGATGAGCTCTTTAATCTGTTTGGCGTCCAACCCCGAGTCACCTCTGGATTCGTTATAGGACATGATGGCAAAAATCACCATGATTCCTAAAAACATCAGAGGGAAAATCAACGCTGAATCGATACCGTAGGTTATAGTGGTATGTATAGAAGGTGTCATCACTCCTCCTCAAAGGTACAGCTTAGGATTTTCAACCGCTCTTCGATCTGATAGATTGAGTGTTGGCATACATAACGGCTTTGAACTTCACGTTTCATCACTCCATCCACAGAGTAGTAGGTGAATCCCAAAAAGCTTCGTTTATGAATAAGTTCTTCAGGGTGTTCACACAAAAGCTTTTCACGGCTTAAGTCCCATTCATCGTGTTCGGTATAAAGAGTTTGATCCCCTTGTATGACATAACGGCCTTCCTCATTGATGCTGAGCGTAGCGTTACGGTAAATTTGACTTTGTCGCAAACACGACATTAAATAAAAACGTTCTCCTTTTGGATTAATCGTGATATGTTTGCTTCCCTCATAGATAATGAGATTCACATCGCTGTATAGAATTTTTGACATTGAAATATTCTCCTCTGATTGGGTCTTTTTTTTAAATTGATGGACAATGGTAAAAATCTGATCAGGATTTATGACAGTTTAAAAGTGAATGCCGATAGCTCATCGGTTACTCTTCCTCCTCAAAGTATGAGAACGTTCTCTGTTGCAACTATGGAAATTTTAGCCCAATATCATGGGCTCGTCAATAGGTTTTTTAAAAGAATTTGCATATCAAAAAGAGTATTGATTTATGGTGAGAAGTATGCGATAATGAGCGATTTTATTTATTTTACTTTGTAGACTTTAGATAACATAAGATATATTCTGTTTAAAAAATATTACTGATATAATTAAATCCTACAATTCATTCCCATAACACAGATCGAATCTTCTGCCGAATAATGTTGTATCAAACCTTGCATTTGCTTCTCAAATTTTGGCTGTTCCGAGTCTACATTAAAAATAAGGAAAATTCCAAAATCAGAATTCGTTCCTTTGATATACTGATGAAGAGTTTTAGAGTATTCTCGACCTTCTTTGTGAGTAACTTTCGCATCGGTATTATTGTCCAACTTCAATTCAATAAGAATTTGCCCGACAAGCCCATAAGACACAGTAAAATCAGTTCGTTTATCATCTAAAAGTTGTTCTTCTCGTTTTATTCTCAAATCTGATGGTCTAAAACTTCTTTTCAATAGGGCAAGTTCAATTTGTGACTTGATTGTTTTTTGAATAAAATCCTCAGCATTTCTATTCTCTTTTTTTTGAGCAAGCTCATTAATATATTTATATGCTCCCTCATTCTCTATCCAAGATTTCAAATCTTTTTCAATAATCTCTTTGAGTATTTCCAAAAGATGACGTGAGGTGGGAACGATCAAATACTCTTTTTCCTGCAAAGATTGATATTGCTTGAGTACGTCCATAATATGAGATGGTTTTGCCATCTTTTCCAAATAAAGACTTTTCAATTCTATAAACTTGTATTCAAACCAATGCAATGCTGTCTTTTCATGATTCTTTTGCAAAAATTTCTCTAAAAGATGTAGTGGTTCAAATGAGTTATCGTTTCTTAATAATTTAATATGTCCAAAAACGATCTCTTCAAGAAAATAGGCATTTGCTTTTTTATTTTTATTTCTCAGTTGAACAGCCAACAATAATAACTCTTCGTCTATATCTACCCGATATTGATGATAATTCATAAGAACAAGTGCCAATGGGTGATTCGTGAATTCTAACCCTGTTCCAAATAGGCTGCCTTCATCTTTTTTAACTTGCGTTTTTTGTGCAGTTGCCTTAATAACCTTAATCACTTTTATTAAAGCTTTTTCATCATGATGCTTTTGTACCAAAATTGCTAAAAATTTTTCACATATTTTTTTCGTTTTTGCATCACTTTTTAGAAGCTCGTCAATCTTATCTTTGGTTAAAACATCTATAGGTAGAATATCAATGATTTCAGTTCTGATAAAATCAGCTATCTCCGTATTCTCGACCATATTCAGCAATAATGGTTCTGCTTCTTTTAAATGAAAGTGTTTATAAAATTCCACGAAATTTTGAAGACCATAATTTGCCAAATCGTCTTTTCTTGTACCGGAATATACATCAATGACATCTTGAATTGCTTCTTCAGATGGCTTTTTTGCAAGTTTTAAAGTATTTTCATATCCTGAATTGATGTCAAAAGGCAAATACCTAAAAGCATTGTCAACTTCTTCTTGATTTAATGGCTCATTTTCTTTAAGTAATAACTCAACACAATCACTAAAATAAGGAAGATACCATATAGTATGAGAAGAATCCCCCGTCTTTTCAACCTTTCCATTTTTCAGTGGATTGTTATTTTTTAATACAGCTTTAGCCCAGTCAATTGTTGCTTGTCTATTAGCCATATAGTTTTTACAATTAATCAATTCATTTTTTTCTTGCATATAAAATCTGAATAAATTAGCGTCAAATTTATTTACTTCAGGTTCTATCTTATCAATCCACTTTTCGCATACAGATTTATTAGGTATGGACTTGGCTTGCATCTCATCAAAATATTTTTGCCGTTCATTTTGTCTTTCCAGTATGAATATTTCATACTTGGAAAAAATAAATTGTTTAATACTTTCATCTATAAAATCAGTTATGTATAGATTGTATAAAATATCTTTATAGGAATAATTTTGTTCATCAAATAGTTTAATATTCTGATAAAACTCTTCAATAACTTCCACGTAGAGATACTTACTCAAAGAACCAATAATTAAATCATTGATTTCCCATATATAAATTTCTTTATTTTGATATTGCTCATATAATTTTTCAAGCAAAGTAAATAAATATTCTTTATCATTTTCAATTAATAAGTTTAAACAACTTGATAATAAATCCTTCTTCCCTGAATATCTATAATGATCATCACCAATTAAAAGTAATACCAAATTTTGCAGATGTTCGACTATTTTCTGATTTAACCCATTTTTGATATGTGACACAAACTCTTGGTGATATCTTTCCCAACTTGAAAAATTACTTTCATGTAAAAATCGGCGTAAATATTTTTTTCCATCTTCTTCTGTCAGTCTTTTTAAACTATAGGCTACTCCATCAGAGGTTTTAAGTTTAAAAATATATCTGATACTCTCTCCACCCATCAATGACTTATCCAATTTATTCTTCTCATAATAATCATGTGCTTCAAAATAAGTATCAATACTAAACGTATCTTCTGGAGCTATTTCAAAACAAGCACCTGCATATTCATGCTGTAGTTCAATCCCTTCTTCAAATATAAATCGATGTTTTTTGATCCAATCAAAATCATTGTGAGCAAATGTTGATGCTTCCGCAATAATATGTCTATGTAGTGTTTGGTAGTTTTCAAGCGGTTTTAAATATAACCATTCGGAAAATTTATTTTTCCAATATTCAATTTGTTCTTCTTTAAAATAAATTTTTTTTTCGGCAAATATCTCAACAGCATTGACCCGTGTTACATAAAGTTGTTCGTTATTTTTGCGATCGTCCACTGAAGAAATAAGCTTTTGATGAAGTATATCACTATCACAAAATTGAGCTAATTTTTTTGAAAGAGTATAATGACCAATCGATAAGAACCATTTATTGTGATCTGTATAATAATCAAAAACAAGATAAAAAATTCTTGTTCTCATTTCCGGCTTAATTAACTTTGGTTCAATCGATGTCAATGCTTCAAAATATTCATCTCTCAATATCTTGTGCTTGTTTTTAGCTAAATAATCAACAATCTGCGTTAAAAGTTGCTCATTTTGCTCAAATAAAAATGGTATTACATAGAACCATTCAGTATAAATTTCCATCAAATATGGTTCAAAAGCCAAATCAAAAAATACCTGCTCGATATTATGAAATCTTAGTAGCTCTTTAGCCGCAAGAAAGTCCAAAAACATCTTATTTTCAAATTCAATCGAATCAATATTATCTTTAAGAACACTTCTGTCATACAAAATTGCCAATAAATCATCTCTGAATATAATATGGCTAAAAGCTGAATCCATACGATCAAATAGTGTCATAAGCTCATCTTTTGATATTTGTGACACTTGATACATCTTCATAATCAGCGCAATTTTTTCCAAAACTCTTTTGATTAAATCATACTGGCTACGTGGTATTGCTTTATCCCGTTCTTTGTCTAATTTACGATAAATAAAATTTTCAAACAATTCAATACGGGTTAAGCGTAAAACTTCGTCTATCGGTTTGTCTTTAATCAGCGCTACAAAATAGTACAAATACCTCGGTGTAGCTAAAAACTCCATCAGACCATTACTCTGGATTTTTCCATCTATTGTTTCATGATCATCGATATTGTTTTTCAAATATGTAGAAATTTGAGCATTACCAAAATTTGATAATTCAATGTATTCAAAAGGAAGTGTTTGTAAATTAAAATCAATTTTTTGTAAATGATGGATACGACATGAAATGAATAATTTAACTTTGGGATACTCTTGGATAAAACTTTCTATCATTTCAAAAAAGCCATACAGTTTAGAAAATGGCAATTCATCTAGAGCATCCAAACAAATGATTGTAGTTTCGTCTAACACGTCTTCTTCAGTATTAGCAAATAACCACTCATTTTGTATCTCAGACTCACGCCAATCAGGGTTTATTTGTTTACATTTCTTGATAACTGTAACAATATCATTATCTATTTTTTTACTGTCTATAAAAAATGCTTTTTTTTGGTATTCACTTGCTCGCAACACAATTTCTTTTAATAAACGAGTTTTTCCATAACCCGGCTCTGCGACCACGATACAATATGGGTAATCATATAATTGAGAAAATTCAGGGTGAATAATAGTTTTATCATAGTATTTTGTAAAATCATCATCATCTTTATTAAAATGCTGTATATTTAAATACTTTGTCATATATTGGACAATATATTGAGACATATGCTTATAACTCCATTTTATAGTGCTTTTGTCTGTTTGCATTTAGGGTAGTTGCTGCATCCGTAAAATGAATTGCCATTATTACGATTCTGCCGTAGCACCATAGAGTCTCCACATTTTGGGCAGTTAACCGAATCTAGAGATTTATCGAATCGCTCTTTGAGATTACTAACATGCCTCTGGTCAGTTTTAAAGCTTTCTTCCAAACGTTTATTCTGTAATTTATTGAGTGTTTGCCGTATTTGAAGGGGATCAAATTTTTCTTGGGTGAATGATCGGATGTAGCTTATATAAGAGATACCCCGAAAGACATTTGAGGGCATAGGTGTTTTAAATTTACATTCCCCTACGAAGGCGATTATAGAGATAAAAGCAGATGAAGGATGCCCCAAAACTTCTTCAAGCGCTTTGGTATGACGGTAGTTTTGGTGGAGAGGATTTTGAAATTTATGTTTTTGTTTGAAGTTTTGCTGCGTCCACTCTTTTTGATGTTCTCCTCCGAAAATCCATCCCTTCATGTTTTTGGTCTCGATCACGAAGATACCGTATTTGGAAACTAAAATATGATCTATCTGGGTGGTCGAACCGTCCTTGAGAGACAACGTAACATTTTTGATAGGAGTGTAGATAGTCTCATCTAGTTTAGCTAAATTGGTTAAGTTGACAATGCCCTCACCTATTTTCCCTTTCATAAACGGGCTTTTGAAAAAAAGTACAACAATAGCAAAAAGAAAAAATGGCCATGCATTTGAGAACATAGTACTTAAAAGAGTTGAAGTATCGAGCATTTTAATCCAAATTTTTTTTAAGTATTGTACACTTTTTATTAAACAAAGATAGTTATTTTAAGCGAAGAGATATTACTCTATTGGACATATTTGAAGGTACTATCATTATTGAAAGGAACTAAAATGTTTGCATCTATACGATCTACATTATTTGGTGAATTTTATTGTAGAGTGAAAAAAGAACCAGTAATTCAAACAAGTTCGTACAATGTTTATGAACTAGTGGATAGCATGTTCCCAAATGATATAGTAAAAAAATCGAAAACTAGAGGTAATACAATATTTAGGCATGTTGCTATTGATAACAAAGGTGCAGGATATTTATTTGATATTGATTCTAAAAAGTTAGATCTGAATATGGGATTATGTGACTATATTGAAGATATAAAATAACAAATCAGAGGAGCCAATCAATTAACGTGCGGGCAATTTATTGGCTCATTTCAAACGTTACATACAAGGAGAAGTTAAATGGTGTGGCATATAAAACTTAGTAACATAAATGAAGAACAATTTGAAGTTATACAAAATGTAATCAGTGAAAAAATTTACTTTAAAAGCTTTCAAATAAAAGAAGATGAATATAAAGAATATTATTTAGTTTTAGAAAATCAAGAAATTATATCAGCACCAGAGGCGCTCAGTAAAGGTGAAGATGAAATTAAAATTTTAGCGTCTATTTTAAATATATTTAATTATAAAAATAATATTTCTGCAGATTCTCCTTATGAAATATATCCTGACGGAACAAGGACTGGATATTTAACATTTGTTGACAAAATCAATATTACTGATGAAGTAAATATATATTCCAATAAAAAATTGCTATTTTCGACAAAAGAAGAGAAAAAGCAAAACATGAAAGATATATATTCAAAATGTAAGTATTCTGAAATAAAACGACAATTGCTCGTATATATGGGTAAAGAAGAAAATTGGATAAATGCTTATAAAATTTATGAAATTTTAAAGCATCATTATATAAATGAGAAAGAATTAAAAAAATATCCAGAACTATCAACTTTTGCACATACTGCTAATTCACCAAAAGCAGTCGGAGAAGATGCAAGACATGCTGTACAAAATATACAAAATCCAAAAAACATTGCTAATTTACAAATTTCATATAAAAAACTAAAAGAATTAGCGATGAAATTTTTAATTAGCTAAACGTATGCTTTTATCAAATAATGGCATATATGATTTAAACGATATTATAAATAAATTACAATCAAATGGTTATGAAACGTTTAGAGGTTTTACCAAAGACTTAATTGAAACTGCAGATACTGGTTATACTATAGATACTTATATTCCAATGTATGGATGCAATATTTTAAAACATTCAGATATCTCAAATTTTGATAGTGACCATCTTAATATTGATGTTGAATCATTTGACAACTTTGTTAAAATCGCAAAAGATTCAAATGGAAATTTCTTAGATATAGAAAACGGATTATTTTCAGTTTATAATGATTTTGAACGATTTCCAGTTGCCAGACTATATATTTATGAATTTGAAAATAATATGTGTAAACAAGATATATTAAAAAAATTATCATCATATAATTTAGAACTTAATTCAAGAGATTTTAATATGTTAATCAATGCTTCAAATACCAAGCAAAGAATTGATGAATACTTAAAAACCTTAGATAGTAGATTTGAAAAATTAGCAAGATACACACAAGGTAAGATAAATAATACCTCTATAATTGGTGGTATGATAATAGCAAGAGAAGATTCGATTTGCCCTATTTGCAATAAAAACAAATCATCAGAAATAGAAGAAATATCTTTTACTAATTACACAACAGGAATACAAATATCTCTTGAAGTTTGTAAGCAATGTTTAAGTTCTTCAGCAAAAGATAATGCAATATTAAATTTTATGTTTCAAGAAATGAATTTACCTACAATATTAAAGGATAGAGAATTAACAATAGAAGAAATAAGAGAGATATCAAATAAAATCATTGGAATATTTTTGCACGCAGAAATTAAAAAAGAAGCTTCTTCTACAAATGACACTATAACAGCAATAATAAAAAACAAATACTTATTAAAATTAAGGATTAGTGAAATATCAGACTATGGGTATATGATTTTAACTTTAGATGAAATAGAATTAATTAGATTTGACTCTGCAAATCATCATTCAAATAAAATCGAATTTATGCCACATCATGTACATAATAATGTGATTGAGGAAAAAAACATTAAAGAAGAAGCTAAATTATTAGGTAAAAAAAAGGCAAAGGAACATAAATTTAAAATTAATATTACAGATAGTTTTTTAACTGGATTTCTTGGTATAGACTATATCTCTATAAAAAAGAGAATTGAAGACTTAGATGCTAAAGGTATATAAAAACAAGAATAAAGGTCTCAGCTGATACCTATAACCTCTCTCATATATTTTAAACCACATCTCCCTCTGAGTGTTTCACCTCAGGGACATTTTTGAGCATTGAAAGCACATGAGTACCTGAACTGCGTGCACGCTCATTCAAATACTTTTTAGCTACTCAACAATAATACGCCGCCGCTTTAAAAACCTTGCCACTCTCATCAAAAAATAAAACCTCGACCGCCTTTTTATCCAACACCGACGTATACGTGAGAGCAATCGAATCCGCCCCGACAAATACACTATCCAGTACGAAATGTAAATCGCTAAATTTCTCCAATGACACCGCCCAATAAGCACCTACCGCTTCTTTGCCTCTCAGCATCCCGCCCGATTCAGGGCTATACGCGATGATAAACGGCGAATGGAATGACCCCCGTTTTATAGACGATCCTACTCGAGATCCAGGGTTTCACTGTGTCTCGATTCTCTATGTTTGTAGGGCTTTTGGAGCACAGATAGGAGCTGATGATACTAAAGAGGCATTTGTCTATTCGCTTGAGGGTATTCCCTATGAAAATCTTGTATTTGATCATGCAAGACTATTGCTATGCCAAACAGGCTTAGCTTATCCAAATGGGTTGTCTACAGTATCAGCAGGTATTATCTCTATGTGATCTGGAAGGTTTTTATCCCTTTTTAACGCATCGATGGAAGCATCGATAATACGTTTGAGCTTTAAAGCCTTTTCTAACCCTTCCTTATCCTTTGTGACATCCAACGAACCATAAATAGAAATTCTGTCGAATCTATTTTCTACCGTCACCTCACCGATGCTGAATGAATCGGTTTCATTTTCATAGGCCATAAATCCTTTGTTCATCATAGGCTCCTTATCTGCATAATTTTTCACAAGGTATTCCGTCACCGTCACCATCAATACGGGTGACTCCGCAATTATTCAAGTAAAACTTAGCCTCTTCACAACTGCTCATCTCACGGCACGTTTTCTTGCCCTTACACTCTTGAGTATTAGTGACACTCGGGGCTGTATGAGACGTCTTATAAAGTGTTGGAACTGGTCCATTAACTTCTCCAAGATTATTGCCATGTTTTCCACTTGGTTCAGGTAATCTCATAGCGTTGTGTTTAGCAGAATCACTTAGCTTCGGAAACAGTTTCAATCCCGATAACTGCTCAAGCTGTGCGATACTAATGACTTGATAATTATTGCCATTGGCATTATCCACAATATACGCACCTGCAAACCCACTGGAAGGATCATAGATCGCTTTGTATATCTTAGTAGGAATGAGGACCCTGCCCCCTATTCGTTGGAGATTTGAACCCATAAAGATCGGTCCTGTAATTACATAAAGTTCTCCTCTGTCTTTGGCAAGATTACGGGTAGCTGCTTCAATATGAGCCCAAATACCTCGATTATTCTCTTGGTTTTGCGGGATCATATTAGCAAGTGTAAAACATTCATGCTCTGCTTGTTGTGATGACATATCAGCAGCCGGTGCCATATGCCCTCGATCATATCCTGAACGTGCATAATCATTAAGCTCTGCACGCTCATCAAGAGGTAATCTCTCTTCTGGGTGGAAATCATTGGTTCTTTGACTCTTTGAGCCTAAGCCGACTCTTGTGAGATGCTCACCTACGTATAGTGGTGTTCTTGAAACTCCAGAGTGCATCACTGCAAAGGTTGAATAGCAAAGTTCTTTAGTTTTTGAAGAAAGTTTAACATTAACTATATCAGGAGCTTCATTCCCGTAGTAGATGTTATCGCATTGGGTAGGCGAAGCATATAGAGTTATTGACAGGGCAATAGTAATGAATATAGATTTTGTTATTTGCATGATGTTCTCTTATTGATTGAGTGTTGAGTTGATATTATAGTAGATTGATATGTAACTATCAGTGAGACATCTCACTATATGAGTGGTGCAGCTTTCGTGCTATCACAAGTAATACATCTTTTGGATAATCTTCGCTAAATTTACCACTCTCAAATCCATGAGGACTAAATCTTCCACGATGGTGCTCAGGGCACAAGGGAACGATTGAGTCATCAGGTCGCCCTTCCCCACCACGTAAGACATGATGAGCTTCTATGTTGTTTGAACCACATACTAGACAGCCGAAGTTTTGAGTATGAAACCAAGATAGGTAATCTTTGTCCTTATATGGAGGTTCTTTTATACGCTCTTTTGTTTTTGGAACATCAGCTCTCAATCTTTCGGTCTTCTTTGGTACATCTTCTCGCAGACGAAGCGTTTTTTTCGGTACTGGTTCTCTCAGTCGCTCAATTTTCTTTGGAACTTCAGGCCTAAGTCTTTGGGTTTTTTTAGGGGCTGGATCACGTAATCTTTCTAGTTTCGTTGGTGCAGGAGTTCTAAGACGTTCTGATTTTTGAAGCTGTTGGGCTTTAGTAAACATAGATATAACTCCGTTAGTGCAGCAATGAGTATGGGTACTGCTAAAGGAAACTATACATAGTAAATTTCATGGACAACGTTTATATGGCTAATTGAAATATATCAGTAAAAAATCATCTAATTATGGTCGGAAAACTACTATTTTCCGTATAGTTGATTTCGAATAACTAACATCATATATATTATTTAAAAAATAGTCAATTGAGAATCATTTAGAATTGATCATGTATAATGATCACTATGAAAAAGCATAATTTTTGGACCATACTTTTGTTAATCTCATTTAGCTTCTCAATTGCGCACGCCTTTGTCATCGAATCGAATGAAGTAAGTCATTGCACGATTCAAGAATATGTTCAAGAGTTCTCTCAATCGAATGATTGTGGTGATTTATGTGATATTCGGCATATGTTTCACATTAGCTTTATACTTCCTGACAATAGTCTGATTATCCAATTCGATAACCCCTTGATTCCTTACCCTTATTTCCATCAGGACTATACAGGCGACTTTGCTTTCTCCTCTTTACGACCACCAATAGCCGTTTAACTTCCCCTTTTTTTAAACATAACAACCAATACAAGTCCCCAATGGGCAAATATTTTATTTATAACAACTATTAAGGATATATCCATGAAAATTTTATTCGTACTCGGCACTCTTATTCTCGTATTGCACGCACAATCAGCGGAAATGACTGCACGAGAGCATATGTCGATTCACAATAGCAACTCTCGTCCTTCCGTACAGCTTCAAGCCAAACAAGAAATGCATCGAATCCATAAAATCGATGAAAAGCAGTTGGCACAATTGGTTCAAAAAGAGACGAATGAAGAGATTATTAGTGAAAAATTAACCCATCGTGCAGAGATTCTTTATTATGATGTCCGTACAAAAAGTTATCAGCTAGAAGTGAATGCTTTGGATGGCACTTTTCTAAAAAAGGTCAAAAACAATGATTAAATTGCTTCTTTTTGTGTCGTTGTGTTCGGCGACACTTATGGCCGAGAATTTTGAACATTTTATGGCTCAAGCTATTGAAAAGAGCCCTTATTTAAATGCATCAGCATTAATGATCGATCAAGCTAAACTAGAAGGGGAAAAAGCGATTCGTTATGAAAACCCTTCTCTCGAAGTGGAGGGATCGAAGTTTCAATCTGAAAATGGCTATCGGTTTGGAATCAATCAGCCGGTCCGCTTGTGGGGCGTAGGTGAAGACAAAGAACAAATTTCTCGCTCGATGGTGGCAAGCGCCAAAGCCAATGTCACACTGGAACGATCTCGCTTTATCAAAGAGCTTTGCGTATTGTATGTCGATTATGCCCAAAATCAAAAGCGTTTAAGCCTTGCACAAGAAGAACTCAAAATTGCTCAGAGTATCAATACTGTCTCCAAAGAGCGTTACACTAACGGAACACTCTCTAAAGCGTTGATGCTCCAAGCCGATGTGGCTTATGCGGATGCCTCATCTAATTTATTAGAACATCAAAAAGAAGCGATGAAGAGCTATGATGTTTTGCGTGAATATGCTGGTATCATAGAAGAGATACCCATTGATTCTGAACACCTTTTCACTCGTATTCAAGACGAAAAGTTAAGTCCTGAATTGACTCTTTTATCCGCTGAAAACACTTTAAAAGCCTCTCAAGCAAAACTCGAAACTCGTGTTATTGAATCGATTGGAGTATTTGGTGAGTACGAAAAAGAGCCTGACCAAAATATCTATCGAGCAGGGTTTTCGATTCCTTTAGCGATTTTTAATACTAAGAACGAAGAAAAAGTTCTGCAAGTCATTCAGACACGGCAGAACGCACTATTTCTAAAGGCGCATAATGATCGACTTGGGCTACATAAAAAAAGATTACTCAGAGAGATTGCCTCTCTTGAATCTTTACTGCAACAACGTCAAGAAAATCTCAAAAATGCTCAGGAATTATTGGCGATGTATCGAGATGCCTACGCAATTGCAAATGTTAATCTTTTAGAACTCTATGAGATCAAAAACCGCCGTATTACAACCCAAGAAGAGATCATTTCTCTCCAATCACAAATTAATCGTTCTACTATCGAATACAACTACCTTCAAGGATCTTACAATGAGTAAAATTTTAATGAGTGTACTACTTTTTTCAGCAGTACTATTTGGTGCCGTACAAATACCAATCGAAACTGTGAAATCCCGTCCATTCGGTGCTACAATCGATGTTAATGCCAAAGTTATTCAGCAAAATAACGATCAGCATGCTATCACCACATCCCTCGAAGGGTATGTTGAAGAATATTATGTTCGTGCCGGAGATACAGTTAAAAAAGGAGATAAAATTGCCCGTTTACGTTCAGTCGCTCTCTCCAAACTCGTCATCGATTATCAGTCGCTAAAAACCCAATACGACCATTTCGATAAAAATTTTCAATCCGACAAAGCGTTGTATGAACGGGGTATGCTCTCGCGGCAGGAGATGACTACCAAACAAATTGAGCGGAATGCACTGCTTTCTCAGATGAAAGGGATTGAAGTCCAGCTCAAAGGCTCTAACGTTAACCCCTCATCACTCAAAAATAACGGCAATTCCCACTATGTCTATGCGACTGCATCAGGACGAATCGGTGAGATTCTCGAACCAATAGGGGCATTTATCAAAGACGAAAAAGTGATGGCAACCATCATTAACGCCGATGCGTTTTATCTGCAATGTTATATTCCTCTGAAATATTCAGCACAGGTACAAAAGGGGCAAAAAGTTTTGATAAAAAACAATGCCCCTTCTGCGATCTATGGACGAATCAATCGTGTGCTTCCAAGTATTGATGAAGCTACCCAGCGGATCACTGCCTTGGCCTCATTGGATAAATCCACCTCGTTGTATTTGAATCAGTATGTCGGGGCAACTATCTATACCCAAAAAGATAAAAACTACCTTGCGGTGAAAAAATCGGCACTCACTTTTTTTCAAAACGAATGGGTAGTTTTTGTTCCAACGGTTGCCAAAGCACATAAAGAAGAGGAAAAAGAAGAGCACGGCAAACATGAAGAACACGATGATCATGAGGAAGAAAAAGCCCCTTATGAAGCCAAAGTGGTTGAAATCATCGCTAAAGATGACCAGTATGTAGCCGTCAAAGGATTGAAGGCTGAGGAACGCTATGTCAGTGATAAAAGCTATTACGTGAAATCGATGCTCCTTAAAGCGGCCATCGGTGAGCACGGTCATTGATGAGGATGCAATTATGATAGAAAAACTCATTGACAGTGCTCTTAAATACCGCATATTGGTATTGGTGGCATTTATTGCCATCATTCTTTTAGGCGTTCGCTCGTATCAGAATATACCAGTGGATGCCTTTCCCGATATTACCCCTAAACAAGTGGTGATTTATACGGAAAGCCCCGGCAATTCCGCCGAAGATATTGAAAAACTGATCACCTATCCGATTGAATCCGCACTCTCAGGAATGGCGGGTGTTAAAACGGTGATGTCCAACTCTATTTTTGGGCTTTCGTATGTATCCGTTTTCTTTGAAGATGATATGGACATCTATTTCCTGCGCCAACAAGTGAATGAACGCCTTGGAGGCGTAGAGATACCCCAAGGATGGGGAACGCCTGTTTTGGGACCCAATACAACCGGTTTGGGTCAGGTATTTTGGTATCAAATCTATGACAAAACCGGTCGTTTTAGCCTCAGTGAATTGAGACAAATGCAAGAATATATTGTTGCTCCTTTGTATAAAGGGGTTGCAGGAGTGGAAGAAGTCACAGGATGGGGCGGTCATGAAAAACAATATGACGTTGAAATTGATACCCATAAACTGCAAGATTTCGGGATCACTTATGAAGAGGTTGTTCAAGCTCTGGAAAAAAGTAATACCGCCGCAGGTGGGCAGTATTTGGAATTCAATAAAGAACAGTACCTTATCCGAGGTGTAGGACTTTATAGCTCTTTGGATGATATTCGCAATACTCCTATCAAAGCATTGAAAGGCGAATCCATCGCGATAAACGATGTCGCTGAAGTTAAAGAGGGGACGTCACCACGTTTTGGTGCCATCTCTATCGATGGAAAAGAAGCGGTGATGGGGATGGTGCTTCAGCGTACACAAACCAATGCCGCCGAAGTCGTTGAACAGCTCAAAACAAAAACCGCAATGGTCAATTCAACCCTGCCCGATGGGGTGAGTGTGAGAATGCTCTATGATCGTACCGAAATTACGAAAAAAGCGGTTGAGACGATGGACATAGCGCTATTTAGCGGTATGGTTTTGGTGGGGATTGTTCTGTTTTTATTTTTATTTGAATTACGCTCTGCTTTTATCGTCATTCTCTCACTTCCTGTGTCACTGTTAATCGCTTTCTTACTGATGGAGTATTACGGTCTTAGCGCAAATTTGATGAGTTTGAGTGGACTCGCCATTGCAGTGGGCATGATTGTGGATGGTACGGTTGTTATTGTCGAAAACAGTTTTCGAAAACTTCACGATCATCCTGATGCTTCGAGGTTTGAAGTAATAGCAGGAGCCGCTAAAGAAGTTTCGACTCCAGTGACATTTGCAATTTTAATCATTGCCATCGTATTTATACCGTTATTAAGTCTTGATGGATTAGCTGGTAAACTTTACGTTCCAATGGCTCTTAATATCACTTTTGTTATGCTGGGATCGCTTGCGGTTGCTCTGATTTTGGTGCCGGTGCTTGCAACGTATCTACTGAAACCAACGGCACATCACGATAATAGCGTGATGCGTTCCATCAAAAAGCGTTATACCCCGATGTTAAATTTCGCACTGGATCATGCAAAACAAATGTTCATTGCGGTAAGTATCCTTTTTGCGATTTCTGTCGCATTTTTGACGCAGCAAGGGCGTGAATTTATGCCAGAGCTTAACGAAGAGTCGATTATGTATCGTGTTACCTCCATTCCAGGTACAGGCTTGTCTCAATCGACCGAGACGGCTCAGGAGATAGAAAAATTTATCCTCAAACATCACGGTAATGAAGTAGAGTCTGTTCTCTCGATGATCGGTCGAAGTGAAAAAGGGGAAACAGCTCAGGCGAATTATATGGAGGTGCTGTTGATTCTCAAGCCTGACTTGGAAGGGTATGAACAGCTCTCTAAAACCATCGATACTGAACTTGAAAAAGAGTTTACTTATGTTCAATTTACTCCTACTCAGCCGATTGCAATGCGCATCGAAGAGTTGCTTGAAGGGGTCAAAGCAGAACTTGCCATCAAAGTATACGGTGAAGATCAAAAGGTTCTTGATAGGGTTGCCGCCAATATTCAAGAGAGTATCGGTTCGATCGATGGAATTGAAGGAATGGAGATCGAATCACAATTGGGTCAGGCGCAAATCAAAATTGAACCTGATTATCAGGCATTAGCCCGTTATGGGATTAGCGTCGAGGAGATTATGGAGGTAATTCGTTACGGTGTCGGAGAAGAGCCTGCGACCTATATGATCGAAGGTGTGCGCCGCTACGGTATCGTTCCAAAAATCAAAGATGCCAAAATCGATATTGAAACGATCAAAAATATTCCGATTCGCACCCATGAGGGGAACATGGTGAACTTGGATGAAGTATGCCGTATTGATACGGTACAAGGCTCATCGTTTATTAAACGAGAAAATATGAGCCGCTACCTTGTTATTTCTCTCGATGTCGAGGGGCGCGATATTGCGTCGTTCGTCAAAGAAGCCGATGCTAAAATTACACAAAGTGTCGATTTGCCGGATGGGTATTACATCGGGTGGGCAGGGGATTTCAAAAATATGCAAGAAGCGACGCAAAAGCTTATGATTATTATCCCGATTACTCTGTTGGTAATAGTTTTGCTGTTGTATATGGCATTTAACTCATTGTCTAAAGCAGGGTTGATTTTACTTAATGTCCCATTTGGCTTGATTGGGGCGATATTTGCTTTAGTGGTGAGCGGAGTCTATCTGTCGGTATCGGCGATTGTTGGCTTTATTGCCATCTTTGCCATTGCGGTATTGAATGGGATTGTTTTGGTGAGTTTTATCGATGAAATGCGTGCCAAATTTCCCGATGTCGAACTCAAAGAAGTCATTAAAAATGCTACTCTTTTACGTCTTCGTCCGGTTCTTATGACCGCTTCGACAGCATTGCTCGGTATTTTACCTTTACTTTTTGCTACGGGGGTAGGAAGTGAAATTCACTATCCTCTTGCTATCGTTGTGACAGGCGGAATTATCAGTTCTACGTTCCTAACTCTGATGATCTTACCATCCGCGTATTGGATTTTTTATCGGAAAAATTCTAAAACTTCATAGTCCTCTTTGGGGCTATGTTTTTTCGCTCTTATTTAAAGTTTTCATAAATATCGTTTAGCCTTAAATTAGTAGTAATGTTTATACATTTTTCAATTGAGATAAATCAACTACAATTCAACTGACACGATTCTAGACTAAGTTATTAATGCTAAATTGTTCTAAGCTTACATTTTTATTCATTATTCTCAAAACGACGGAAAATAAATCTTTTCCGTCACCCTCCCCTGCTTTCAATTTTAACTGTCTGAATGAATACAAAATACATACGAAAAACGCTATCGCTTTGCTATAATTGTCGAATACTTAGATTTGAGGTTTTTCGTCATGTTAATAGGATATATGCGAGTATCAACCGACAGTGATCGTCAAAGTACTGATCTTCAACGAGATGCACTAATTAGTGCTGGAATCGATGAGCGAAATATCTTTGAAGACAAAGCATCAGGCGCTAAGGATGATCGAGTTGGTTTAGCACGAGCACTCGAATATGTAAAATCCGGTGATACCCTCGTTGTTTGGAAATTAGATCGTCTTGGACGCTCGCTTCAACATCTCATTGAAATCGTCAGTGAACTTAAATCTAAAGACGTTGGATTTAAATCACTCACTGAAGGTATGGATACTTCCATTCCATCTGGTGAATTGTTATTTCATGTATTTGGTGCACTTGCACAGTTTGAACGTTCCCTGATTAGAGAGCGCGTTAATGCCGGACTCGCTGCAGCTAGAAAACGAGGACGTATCGGCGGACGACCACGAGCGATTACAAAAGAAAAAATGGAAGTAATATTAGAGGCCTTAAACAATGGAATGTCAAAAGCAGCTGTCTGCAGAACATTTGAAGTAAAGCGTTCGACGTTGATCGATACATTGAAACGTTTTGAATCAGCTGCATTATAAAATAAGATATTACTAGATATTTTTAAAATAGTTCTACATTTTAGTTATTATAGACTATAATATAGTTATTAATACCTATAAAGGAGATATTATGATTGAAGTTCTTTTTGGATCAAGAGATAAAGAAAATGTTCTCCAATATATTCTCTCGAAAGAAAAGGGGTACGCCTCTCAAATTGCTGACTTCTATGGCACAAAACCAAGCCAAATCATCAAACAGCTTGAAGCATTAGAAATTGGTGGCGTTCTAGTAAGTTTTAATATTGGTCGAGCAAGAGTATATCAATACAATCCAAACTATTACTTTTTAAATGAGTTAAAAGCACTTCTGACAAAAGTAAGGGAGTCGTACAAGCCAGAGCTAGTCGAAAAGTTACTACGCGCAAAAACAGCCCCACGTCGAAAGAACAAACCAACGTTTGAGAGGAAACCAAATGAAACCAATAGTTGATATGAGCTCTCTTGAACTTGCAGCCTATGTATGTGATACACTCAAGCAGCGGGGTATTTTAACCACCTTGTCTGGTGGATTTTGTACCGAAATATACAGCCATGGTGATTACACCTCAATGGATATTGATCTTATTAACCAGTACAACGAAGATCATAAAAAGATCGTTTCTGTAATGCTGGAACTAGGGTTTAAGCAAGATGGACGATATTTCTATCACGATAATGCCGAATATGCTGTTGAATTCCCAAGCGGTCCCCCAGCTGTTGGAAGTGAGCTTATAAAAGATGTAGCTGAGATTGAAACTGAAGCTGGTGTTCTTCGCATATTAACACCTACTGATGCAATTAAAGATCGATTAGCTGCATATTATTTTTGGAACTCGGATAGAACTTTAGAACAGGCTATTTGGATTGCAGAGAAAAATGAATTTGATATGGAAAATATTAAACTATGGTCTCTCAAAGAAGGGATGGATGAAAAATTTACTACTTTTAAGGCCCAATATGAAAAAATAATGACAGCAAATAAAGTGGTAAAATAAACCAACTTTATTGACTCCTAAAACCCTCTCATCCATCTAGGCACCATTGCCCCCTCCCCAATTCTTAGTGCCATGTCAATCTCACTAATTAACCGTTGTGAGTCTTTGGGAAGCGTTCCGGCTAAATGAAGTGCATTGGATGCATGATTGGATCGAAAAATAATCTTTTGTGGAGGGTTTATGAGGCTGAGTAACTGACGTTGCTCTTGCAGAATCTGTAGGTCATTTAATGGTGTAAACGTGTCAAAGTGTTTGAAAAATCGTTCCTTCGATCCCTCTTCCAATCCCAGTTGAAGAGTAGAGAGATACGTAATTGGTGCCGCGTTGATAAGTTCTGCGGTATCACGGATATGCTCATGGGTATATTCCATCCCCCCTATTCCCAGTATTACCGTTGCGGAGATTTTAATATTGGCTTCATGGGCACGATGAAGTGCTTCAATTATTTCAGAGGCATTAACACCTTTATCAATTTTACCCAACAGTTCGTCATTACCCGTCTCTATTCCAAAGTATGACAGACTCAAGCCCCCTTCCCTAAGCTCTTTTAGTTCCTCAACACTTTTATCCAGAAAGTTCTGTGCTGTAGCATAAAGTGATATTCTAGAGAGTCTTGGAAAAGAGTTTTTCAATAAACGTAACAATTCTGCGAGATGCTGTGTGGGAAGTGCCAATGCATCTCCATCGGCTAAAAAGACTTTATTGGCGTGAGGATTTGCCTGTGCTAACGCTTCAATTTCTCGCTGTACCTCACTTAATGGTCGTACCGTATAACGTTTGCTCTTGTACATGGTGCAAAAGCTGCACTGATTATGGCTGCATCCTAGTGTTGCTTGAATGATTATATTATCAGCTTCTGCCGGTGGACGATAGAGTGGGAAAGAATAAGAGATCATGCCTCTAGATATCCATTCCCATATTGTTGAGTATCTCCAGTGTTTTTGTAACATCATAGATAGCACTGTGATACTGATCTTCATCGAAATCAATTCGGTAATGGTGACAAGTTTCCAAAAGTTTAGGATTCTTGAGACTTCCTCTAACGTTAAGAGCTCCGACAACTTTCTTATTGGACTTCATTGTACAAAAATGCTTTTCAAATGTGACAAGATCACCTATATGACGCAGTTCAAACGCTATGTTATGTGCGATAAGAGTCTTTGCTCCCTGACAAAATTCTATAAACTCTTGATCTTCTTGAAAATACTTTGCATAATCTACATTGCCTCTTAATCGTTGAATTCTTTGAGGAGAGAGTTTATGGACTGCTAGCGCGTAAGGATTTACCTCATATTCAGAGAAATAGTAGCGATGGAAGGTATCGGCAATAACATACATACCCTCTTCTCTTTTGATCCGAAATGCTGCAACTTCGATCACGTCATGGATATTGGCAGAGTTCGTTTCAAAGTCCAGAATAATCAACGGGTCTCCATGAGTATGTGAATTTATTTTAATCGTTATTTTACCCAGAAGGGGCCGTTGATTGGTTTATAATGCCAGAAAAATTTATTCTATAAGCTCCTCATCCTTTCTCTATTGCGCACCGTAAAATATCCACCCCATACTTATCCCGCAACTTCGTGATCTGCTCACCCAAGACTCGAGACTTTTCATCATCCTCTCTGTCAAACAGGGAAAACGTTTTTGGTTTATGATCTATGGAAGTAAAATTGGAGGCCGATATTGAGATACTGTGTATCCCTAAGTGAGGCATATTATCAATTTTAACTATGGTCTCAACAGCAATATTGCGCATAAGTGTTTCGCTGAATGCTCTGTCAATCGTTGTAGAGATACTTGAAGTGGCTCCACCGTTGTATTTGAGGCTAAAATGATAAGTAGTAGGGCTTACCCCTAATTTGAGAATAGTGTGTGATAAATGACGGGAAAGTATGATTACACGGCGCTTGATCTCATTTCTATCCATAGTTGCAGTGAAGTTACGCGAAATACCTATTGATTTACGATCATGGTTTGCATTCACCTGCTCGTTGTCAGTACCGTTAATTCGTCTAATCAAGTCTTGACCCACTCTGCCCCAAGAAAGAAGCATATGAGCCGAATCTAGTACCTCTCCTAACGTTTTTATCTTATAGCTTCCAAGACGCTTTGATAATGCTTTACCGATACCTGGAAAAACATCAATACTCATTGGTGAGACGAAGTTAATTATTTCTTCTTTTGGGACGATCGTTATTCCATAGGGTTTATTAAAATCAGTAGCCAGTTTAGCAATCCATTTGGCAGAGGATGCCCCTATCGACATAGGTAGATCAAACTTCTCTAATATCTCTGCTTGCAGCGTTGCAATAAAAGAGTGTATATCTTCATCTTCTACCCATCCATTCAAATCTCCCCAAAACTCGTCGATGCTGTACTGCTCTAATACGGGAATTTTAGTTTGAAGAAACTCTCGTAGCTCTCCAGAGAGTAATTGATAAAATAAATGGTCACCCTGCACTACTAATAGATCTGGGCACATTTTTAATGCATCACCTAGTGTTGTTCCAGTTGTAATACCATAGGGCTTGCACTCATAGCTTTTAGCGATCACAATACCGCTCACCCTACCCTGCTCGTCTATGAATTCCTCTTTCCATGAGGATGTACTAAACTCTTTATATTGGCGTTCATGCTGAAATAATGAGTTAAACCCTCCTGTACGCTCAGTCATAACACTCTTATGGTCTTTTTTGGAAAAGATAGTGCGATCAGTGCCTTTACAAACAACCACAGGTTTTCCCTTTAAATAGGAACTGCGAGTTCGTTCAGCAGACACAAAATAACAATCTAAGTCTAAGTGAATGATCATAAGAGCCCTGCTGTATTTTTTCTACTATGTGTTTGATATTGTAGTTCAACTATGTAAAGCTATGTATATTACTGTCTATATGTCATGAAATTGATTTTAATATGCCTTACATTTCCCTATACTGTGGGCTTCGTGGTATAATTAAATTCATAAATAACAAAACAAAGGACAATCGTGAACAAAGCACAATTCGTAGACCTGGTTCAAAAATGTGGAGATTACTCTACTAAGACGGCGGCAGACGCAGCTATCACTGCAGTAACTGCTGCAATTACTGAAGCATTATCAAACAAAGAAGATGTTCAACTTGTTGGATTTGGTACATTTAAAACTGCAACTCAAGCAGCTAAAGAAGGTAAAGTACCGGGTACTGATAAGACTTATAGCAAACCAGCGACTACAGTTGCTAAATTTGCAGCAGGTGCAACACTTAAAGAGAAGGTAGCTGGGAAGTAATTCCTGGCTGCTTCACAATTATACCTGTAAAATTATCCTCATTTTTTATACATTCATTCAACTACTCTAATTTATTTTTAAAATGTCCTCATGATTGATAATAACGTAGGTCACTTAATGGGCAGTGTAGGTCATTTAATGGATAAATATATTGGTTTAAATTACGTAAATTATCCATATTTGCGTTAATTTTGTTTATTTTTAAAGCTTTTTACATAAAAATACAAGCCTCAAAGTTACTCATTTTCCTTTGTTAGGGTATTTTGCGTAGGTCATTTAATGTCATTGCTTTTTTTGTGTAGGTCAAATAATGTATGGAATTAAAAATGTAGGTCATTTAATGGAACAATAACCTATGATGGTAATTTCATAACTATTATTAACCGATTATTTATTAGTAAGTGAAATCTACTTTATTTAATGGCGCAAATTTACTTTTTAAACTTTAAAACCAATTCTTTACCACTAAAAATCATCAAATCCTCATAAATACTTCTATTTTTATAAGTATTTATTATTGATATGTAGGTCATTTAATGTTAAACGTCGGTCATTTAATGGGATTTTTGCATAAACGTAGGTCACGTAATGGAAAGTGTAGGTCATTTAATGCACAAAATTCCCTATTTTACGGACTTTGCATTTTTATTTTATAGAGTATTATAGATTATATAGAAATCTATAGTGAGGGGTGAGGCTTATGTGCCTCCCCTCCCCCTATTTTAAGAGTAAAGACTGAAGAGGAGCAGAAAAAGTTATTTTTGCATCTTCTTGTTTTCGATATAAAATCTTCTTGATCTTTTTTCGTCCAGATTCAGTTACTTCTTCTTCAAGTGTAGAAATACCAAATTTTTCTAATATATCTATATTAGATTCAATTTCACGGCGAGCAGTTCTTATAGCATTTTCACTATCTTGAGGGTAACCTACAGTAGTTAAAAGAGCTTTAATTTCCATTCTAGAAGCATCTTTATGTGTCCAGAAGAAACGAACAATTGCTCTAAGCAATGCACTTTGAATAGTTAATAGCTTGTCCAGCTCATCGATATAACCAATAGTCAATTGCCCTTCAATGTAATTTCTATATTTTGAAGAAAATACAATTTTAAATTCTCCTGTCTCTGGGATTGCACCATCATCTTCAAGAATTTGAAATGCATAATATTTTTTACTATGGTCTTCCATTTCTATGGATGTGTTACGAATTTCCCGAATCTTTGTCCGTAGCCAAGTATGATTTGAACCGGCTGTATTTCCGTATCGTTTTAAAACATCCGTTTCATTAAAAAATACAGCAACACTACCACCTTCTAATTCTTCTATATTATTAGCTGATGCGAAAATACAATCTAGTAAATCTCTGTGAACTTGAGTTAAAATATTCCCAGTAACAAGAACTTTTCCCCAAGATGTACTAATTGCACGCGAGCGTTTGTTTTTAATAAAATTTTTGTAAATCAGACTCGTAGAAGAAACTTTTTCAATGGGTGCCCATAGCCCAGTTCTAAGCTCTGAAACTGAAACGTTGGATCGCTCCATTTTTGAAATAATATCAAGCTCAAATTTACTTTGATTTGGGGAATCTTTTCTTTTTGCCATCTAATCTCCAATAAATACTGAATTGAATAGTTCAGAACGACCAGAAGTAATTGAATTATCTTTGCTAGGGAAAATTTGTCGCTCGACTTCACTTGATTTTAAAATTGCACCAGCATTATAATTATCTTTCGCGAGGCGAACAAGTCGCATATGTAATTTTGATTCATCAATCTCTTTGTCTTTGTTTCGTATACGATCAACTTCATAATGAAGGCGGGCTGCGTCAACTATTGCACCTGCTCCACGTGAGCCAGCTGTTCCTTTAGTAGAATGGTGAATAAAGACAATTGTTTTTTCATTTTTCCCTGCATATTCAGTAAATAGTTGCATGAAAAATCGAGCGTGACCATTATTGTTTTCATCACCCCCAAAAAAGGCTATAAGTGGATCAAGGATTATCAAATCATAAGGGTCAAAAACTTTTTTCATATCATGCCAAATAGGATCAGTTGTTACTTTATTACCAATGATATTTAGTAAATGTGGAGTTGCATCATCAGCAATATCTATTTTAAGATTTGGTATAGAATTGTCAAGTACGCCAGAAAGAATTTTATTTAAACGTGATTTAGAAAGAGTTTTTGGATCTTCCGAAAGCCATAAGAATGCCCTGGATGTTTTATTTTGAATACAAAATCGAGCAGCAATTTGTAAAACGGTCCAAGTTTTTCCAGAACCTCCAGGTGCAGTAACTAATGAGACAGTGTTTCGAGGAATAGGAAGCCAATCTTTTAAAATAAATTCAACTTCTTTTTCTTCAATTTCTTCATGATTTGTAGGGTGTGGTAAACGTCGATCTATACTCATCCCCTCTTCAAGGGCAATAATCAATTGTTTGGCTGCATTTATTGGATCTTCTGCTTCGGCAGCTTTTTTAAATTGTGTTGATAGTCCTAAAAGAGTTCTTCTGTCTTTATATTTTGCGAGTTCCTGGATATAAGGAGAAATAGTTGCTATTGGATTGGCAGTTAGAACATCAATCATGACTCTTTCATCAAATTGCCCTATTTGATTTAGTTCAAATCTTAAAAATTCTTCCTCAATAGGTTTATCCATAGCAACTAAGTTGATCATAGCCGAATAAATATTTTGATGGGCAGTTAGATAAAAATGTTCACGGGATAGCTCGTTAGAGGCAGATGCAAATTCACAAGGATTAAAAATAATAGATGACAAGATGGATCTTTCAAATGCTAAATTGTAAATCTCTAATTCATCATGCATAATTTTCCCTACCAGTAATTCATATTGATTGTATTATATCGAAAATTGCTCCATCGAAATATATTCAGCGTTTCCCCGGGAAACATTAGGAAATTATTGAATTGATTATGTTGTTTATTATAATATAAGTTGTTTATTAAATGAATTTTATAAAAAATATTATATGGCTACTAAAAATACTAAATAATATTGCTATAATTATTCTAGAAATCTAAAATAGTGAATTTTTTTAGATAATTTTATGTGTTTCCCGGGGAAACACTTTAAAAAGGAAATGGATTTATGAGGTCAAATATAATTACATTGGCCCATCAAAAAGGTGGTACAGGAAAATCAACATTGGCATGGAATGTTGCTATAGAGCTTGGCCTGAACTATAAAAAGTATGGGTTTAAAGATTTTGTATTTGTAGACCTAGACAATCAAGAATCGGTAACCATGACAAATAGGCTGAGAATGCAGTATGGGCAACAACCGCTGTATATAACGCGTTTTACTGATCGAGAGGGTGAACAGTTTCGTAATTTTATAAATGAAATAGATGATGAGACTTTAGTAGTGATAGATTCTGGTGGGTATGATGCAGACTTAAACCGTCTTGCAATTATTGCAAGTGACTTTGTTATTACACCTGTCTCATCTGATTATATGGAAATATTTGGACTTCAAAAATTTAAGAATATTTTAGCTGAACTCTCTGCATTAAAAGGGGAGGGTGAAACTGTAAAAGTGAATGTTCTTTTAAATAAAATTGATCCAAAAGCTAAATCATTTGATGATATTGAAGAATTTATTAGAGAGACAAAATATTTTAATCTGATGGAAACTGTAATAAGGTTTCGATCGGACTTCAAGCATTCAATTGGATATGGTTTCAGTGTTGCAGAATTGGATAAAAACAGTAAGGCAACCGCCGAGGTAAAAATGCTTATTGAAGAAATTGAAACGAAAGCAGGATTGATAAATGGCAAAGCGTAATAGAATAACAGCAGAATTGTCACAAACAATAGCGGAATCCGCACCACTCATGAAAATGATACCTAAGCAAATTGCTATCGATGGAACAGAAACACACGCTGATATAGAAATTTCTAAATTGAATCATAACCCATTTCAGCCGCGCATAGAAATGGATTCAAATGAACTCTCTGAATTGGTTCAGTCAATAGATAAAAATGGACTTTTGCAGCCAATTTTGGTTACATATAACCAGGATGGAAAATATACGATTTTAGCAGGACATCGACGTGCAGAAGCATTTAAAATACTGGGGAAAGAAAAAATACCTTGTATGCTTAAAAATGATGTTTCAAGACAAGATATGGCTGTTTTTGCAATTGCAGAAAATGTGGTGCGTGTTGATTTGAATCCAATAGAATTTGCAATCTCTATGCGTCATTTACTTGATGAAGGTGTTGTAGAGACACAAAACAAGTTGGCTGAGAATATTGGACTTTCAAAAGGACATGTGTCAAAATTAATGAATATTTTGAAGTTACCAGCTGATATTATCAAAATAATTAAAGAGGACAATTACAATATTGTTTATATTTTGTCTATTCTTAACAAAGTAGCTCCAGACAAGATCGAAGAAGCATATAAAGAAATCAAGTCTCTGGCGAGGGATGAGGCTGAAAATATACTAAAAACTAAATATTTGTGTCGAGGAAAAGATGTAACTGTATTACCTGTTTTTAAAACTAAACAGACAAAAGATAAAATCAAAATAGATATTAATATTACAAGCATGGCTGAAGCTAAGATTTTACAGTTAAATGAGGCTATTAGCAAGATGATTGCAGATTTTGAATAGGGTAGGGGGTAATTTACTTTACCCACCCTTCTTATAATATCAATACGCTTACATCAACTTCAAGCAAAGACCTGACTCTAGAGCGTTTTTTAGCATACTGTGAGTGATAAAGAGATAATAATCAACTCCCACTAGGGTAAAACACTTGAGAGGCTTAGAGGTGTGTTATCATTGCGTTAAAGAAGTATCCATAAGGGAGTAAAAGTATGCAGCAACCTTTTATGGCGTATGAAAACGATACCGACACATTTAGCACCGGTAATCTCCATATCCAAAACGGTACTGACACGATCATAATCGAGGGATCATTGGCAATCACCAAAGACAGTGAGGGCCTTAAGGCAGCTTTGAAACTAAAACGTGCTGTAGATTCCGCTATCGATGCTCTTAAAAGAGATCGTAATCTTCCAGACAGTATTCGGCAATAGGATGAGAGTAATCTATGGAAGAGATAAAACTTCATTCGCATCTTAAAATGGAAACGGCAAAAGGGCGCACCTACGGTGAATGTGTTATGGATGAGATAGCAAGCATTAAAATGATCAATGGGGAGTTTCGCACTACCTTGCACATCAAAGAGAAACCCAAAAGGTTAAGCCGTCAAGATGCATTGATCTATTACACCCAAAAACTGAAAAACGTTTGGGGTGAACTCAAATAGTCATAGGGGTCAATGACTCTGAAAATCTCTTTGTGTAATCGCATCACCAGAAGCACACTCATAATAACCGACACTTTCCATTGAACGGTAAAATATAGCGTACTGATCAAACATTTTTCCCAAATCAATTGCCTCTTCAAAATCTACTCCATAAATGCAATAACTCTCTTCACTGTGTTCATCCAAATACCCAAGCGCTTCATCGAACGCATAGTCTCTTTCCAAGAGCAGGGCGAACAGTTGTGTGTTACGTACAGTGTTCTCTTCAAGACTCAAAGGTTGATTGTTAGGGTTCCATGCTGTGAGGATAGCAAATGCTTTATCGAGAGGTGCGTCAGAGGGGAGGGTGTCTATGGTAAAATCAATGATTTTAGACTTGAGAGTAATGCTGAAATGAGTTTGATCGTAAATATCTTTCATCCAGTGAGTATAGCACAACAGCATTGACCTTAGCCTCAGATGTATCGAAAAACCTGAAACTTTAGTTTTCGTATATCAGACAATTACGATAGTGTTTTTCGTATGTATTTAGTGTTCATTCAGGCCATTAAAATTGAAAGCAGGGGAGGGCGACGGAAAAGATTTATTTCCAAGTATTTGTACAAAGATCATTTAAAAATCTTCAGAAAAATTAGTAAAATGTGTCTAGTATGTTTGAGTCATTTCAAATGCTTCTATTAAAATCAAGCAATACTAAAAAGCTGTATGCTCCAAAAGACTAAAAATCCTGCAAAAAGCCAAAGCGTAGAGGATGGTTTTTCCTCTACGACATGCGCTTCAATCAATAATTCATCGGTAACCAGATACAGTAGTGCAGCCACACCAAAGGCTAAAATAGAACTAATCACACTCGTAGCAGCACCATCCAAAAGATAATTACCCAGCAAGGTACACGTCAAAACTACACCCGCTAATAATGAGGTCATAAGAATGACGCGCCATCCCTTGATCGTATCGGAAACCAAGGCCAACCCCAAAAAGAGCAATTCAACTGACAAACCTAATGCTAAAACTAAACCAGTATTACCACCTGCAGCAAAACCTGCACCGATGATAAATCCATCTACGGCTACATCAATGAACGTGGCAGCTATCAAGCCATAATTAAAGGTATTGCCATTCAAATGGCTCTCTTTTCCCTCAAGTCTAATGCTCCATAGCTTCATGAGATACATCAGTATCCCACCTATGGCAAAAGAACCAATGAGAACCCAAGCGGGTGCGTGCTCACGTCCCAGTTCCGGTAAAACTTCGACAGCCAAAGCCGCGAGGACAACTCCTGCTGCAAAGTGCTGGATTAAACTGCGGGCATTGTGTGATGGATTCCATACAAGAGCGAGCACCCCTCCAAGGGATGCAACAACAGCAGGAATGAGCATAGCGATAAAGGGTGTCATGGATGATCTTTTTTGAATGAATTTATTGAAAAGATAACTATAGCTAAATAGTGTCAAGAAAGTGTCAAGAGAGTTCATAGGGAGCATTGACACCTTTGCTCTACCATTACAGTATCCAAACCAAGGAGGACGGTATGAAATACCTAACTATCTTATTGATCGGCTCAATGGCTTTAATGGGAGCATCACAGGAAGTTTCTCAATATATGAATGAGCTTTCATCTGCGGCTAAGGCCGAAAACAAATCTTTTACGGGATTTGACGCTGCTAGGGGAAAAGAAATTTTCACCTCGACGCATGTCGGCAAACAAGGTCAGCCGATGTCGTGCACCACGTGTCATACGGTTAATCTCAGTAACTCGGGTAAAAATTCCCTCACCGGAAAAGTGATCGAACCGCTCTCACCTCGTGCTAATGCACAACGGCTCACCAGTGTCAAAGAGGTCAAAAAATGGCTGAAACGCAATTTTGTGGATGTCTACGCGCGTGAGGGAACGGCCCAAGAAAAAGGTGACGTTCTCACCTACATACAAAAAAATTAAAAGGATCTATTATGAAAACACTATGGAATGTATCGCTAGCTGCCGCTTTGTTAATCGGAGGCGTTTATCTTTATGCCGAGGATGATGAGATGGAGCATGCGCGGCCGAGTAAACCATTGAGTAAACAAGATCAAAGTGCGGCTGCTTTGTATAAAAAAGAGTGTAGTGCATGCCACATGGCTTATCATCCGAGCTTTTTGCCTAAACGGTCGTGGGATAAAACGATGAAGGGGCTTGATAACCATTTCGGTACAGACGCAACCATGGATCCAGTAGACACCAAAACAGTCCAAAATTATTTGATGACGTATGCGAGTACCAATGATCGCATTACGGATACAAAGGGTGCTGTTGCCCTGCGTATATCTCAAACACCCCATTTTGTGAGAGAGCATCGAGAGATTTCAAAGAAAATGATTACACAGCCAGCCGTAAAAAGCATCGCCAACTGTAATGCCTGCCATACCAAAGCAGAGGCCGGAAGCTACCGTGAGCGCGAAATAAATATTCCCAATTATGGACGCTGGGAATAACCATTAGGAGATTATGATGAAACGGGTTTATGTCTGGACACTGCCAACACGACTATTTCACTGGCTGTTTGTTGCATTTATTATAGCTGCTTGGATCAGCGCCGATGAAGATCGTTGGCTCAGCATTCATGTCGCATTTGGAAGTGCTCTTGCAGGACTGCTCATTTTTCGCCTCGTATGGGGAATAGTGGGACCAAAATATTCTAAATTTAATGATTTTAACTTTCAGATCAGCGCACTAAAAGAGTATTTAGGAGGAATTCTTAATCCCTCGCGTCAGTATATAGGACACAATCCGGCAGCGAGTTACATCATGATTGCGATGTTGATAACGGTAGGTTTGGCCATTGTCAGTGGATTTCTAGCATACGGGATTCAAGAAAATCGTGGTATTTTGGCTTTTTTACACGCTGGAGCATTTGACGAGATGGATCTATTTAAAGAGCTTCATGAATTTATCGTTAATGTTCTGTGGGTATTGATCGCGTTGCATGTCGGTGGTGTACTAATGGATAGGCTCTTGCATGCAGAAGATGGTACTTTGACCTCTATCTTTGATGGGCATAAAAACATCCAAGGCGATAATGTAAGATTGTCATTGATGCAAAAAATTGTTGCGATGATTGGAATTGGCGGAAGTATAGTGATTTTGCTCTATGCCCTTGGTGTCCCAAACAATCCTTTGATCGCGTCGCATACTTTACATATAGACTATGCAAAAGAACATAAGCTGTTTGTAAACGAATGCGCTTCTTGCCATACACTCTACCCACCCTCTCTTTTACCAAAGCAATCGTGGGTTAAACTGATGGGAGATCTTTCGAATCACTTCGGAGATGATGCTTCGTTGGAGCCTGCCGATAATCGATCTATTTTAGAGTATCTATTAGCGCATTCAGCAGAGTCATCCAAACAGGAGATGTCGGTTAAAATGATGCAAACGCTACAAAATCGCGATATCATAGCAATAACGCAAACCCCGTTTTGGAAACGAACGCATCGGCACATTCCGGTTGAGGTATTTCAAGGTGATCTCGTTAAAAGTCGTGCCAACTGTAAAGCGTGTCACAGCGATGTGGAGCAGGGGCTTATTGAAGATAACGCGATTAGGCCCATTGAAATGAAGGTATAAGAATGAAATCATTGATCATCATTTTGTCACTGTTATGTTTTGTATGGGCTGATTCGTCCAAAATGGATGAAGATCATCGTCGTTTTCCTATGGATTTGGATGATCTGCACCTTAGCGCTCAACAGCATCAAGCCGTTAAAGAGATTATGCGAGAGTATCAAAGTTCTTCGCGCCTCTATCACAAACAAAACGCCAAGACACAGCTAGAACTCAATGCTCTGTTTCTCAATCCTGCTTTCGATGACAAAGTGTATCGTGCCAGAAGCATGGAGATTCAGAGCTCCTCCATAGAAATTCAAACGCGATTGCTTAAAAAGCTTCATACCATTTTAACCCCACAGCAGAAGAAGCAATTCATCCGCCATATACAGGAGTGGGAAATTGAGTAAAAAAGTCCTTCTCATCGAAGATGACAGTGCGCTACAAGAATTGATTATCGGATATTTAGAACCGTTCGGATTCACGACGTGCGGTTACACTAATCCCAAAGAGGCACTTGATGCGTTATTGGTCCGTAAAGAGCCGTTTGACATTGTTGTTCTTGATCTCATGCTGCCTGAAATGGACGGTTTCGATGTTGCCAAAACCATCAAACAACAGCTCGATATCCCTATCATCATCTCCTCTGCGCGTACCGATATAGGTAATAAAATCTATGGCTATGATTTGGGTGCAGATGATTATTTGGACAAACCGTATGAACCGAGAGAACTTGTTTTACGTCTGGAGGCGGTATTACGCCGTTATGGACATAAACATGCCTTTACTATATCCGATTTCACGATCGATGAGGCAAATAAATCGATAGAGATGGATGGATATGGAATCGACTTGACCCGTATAGAATTTGATATTTTTCTTCTCTTGGTGAAAAACCGCGGGAAAAATGTATCTCGTGATCAAGTTATCCACGCATTGGGGCTGGATGAAGAGACAAAGCACCGTACCATCGATATGCATATCAGTAACCTGCGACAAAAAATCGGCGACGATGCCAAAGAACCCCTGTATATCAAATCGGTGTGGGGCATCGGCTATAAGTTCACGGGGTAATAAATGTCCATATTTACCAAAATTACCTCACTTTTTTTGATCAGCTTAACGCTCATGGTTGGTATTGGCTACCAGATTAACAAGATCAATACGCAAAAATATGAAGCTCTTCTGGTGCAAAAATATTTACTGGATGGGCGTAAAATATTCACATGGATGGCGGTTTCATCCAAAGAAGAGCTGGAGAGTAAACTTAAAACCTTAAATCTTGTCCCAATGGCTCCACAGCTGCCACAGCGTTTTATTATACGCCAGCCGCACACATTTGGCTTGTTTGAAATCTTTGAAGCACCTAGTGGTGATTATGTGATGCATGTTCGATATATTGACGAAGAGCTGTATCTACGTGACACGACATTGGGCGAGGCACAAAAAGAGGGGTGGATACTAAGCTATCTCGTGCTTGCTGATATTGTTGTATTGGCCATTATCTTTTTTATCATTCTTAGGATGCTTGCACCTTTGCGTGCTATTACTTTGAGTATGCGTAAATTCACAACGGGAAATTACACTAGTCGCAGTGATATTCGCTCTGGCGATGAGATAGGAGAAGTGGCAGAAACGTACAATGAGATGGCTCAAACCATTGAAAATCTGATCCGTTCACGAGAAGAGTTGCTTCGTGATGTGGGGCATGAATTGCGTACCCCTATCTCGAGAGGATTATTTGCACTGGAGAATATTGAATCCTCCAACTCAAAAGAGATCATCAAACGCTCTCTCACAGAACTTAATGGGCTTACTCAAGAGCTTTTAGAAATCGAAAAGTTTCAAGCGACGGACACTCTGAATATTGAAACCTTCAGTGTACAAACACTCGTTCTCGAAGCGCTCTCGAAACTGCATCTTGTAGATGAATCGGCAATTAAAATTGAATTGAAAAGTAATTACTCTGTTGCAGGTGATTTGAAATATTTATCACTTGCGTTGAAAAATCTTTTGGATAATGCACTTAAATATACCGATCAGCTTCCCATCACGCTTGAAGTGACATTGAATAAAATAAGCGTTTACAATCACGGGGGACCTTTCAAAAAGAAATTTGAGCATTTACTTACACCCTTTACGCGTGAGGAAGATTCACGCATGATGGAGGGATTTGGCCTGGGGCTAAATATTATCAGTAAAATCGTTAACAAGCATAACTTTATATTGGAATACGGCTACGAAGCAGGTTACCACCGTTTTTCGATTAGTATGTGTCATATGAAGAGTAAAAATGTAGACTAATTTTGCATAAGTACATAAAATGTGACAATGTTGTTTTGTAAATAAGTAGCATCTTATGTATACCAGATGAGATTCACGGAAATCATTTGTTTTAGGATATATATAATGAAATTACCTTGTGAATTTTTAGATCATATTGCATAAAAATCAGTTGATCAATGATACGATTATTAAATCGAATTAAAAAATTCTTATGTAAGAGCAGGAAAAAAAGTTGATTTACAATTTTTGGAAAGACTATGACATATTGCTTTCATTTGATCAAGCATCTTTGCTTGATTACAGACTGGACAGCATTGCTATCAAACTAAATATATTCTTTCAAAGACTGATTATTGATCATATTGATAAACGGGATATTCGGTTTTATCTTGCAGGCTCATGCATCAAAGCGGACACCTTTCGAGACCTTGACTTGTTCTTTCCATCGAAAGAAGACCAGGAACTGATCCATAATGCAATGAATAAAGATTATTTCGAATACGAGAACAACTCTTATACCTACAAATACAAAAACGACATTTACCAGCTTGTCTATCGCGAGAGATTTAATGACGCGACTCTTGAAGAGATGGTTGATGGTTTTGATTTTGATTCGACAAAAATTGCCTTCGAATGTCATTACGACACACTCAAAAGGCTTTTTAGCATTGTAAGATGTGATATGAGAATTGAATTTGTAAACTATATAAATACCCGAGTAAACCGTTTGTCTAAAGTGAGTATGAATCCATTTGTATCTCTTCAACGGGCAATTTACTTTTTAAAGCGCGGAGATGATGTTCCGTATGATGTGTTTTTACAAATTTGTGGAAAGATTGCATCTTTACCTTTGGATGAACAAAATGATGTATCAGTGCATTTCAAAAATCTTCAAGGCAATCCGAATAAATTGACAAATATCAAAGGCGCTATTGAGCATTATATTGATGAATATAAAAAATAAAATCGAGAGAGATGTTTTTGGGCCACTATAATAAAAAATGATTTTTAGCTTAAAACAGAGATACAATATAGATATACAATGATTGCAAGGACATAGGTCTTAATCTATGTGACTGCTTAGTAAAGTTTTGTTGGCCTAGTAGATGGGCAAGTTGTTTTAGTGCATTGCGATGACTTTGTCGAAAATCCAGCTGAAATTGACCAGACCTTCGCCTATAATTAGGGCGAATCGGCAGGTATTAAAATATAAATTTTTAGTTAATATTCTACCAATATAAAACTAGAGGATTCAATGTTAAGCATTATCGTAGCAACATTATTAATATCATTGCTTATCAATATTATGGTTAGAAAAATTCATTTACCAACCATAATTGGCTATATCATTACCGGAACTGCGATAACTTATATATTTCATTTACATGACACAGTACGTAATCATGATCTTAAAGAAATTGCTGAGTTTGGAGTTGTTTTTTTGATGTTCACCATTGGTCTTGAATTTTCATTGGGTCATTTAAAACGGATGAAATATGAGGTTTTTGCAGCAGGTTCGCTGCAAATCATTCTTACTTCTTCGATCGTTTACGTATGTAGTTATTATCTGCTTGGTTTGGATCAAAATTCAGCCTTTATTATATCTTTGGTTGTTGCCCTCTCTTCTACTGCCATTGTTTTAAAGCTTTTGAATGATAACGGAGAAATCAGTCGAAGACACGGGCAGAGATCACTTGGTATTCTAATCATGCAAGATATAGCTGTCATTCCTATCTTATTGATTATAGGTTTCATGAGTAATAGTAATGAGAATATCTCTACAGCACTACAAGATATGTTCTTGAGTGTGTTTGCTTTATTAGGATTTTTATGGCTTTTTGGTAAACATATTCTAGAGCCTTTTTTAACACAAATATTGAAAACAAACTCGGATGAATTGTTTGTTGGAAGTATTCTTTTTTTAGCCATAGGGTCCTCTTATTTGGCGTATATATTTGGCTTTTCTTACTCGCTGGGTGCTTTTATCGCAGGTATGCTGATTGCCGAAACAAAATATAAACATCAAGCGGAAGCGGATCTTATCCCTTTTAGAGATTTATTGCTTGGTATCTTTTTTATTACGGTAGGAATGCAGATAGACATTTTTTTATTAATTTCACAACTTCCATTGATTCTTTTATTGTTAGTAAGTATTATGATAGTGAAATTTATTGTAATCTTTGGAATTATCAAGATTGACGAAAGTAAAAGAGTCAGTTTCAAAACGGCTCTTAGTTTGATACAAATCGGTGAGTTTTCACTCGCAATTTTAGAATTGGCACGAACCAATGATCTTATAGCTCAACCTTACAGTCAAGTGATGATCGCTACGATTGTATTATCAATGATTTTGACTCCTTTCATAATTAAACACTTAACATTATTAACAGATATCTTTTTAAAAGATGATGTCCAGATGGAGAGTCAAATTCTTTCAGACGATTTCAATAATCATACGATTATTTTAGGATTTGGTGAATTCGGACGCAATGTTGCGATTGCTCTGAAAGAAAAAGGGGAGTTTTATCTAGCGATTGAGAATAATATCAATACATTTCATAATATAGAAAAAATGGGAGAACCAGCTATTTTTGGGAATGCCTTAAAAAAAGAAGTATTAATAAAGGCGAATATTAAAATGGCAAAATATGTCATTGTGGCAATTGACAATCCAGCAAAGCTGTATCACGTATGCCAAACAATATTACATTATGTTGAGAGTTCAAAAATCATTGTTAAAGTTCATAGTCAACACGAAAAAAATATTATTGCTGAACTTGGCATCACTAAGATTCTTGTTGAAAATGCTCTCTTAAGCGAACAAGTTTCTCGTATGATTAGAAATAGATAATTTCTTCAACGGAATAAAATCAATACTCCTATTGATCTCTTTCTAATCGTTTGGAGATCAGGGAAAGTCCGATTGTCCCGCCAATTAGACCAATGGCTATATAAAACTTTAACTGCCAAAATTTCGTTTTTTCAGTATCAACGCTTTTGCGACAATCTATTATTGCATTATTAATAGCAGATTGTTCCATCACAATTGGAAAATATTGTTTTTTCTCCACAGTCTTGCGATAATCTGTTGTGCCATTTGATTGATTTTTTTCATTGGCTTGGTTTTGATACGTCACCAATAATTTGAGAAATTTTGCATTATCAATTGATTTGATATCATCTGTATTTAATGATATGTTTTTCTGATTGGCATTATTACTGTTTATCAAATAGGTTTTACCATCAGCCCAAAGCAATATCTCTTTTATCGATTCATATTCGGGAAGTGCGCGTTTATTTTCAATGTTGACTTTAAAAAGTGATATTTCCTTCACATGGTGCATTAATGATGGATTCTTTAATCTGCACTCTTGCGATACATCGATTTTCATTGGGGCTGGTTGTACTGCATAAGTCGAGCAAGCAAAAAGTAGTAAAAGCATATATTTGATCATAAATCACTTCTTGGCTAAAATATTTTTTTATTATAGTATATTTTGATAGTTTCAGAGTGCTACTCCGTTATCCCACTCCTTGAAATACTAGTTTAATCTCAATTTAGCGACTGAGACTAGAGCAGATTATGACTGTTTAACAGGTCGCACTACGAAAAATAGTAGTTAGCGTATTTTCGTAGGATCTAAAATTAAAATTCTAGGGGACTTATTGTTATTGAACAACATAACGTAAATCAGTAGTTTTCCGTATGATATGATTTTACATTAAATTGTAGTTTTTTGACACGCCAATTCATTATTCATCACTTTTATCCCGACAGATCGAAAAATCAATGTACATGATTGCAATGCCAACTGCCATGAATGAGTCTATGTGCTCCCTCTCGGGAGATTGGGAGCGAAAAGGGATAGGGACGCAGATTACACTTTAAGTGTTAATTGTGCTGTTTTTTGAGTCCCACTAGAGTTACATAGAGTTCTAATCCTTCCTCTTTTTCCCCTTTGATGTACACTTTTTTCCCATCATGTGCAAAAAATGTTAATTCCAAAGGTGCATTTTTATCTCCAGAAGCAAGCACAGCAATGTCGTCAGGTGAGATTGTAAAGCTGGAAAGGACTTTTTTAGTCATAAAATCAATATGTGGATAGGCAGCATATACTAGTTCAGAGCATACAATAGTTTCAGTGGTATTGACATTGAAATCAAAATCGTATTTTTTACCGTAGTGACTCATAGCCAAATCAAGTGATGAACGAAGCGTCTGTGGTTCTAATTTGCTAGGCCGTAACACTGCAACATCATCGATATTCATAAAGTGCTCAATACTGTTGAGGACAACCCCTTCACGTAGAGCTTCTAGTATGACTTTCCCTTCTCGAATCTGCTCTATATGTTTACGGACGAAGGGAGTCTCCAAGGCACCAATATCGCGGAGTTGTTCGTAGGTGCCAATATAGATTGCCGCATGACCAAAATGGCCTGGAATGGTTTTGTCTGTTAGTGCAAACGGAGTTTTTTCTAGAAGAATATCTCCGGGTTGTAGGTGTTGTGAAAACTCATTTAGAAAGTTTACATCATCACGTAGTTTACCACTGCGCCAACGTACTGCACCCATGGTATTTCCAATAACTTTTGAGAGATTGAATTTTAGTTTTTCTACACTGATGAGTGGTAATTCGACAGCTCGAGAGAGCAGTGTGGTAACTTGATTTGAAATTTGTATGAAAGTATTGTCCCCACCGAGGTTGGAACGCATTGGAGAATTGCTAATGTATTCATAGAGTGATCGAATTGTCGGATCGGCTTTGGCAATATGTAGAGCAATTTTTTCTTGATTGTCATCAAAAAAGTGGATAGCATCGAGCATCGAAGATCGATAGGTCATTGTCGATGCACGCAATAAGGAGTCTTTGTAAAAATTTCCATTAACTGCGTATTCTGGGTAGGCTTCATTGAGTTTTTCTCGTAAAGCACTGTTTGTATCAAATTGTTGTTGCATCACATGAGCATTGTCATAGAGAGCAAGTGCGGCGGACATTGAAATGAGAATAGACTCTATACGGTCACGATCATCAAAGGACTCATCAGTGCGATAAAGTGTATTACGGTATCGCAGAGCATAGGGGAATAAAGTGGTTCGAATAGTATTAGCTTCAGCGATGGAAAAGGCAATCTTAGCTGAGAGGGCCGATGGAATCGCTCCCTTATGTGATTGGGTTGCTAAATTGGCTTGTTCTACAAAAGGAGGAATTTTTTGCCGAAGGATGAGAGATCGTTGGATTAAAGTTTCGACGGCTACAGCATCATTATGACGCGTTGTGTTGATAATTTGTGCCAAATCCGATTGTATATGATTGTCAGCTCCAACAATGGGGATAACAATGATTAATGCGGTGTAGATAATGCTTGTAAAAACTTTTTTCATGGTTCTCTTCTTTCAAGGTAGATGACATATCCTGTTAATGCTGTAATAGCTGCAACGATTCCAAAAAGCCATGCGATATTGTATCCTGATGATAGGATCAGCATAGTTGCAATCGCTCCCATAACCATAAACAACGCATTGAGGATATTGTTAGCAGCGATGATACGAGAGCGTACTTTCGGTTCACTGCGCTCTTGAACCAAAGCATATAGAGGGACACTGTACAGTCCTCCAAAAATTCCCAGCAGTGTTACATCGGTAATGATATGCCAAAAAGCTGTATTTACCGTTAATACACCATGAGGTTCAAAGGTTCCGATTCCCCATGCAAAATCAATTCCGGTTATAGCCATCCCTACAGCTCCAGTAACGACCAGAGAATAGCGTACATGATGATGGCTCAATTTTTCACACAGTGCTGAACCCACACCAATTCCTAATGTAAAGAGTGCGAGAATCATAGTTACTGTTTCTTCATTACCCATCAGCGTATTTTTAACCAAAGAGGGAAACTGAGCAAGTAATAGGGCTCCATATAGCCAAAACCATGAGATCGCTAAAATTGCTAGAAAAATGAGTCGATCCCGATAAGCTAGAGAAAGTGCATCGGTGGTGTGTTTGTACAACCTAAATTGAAAAGGATCACTACGATGCGGTGCAGGTGCAGCAGGAATGTATCGGCTGAACGCATATCCTATGAGTGCAACACCTAGTGCGATTAGGGATGCGATGACTCCGCCATTAGGGATTGCGGCGAATACACCGCCGGCAATGGTACCAAATAAAATTGCACCAAACGTCCCTGATTCAATCAAAGCGTTGGCTGTGATTAACTCATTGCTCTGCATATGCTGAGGAATGATTGAGTATTTGATGGGACCAAAAAGGGTCGAATGTATTCCCATTCCAAATACAACTAACAGTAGTGTGCTAAATGAATGCGTTGAGAATCCCAAGATCGCGATAAGCATCATCGCAATTTCCCAAACTTTGACAACTCGAGCGAGTTGTGCTTTATCGAGACGATCGGCTATATCTCCCGCTAATCCTGAAAAAAGAAAAAAGGGGATGATAAAGATCGCTCCTACTAATGGTGCGAGAAGGGCAACATCAAGTGCAGTCCATTCGCTGGCTTGAAATGTTACGATGACAGCGAGGGTGTTTTTAAAGAGATTGTCATTAAATGCTCCTAAAAACTGAGTCCCAAACAGCGGTGTAAAACGTCGTGTTTTAAACAGATAAAATGGGCTACTCATGCAAGGTCATTTGCCATGGATTTGAGTGTGACATAATCAGTTTTACCAGTACCCAATACAGGTATCGCAGGGATGCATACGATTTTACGTGGAATGGCTATTTCAGGAAAACCTTGTTCGCGAGCGGCTTGTTGTAAAACTTCACGTTTGAGATGTTCATCTGTCGTAAAAAGGACGATACATTCACCTCTTGCTTCATCAGGATGAGATGAACTGGCATGTAGGAAGATAGGTGAAGCAAGAAGGGCGAGTTTTTCGACCGATTCGAGAGATACCATTTCCCCTGCAATTTTTGCAAATCGTTTGACACGTCCTATGATTTTTACAAATCCATCCGCATCCAGCTGTACAATATCACCTGTATCGTACCATCCCTCACCAGCGTCCGAGGAAGGTTTTTCAAGTATGCCAGGATTAGAGTCTCTGAGATATCCACTCATGATATTAGGACCTTTGACATGTAAAATCCCGCCATCATCTATCCCTGGAACATTTATAAGTTGGTGCTCAATACGGGGTAAAATCTGCCCAACTCTTCCACTACGATACGCCATTTGGGTATTAACAGCGATGACGGGTGCTGTTTCTGTTGCACCATAACCTTCAAATATACGTAATCCGAATTTTTCAAACCATAGTTCTTTAACCGAATTGGTGAGTTGTTCCGCACCGGCCACCACATAGCGAATTTTGTAAAAATCATAAGGATGGGCATTTTTTCCATAATGATTTAAAAAAGTATTGGTTCCAAATAATACGGTACAGGATCGATCATACGCGATTTCTGGTATTACTTTGTAGTGCAAAGGCGAAGGATACATAAAGAGACGAATGCCTCCTAAAAGAGGTAAAAGTGTCCCAGCTGTGAGTCCAAACGAGTGAAAAATTGGCAAAGCGTTGAGGACTTTATCATCGGTTGAAAAATCAACGATAGAGCGGATTTGAGCAATATTGGACAGAAGTGCATCGTGAGACAGAACCACCCCTTTTGGTTTTCCCTCAGATCCAGATGTAAATAAAATAACAGCTGGATCCGCTGGATTTTGAGAGATATTCACACAACGCGGTACGTGCATCGCATATCCTATAAGCCAGAGTTTATCCCACAACTTCATGCTCTCTTTTAAGTCTTCTAGATAAAGAATTGTTATCTTTTCGATACTATCGAGTTTGGATTCGAGCTTTGCTTGCTCAACAAATGCACGAGAGGTAATGATGGTTTTAACACACGCAGCATTACATGCGCTTTGTAATGAATCTACACCAACAGTAAAGTTAAGCATTGCAGGTATGCGACCAAAAGCACTTAGTCCCATCAAAACTCCAAACGAAGCAATGGCCGTGGGCATCATTACCCCGACAGCTTCACCTTTATGTGTATGATACGTCAGTAATTTGCCTAAACCTAAGGTCATTTTGAGCAGATCGCTATAGCTGTATTCGACCAGTTTCGCATCTTCGACGATTTTTCTCCCTTTTCCAAACAACTCAGTCGCTTTGATGAATGCTTCAAATATATCGCTATGAGTACGAGCATCAAGAAGAGATTGTTGCATGAGACGACGCATCATTTCACCCGCATGGGAGCGACTTTCTTCACCATGCATATGATCAGGAAGATCCAGCACTGTGGGGGTACAATAGGTTATTGTGATACGTGGAAACCATACTTTAGGGTGTTCTTGATGCATACGTGAAAGGAAACTAAAATGCCCACCATCGATAATGACGGGTAATATGGCCGCTTTTGTTTTCGCAGCTACAAATGCACTGCCTTCGTATATTTTCATCAAATTTCCCGTTTGAGTGATTCTACCCTCCGGAAAAATAACGACCGGTCTACCAGTTTCAACGAGTTTGATGATCGTTTTTATCGCCATCGGATTAGTTGGATCAACAACGAGATAATCACAGACAGATAATAGCAAACGCATAATAGGGCGTTTCGCAATTTCGGTATTGATGACAAATACAGGTGAGATTGGTAGCATAACTCCTAGAATAAGACCATCTAAAAATGATTGGTGGTTAGCGATGATGATGGTGTTGGACTCTTGAGGTTGGTAACTACCTATGACTTGGATACGAAACAGTGTCTTGAGTATCGATTTAAGGATAAACTTAATCATTGTTATTTCCTTGTATATAAGTTAACACATTTCCAAATACTTGTTCAAGTAGTGCTTTATTAATCCAAAACCACACTTCTTTTCCCTTTTTTTCACTCAAAAGTACTTCGGCCTGACGGAGGATTTTGAGATGATGGGATACTGTGGTACGTGCAAGTGTTGAGGCATCAGCTATTTGCCCCGCAGTAAGCCTCTCATTGGGCTCGAAGAGTAGTAACATCCGTTGACGATGTTCATCTCCCAAAGCGGTAAAAATATCGGACATCGGTTTCCACGCGGGTGGAAGTACATCGGTGTAATTGGTTTTCATGGTTATAATCCTAAAGTTTTATCTATGGAATTTTTTATTAAAAATTTACTATAACTTTCTGTATAGCTTACATTTGGAATAATGTAAAAAATCAAGGAAACCGTGTCTAATCTATTGTGCACGTATAAATAATCTCCCGAGCGATAGATAGTTGCTTTTGACGTATTGAATCCAGGATTTGGAATAACGCGATCAAGCTGACCTGAACGTTTGTTGAGAACAATTTCTAGACCTTCATTCGTACAAATGTAATGAGACTTATCAAACTGTTTAGATAAAACTATTTTTCCATCAATTTCATAATCAATTATCATTGTTTGGTTATGGTCAAAATTGATGCCTACCTCTCGTGATAAAGTGTTATTATCACCGATTCTTGAGTCCTTAGAGTGAAAATTAAATGCCCATATTCCGGGATGAGCAGCTCCAGAATGATTTGGTTCACCTTCAAAGTATTTTCCTGAAATATCAGTACATTCTCTAATGTTTTCAGATTTTTTTGGCCAGTTCTGTATGTCTCTATACATATATTTAGGGGTACTATTGCAAGCAGTTAATATGAATAATACTAAAAATAATAATACTGAGCGCAGTTTTATGTCCATTATTACGCCTCCAGTATCTTGGCGTAATTGCTATATATGGGGTTGCTTGCTGGGAAATATTCTAAAATTCCCTTGGCATAGCGATCAAAAGGGTTCCCTTCGCGTGATAGCTCAAACCGTTTAGAGTAGGGAAGGTCGTAACTGTTAAACACCATACTAAAAGGGACGGGGAAGTCAGTGCCAAACAGTAGTTTGTGATGAACTTCCTCTTGTTGACTCAGATGTCGGAGAACTTTCGCTCTCACAGGGGTGAGTAGGGCGCTGATGTCGGCGTAGAGATTCGGATACTTTTTGAGCATATCTAGGAGGAGGTAATACTCGTCGTTGAAATGTTTCGGATTTTTTGAAAATGCACGCCAGATTTTGAGTGGATCATAACTCAAAGCCATGTGTGCACAGATCACATTCACCCCTGCCTTTAACGGTTGATTCAGCATCTCAATACTCTCACACGATTTAAAAGAGTGAACACTGCTCTCGCTCCCGACATGGACAATCAGAGGCAGACCACGCTGTGCGAGTTTGTCGAAATAGGGACGGTAACGCGCTTCGCGAGTATCGACCCCCCAGTAGTTTTGCAAAAACTTCGACCCGCGAAATCCCGCATCGGCGTAGCGGTCGATGAGATCGAGTGCGTCGGGGCGTTTGGGGTTAATGGAGAAAAAGGGGATGACAACATCCTCATTCCCTCGATAGAGTGCTGCTACATCCTCGTTGGTTGCACATACAGTGATGTCTTTATGCATCGTTTCTCCTGCCTCATCGACCCGTGCATCGACACCGAAGAGGACGATTTTATCGACGTGTTTAGAACCTCTAACCGATTCGACCAGCGCACGGGTGTATTCGCCGTAGGGATCGTTCACGAGCGCTTTTGGGTTCATCCCGAACTTTTTGGCGAAAAAACGCAGTGCCAATTTGTCGTAAAAACGATCAAACGCAACATCGCTACTGAGGAGGTGAGTATGGATATCAATGGTTTTCATAACTATATTCCTAAAAACTTAAACATATTGACATATTATTGATCATTTACTGAAAGCTAACTGAAATTTATAAATCCTTCTTTCTAGCATTTTCAATAACCTCTTCCAATCGTTTTGTAAATGTTTGGATATTATCATCACCTATCATCATAGGTGATAAGATATGAACATCGATGATAAAAGGGACGAGCAAAGCTTCCCCTTTAGGGAGCACTTTTCCTGCACCACCAAGATAGATTGGGATCACGGGAATATCGGGAGTCATTTTTGCCAAATGGGCGACTCCTGATTTGAATTTGCTCATCTGTTCAGCTTCTCCGCGGCTCCCTTCTGGAAAGAGGATGATACTATCTCCTGCTTTTAGGGCTTGTCGGAGAGGTTCGAGGGGATTGGTTTGGGATCTTTCTACCTTGCGACTCAAAGGGATAATCCCGATAAATTGTGTAGAAAACCACGCGATGAGACGGTTTTTCATAAAATAGTCCGCCGCCGCGACGGGGCGGATACGGTGAATTTGACCTAAAGGAAAGAGACTCATGAGGACAAGGGTATCGAGATGGCTGTTATGGTTGGCGACAATAATGTAGGGATTATTACTATTGAGGTGTTCGCGCCCCCGCACATGAACACCGAAAATGAGTAACACAACAGGGCGGATGATAAGGGCGAAAAAAAACCATTTTAACATCTCATCATCCTAATAGTACAGATAATAGGTAAAATGAAAAAAGAGCGGTGCTGTATAAGTGAGGCTATCAACACGATCAAGTATCCCCCCATGCCCTGGCAGGAGATTTCCAGAGTCTTTGACTCCAATATCTCGCTTGACCATCGAAATCACAACATCACCGACGAATCCCGCACCACTAATGAGCATCCCCGCAAGTAATGCATGAAGCGTACTAAAGGGGGTTAGAAAAGAAAATGCCACAGATAGGGCGCTTAGGGTGACAAACGCCCCGATGAAGCCCTCAATAGTTTTGTTGGGACTCACTTTAGGAATAATTTTATGCTTACCTATGGCCTTTCCCCATAAATATTGTAATACGTCATTGAGTTCAGTGAGTACCACCAGATAAAGCACCAGCTCTTTTCCCCCGACATCGTACCCTGTCACAGCAGGCAATGTCATCATATAGGCGAGGTGGCTGAGACCAAAGACGAACATCATCATCCCCCACTGAATTCGGCTCGTGTTTTCTAGAAATCCTTGTGTCTCTCCAATTAGCACCTGACGAAATGGGAGGAGTAAAAAGAGGTAGACGGGAATCCAAATGATAAACATCCCATACCACTGTGCCCCTGCAAACCAGTATTGAAATACAATAGAAAGATAAGCGTAAAAGATGATCCGACGATCGGTTAGACGGGATGGGATGAGGGTGAAATACTCTTTTAGAGCGAGATAGCTGATGAGAGCAAAAAAGAACATTGCCACCGTGGTGTTAAGCATCGCTCCGATAATAAATGCCCCAATAATGATCCACCATGAATAGACGCGGTCTTTTAGTTCTTGGGAAGTTTTAGTACGAAATACCACTGATACGACTAGTGTGGCAAATGCTAATATCCCTAAAATAATTAATAATACCATTCCGCTTTTTCCTGAAAAAAGCGTTGTAATCGTCTCTATCATGCTTTTATACCCCGCATCGAGTTGATGATTTGATTTGGAGTTGCCACTGCATGTTCCAATAAATTAATACTGAATTATAGTATAAAAAACAAAAATTACTAATTTTTATCTGTAAGAAACTTGATCTTATTATTCTGATCACTAGTACAACTGGATTTAAAGTCAAGACAGTGCCTAATACTGTGTGAATAGCCCGGCCAGCGATTCCCTCTACAATCCAAAACACGACACAAGTAGTGCTTCTATCTATGATTTAAAATTTCCTTCATTGGTTTTTTATTATCCATATATTTTATACTAAGTTTATGAAATTGTTTCTGGGCTTTACTAGAATAAATATCAATATTTTTTTTTAAAATATCTGTTTGAGACGGTTCTCGATTGCCAACTACACTAGCCAGATGCTCACACAAATCTGCATTATCAATAAAGGGTAAAATATTTTTTTGTTATTAATACTATTCTACTTTCGTTTCCAAAGCTGAATAAATGGAATAGATTCGATTGAGTACCGTCAAAACAGATCCGGACACAATGATGACTAAAACGCCATACAAAAGGTATGATTGCTCAAAAAATAGAGTCTCAAGGGGGGTTAGTATTAAGCCTATCGTCATCAAAGCCATGCGGTGCTGTTTGGCCATGGGGCCTTTGAAGACAGAACCAGCGTTCATGCTCGCTCCCAAAACTCTCACATAGGCAGTCATCATTGCAAACAGTGCTGCCAAGTATCCAAGCTCGATGGATGATATCGCATAACCCAATGCGATAAAAAGGATACTATCAGAGACACGATCAGGAATATCGTTGTAGAGTTCACCTGATTTGGTGCTTTTACCGCCCTCCATCGCCACCATCCCATCGAATAGGTTGCATAACAACCTCATTTGTATCAACAAGGCCGCCAATAGGCTATAGGGCCAAACGTCAGCAGTACTTTTATCGGGGACGATGATGCACAGTGCTGCTAGAAGTGAAAAAACAATGCTCATAATGGAGATTTGATTGGGGGTGATGTTTTGTCGGCTTAAATACGAAGCTATGTTTTTTGACCATGTGGCATCTCTGACTTTGAGTGGTCTTCGTGATGGCGTATCAGACATTTTGATCCTTTTGTATCAGTTTTTTGGTAGTGTAGAGTGAAAATAGAAAAGCTACCATGATGGTCGGCACTACTGTAGCTGTGATATTGTAGGTGTGTATAGTTATATGGATAGCTACAATCAAAAGGGTTGCAATGGCAACAGTTATGATCGATGGCACTGTAAAATAGATCTTTTTTTTAGGCAAAAGGTTATAAAAATAGGTGATCATATAGATCATTAACAGTGTTGTGAGTGCACTGTAAAGTCCTTGGAAGAGGGCAGAAGTCAGTACATTGGGGCTGGAGGAATTGATATAATAGGTCCATGAGAACCATAGGATAAATGCTAATAGTGAGGAGATGAATTTAAAACTATTTAGCTTCACTGCTGTTATTCCTTCTTTTATCGTCTTCTGTGGGGTTACTATTGATGATTACGGCGGTAATAGTACCGTTTTATACGTGACTGTGTAAAGAGGAATTGTTGTGGTGCATATGCATTTTTTATGACCCTTAAAAAATTCGAGCATACTTCTGTGAACGAATCCTCGTTAGTTCGATTAATTCTTGATTCTCTTTATTATTGCAAACAACATTAAAACAATGCTGATCACGAGGTTCACAATTTCCAATTTAAAAAGGTACTTTTAAATAGAATATATCTTATGTTAACCAAAGTAA
>JBAZTK010000008.1:0-105580 GCA_041661985.1 Sulfuricurvum sp. | reverse complement strand
ACACTTCTACGGATTACAATGCTACTATTACCACAGGGGTCACAGACTTGGCAGGTAATGCCATGGCGGCCAACAAAGTCTGGACTTTTCAAACCGGTGCAGCCGCAGCCGCAGCTGGCCCTGATCCAGTCCTCCTTGGTTTAGCGGGTAATTTTGCACTTCTAGCGAAAACAAGTATTACAGCAGCTGACACGACGACCCACATTACTGGAGATATTGGAGTGAGTCCTGCTGCTGCATCATATATAAATGGTTTTACATTAGGACTTGACGGAAGTGGTACCTTTTCAACATCGGCTTTGGTAACGGGAAGAGTCTATGCTGCTGATTATACTGCCCCTACCCCGGCTTATATGACAACAGCAATCGGTGATATGCAAATCGCATTTACGGATGCCGCAGGAAGATCAAATCCAGATTATACGGAACTCTACGCCGGAGACATTAGCGGACGAACATTGGTTCCTGGTCTCTATAAATGGGGTACCGGAGTTTTAATAACCAATGCAGGTGTTACTCTTACCGGTGGTGCTGATGATGTTTGGATCTTCCAAATTGCTCAGAACCTAACGGTAAACAATGGAGCTATCATTACCCTCAGTGGTGGAGCACAAGCCAAAAATGTCTTCTGGCAAGTTTCTGGAGAAGCGACTTTAGGTACAACAACCGACTTCAAAGGGATTATTTTGAGTCAAACGCTTGTATCGTTTAATACCGGAGCTAAATTAACCGGTCGTGCATTGGCACAAACCGCAGTTACCTTGATCGATAGTAATATCACAGCTCCATAACACACTCTTTTCGGGGAAAATTCCCCGAACTATCATCTAACTCCTCTTTTATTTCACATTTATTAATCAAACAGGTTAAGCTTAAAAATATTAAATGAAGTGCATAATGTTATCAATCGTATTTTATTGTTATTTTACGATAAATAATATTAGAAAGTGAGTTTTATCATGAATACACTCCAAAAATACTCCAAGTACCTTATGTTGTTTACGATGCTTCTCTTTAGTATTGTCGTAATCGGATGTGGTGGTAATGATGACGCTGTTGCTGCTTCAAGCACAACCGCACCAACGGTTATTTCAACAGTCCCTGATAACAATATCACAGCTGTCCCTTCTAACCGTAAAATCACCGCTACCTTTAGTACGGCTATGGATGCGGCAACGCTTACTACCTCTACTTTTACTCTAGCTTCCGCTGGTGGATCGGTTTCAGGTACAGTCGCTTATTATAATAAGATAGCCGTCTTTACACCGGATACCAATCTCACCAACAGCACGCTGTACACGGCTACCATTACGACCGGTGCAAAAAATGCAGCAGGCACAGCACTCGCTGCCAACCACGTTTGGACGTTTACCACAGGCACCACGCCAGACACAACCGCTCCGGATGTCAATGCTACGAATCCTCTTAATCTTGCAACCGGTGTCGCCATCAATCGAAACATTACGGCAACATTCAGTGAGCACATGGATCCAGCTGATATCAACATAACGACTTTTACTCTTACTACAGCCGCTGGAACACCGATCACAGGTGTTGTCTCTTATATTGGTACCACAGCCACTTTTAATCCGACTGTTGATCTTAACACTTCTACGGATTACAATGCTACTATTACCACAGGGGTCACAGACTTGGCAGGTAATGCCATGGCGGCCAACAAAGTCTGGACTTTTCAAACCGGTGCAGCCGCAGCCGCAGCTGGCCCTGATCCTGTCATTCTTGGTTTAGCTGGAAACTATGCTATCTTCACCAATACGGGAATAGCCAATGCCGTTACTCCTGCGGTCATTATAGGCGATATGGGAACAGGCCCTGGTGTCACATCCACTGCAATCACCGGATTTGGCCTAGTTGCCGCAGGGGACCATGCCACATCGGCCCAAGTCACAGGAAATGTCTATGCATTCGACTATGCAGCCCCTACTCCGGCTAACGTGACCACCGCTTCAAATGACATGACTATTGCGTACGATGATGCGGCAGGACGGCTACTGCCTGATGTACTCAATCTCGCAACGGGAAATCTAGGAGGGCAAACACTCTTGCCTGGTCTTTATCGATGGAACAGTGCCGTTAATTTACCAGTTGGAACAGATGTCACTCTTTCAGGCGGTGCAAATGATGTCTGGATTCTTCAGATCACAGGCACACTTACAACAGGTGCCAGCACTCATGTATACCTGAGCGGTGGTGCTCTACCTAAAAATGTCTTCTGGCAAGTTGCCGGATCATCGGTCACTCTTGGAGCTACTTCTCTTTTTCAAGGTGTTGTCCTTGCAAAAGTAGCCATTAATGTCGGCAATAAAGCGGTAGTAAACAGTAGTCTGTTAGCTCAAACAGCGGTTAATCTCAGTGAAAACAATGTTACCAAGCCTACTCCATAACAAGGAGTATGGCATTCGTAGTCCATTCAATGGACGCGAATACCTAAAGGGATACTATCATGTTTAAAACTATATGCATGATCGGTTTATTTTCTTACACACTTTTGGCAAACATATCGCAATACGATGTGTATTTTCAAAAGGCGGGAGCCCATTACAACATTCCGCCTATCCTCCTCCAAAATATAGCATCCATTGAAAGTTCCGGTAATCCAAACGCCATTAGACACAACGATAATGGAAGCAATGATTACGGATTAATGCAAATCAACTCGATACATTTCCGAAGATTATCCGCATGGGGTATCAATGAGCGTAATATTTTAAATCCTGAGATTAATATCTTTGTCGGGGGCTGGTTGCTTTCAGAGCATATTAAAGAGCGAGGATTTAATTGGAACTCTATTGGAAACTATCACTCCAAAACAAAAATACATCAAGACAAATGGCTAAAAAGACTGACAATAGCTTTAAATAAATCCAATTAAATCATGTAAATACTAAGTAATAAAGAGCGGAGAAGAAATAAATTAGCGATATGATCGCTAAATGGTATGCAAAAAAGCATACCAGATTAAAGATTACTTATTGAGGTCGAGTTTTTGATCTGGATACGTTTCCTGAAACTTCTGCTTACTGGCTTCCATAAGCTTTGCCCCTTCGGCAATATCTTTGTTACCCTGTTCAATCTCTTGTTTTCCGGTCGTTATATCTTTTTCTCCGGATTTAATAAGATCCTCTCCATGCTTAACCAATTTAATACCCGATTGATTGAGCGCTGACCCTTTGTCCCACTCTTTTGCCATCTGTTTTTGGTCTATACCTGTTGCTTTTTCCTCAGCAGCATGCATTCGCATAAAATCACCAGTTGTTGGTGCTTTTGTCGCACAACCTACGAGGGCAGACATCATAACTACCGTAGTAGCAATCATTTTAATTTCATTCATATTGTTACCTTTTATTTTAATATGTGATTTCTCACTTATTTTATTATATCTAAAATAACATTTAATAAGTAAATAAAACATATATAAATATTAATAGTTTCCGCCAACATACCAATTTTTTCATTTCATGGTTACGTATCTGTCTCATCATCTATCAATTAATCTAACACTGACTAACCCATACCCCTACATCGAGCGTTGAATCCGCCTTTCCTACGAATGATCCTGCTATTGGGGGCACGGCTTCGGGCAACCGTGCTACGGCTACGGCTATGTGATCGCTTCCGACAATTTTTCCAATAGTGGGATCAAATCCTTTCCAGCCTGCACCCGGTAAATAGACTTCAGCCCAGGCATGGGTTGACCCAATTTCTGCCACCATAAGCGGTGCAAAAAGATACCCGCTCACAAAGCGCGAAGCCAATCCCATACATCGTACTGCTTCCATAAAGAGAAAGGCAAAATCACGGCAGGACCCTGTACCGCATTCGAGGGTTAAAATGGCACTTTGTACTCCCTGCTCTTCTCTGACTCGATAAGTGAGTGTTCGATTAATGTGCTCAGCTATCTGCTGCAGTAAGGTATAGGTCTGAATCTTTTCTCCAGGATGCCAAAAATTGGCAATCCATTTATTGACGATACGAATTGTCTCATTATCTGGCAGTGCTCTATAGTGGGAAAGTAACATAGCCTCTTCGTTTTGATAGGTAAACGGATAAAACAATGCGTAATCACTCACTAGAAAATCAAGTGGAAACTCATTGTATTGCTGAATAATGACTTCACTCTCTATAAGCAGTTGACTTACCGGGAGACTAAAAGTGGCAATAGCAACCGAATTACCCTCAACATCCCGATGCCAAAGGAGGGTGGCATCGGGTGTAATTTTGAGGGAAAATGATTCAATACGCAGTTCATAGTCCTCTCTAGGGCGTAGCAGTAGGCTATGGGGAGAAAGCGTTACATTGGCAGAATAATTATAGTAAGTACGATGAATAATTTTATAGCGTTGCATGATTTGTCCTGATAGTTTAATGTTGATCTGTTTTCTCTACACTAATATACTGAGATACTGGATACAACGCAGGTCCAAATTGGTTGTACACTGCCACGTCCGCAGCATCACGGCCATAGCCAAGAGCTACATATCCACCGCTCATCTCTTTTTGTGTCGCATCAAACGAATACCAGCGCCCCCCGACATACACCTCGAACCAAGCATGAAAATTCATTGGCTTTAATCCATAAAAATATCCAACTACTATTCGAGCAGGAATGCTAAGACTTCGACACATGGCGATTGCTAGGTGAGAAAGATCACGACAGACTCCCCATCCTCGCTCATTGACATCTATCGCCGTGACCAGAAGATCACTACCGTTAGGCTCAAAATGGATTGTAGCACGTATCCACTCCACGATAGCAACAACTTGATCGTAGCCCAGCGATCTGCCTAGTGCGATAGCTGTTGTCATTTGACTAAAATGGTCTGCCGGACAGTAACGGCTGGGTAACAAATAACCAAGAACATCGTTGGGAAGATTTTTAATTTCTACAAACGGAGCTCCAGGTTCTTGATCCATATAATCTGCAATCATCACTTTGGCAGCAGTATAAATACCAAATACTCCCGGCGGTGCAATAAGACGCTGACAAAAGTTTCCATAATTATCGGTGTATTCGAATACGGGGACACTGGGAACAATTTTGTATTCTTCTTTGGCTACCCATTGCTGGGCACCACTTCTCGGTCGTAACATAAGGATAAAGGGGGTTGGAATCGTAATGTCAAATAGTAAATCACAGCTTGTGTCTAGCCACATACATTAAATCCTTTAATCTTTTATAACATAATAGTCATATTTTTTATATTTAACGCTAAACATCTAATTTAATTATAAATAGTTATTATTTTTAAGTTGTAAATCTATATTAAGTGTTAAAATCATCTTAAGTTTTATTGAAATCGGAATCTAAAGGAAAAAAAATGAAGCATACAGAAATAGAAAATGTGCAGTTCCGTGTAGGTAAATGGCTCCCATCGGATCAGTTGCTACTTGAAAAATGGCTCGAAGGATTGGTAGAAGAGGTTGATGATAATACAAAGCCCTTGCATCCGGTCATCGAGGCGTTCAAAGAACTTATTGAACATGATGCTGAAATCTTTATGCTTTTTAACCAAATGTTTGAGCAAGTTCCGGCAAAGTATAACATGAGTCCGACGGGCAAACCGCAGGTACGAGATTATCATCATATGCTGAAAATGATTAACGCCGTTATGACCAAAGCACCGGAATTTGATTCGAGTGGATTGGTTGGACTTCCGATTAATGCTATTTTGGATTGGTCCATGGGTACAACAGGGGGATTTGCAGCATTTTTGAATAAAAAAGTGAATATTCAGCTCAAAAGGATTCTAAACGAATGGGGTATCTTTCTAAAATCAAGTGATTCTTGTGACGTTTTAACCGATAAAGGGTGGTTGGGTGAGGAAGCATTAAAAGCGTTGGCAGCCATGGACCCGTATGCGCAAGAGAACTCTCCTGATCCGAAGCAAAATTTTATCGATAATTTCAAATGTGATACTGGCAAGCCTTATTGGGGATTTACATCATGGGATGATTTTTTCACGAGAGAGTTTAAAGAGGGTAAACGTCCTGTGGCATCGCCTGAGGATGACAGGGTTATTGTCAATGCCTGCGAAGCAGCCCCCTATAGAATCGCAACAAACGTAAAACGACGTGCCAAATTTTGGATCAAGGCGCAACCATATTCACTGGAACACATGCTTGCCAACGATGAGTTGGTCGAAAAGTTCATAGGCGGAACGGTGTATCAGGCTTTTTTGAGTGCAAAGAGCTACCACCGCTGGCACTCTCCGGTGAATGGAACGATCGTAAAAGCATATGTTCAAGATGGAACCTATTATTCCGAAACGTTAACAGAGGCATACGATCCATCAGGCAATAAAGAATCTCAAGGGTATATTACAGAAGTGGCGACAAGAGCACTTATTTTCATCGAAGCGGATAATCCCGATATTGGACTTATGTGTGTCATGCCGGTGGGAATGGCTGAGGTTTCATCGTGTGAAATAACGGTATATGAAGGTCAAAAGGTCAAAAAGGGGGAGCAGCTGGGATCCTTTCACTTTGGGGGATCTACCCATTGTCTGTTTTTCGGTCCTCACGTAAAGCTTGAGTTTGATCTCCACGGCCAGACGCCGGGACTAACCTCAACCAATATTCCGGTTAATGCGAGAATAGCTACGGTGCAGGGATATTGAATCCCTACGCTCCAATGAGCTGTTATTCCGTTTTTTCTTTGACCGATGTGGCACCTTGGTTCACTTCACCTTTTGTCCAGCTTGTTGCACTTGAGGTATCTTCTTTTATCCCTTTCCACGTGGCAGAGCATCCTGCACATAGGAGTAGAGCGGTAGCAAACAGTAGTGATCGTTTCATGGTAATTCCTTTTTAGATAGATATGGAATATTGTAACATATAAAATAACTATAAATAGTAAATTTAAATCAAATTAAATGTTTAATTAATAATTATGTGTTACAATGCTTAAGTTAATTGGTGCATCTCATAGAAACTGCTTGTAAAGTAGCCTAAATTTGTCCAGTTAATTTTAAAATCATTATTTTCTTCTTATTAGCATCTATTTCGCTTAAAATCCACGCTTAAGCAGTGCAACTTTTTTACATGCTACACAAATAATATATTAACAATTAGGAATATGAAGCTAAGTATTTAGAAATAGGGTGAAATTCCGTTCTAAAAAGGAGTAACCATGCAATATTTTATACACTGTCCGTTATGTGAACTTTTTATTTTAGGTGTAATTGTGATCGCTTTTTTTATAGGTGATTACATCAATTGTAAACGAAGAAAATGGGGACAAAACTACCCTAGGATTTGGGGAAAAAGATGATTGGAGTGAGTGGATGAAGTTGATAAAACTTTTTAAATAAAACGAAGGATAATTGACCCCCGCTACGCAGTGATCAACTCTTAGAACTGGCATAGGGAACAATACCCTAACTTACATTTACCCCAGCTCGCTCCGCTCGATCAACCTAAACTGATTGAGGGCATAGTGAAATTATACAACATTTCAGTGTCATATATTGAAATAGATTAGGTTTGTTTCTGTATAATCCAACTACTTTTCATTTTATTGAAAGCAAATCTTGCATAACCAAGAAATATAACATTATAAAGAGAAATAATAGATGGCACAATCCCATAAAACATATAGCCTAGAGGTTCATGTCAATAGTTATGTAAGCTCAAAACTCGACACGCTGGGACTCATAAGCCGAAAGGACTATCATGAAGAAAGTGCGATACCAGACTACCTCAAAGAGGCACTAAAAGGTCGTGCCAAAACCCAAAACAAAACCAATTTTGGCAAACCTGATTTTAGTATCACCAAATATTCCCAAGCCCCAGTTGTCATAGAGAACAAGCTAGGGGTGAAAAAACTCATCACAGAAACAAAAGACGGCATCAAATTCGATGAGAAATCAATACGAGATTATGCAGTCAATGGTGCTTTGTATTATGCTACAGGGATGATAGCATCAGGTAAATATCACGAAGTTATCGCCATAGGGCTAGTGGGAGATAGCGACGACACCATAGCACTACAAGTTTACTATGTTTATGGTTCAGGCGAGCATTCGTTTAAGCTACTAAGCAATGTAACTACATTGGACTTTTTAGAAAATCAAAATACCTTTGATCTGTTTTACAAAGATGCCACCCTAACAGAGGATGAAAAGCACGACATCCTCATCAAATCTCAAGCAGACCTACAAAAATATGCCAAAAGCCTAAACAAGCTCATGCACAATCACAACATCACAGCCCCACAACGAGTACTGTATGTATCGGGCATGTTGTTGTCGATGCAAAATGTCGTTGATACCGCAGGGAACAAAATCCAAGATGGTTTAGCCCCTGATGACTTACAAGGGATACAGTCAGACACCAAGCGAGACGGTGTACAGATAATCAACCAAATCAAAGAGTTCTTAACAGCCAGAGATATACCTGCAAAAAAACAAGACCTGATGCTCTCAAGTTTTTCTGAAATTTCAAAAGACACCCAAAGAGATGAACTGGAAATACTAGACAAAGAAATAGCCAAATTCATAGATACACCAAAAGCAAGTATCAACAAACAGATTTTTACCTTTATCTATCACAATATCTTTCTCTCCATAGATGCTATGGCAGGGCATATTGACATTATGGGCGAGATGTACAGTGAGTTCCTCAAATATGCTCTAGGAGATGGTAAGGAGATAGGCATAGTCCTAACCCCTCCATATATTACCAAGATGATGGCTACGATACTAGATGTTAACAAAGAGAGTAAGGTTATGGACTTAGCCACAGGCTCAGCAGGATTTCTCATCTCCGCTATGGAGATGATGATTGATGATGCAGAAGCTAATTATGGGAAGAAAACCACACTGGCCAATAACAAGATAAATACACTCAAAAAGAATCAACTACTAGGAGTAGAACTCAATGCCGAGATGTTCACTCTAGCCGCTACGAATATGATACTCAGAGGTGATGGAAGCTCCAATATACATAAAGGCAGTACCTTTAACACCCCAGAACAGCTTTACACCGATTTTCAAGCCAATAAACTACTGCTCAACCCACCCTTTAGTTATGATGAAAACGGTATGCCGTTCATCGCCTTTGGTTTAGACAAAATGGAAAAAAGCGGACTAGGAGCCATCATCATCCAAGACTCAGCAGGCTCTGGAAAAGCAACAAAAACCAATCAATCAATGCTCAAAAAGCACACTCTAAAAGCCAGTATCAAAATGCCTACGGACTTGTTTCAACCTATGGCAGGGGTACAAACGAGCATCTATGTGCTAGAAGCACACAAGCCACATGATTTTGAACAAACAGTGAAATTTATTGATTTTAGAAACGATGGGTATAAGCGAACCAGTCGTGCTTTACAAGAAACAGATGAACCAACCAAGCGTTACGCTGACATAATCAAAATTTATAAAGCGGGCAAAAATGCTAAAGTTGAAGCAAATTGGAACTTGAATGAGGTCTATATGGAAGACTTCATCTCTTCAAGCGGTGCAGACTGGAACTTTGACCAGCACAAAACCATCGATACTAAACCTACATTGGCGGATTTCAAAAAGACGGTAAGTGATTATTTGGCATGGGAAGTCTCCACTATCCTCAAACAACGAGGTGATGAGGGAAAGTAACTACCCTGCTTAACGAGAAATTGCAAAGCGTTGAGTGGGGTGAGTTTACTTTTAAAAGCATTTTTAACAAAATTGTTCAAGGTAGAAGACTCAAAAAAGATGACCAAATAGCAGGGGATATTCCTTTTATAATGGCTGGTACGACGAATGCAGGTGTCGTAAATTATATTTCAAATCCAGTAGTGTGCTTTCCTAAAAATTCAATCACCGTTGATATTTTTGGCAATGTTTTTTATCGAGATTATGATTTTGGTGCTGGCGATGATACAGGTGTGTATTGGAGTTCTGAAAAAGAATATTCAAAAGAAAGCATGCTATTTTTTGCAATATCGATGGAGAAAGCATTATCGGGTAAATTTTCTTTTGGAAAAAAACTTAGAAGTTCTCAAAGTTTAGATTTTAAACTCCAACTTCCCGTTGAAAATGGGAAGATAAATTTTTCATTTATTGAAAAATTTATAGCGGAGCTAGAAGCGGAGCGTATAGCGGAGCTAGAAGCGGAGCGTATAGCGGAGCTAGAAGCTTATTTAGTAGCAACTGGACTCAAAGATTACATTTTAACAGGCGATGAACAAACAGCAATAGATAGATTAAATACAACGACGTGGGATACGTTTAAAATTGAAGATGTACTTGTATGGCAGAAAAATATTTCTGAACTAAACCCTTTACATTTGGACTCATTAACTGTTTCCGAAGAAAAAAAGTATCCATTTTATGGGCAAGCAACTAATAATAATGGGATTATTGAATATCGTCACTTAAAGAACGAAGTTTTAAATAATAAATTGGGCAAACCAACCATACTGATTCATTCCAATAATCAAAATACAGTTTACCTCGATACCCCTTTCTATTTGAAAGATGGACATGGTGCTACCAGTGTATTACAATCCGAAGACCTTGACAAAATGACCGCGCAATTTTTGATGAATTCTATTAAAAAGGTTATTTTGCAAAAATATTCTTATAACGCGAAAGCAACAAAAATTGAACTAAAAAATACCGAGATCATTTTACCCGTTAACTCCGACAATGCTCCAGACTATAACTATATGCGTCTTGTTATTTCAGCTATTCAAAAACTCGTTATAAAAGATGTTGTTTTGTATGCTGACACAAAAATAGCGGCTACAAAAAGAGTGGTAAATAAATGAGAGAAGCTAGCTAATCCCCTTCTCTACTCCACTCGTTCTGATTAAAAATACCCAATATTATGATATTCTCATCATCGATCAAATACGGGATCGTGTAACCTTTGTGGATTAATTCGCGATTACCGTCCTCCGTTGGTCGCCCTTTACGGGGATGATCGATTAAGCTATCAATAGCTGTTTGTAATGCACGGTTAAATTTTTTAGCGGCGGTTCGTTTGTCTTTAGCTATAAATGAAACTACCGTTTTTAATTCTTCTTTGAATTGTTCACCACGTATAATCTTCAAATTTACGCCACGGTATCAATATACTCGTCCATTTCATCCCAGAATGCTTGATCAACTGGATATGTTTCCATATCACCTGCTCGATACTCTTCGATACGGCGTTTAACCTCATCAGCATACCACGGCTTGGGGTCTATTGTGATCGCTTCTTCCGGCAAAGTACTAAGGAGCTTTAACGCTTCCTCAGCATAAAGGTCGTTTACTCGTATTGTCATAACGTCCCCTTTTTAATGTATTGAGAAAATTATAACACGGTTTGCGCGTATTTAAATTTAGGTGTGATTTTTTTAGTGAGGAATTATTTGATGTGTGTGGTGGGTCAAGCAGGATTTGAACCTGCGACAACTCCGTTATGAGCGGAGGGCTCTAACCACTGAACTATTGACCCGTTTGTGGAGCGCAATTATAAGCGCTCTTAGATTAGACGAAGCTTTTTTTACCGACATTGTCGTATAAATATCGAAATTTATACGCGATCAGGTTTTCCATCACCGCAAACAGAACCATAAAGTTCACAAAACTGCTCCCGCCGTAACTGAACATAGGCAGTGGAACCCCGACAACCGGGAAAAGTCCCATGGTCATCGCAATATTAATACTCATATAGATAAAGATTAGAAGTGACAAGCCTCCCGAAACTACCTTTGTATAATAATCACTTGCCCACGTTGAAAGCATCAGTAAATGGATGATAAGTGCTGAATACAAAGAAATCAGCAAAAAAGCCCCCATAAAACCAAAGCGCTCAACCACATAGGCAAAGATAAAGTCACTCGAAGCGATGGGAAGGAACTTCATTTGCGTTTGAGTAGCGTCTGCTTTTGCTTTTCCGGTGAATCCGCCTGAACCGATCGCGATAATCGACTGCTCAACGTGATAACTCGGCTTTTCACTGACGAAATCAACCAAACGCTGTCGTTGATAATCGTGCAGCTGTGTATAAACAAGCGGTAAAGAAACCAAAAACACCACACCCAGTCCAACCCAGATTTTCCAATGGACGCCAACCAAAAATAAAATACCGTATCCCAATAACGCAAGTACCACAGCAGTTCCCAAATCGGGCTCTTTGGCGATTAAAATAAAGGGCAATAATATAAAAAACGATAACTTCATAAATGCTTTGAATCCATACCCATCCCTCTCAGGTGGATTACGACTGATCAAATAGGCCAACATCAAAACAAATGCGGGCTTTAGCAACTCTGATGGTTGTAAAGTAAAATGGATAAACGGGATTTCAATCCATCGTTTGGCGCCCAGGCGTGCATGCCCAACAAATTCTACTGCGACAAGCAGCAAAATACTCATCCAATAAAAAATAGGAATCATCCAAAACATCCGTCGAACCGGCAATAAAAAAAGAGTCACAAAGACACCAATCCCAACAACGACATAAGTCAAATGCTTTTGTCCAAGCATAGGATGAATCTCTGTAATCAACCAACCGGAGAGAAAAATAATAGGCAACAGCAGCACAACAGTCACAAAGTCAAAGTGTGCTAAAATTCTACGATCAATATTGAGCACTGCAATCTCATCTTTAAATAAAATAATTTTGAATGAATTGTAGCATAAGGGGACTTAACCCCAAAGGACTCAATTTTAAGGAAATGAATGGAACGTGAAAATATAACTTTTGTGGTTGAAGAGGGCATGCGCCTTGACCTGTTTTTGGTCGAAAAGCTGGCTCAGACACGTAACCAAATTGCGCAACTCATAGAGCAAAATGCGATCGAAATTAACGGCAAACGATGTGCGAAACCAGGGGTAAAACTCAAAGAGGGACAATACGTTCAAATACTTTTTCCAAAAGCGAAATCAACCCCTGCGATGGTGATCGATTTTGATGTCGAAATTTTATTCGAAGATGACGATATTTTGGTCATCAACAAACCAAGCTCTCTCACCGTTCATCCGGCACCAAGCGTCAAAGAACCGACGCTTGTGGATTGGCTTAAACATAAAGGGATCAGTCTTTCTACTCTTAGCGGAGAAGAGCGCCATGGAATCGTTCATCGGCTTGACCGAGGGACTTGTGGTGTTATGGTTGTTGCCAAAAACAATACAGCCCACGAAGCACTCTCTCAACAGCTTCAAGACAAAAGCATGGGACGCTACTATCTAGCCGTTTGTACACCTCCTCTAAAAGACGAAGAGACGACTATCGACAGACCAATCGGTCGCAGTGCGCAAAACCGCCTTAAAATGGCCATCAATGAAGCGGGTAAAACGGCTAAAACGATGTTTCGCAAACTCCTCACTTCACATGACGGAAACAGCGAACTCATTGTCTGCAAACTCTTCTCAGGACGAACACATCAAATCCGGGTGCATCTCGAGTCTATCAGCCGTCATATCCACGGCGATCACCTCTACGGCGGGCAGACAAAAGACATCAAGGTGGAACATATTTTGCTCCATGCTTACATGCTGTATTTGGTTCATCCGACCACGGGTGAATCTCTCCATTTCAAAGCTCCATTGGACTCTGTTATGGAGACGTATTTAAACAAACATTTTAATTTGAAGGAACTTCATGCGAACATCGATGCGATACGCTTTGAGCATCTCTTTAGCGCTTAATCTTTTTACAGGATGTGCCAAACTTCCTGTTACGGAAAAAGTTATCACGATTGATCCTACGTTGAGTATTCCTTCCATGAATGGATCGTTATCGGATATCACGGCAACCGCATTTGAATGGAAAGCGATGGAAGACCCTAGAGTGAGCGGTTATCATGTTTACCGATCTGCACAAAGTACCGAAGATAAAAAGCTTGAACGCATTGCTACCATCGATAGCCGATTTTCTACTCATTTTGTCGATGAACACCTCGTTCCCAATACACAGTATCAATACCGCTTTTCATCAAAAGGAAAAGGGGATACCGAGTCCAACGCCAGCGAAACCATGAGTGTAACCACCCTGCCGATGATCGCCCCTGTCAGTTTTTTCCAGTCTGTCGGCAACATGCCGCGAAGTGCCAAGCTTTTATGGCGTCCGCACCCTAACGCGAAAATAAACGGCTATATTATCGACCGACTCAATGTTAATGATCAAAAGTGGAGTGAAGTTGCAACCATAACAGGGCGATTAAATGCAGAGTTCATTGACCGCGATCTCAAAGACAGCCAGGTATATTATTACCGTGTGCGTGCCACTACGTATGACAAACTGATTACCGAGCCTAGCGAGACAAGTAAAGTAGTCACCAAACCATTACCGCCGGAAATCAAGAACATCACCTCGACCAAGGATCTTCCAAAAGCAATCGCTTTAGGCTGGGAGGCAAGTTCCATTAACGATTTGGATCATTACAATATTTACCGTTCTAGCACATCAGATGGCCGATATATTTACCACGTAAAGCTCAATGATACCAAATTTACGGATACAACAAAAGAAGACGGAGAAACCTTCTTTTATAAGATTACTGCTGTTGACAAAGACGACCTGGAGAGTGTGCAAAGTACACCTATTGTCCAAGGGACAAGCTTAATAAAACCACATACTCCAATCAACTTTGATGGAAAAATAGGTCCTAACGGCGTCGATGTGCAATGGGTAAACAATGATCCAAGAAGCGTTTCTTTTACCATTATTAAAACAACTAAAAAAAGTTGGATTGATCGTGAAAGTATCGAGATCAACAGCATTTCAGATACGAAATTCCATGACGGAGACATCAAACCAAACATCGAATACCTTTACGAAGTCATAAGTGTCGACAAAGACGGAATCCGTTCTCTTCCAGCACCCGCGATTACACTTCATTACGAGCCTAAATAACCTAATGCCGCATTTACACCTAGAATCGTTTCATCCCATTAATCTTCCTGCAGTGGAGGGAGATGTGGCTTTTGACTTTATTGCCACTTCACGCGGTGAGGGGAAAGAGTCATTAATTGCAACCCGTTTTAGAGAGCGCGAATTTTTCGTATTGCATAAAAAAAGTGGAGAAAAGGATCTCCTCAAAAGTGACAAAATCACCCGTCCTTCTCCCAACTATTTAGTTAAACAAGCACTTCTAGCTTATGCACGCCATGCAAAAATCACGGTACTGGACTCCAATGTTGACACAGCCGGAGAAAATGTTCATCTGAAAACGCATGATGCACTTAAATCGATTGATTTTTTTGCAAACAATTTTCCAAGTGATCGTGAAGTTCGCGTTGAAGTAGGATTCGGTTCTGCTCGACACCTGCTGCATCAAGCCCTTGAAAATCCTGATGTTTTATTTATCGGTCTTGAGATACATAAGCCTTCCATTGAGCAGGCACTCAAACAAATCACCATTCAAAATCTTCAAAATATTATGGTTTTGGATTACGATGCGCGTTTGTTTTTAGAACTTATCCCTTCGAATACTCTCAGCCGCATCTATGTCCACTTTCCGGTTCCATGGGATAAAAAACCTCATAGGCGTGTGATTGGCGATACGTTTGTAGAAGAAGCCCTGCGTACTCTTGCTCTACAGGGAAGACTTGAATTGCGTACCGACAGTGAAAATTATTATCGCTTTGCGCTTGAAACGTATTCTCATCCCTCTTATGCACGATTTGAAGTACGTAAAAATCAAGAGATTGCCATCGTAAGCAAGTATGAAGACCGATGGAAACGCCTCGAAAAAAATATCTATGATGTAACCCTCATCAATGATTTTGAAAGTCCTGAAAAAGTATTAGAGGGAGAGTTTATCTTTTCTCAAACACCTATCAATGATGCTATACTCTCAAAATTGGAACGTCAGACGTTTCGACGAGAATGGGGTTTTCTAAATGCGGAAGCTTCTTTTGACATACGTGAGGGGGGATGGATGCTTCGCCTTGCGATGGGAAGTTTCGATCGTCCCGAACATCTTTATTTGATTGTTGAAAATGGAAAAGCACGCTATTTTCCAACTCAACCTGTCCGTTCAAGCGCTAATCTAAGCGCCCATATCTTATTAAACGAGTTGCTTCATGGATAAAGTTATCATTGCCCAAAATCTTTCTCTATCGTATAAAGAGTTTGAAACCATTATTTCAAAGGCGACTTTCTCTATTGATGCAGGAAGTTTTGTTTTTATCACCGGTGCCAGCGGCAGCGGTAAATCAACGCTGCTAAAATCATTTTACGGAGCAATTGCGCCTATACAAGGGCAATTGAGTGTCGGTGGTGTCAAAATGAATCGTATCAGCACCTCAAAACTCAATTTTCTCCGCCGTCATATCGGTATCGTCTTCCAAGACTACAAACTGATCAAGGAATGGACTATTGAGAAAAACGTTATGCTTCCGCTCATCATATCAGGCTATACCAGTGATGTAAGCGGCGATCAAGTTCAAAAACTTTTAGGTCATGTCAAATTGATTCACCAAGCAGGAAAATACCCTCTTGAACTTAGTGGTGGAGAACAACAGCGCGTTGCAATGGCACGGGCCCTTGCCCATAACCCTATTTTGATCCTCGCAGATGAACCTACAGGAAATTTGGATGAATATTCTTCTTCGGTTATCTGGAATCTTCTGGAGGGAGCAAATGCTCAGCTCAAGACAACTGTAGTGGTGGTTACACACCATATTCCAGAAGGACTTAATGTTCCTTATAAACATTATCATATCGAGTTTGGAAATATCAATGAAATCGCTTAAAAATCATATCTCCCTAATCATTGCCCTCTTTACGGTTTTAGCCTCGGTACAAATTTATGTTGCCGTCGATCGTACCATTGCGGCGTATGAAACACGTCTAAAAGATGACTACTCTGTCATTGTTGTATCCAATAAAGCATTTATTCCCTCCGAATTCAAAGCTATGAGCTCAATGATAGAACGAAGCGAACCTATCAGCACCGCACAAGTATTGGAACGCCTCAAAGGGGAAATGAGTCAGAAAAATCTTGATCTTTTACGATTGACCCTCCCAAAGTTTTACCGAATATATCTGAATCGATATCCATCACCAAAAGAGATCAACAGCCTTCAGCATCTTTTACAACGCAATCCTGCAATTGAGCGTGTTGAAGGGTTTGCACAAACGCACGATACCATTTATAAACTCATGCTTCTTTTCAAAAATGTTGTTCAGGTCTTTTCAATAGCCATCGCTGCGGTTACGTCATTGCTTATCCTCAAAGAGATGCGTTTATGGCAGTTCCAGCATGCTGAGCGAATGAGCATTATGGCCCTCTTCGGTGCACCTGTATGGCTTCGTTCTGCCGTATTATTCCGTCTGGCTATCGTTGATGCGATAATCGCGACGATTATTTTGTGTTTGGCCTTTTTTGTCATCGATTATTATGGTTTCTTAATCACTCAGCTCAAAGCCATCGGTATTAGCGTCCAGCTTTTCAACTTTGTGGATGATTCCCTTCGTTCTTTGGGTATTGCTTTAGGAATCTCGGTCGCACTGACATTTATGATCGTTATTTTTCCTAACGAAGAAGACTAAATGACCTTTTTTCACCGTTCGCTTGTCTTGGCAACCCTACTGAGCGTTACGCTATGTGCTGCCAAAATTGATGCGCGGATACAATCAACCACATCAAAACTCAATGCAGCTAAACAAACCTACACATCTCTAAATACCAAGCTCGAAGCCACTGCCAATAAAATTTTGCAGCAAAAACAAGTGGTTGGTATTCAGCAACAGAAGATCAATACATTGGTCACTGAACTCAATTCCAAAGAAACCGTTTATCAAGCAAATAAATCAAGTCTGCACAGCCTCGAAGCACAGCAAAATCAACTCATTAAAACCCAAAATGATATTGAACAAAAACTCGTATTCGCTCTTGCTCGCAATACCTCCATTTCTCTTCTTATAAACGATGACCGCGCCAAAGAAGCCAATGCCATCATTACTGAAGAGGCATTAAAGCTTCATCTTAAACAGATCAATCAAGAAATCAAAGAACTTAATTTTATTTTTGGTGAAAATGCCACCAAAATTTCTGCCCTTGCCAACCAAACAACAGTACTGAAACAATCCATTGCCGTTATCGATAAACAAAAACAAAATGTCTTGGCCACAAAACAGCAAAATGAAAAAGCAATCGCAGCGCTCGAAAAGGAAAAAGCCGAGTATAAGCGTTCGCTTGGACGAATTCTAAACCAACAAAAATCGCTTCAAAATACTCTTGCCAGCTTGAATATTATTAAGCTAGAAGCGATGAAACCAAAAAAAGCTCCGCCTCCACTCGTAGCCGTTAGGCCTGGTTCTAAACCCCTTCCTGCGGGTGCACGAGAAGCTATCTCTGCGTATCAGGCTTCTAAGACAGCTAATTATAGCGGTGATCGTACCATTGCACCTCTCGATGGCTATGTGGTGACAAAACGTTTTGGACCCTATACTGACCCTGTTTACGGAATTAAAATTTATAATGAATCTATTTCTCTGCGTCCTACGGAATCCGATGCCAAAGTCAAAGCCATTTTCAATGGTAAAGTCATCTTTGCCAAAGCAACTGCGATGCTTGAAAATGTTGTCATCATTGAGCACGATAACGGTCTGCACACCATCTATGCGCACATGGACAAGATTGCCCCTACAATTACCGTGGGCCAACGATTAAAACAGGGATCGATCATTGGCCGTGTTGCTCGTGAACTCATGTTTCAAGTAACACAACGCAATGCCCATATCGATCCATTGCAAGTGATTAGATAATCAAAATGGCCAAACGGCCTGTACCATCTTGCTAGCCCATCCCTGATTTACAGAACGATCAATATCCCCTTCATTGGCATACATAATTTTGGCATCAGATATTTTAGCCGAACTGATTTGATTGTTTTGATCGATGTCATAAGGACGTATCACACCGCTTAACTGCATGATTTGCTTTTGATCATCCACCATGATTTCTCGACGTCCTACAATGAAATAGTTGCCGTTGACCATAACTTTAACAATACGCGCAGAAACGGTTGTCGTAAAGGATGCGTTCTTGGTAGCCGACCCTGCTCCCGCATAGTTAGAATTCGAACCACCGCTAAAACCGATATTGCCAACGCCATTAAGCTTAGCAGCAGCCGAACTGATAGCAGGATTTTGCCCTCCATTGGTAAAAATACCCCCATTTAGACCAATCGTATCTGCTTCACTGAGGGCTTTGACCGCTTTGTTTGAACTCGTAGCCGTTTCAGAGATCACTACTGTCACTATATCATTCACATGCATCGCTTTATGGTCCGAAAACAAGGGACTGTCACCCTGCCCAAACAAGCTTCCTCGTGCTGCAAAACTACTCTCTTCTTCACGAGCCGGCATCTCTTCAACGTATTTAGGGGGAGTAAACGTAATGTCAGGCTCGGTGAGTCTGGCCGTACACCCATTGATAAGCAACGATACGGCCACGATAGAAAGGTAGGTTTTAGTCCCCATATTCGTCCATTCAAGAAGGTTATTTAGCTATAATAAGCAAAAATAGTTCCAAGGAAAAAAAATGAGTTTAAAAGAGCAAATAAACAACGATATCAAAACAGCAATGAAAGAAAAAGAGGTCGTCAAGCGTGACGCATTGCGTCTTCTTAGCAGTGCAATGAAACAAATCGAAGTCGATGAGCGCAAAGAGCTAAGCGATGAAGACATCATCAAAATCATCCAAAAACAAGTAAAACAGCGTAACGATTCAATGGTACAGTACCGCGATGCAGGCCGTGATGATCTGTACGATATAGAAGCGGCGGAAGCAGCAATTTTTGAAACCTATCTTCCAAAACAACTAAGCGATGAAGAACTTGAAACCGCCATACGCACCATCATTACTGAAGTAGGTGCTGCTTCTATGAAGGATATCGGTAGAATCATGGGTGCTGCATCAAAAAGCATCGGAGCCCTTGCAGATGGCAAACGGATCAACGAATGCGCTAAAAAGATGTTAAGCTAAAAGGTTTATTTCTTTTTAGCCTTCTTTTTAATCTGTCAACTCATTTCCACAGAAGCGATTCGAAATGCAATCGAGTTTTGAAAGATCAGTGGATGCGAATATTGACACGTTACAACTCCCTCACATGGGGAGATGATCTTTTCCAGTTTTTCTCCACTCAAAGCATCCATTATCTTCCCTAGTTTATCCCCTTTTTGGACGTGCGTTCCACAACTCACCGATGGATGGAAAATACCCGCCCGTGTTGCTTTAAGCAGGGTAATGGCACCAGAATCGATAACATTGCTCAAAAAGCCTTCAAAAACCGGCAAATTCAATATTTTACGTTTGGATAAAAACCGTATTATTGCGCTATGGATATCTCTGCTCACTTTATAATCAACAGTCCCATTTTTACCAAAGACAATTGAAAATGCTTTGGTTCCCCAAAGTTGCCAGTTATACTGCAACATCGCTGTTTCTACTGGGTTATGCGGACGATGATGAATGAAACTCAACCCCAAATCTTTCGCTGATTCCAAATCTTCATACCCGCTGGCAATGATTTTTACGTAGGGCAAACACATTCCCTGATCGCGTCTTCCCTCTAAAATCATTCCAAAATCAAATCCTCGAAGGGCTTCAAAAAGGCGCCCGGCAATCCGCTGGGTCGTTTCCCCTTGCGCATATCCTGGAAACATCATATTGATGTCCGTTTTATCAAGCGGCCAATGTCGTTCACCCATATTTAATGCGTAGGTATTGATTGCTGGTATCACTAAAATTCTTCCAATAATCTTTCCCTCTTTTTCTTTAACTCGGAGATACTCAACGAGTTGTGATGCAACATAAAGCTGATTAACATCCTCTCCGCTCATAGCACCCACAACGGCGATTGAAGGACCTTTTTTCTTCTCACCAAATAAAAATCCCTCAATTTTCAGGGGAGCTCGATTGGGAGATTCTAAAGTGACAATATCAAAGCGCTTCATTCTTTCTCTCCAAAAATTCGTCCCAGCAAAGAGCCTTCATACACGATTGGATACGCTCTAAGGGTGAATAGCATTCCTCCTATAGGAGCCAAAACTTCATCCATTATTTGACCGCTTAAAGCATTGACGATACGTCCCACCAATTCGCCCTTCACCACGATCTGACAATGCTCAATTGCAGGAACGAATAATCCGGGACACGAAGCATTGAGATAGGCGACCTCCCCCTCATGTGACTGCATTGGAAACCGTACTTTAAATGAAGGAATGTCCAAAATTCCCTCATGACGCATTAAATTGAGCAATCCATTAAGCAATTGTTCTCCGTTTGATTTGCCCAAACGCATCCCAACGCCCATTTCAACCACCAATGTTTTTGTTCCAACAGTATTCATCGCATGTGCAAATGTCGATTCTAACACTGTCACGGCATCGTGAACCCAAACAAAATCGATATTCAGTAAATTTGCAAGAGGGACAAGTGTCTTTTCTTGTGACTTTGCGATACGCACTTGCGGAATTTCACGTAAGTAAATATTACTCGAGTGGATATCGATTGCGAAATCACTCCCCCTCATCACATTCATAACCCCATGGGCAATTTGGGCAGGAAGAAAATCTTCTTTGCTCCCCGGAAAAATTCGGTTTAGATCAACGTCGTAAAAAGGAATTGTACGGGTAATACTGTCAATGCCCAAACTGTTGATCGCCGGATAAATATCAATCGTTCCCTTTATCGCTTTAGGATGTGCCCGCAGCCATTCACCTAATAGAAAACAAACATACTGACCTTCAAGCTCATCTCCGTGAATACCGCTGACAATAGAAATACGTTTCGTAGACTTCCCTTTTTTAGGAGCATAACGGCACCGTTGTATTCGAAAATTCTCTCCAACTGGGAGCTCAATCGTCAATACTTCTTCTATCGTCCCCATCATTGTCTCTGCATGTGCGGATCTTTGTCTTCAATCACTTTATCAATAACACCATTCACTATAGCAAGCGCTTTTTGTAAATCTGATGTGAAAATCTTACTGGATTGATACTTATGATTGAGCCGTTTTGCTATGGTATTCATCGCATCCAGTTCTGCATTAACCAGATCAAAACCTTCATACAATCTCAAGATAAGATCAAATCTTTCAATGTATTGTCCTAAACGGATAAAATTATACGCCTTTGTACGCCCAAGCTCTGAAGAAAAAACACCCAAAATAAAAGCGATATCGTCAATAAAATCTTCCAGCATACTCGGTCTTACCTTTTTTCCACACTCACTCAAAATACGGCTATGAATCAGATTTAAACGCGCGAATCCACGTTCATCAAGAAGATGACGAGTTTCAATTGCATTTTCTCGAGCTATCAAAATCATGGAAGCTATCGAACTGCTATGATTGCCATAAATTCCTTGACGTAAAAAGTCATGCGCATCAATGTAATCAATAGCTACATCCAATTTCTCATAATGATGCCGGCCGTAATCAAAATCACGGTCAATAACATTGTCATATCCTATCAACAACTCTTTGAGCATCGTTTGTGCCCGCTGCAAATAGCGTCCTTTCCAATAAAGAAGCCGTGCCGCATTGACCGTAATTGCTGTATCTATCATAGTTCTACCACCCACGTATCTTTGAAACCTCCACCCTGAGACGAGTTCACCAAATAATTGCCCTCTTCCATTGCATAACGGGTTAATCCACCCATGCTCACCGTAATCTCTTCACCATAAATCACATAGGCGCGTAAATCCGCCTTACGAGGTTCAATTCCCCCATTGAGCATGCACGGAAGATCATAAAACTCAATAACCTCTTGGGCAATAAAACGACGCGGATTTGCAATAATTTGAGCCGTAATATTCTCTATTTCTTCAGAGTTCAAACGATTCCCAAACAAAACGCCATATCCCCCTGCTTCCGCAACATCTTTAATGACGAGTTTATGAATATTGGCCAATACATATTCGCGATCTTTTTCATAATAAGGTAAATAGGTCGGAGCATTAGAAAGTATCGGTTCTTCTTTGAGATAATATCGGACCATATCAGGGACAAAATAATAAATCCCTTTATCGTCTGCTACCCCGTTTCCGATGCCATTCATAACCGCTACATTGCCGGCACGATAAGCACTCATCAAATGCGGTACACCGATCAAACTCTCCTTATCAAATTCTTCTGGATCAAGAAAATCGTCATCAAGACGTCGGTATATTGCCCCTACACGTAACCGCTCACCATCATAACTGCGCAGATAAACAACTTTATTTTCCACCACCAAATCATCTCCACTCACCAATGCCGCACCTGTTATTTTGGCCAAATAGCTGTGTTCATAAAAAGCAGAATTATATCGACCAGGAGACAAGACGACATTGAGACCGCCTGTATTAACATGATCCATCGCAGCTTTGAGCTCAGTTCCGTATTGACGAATTTTAGAAATATTCATCTTTTCAAAAAATTCCGGATAGGTATGACGAAAGGCTCGACGAATCGTGAGTGGATAGCTCACACCGCTGGGGACGCGTAGATTATCTTCGAGGATTACCCACTCGCCACTCACCGTATCCTTGACCAAATCAATACCGCTGATATGCGTACGAATCCCCTTGGGAGGAACAACACCTTGAAAGGCAGGCAAATAACCCGTAGCCGAATCAATGTATTCCTTTGGGACGATACCATCGCGAACAATTTTTTGATCAGTATATATATCGTTCAAAAAAGCATTCAGCGCACGAACGCGTTGAACAATACCTGCTTGTAAATGGTCAAATTCTTTTTTGGGGATGATGCGCGGGATCATATCAAAAGGGAAGCAGCGTTCAATAAAATTTCCCTCTTTAAAGAGGTTAAAGTTAACCGCATTTGTCTCTAAAAAATCTTTAAACTCTGAAACCTTATTCTGGTCAACACCATCAAAGATATCGTAAAATTTTTGCAACTCTGGGGTGATAGGCTCTGTCATACTTTCCCTTCGGGAATTAAATGTTCTCTATCAATGGTATCCTAAATGACTATTATGTATTGCTTAAATATTCAGCAAATCGTCATATTTTTGTTTTGCTTACCCATTTTTGAGTTTTTGTAGCGCTTCCTCAACATTGTCCTGACGCATCAATGACTCTCCCACCAAGAAAGCATCCACTCCAGCCTTATTTAAATCTTCCAGCTGCCCATGTTCATATATGCCGCTTTCAGCCACAATGATTTTTCCATTTGGGATCAAAGGAATAAGATCATAACTGAGATTCATATTCATCTCAAACGTTTGCAAATTACGATGATTGATTCCAATGATGTCGGCACCGGCATAAATCGCTTTGGTAAGTTCCGATTTATCGTGTATTTCCACCAGTGCTTCCATCCCCAAGTGTCGCGTATAATTCAACAGCTCTTTGAGCTCACTCTTGGAAAGTGCCGCCGCGATAAGAAGAACAAAATCAGCACCGTAAACCAATGCTTCAAGAAGCTGGTATTTGGAAACAATAAAATCTTTTCGTAACAACGGGATGCCGACGTAGCGACGAATTTCTGCCAAATAATCAAGATTTCCTTGAAAAAAATGAGGTTCCGTCAAGATTGAGATTGCATTTGCCCCTCCGCGTTCATACCCTTGCGCAAGCGCTACAGGATCAAAGTCCTCGCGTATCACTCCTCTTGAAGGACTCGCCTTTTTGACCTCAGCAATAATACGAAACGGCTCATCCGCTGTCGATGTCAAAAATGAATACACATCGCGTGGAGCTCTGGAATTAAACGCCAAAGAACGTCCCAGCCAATCCATGCTGAATTTGGCCTCTCGTATCTTTACATCTTCTCTTGTTTTCTCAAGTATGTCGTCTAGTATCATTATTTTTCCTTCGTTTTACACTGCTGTATTGCTTTCATATGATCTTGAACTTCCTGTTCATCTGTGCCTATCTTGGATTCTACTTGTTTAATTAGACGCAGCGCCTCAGCACAATCACCCAATTTATATTTCCCCCACGCAAGAGAATCTATGTAAAACGCTGACTCAGGCTGTTTTTCAAGAGCTTTTTGGACATAAGTTATCCCCTCATCGACTCCCAAATCATGGTCAATCATCAAATAGCCCAAGTAATTGAGGTATACAGGATCCTGTAACTGCTCATTAGCCTGTTTTAAATCATTGACCACTTCTTTCAACAGGTGCATATCATTTCGATCACTGGCAGCTTCATATTCGAATACCGAACTTTGCGCTAAATGAAGCGGATTAGCATCTTTCTTATAAAGTTTTCGAGCCACCGTTGACGCTTTTTTAAATTGCTTATCCCGTACATACAACTCTAACAACAGTGGATCATTCACCTCTGATTTTTCTAGCAACAGCGTTAATTTCTCAAAATCCTGCCGATAAACATAAATCCTCACCGCTTCTTGCGCAATCAAAGGATCATTAGAGAGTTCATACGTCTGCTCATACATTTGAACGGCATCTTCAAGTGCACCGCTATCTGCATACAGACTTCCCAACCGTTTCCCCAAAATTTTCGAATTACCATGGGAACCGATGTGATCTTTTAAAAAAGATATCGCTTCTTGTTTTTTGTCCAACTGCGTATACATAATAAGTGCAATTCGTTCTGCTGTTTCTTCATCATACGTAGTGTCATACGCTTTTTTTAACTCACTGTAGCCGCTTTGATAATTTCCCAATTTTATAAATGCTTCCGCATTTAAAAGATAGTCCGAGGGTTCTTTCGTTTGTTGGGACAACATCATAGCTTCATGAGATGCTTCTGAAAATTTCCCCTCTTTAATAAGCGCAATAACATGAAAACGCAGCAGCATTTTATCCTCAGGATTTTTAACCAGAGCCTCTTGCGTTGCTCTCGAAAATTGAGTACTGTCTTTAGAAGACTCGTACATACGCAACGAGCTATACAAATACTCTTTTTTCCCAGTTTTAACGTATAAGCGGCTAAAATATTGGGAAGCTAAATCATTTTTTTGACGCACTTGTGCATCCATAGCCGCTAAAACATAAGTCTCATCACTTATTTCGATCGGCACTTTAATCCGAACAGCCCCTTGCGCCATTAGGGCACACGTTACTAAAATCAATAAATATTTATTCATCCAATTATCCCTGGGCATTCCTGCTTTAGTTCATCGACTCGGTGGCGAAAATAATCCCAAAAAGGGAATGTTCGACACTGAAGCGGCCGCGCTTGGTAGATACTGCAGCCATTGGCCTTACGGTCAAAAAAGACGCAGTCATGTGAACCGTTTACCACTTTTTCTTTGAGCGAAAACCGAAAGCCCTCTTTACGCAGATAGGTACGGCGAAACTCACTCTCCTCCATCTCCAGTAATTTGGCAATACCGGCTATTTCCGTCACGGAAACAAAGATATAACCGCTCTCACCCGTACAGCAATTACCACCGCACGCGGCACAGGCACTCGAATCAAACGCGTAGCTAAAACCTTCTTGTGTCATATAATCGGACATTTGATACTGTGCGCCTTTGCTCTGTCATAAATCGCCTGTACGGCGGAGGTGTATTGATCGTTTTCAAACGTAATGAGCGGGGCCCATACGTTCATTGCCGACTTGCTATTTTTTTTCACTCGAAACATTACCAACGTGCTTGAACGATCGCTTTTAGAATGGACGAATTGTACATCAACGACTCTTAATTTGACAGCTTCAAACGCACTGCACAGTTGCGCAAATTGTCGTGCATCATAACAGATCACAGCAGAGCCTTGTGGTCGTAAAAGCTTCGCTATTTTTTGGGCATACGCCTCAATGGGCATATGAACATTGTAACGTGCTTGATGGATCATCACATTTTCTGAGCGTGCGGAACCTTCATGATAAAATGGGGGGTTGGAGACAATCCAATCAAATCCACTTGTATCCTCATACTCCAAAAAATCACACTCATGTAAAAGATAGTCGATACGATTAATCTGCGCATTGCGTCTGGAAAATTGAGCATAAATACTCTGTTTTTCAACCGCTTCAAGCTGTACATCACAATCCCGCCCAACGAGCAATCCCACAATACCGCATCCGGCACCCACATCGAGCATCCGCCCCTTGGGATTGAATTGGGTAATAAATCCGTACAGCAGTATCGAATCACTGTTATAACAGTAGCCGCCGTCGGGCTGATAAAGGAGCATTTAGATACCTTTTTTAGTCATGTGTAAATTTTGCCGTTTTTTTGACATATCTTTCCCGTTCACCCTGAGCCTGTCGAAGGGTGTACAGTTCATGGTTTAATAAATTCGCCACAAATGAAAAATAGGTTATATAATAGGCTATTATTTTCCACAACATTTTTTGTATTTTTTTCCACTATTACATGGACAAAGATCGTTTCTATTAACTTTTGCTTCACTCCTAACAAATGTCTTTCGTTCAGCATTCATAAGTACATATTGCTTATGACTATTTTCAAGATATTTTACATATTTTTGAAAATCATCAGGAAAAGGAGATAAATTGTCTCTATGTTTCTCACAATAATTAATACACAGTGTAGATAATTCTAATTTAGATTCTTTTTCGTCACATAGGTGATGCTTTATATCTAAAAATAAAGTTTTAAATAATTCATTCTCACTATCGAAATTTTCTATAATATTATCGATCAGCCCAATAAGTATTTTTACTTCATCTGCTTTATGCTTGTTTATTAATTTATTAGCACCTTGACTTAATAAAAAATAGTCATCATAAGTCAATTTTAAATATAACTCATTGCTGACAATATATTCTACATAGTTTTTGAATTTATCAAAAAATAATTGCATGTTTGTATTATTTGAATAATAAAATAAAGCTAAAGAAGAATATATGTTTTTGTAGCACTCTGTAAAAATCTCTTCTCCAGATTGATATAGCAATGCTTGATTAAATACACTTAAAGCTTGTTCTTTATCTTTTACACTATAATAAAAGTATTTTCCCGTATTCAATAGAACATTGCATTTTGATGAAAAATGCTCCCTATATGTATTCTGGCAAAAATTCAAAAATTCTTTTAATAAAATCTCTTCATTTTCAATTATAACTAATGCAATATACTCATATATTGTATATATGTTATATTTTATTGGGTCAAAACTGTTTAGCTGAAGTTCTTCATCTCGGACAAGATTAAAAAACTCATTTATATATTGCTTTTGATTAAGCTTGATTAATTCAATATATATATTAGGCTTATATTCAAGTGATGAATAGCTTAAGATGTCTTGTAAAATTTCTATTGATTTTTCAATATCATCCATATAATATGTATACTCTAATAGATGAAGATTTACTAAAAAATTATTTATTTCATTTTGTTCTGATTTATCTTTTGCGGTATAACTACTAATAACAGATAAACCTTTATTTATATTTTCAAGCATTGAGTCTTTATTGTTTTTATAATCATACAATGAGTATAAATTTGCTTTATTATAATAAGCTCTAATATCAAAAAGAGGTTGTTTGTATTCAAGCAATATATCACAATGCTTTAAACTTTCTTCATAGTTTTTCAAATTCAAATAACAAACTGCTTTATTTCCAATATTTATGTAATAACTATAAGGATCTTCTTCTTTACTTATATTAACTTCATTCATAAACTCTAAAGCAGATTTATTATTTCCCAAATAAAGCAGACAGAACCCAGCGTTTATCCTTGAGATATTTTTTTCCGTTTCACTTGCTTTTTCAGAATTCAAAGTTCTCTCATAAGCGACTATCGCTTCATTATATTTTCCATCATTAAAAAAGGACTGAGCGATTTCGAATGGTGATTTTTGAGAATAAATAATATCCGTTAAAAAATCATCCGTTAAATTTTCTTCTAAAATTTTATTTTTCAAAGTTACAGCTTCATTGTCAACAATTTCTATAATCCCGAAAAGATATAATTTGCTTTTAATTGCATCGGATATATTGAGATATATCTTTTGTTTTATGTCCAAAATACTTTGCGCTAAAGCTATATTTTCTGAGATAAGGTTTTTGATATTATCAATTGGTGGAGTATCTGAGTGTTTTATATATAAATCATCAACAATATCATCAACATCATTGATGCTAATACTCTTATTTTCTATATATTTATCTTCTAGTTTCGAAACAATATCCCAAGTAATACGAGGATGCCCACTAGTCCAATCATATATTTTTTCTATGATTTCATCTTGTAAAAAACTTAACTTTGTTTTATCAATAAAAGACAAATATTCTTCTTTTGTAAAATCATTTAAATAAATTTTTTCACTAATATTAAATGGTGATTTAGTTTTATCATGAATAATTTCTGATGGCTCAAGCACACCAGACAACACATAAGTCAATCTATTAAACTCAGGATAATTTGTCCTACTTGCGAAATACACACTTCTGATTTGTGAGAAAAATTGATCTGAAAAATCATATTTTATCATCGAATCAATTTCATCTAATACGATAACTATATCGCCGTTAACTTGCCGCAACAGTAATAACAACTCTTGTTCATGTTCTCGATTTGGAAGCTTGTTTTTTTCTCTATTTTCTGTTATTTTTTCTTCAATTTCTTCAAAAATAGGATTGGTATCTATAGCTGAATCAATTATATATCTAAAACACTCTTTGACGCTTGGGAAAAATGTACTTGAAAGATCGATATATATAAATAATTTATTTTCATTTGCCAATGTACTTTTTGCATTTAAAAGGAGATTTGTTTTCCCCATTTGTCTAGAAACAAGTATTGATGCAGGGCGACCCATATCATTAATCACATTTCTTAATTGAATATCAGCTTTTCTTTCAACATATAAATTTTGAGGTATTATGGTCGTAGATTTTAAAATTTTCATACATTATCTCCTGTAACTTGATCTTTCATTAATCGTTTTAACTTTCTTGGCTTCCCTTGTGAATGATTTTTAGCATCCTCATCAGATATTATATTATTCCCAATAGAAGCTTCAATATGTTTTTTTAGTCCAATAATTTCGCTATCATCCCAATTCTGAAATTCTATAAACTTTAATGTTTCATCGCATAGTTTATCTTTGTCTCTCTCACTTAATAATTCTAATTTACTTGTAGGATCAACAATACTTGTGATGATTAGCTTGCTGCTATTTGATGAGTTCTTAAACAAAAACAATAAAAATAGATAAAAATCTTTAAATTCGTCATCATCCAACTCTGGAATATCATCAAAAATTAAAATAACACTTGTAAAATGTTCTACAATAAGATTTAGCAATTTTTGTAATTCTTTTTTATCATTACTTTTGTTAATATCTATATCATTTAATAAATCTGATTTTTCACCTAATATTTTTGCATGTAAACTTTCAAAAATATTTTGAATAATCGTTCCAATTTTATAATCTGGTAAATCAGAACAATAAACTGTAAATGAGAATGGATACTTTTTCACTAAGGTGTAATATATAGCTGAATTTGTTTTTCCAAGTCCTGATTCGCCATATAACCAAAGATTATCTACATTTAGAACTTTATTAATTTTTTCATCATAATCATTTCTAAAAAAATAAAAATCTTTATTATTATCATCTACCAAATCAAATAATGCTTTAGAAATTTTATTTTCCGTTTGAATGTCACGAGTTATGTAATCGTAAATCATATCAATGATTGTCAATTGACGCATACAATCTTTTTCTGAGATCTTTGTGTGAATTGTATGATTAAGAGGATTTCTGAAAGCAGAGTATATACCCTGTGCTAAAAACATAACTCCTTTTTGTTCATTTTGATCAGTATCATTTAGAAGTTCGTTTATTTTGATTAGAGGACTATTTAAGCTTAATGCTTTTGAAACAAGGCTAACACCATCTTCCGTTAAACCACTTTTCTCTCTAAATACATCTGTAATAAACAAAAGTGCCTGTTTTACTGCATCTTCATAATTCTCATTTTGCAAGCGATTACCTACAGCATCTACCAAAACTTGATTAAAATTATTATGATTAAAATTATTCTTTGAAAACATTTTATTAAGCCCTTTTTTTTATATATTCACTTATAAATTTCTTTTTGTAACTATCTCCGCTCTAAACTCTTCTTCTGTCGGTAAATAGAGCTGATATGTGGATACAAAATAGTTTATATTCATTTCCACACCTCCAACTCTTCCCAACCATCGACAAATCCCATAGCTTTTCTATCCACTTGCGGATATTTGTCGAGCAGATTTTTTAGTTCTGTCTTGAACTCGAACGTATCATTAATGGCTTTTAAAATATGATGAACCATGATCGCAAACGTGTGATACTTATCGTTAACGATTCCGTTAAACTCTTTTTTGTGTTTCGGGATTTTTGCTTTTATGACAAACTGTCTATTCCAAAGTCTGCTGTGATGAGCGGATAGATTTCGTACATACGACAATACGTGAAGCCAGTTTTTAAAGACAAATGATGGCAGATTTATCCCGTTTAGTATCTCTTTTTCTGTTTGAGTACAAAGCATTGTATAAAGTTTAGAGAGTGTTCCAAACGAGATGATTTCTACCACCATCCATATAGGTAAATCATCATCTGTATAACTGTCTCTAAAATGTTTAACAAAAGTCTCTTTGGAACGACTTGTCTCTTTTGTGATGTCGCTCATTAACCACTCAAAATCTTTCTCATCACAACAAAAATTTTTACTATCGGTATAACCAAAGATCGTATGATTTTTAGAAAAGTTGTAGGCTACGGAAGTTCTCAAGAATATCTCTATTTTTTCTATTGCGCTAAAGGTCAAAATTCTAAGTTCTTTATCAAAATGGTAAAGTTCTATTATTGTTTCAAACGTCACACCCTCATCAAACCTATCTTTTGTTGATTGAAAAGGTAAAAAGTATGCGCTAAGGCGATAGTAACTTATATGCTGTAATTTTATGATTGCAAAATTTTCATCTTTGACAATAAGTCCACGGCTTTTAAGGAGTTCTAACTGTTGTTGATAGGTTAAATGGGGTTTGTTATACGAAGTCAAAAGCACTCCCCCATTTGCACTTTTACAAGAGGTGGGGGAAGTATGTTGGCAAAATTATAATCAAAAAAATCTTCAATGACTCTAAAACTTAAAAACTTCATCCATGAACCTCCTCTACCAACCCTAAACCACCCAATCTTCTAGCCTTTGGGATATAATTGTTTAATTATATCACTATATTAGGTTTTACTATGATTATCATCCCTGCCCGCTTAGCCTCTACCCGTTTTCCTCAAAAAGTCCTCGCGGATATCGGCGGTTTGCCGATGGTGATCCGTACTGCCAAGAGAGTCGAATCCATTGACCGTGTTGTTGTCGCGTGTGATGATGAAGCTATACTCAAAATATGTGCCACGCACGGGATCGAAGCACGACTCACCTCTACAACCCATAAAAGCGGAACAGACCGTATCAATGAGTGTGCGCAGTTGCTCGACATTCCTGACGATGAACTCATCATCAATGTTCAAGCCGATGAACCATTCATCGAAACCGAAGTATTGACCCTCTTAATCGAGCGGCTTAACAGCCTCAAAGCCCAAAACGTACCCTTCATCATGGCAAGCTGTTACAACGCTATCAACACCGAATCTGCCAATGATCCCAATATGGTCAAAGTCATCACTGATGATGCGCACAATGCCATCTATTTCTCTCGCAGTCCTATCCCCTTTAATCGCAGCGGGGAGGCGAACTATTTCGGTCATATTGGTATTTACGGATTTACGAAAAAATCTCTCCACGATTTCTGTGCCCTTGGTGAAGCACCACTCGAAGACATCGAAAAACTCGAACAGCTTCGTGCGTTGTATCACGGTAAAAAGATTTCGATGGTAAAAGTAGCAAGTAGCGGATTTGGAATCGATACGGTAAAAGATTTGGAACGTGCTAAAAAGATTTTCGGTATTTAACATTTTGCTACGTTCGTGCTACACTTAGAGCGTACAATAATTGCATCACAATCGTTTTGCAAGGAGCAATCATGACACTTATCGAAACATTTACTGATTATGTCCTAAACCGAAAAGATCTGAAAGATTATGTGCAATACCGTAAAACAACCAATGAACGCGGAGAATTTAACGATACTAAATTACTCCAAGCTCAGGAGAATCTAGATCGTCTAAAAATTGAAGACCCGAAAATTTACGAGGCAATGTACACAACATTAAATGCAATATATGCACGCGATTCCGGATTGACTATCGAATATCCTCTCGAATTTGTTCACCAAATTCTCAGAATGTATACAGGGTCACTTACTCCGAGAAATATCCATGAAGAATACACACGGGTATTAGAACACTATCATCATAATGTGTAATTAAAAAAGTTTTAGAATAACGAAGAATCTGATTACATAAAAATTTCTGTACTTGAGCTTCTATTTCACCATAGGTGCAATGGATATTAAAATTAAATTCTTCAAGAAAAATCACAATATTTTATGCCATAATCTATCATAAAGAAGGATAAATTATGAATATTGTACGCCTCTCAATACAAAAAATTTTCAATAGGAAAAACGAAATTTTTGCCTATGAGCTCCTTTTTAAAGACAGCTCTGACAGGGATACCGGTCTATCAGACAGCGTCAAAGGTACATCCCAGCTTATCATGAGCTCGATAACCAGTCCCGAACTCGACAAACTGCTTGGAAAACGCAGTCTTGGATTTGTCAATATTGATGAATTTACCCTTACTAAAGGGATTTTGGATGTTCTCGATAAAGATCGATTTGTTCTCAATATCCACGAAGACATCAAGCTCGATGATAACATCATCAATAAGATTATCCAGTACAAAAAAAGAGGGTTTATGCTCTCATTAGAGCGTTTTGACTCCAGTGCCGATATGATTAATAAATTTGTACGGCTGTTCAATTTTATCGATATTATCAAAATGGATGTTGTCCTATCTCAACCTGAAAATCTTGAAAAAGTGATGAAAAAATTTGAAGGCTCGCGTATCCAACTGTTAGCTCAAAATATTGAGACTAAAGAAGATTATAAAAAGTATCAAGAACTAGGGTTTCATTTGTTTCAAGGATACTATCTTGACCGACCCCAAGTGATCGAAATCGTCGGCCCAAAAGAAGCTGCCCAATTTGTCATTCTTCAACTCATAAAAATCATCAAAGAGGACAATACCGCCAACGAGCAACTTGAACTCTTTTTGAAACAACAGGCCGATTTATCTTTTAAACTGATCCAGTTTTTCAATAACTCAGAAAAGCTCAACACCAAAGTCGAATCTTTGACACAAGTAATCAACCTAATGGGGAGACAAAAACTGCTCCGATGGCTTATGGTCTATTTGTATTCGGAACTTTCAAGAAATCTTGCATCTAAAACACTGCTCGACCTTGCGATCAAAAGAGCCGAAAGTATGGAAGCTGAAGCATCACAAAAAAATAAAGATAAAGCCTATTTAGCGGGAATGTTTTCTCTCCTTGGCTCCATCTTTGAAACCAATATCAAAGAGCTGATGAACCACATTAAGATGGACAGCGACATCACCTCTTTGGTCTTGGAGAAAAAAGGGATCTTTGCAGGAAGCTTAATGCGGGCAGAACAAGCGGAAAAAGAGTACCTTAGAAAAATTATGATCGCCAATTTCGATAAACTTTACACAACAGATCTGGTCAATACGCTTGAATGCGGCGGAATAGAGATCGATAAAGATAAAATATGAATCTCGTATAAATTAAAACTGCGCTGCCAGTTCTGTTAAGATTTTGCCTGCCAGTATTTCAGTTCCATTGTATTTTTTGATTTTTATCCCTAAGTTGCTCATGCTTTTAGCCGTATTTTTACACGCCATTTTAACCACAAGATAATCACAATCGTGGATAGCATCCGCCATCGTGTCGTGGGCTTTGATATGTTCCATATCACTTTCATCATGGTCGCACGTATGGTGCTCATCATGCTCATGCTGATCTTCTTCTCCGGCAACTTTAGGATTGGCCCGTAATCCCTCGAAAGCAAACGATCGAAACATCCCACCTTGAAGGGTAAAAACCGCAAAATAAGGGGTGTGCCCCGCATTTCCAGCCATTTTCAATGTTTCATCTATTACAGGTATTGCAATTTTCATAATAAGCTCTCCACATATTTGTGATTATTATGCCTTATTGTTCTTAAAAATGGACTGTGTACGTTACCTATAAAAAAAAGAGTTTGTTAAAAAAGAATGAGAGAATGAAGAAGAGTCTGCCTCATTATAAAGAGGCAGAAATTTAGGAGTAAAACTTAGATATTGTCGCGGATGTTAAGCTCAGCAATTAATTTGTTGTAGCTTGCACGGTTTGTACGCTTCAAATAACGCATCAAACGACGACGTTGTCCAACCAATTTCAAAAGGCCCAAACGTGAAGAGTGATCTTTTTTGAAAATTTTAAGGTGCTCAGTAAGATCACCGATACGCTTTGAAAGCAATGCAATTTGCACTTCACTTGAACCGGTATCACCCTCTGTTCGTTGAAATTCTTTGATAATTTCTATTTTTTTAGCCGTATCTAAAGCCATAATAGCCTCCTGATGGGTAGTAAATTTACTTGAAAAATAATTTTCTCAAAGCAGGTCGGAATTATAGCCAAAAAACTCTCTATTTGCTATAAAAACCTCACAAAGTAACCTCTAATAGTTTTTGGCTATAATAGCTTTCATAAAAGAAACACAGGAGGTCAAGCGATGTTGATGACAAAAGCCAGCGAATATGCTCTATTGTCACTGATCGCTTTAGCTAAAGCAGAAAAACCGCTCGATGCTGACACTCTTTCTCGTGAACTCGATATCTCCAAAAGTTTTTTAGCAAAAATTCTCCAATCCTTAGCTCGAAAAGGGATTTTAAACTCTTTTAAAGGGGTCAATGGCGGATTTGAACTCGCCCGTAAGACCAGTGAAATCACCATGCTTGATGTTATGGAAGCTGCTGAGGGGAAAATGCCTGCCGTCTTTAACTGTGCCCCATCAAAAGAGAGCTGCCCTTCAAACCAAGCCACGACATGTGGTTTATGGCCATTTTTAAACCGATTGCAGGGAAAAGTGGATGCTTTTTTAGGCATTCTCACCCTCGAAGCTATTTTAGAAGAGTAACGCTTGGCTAAAGCAAAAAAAAACGCCCTTAACGCCAGCACCATCCTATCAGCCATATTTGCATCACGCGACCTCAGTATGGTCATTTTTGTCATGGCCATTTTGGCGATCATTATCGTCCCCTTGCCAAGTGCAATGCTCGATATGCTGCTCGCAGTTGTTATCGCAATTTCAGTTCTTATACTCTTAATCTCTCTTTACATTCCACGTCCTACCGATCTAACCACGTTTCCAACTCTGTTGCTGATCATCACCTTATTTCGTCTATCCCTAAATATTGCCACGACGAGGATGATTCTCTCTCACGGACACGAGGGACCTGAAGCCGTCAGTGATATTGTTACGAGTTTCGGAAACTTCGTTATCGGCGGCAATTACGTCATTGGGGTGATTATTTTCAGTATCATCGTTTTGATCAACTTTATGGTTATCACCAAGGGTTCGAATCGCGTTGCTGAAGTTGCGGCGCGATTCACCCTTGATGCGATGCCGGGTAAACAAATGGCGATCGATGCAGACCTCAACAGCGGACTTATCGAAGAGGGTGAAGCAAAACGCCGACGTGCCGAAATCCTCCAAGATGCCAATTTTTACGGAGCGATGGACGGGTCGGGTAAGTTTATCAAGGGGGATGCGATTGCGGGGATTATCATCACCACGATCAACATCATCGGCGGTTTTCTCATCGGTATTTTTCAGTTTGATCTGGATGTATCCGCAAGCGCACAAACCTATACGATTTTAACCATCGGGGACGGTCTCGTTTCCCAGATTCCTGCCCTGATTATCTCTACGGCAACGGGTATTATGATTACCCGTGCTTCCAATGACGAGGGGAACTTTGCCGAGGGCAGTATCAAACAGCTCATGGGGAATGCAAAAGTCATGATTATCGTGGGTGTCATCATGATGATGTTTGCCGCTGTCCCAGGTCTGCCTACCCTCTCCATGGGATTTGTCGGTTTGGTTTTCTTAGGGCTTGGCTATGCACTGCATAAATTTGAAACAGGGGCCTTTGTCCTCACCAAATCTTCATCAATTGGAGAAGGCGGCAGCAAGGGATATTCAAGTGACGATGCCGCCATTCCCGGTGCCCCATCTTCCTCAGCTCCTCGTAAAAAATCCAATGAAGAAGTTGCAAAAGAAGAAGAAGCCGCCCTCGAAGATATCCTCAAAATCGAGATGCTCGAGCTCACACTTGGGTATCAGCTGATCCGTCTTGCTGATGGGACTCAAGGGGGCGATTTATTGGAACGCATTCGTTCTATGCGCCGTAAAATAGCATCTGATTTTGGATTTTTGATGCCGCAAGTTCGTATTCGAGACAATCTTCATCTAAAACCAAACCAATACTCGATTTTGCTCAAAGGGGTATCCATCGGCGATGGTACTATCGAACCAGACCGATATCTTGCTATGGACAGTGGAATGGCCATCGGAGAGATCGAGGGAGAACCCACTAAAGAACCTGCATTTGGACTCGATGCGTTTTGGATCGCTCCTGAACTCAAAGAAGATGCGATTATCAATGGCTATACAGTTGTTGATCCCGCAACCGTTATTTCTACGCACATGAGTGAATTGATCAAAAAATACGCTGAAGAACTCTTGACTCGACAAGAGACGCAAATACTCATTGATAAAATCAAAAATGATTATCCAGTGGTCATTGATGACTTGCTCAAAGTGGCGAACATAGGTCTCATTCAAAGAGTTTTCAAAGCCCTTTTACACGAACGCGTTCCGCTTAAAGACATGATCACCATTCTTGAGACCATTGCCGATGTAAGCGAATATACCAAAAATGTAGATGTGATCACAGAGCATGTACGCTCAAAACTTTCCCGTATTATTACCCAAGCCTATACGGGGGCAGACGGAATTATTAAATTGTTGACGTTCGACGCTATGAGCGAACAGCGATTGCTTGAAAAATCCCAAGAACACGACGGTATTAAACAGCTCATGCTCAATGTGGGAGAGATCAACGCTCTCATCCAAGCTACCAGTGAAAAAGCAAGTGAACTACTACAAAAAGGGGTATCACCCATCGTTATTATCGTTGATCCAAAACTTCGCAGACCGTTGGCAGAGATTTACGAACGCTTCAATCTTGAAATTGTCGTCCTCTCTCACGCCGAAATCGATTCCAGTGCTAAGTTTGAAGTACTAGGCTCCATAACATTAGATAAATAGGATATTCATGAACAAAATTATTTACCACCTTTCGCACATCGATTTAGATGGCTACAGCTGTCAGCTCGTTATGGCGCAGACTTCCCATACAATGATCAGTTATAACGCCAATTACGGTGCAGAAGTGATGGAGCGACTTACAGAGATTGTGGAACTCATCAAAAAAGAGAAGCAAGAAGCCACTATTTTAATCACCGATCTAAATCTTTACCCCGAAGAGGCCAAATGGCTGAATAATGAAGTGAACCGACTCAATGACACGGGCTGGAAAATCACTATCAATTTACTCGATCACCACGGTAGTGGAAAAGACACTGCGGCGCAATACCAATGGTATTTTTTGGATACCGAGCGTTGTGCTACTAAAATCGTTTATGAGTACGCTCAAGAGCATTACGGACTGCAAGGAGGCGGATGGCTCGAAGCCTTTGTCAAAGTGGTCAATGCAGTCGATTTATGGCACCAAGATGAAGTAGAAGATTTTGAATACGGCAAAGTCTGTATGCGTCTGATCAGCGATGCCAAAGAGATTAATCGGGTTATGTTTGCATCCGAAGATCGTGCTTATAAACTCGCGATGCTGGAACAAGCAGCACTTATGCGCTTTGAGCCTAACGCCAACATCGCATTGGACGAAACGCTGCATAAAATGAAAAAAGATTTCTTTAAAGACGGTGTGGACAATACTCTGGACAATCTTTCAACCAAGCATATTGTCGGACTGCTAGGAACTAAACGCTCTTCTATGACCATTTATTACAAAGGATGGCGCGGTTATTTGAGCTATGGTTTGGGCAATACCTCTATCATCGGAAACGGATTTTTGACCACTTACGGCGAGTTTGATTTCTTTTTAGATGTAGGAACACGCGGTACGATGAGTCTTCGTGGACATAACCGTGTGGATGTCGCGATGATGTCCGGCGAATGGGTTGGCGGTGGCGGACACCCCAATGCAGCGGGTGGCAGAATCCAAGGGTTCAAAGAACAGTTTCGTTATGACAAGGTAAAACTCCAAATCGAGAACATGCTCTCTACCAAAGAGGCGATGCCGGGTAAACTTCCTCATAAAATAGAAGAATAATGATCCAAATCAACAATCTCACCAAAAGCTACGGAGGGAGAGTTCTTTTTCAAGATCTCAATCTCAAACTCTTTTCTGGCAATAAACTCGGTTTCGTCGGACGTAACGGCTCGGGAAAATCGACTCTTTTTAAAATCATCTTGGGCGAAGAACCGTACGATAGCGGTGAGATCATTATCCCCAAAAACTACCGTATCGGTACTTTGCGCCAACATCTTCATTTCACCCATAAAACTGTTCGTGACGAGTGTGCTTCCGTCCTTGAGGGCGATGCGCAACATGATGTCTACAAAGTAGAAAAGATCTTGTTTGGATTAGGGTTTACCCAAGAAGATTTGGACAAAGACCCCTTGAGTTTTTCGGGCGGATATCAAATCCGTATGAATCTCGTAAAACTCCTCGTTACCGAACCCAATCTCCTGCTGTTGGACGAACCTACTAACTATCTCGACATCGTCTCTCTGCGATGGCTAGGAGCCTTTATACGTGCCTTTGAGGGTGAAGTGATCCTCATCACCCATGATCGCGATTTTATGGACTCTGTAAGCACTCATACGATGGGTTTGCGCCGTAAAAACGTTTCAATCATCAAAGGTAACAGTATCAAGTATTACGCGCACATTGCCCAAGAAGACGAGCTGTACGAAAAAAGTAAGATCAATCATGACAAAAAGCGTGCGGAACTCATCGATTTTATCGCTCGAAACAAAGCCCGTGCTTCCACAGCTGTCATGGCACAATCCAAACAAAAAGAGCTGGATAAAATGGGGATCATGGAGAATCTTGAATCGGACAGCGATTTGTCGTTTTCATTCTCTTATTCTCCGATTCCTGCCAAAGTGATCATGAGTGTCAAAGATCTCTCCTTTGGATATACGCCAAATGAACTGCTCTTTCAAAATCTCTCCTTTAACTTGGAAAAAAATAAATGCCTTGCCATCATCGGTAAAAACGGCAAAGGAAAATCAACCCTGCTCAATACCCTTGCAGGCGTACTGACGCCACAGGGTGAGATCACTGTGCACCCCTCAACAAAAATTGCCCATTTCGGTCAAACCAATATCGAGCGGCTGAATATGAGCAGTACTATCATCGATGAAATCCAAAGTGCCGACAATACCTTGCCCAATGTCAAAGTACGCGGCATCTGCGGAACGATGATGTTCAGCGGTGACGACGGTGAGAAAAAGATCAGTATCCTCTCAGGAGGAGAGCGCAGCCGTGTCATGTTGGGTAAAATTATCGCCACCCCTGCCAATCTTCTCTTTTTGGATGAACCGACCAATCACCTCGACATGCAATCCATTGATTCGCTGTGCGATGCGGTCAAACGTTTTGAAGGCTCCACAGTCATCGTTACCCACTCCGAAATGCTGTTGCGTGAGCTGGCTGATCAGCTTATCATTTTTCGTGAGGGCGGTGCTGAGTTTTTTAATGGTACCTACGATGAATTTTTAGCAAAAATTGGCTGGGAAGACGATATCAGCGATGCACCAAAAGCACAAAAGTCTGTCCAGCAAGGTTCTAAAAAAGAGCAAAAACAACAACGTACCGAGATTATCCAAGAGCGATCACGTCTTCTAAATCCTCTTAAAAAAGAGATCGATTATTGTGAAAATACGATCATGCAACTCGAAGAAAAACTCAAAACTTCACACGCCCAACTGATCACTTATTCCAACAGTGGCGATAGCAGTAAGCTGATGGAGCTTTCCAAAAGTGTCGCTGCGGATGAAAAAATGATTGAAGAGCTGTTTGAGCGGTTGGAAGTAGCCAGTGATGAATTCGAGCGCATCACCAAAGAGACAGATGAAAAACTTGAAGCCCTCTAAACAACGTCTCGATCAACTTCTCACCAGTCTAGGATACGCAAGTCGTAACGAGTCCAAAAAGCTCATTGCTTCTGGGCTTGTCACGGTCGATGGTAAGATGATTACAAAAAGTGATTTCAAAGCGTTTCATCATGAAGTACTGTTTGATGGCGAACCGCTTGATCCCTTGCAGGGAATCGTTATTCTAATGAACAAACCACTGGACTTGGTCTGCTCACATGATGATGGAGAAGGCCAGCTCGTCTATGATCTGCTTCCTACTCGATGGCGTAATCGTGATCCAAAAATTTCCACAATAGGACGATTGGATAAAGAGACAAGCGGGCTGTTATTACTTACCGATGATGGCCAGTTGCTTCATCGCCTCACATCGCCAAAATTTCATATTCCAAAACTGTATGAAGTAACGCTTGATCGACCGTTAAACGGAGATGAAAGCACTATTTTTGCATCAGGCACCTTGATGCTGAACGGTGAGAAAACAGCGTGTCTTCCTGCAAAACTTTGTGTAATCGATGAGACTCATGCAACACTCGAAATCACCGAGGGGCGATATCATCAAGTACGCCGTATGTTTGCCGCGGTAGGTAACCATGTCACAGTATTGCACCGTTCTCGCATCGGGAATTTGACGCTGAGAGATTTAAAATCCGGTGAATATAGACTTATCAATCCTGCAACTGATTTACTATAGTTTTTGACTTCGTAATCTAAGTGCATTGGCAATCACCGATACAGAGCTAAAGCTCATCGCCGCCGCCGCGATCATCGGTGAAAGTAGTATCCCAAAAAATGGATATAAAGCCCCAGCGGCTATCGCAATCCCAACGGTGTTGTACAGAAAAGCAAAAAAGAGATTTTGACGAATATTTTGCATCGTAGCGAGACTTAGACGACGGGCACGGACGATTCCACGCAGATCCCCTTTTATGAGGGTCATCCCCGCACTCTCAATCGCAATATCCGTCCCTGTCCCCATCGCAATGCCCACATGAGCCTGTGCCAGCGCAGGTGCATCGTTGATCCCATCACCCGCCATCGCTACAATGTGTCCACTGACCTGAAGCTGTTTGACTATTTGGGCTTTTTGTTGAGGCATGACTTCTGCTTGCACCTCATCAATACCTAATTTTGAAGCAACCACCTGTGCCGTAACAATATTATCACCCGTCAGCATCACGACACGAATGCCCAGTGCATGAAGATCACGGATTGCTTCGGGCGTAGATTCTTTGAGTGGATCAGCAACACCCATAACCGCTGCGAGGGCTCCATCAATAGCCAAAAACATCACTGTTTGTCCCTGAGTGCGTAAATCATCCGCACGTGCAGACAGCACAGTAGATTCGATACCCAAACTCTCTAAAAGTTGCACATTTCCAAATGCCACCTTATGCCCTTCTACTGCACCGACAATTCCCTTTCCGGTTACGGACTGAAAGCTCTCTGTATGACCGAGTTCCAACCCTCGGTTCTGTGCCCCTTGCACAATAGCCTCAGCCAGAGGGTGCTCACTGGAATGTTCCAATATAGCTGCTAAGCGTAGACACTCATTCTCTTCATAACCTTTGGTAACTTCAATAGAAATCAACGTTGGCTTACCCTCTGTCAATGTTCCCGTCTTATCTACGACTAGAGTGTCCACTTTTTCCATCACTTCCAACGCTTCGGCATTTTTGATCAATACACCCAGCATCGCCCCCTTGCCAGTACCCACCATAATCGACATGGGTGTTGCTAGCCCAAGGGCACAAGGGCAGGCAATGATCATCACCGCCACTGCATTTATAAGCGCCAAACTTAGAGAGGGTTGAGGACCAAAAATATACCATCCAAAAAAAGTTGCAATAGCGGTCAAAACAACCGCAGGGACAAAATATCCTGCAACCGTATCCACGAGTTTTTGTATCGGTGCACGAGAACGCTGAGCCCGAGATACCATCTTGACTATCTGTGAGAGTAACGTATCAGAGCCAACCTTATCCGCGCGCATAATGAGGCTTCCTGTACCGTTGATCGTGGCACCGATCAGCCATTCTCCCTTTTTCTTGGAGACGGCTATGGGTTCACCGGTCACCATCGATTCATCCACATTGCTCTGTCCCTCAACCACCTCACCGTCCACCGGTATTTTTTCACCCGGTCGGACACGCAAATGATCACCCCTTTGGACATGCTCAAGTTCAATATCCTCTTCTCTCCCGTCCTCTCGAATGATACGTGCCGTTTTGGGTGCCAATCCCATCAGCAGTTTGATCGCTGAGTTGGTCTGACTTCGCGCACGCAGTTCCAACACCTGCCCCAATAAAACCAGCGCAATGATGACCGATGCCGCCTCAAAATAGACCGGAACAACGCCCATCATTCGTATCTCTGCGGGAAAGATGGAGGGTGACACCACCGCGATGAAACTGTAACTCCATGCTGTACTGACACCCAAAGCTATGAGGGTAAACATATTAAGATTTCGCGTCATAATCGATTGCCAGCCGCGCACAAAAAAGATCCATCCACCCCACCACACAACGGGGGTGGAGACTAATAGTTCAAACCACTGACGACTTTTTGGATTGATTAGGGTATCAAAAGCTTCAGGCCACATCTCGGAACCCATAGCACTGATAAAGACCAGCATTGCTAAAAAGGTACTGACCCAAAAACGACGTGTCATCTCTTCTATTTCATCGGTATCCTCTTGGATCTGGACTACACTAGGTTCAAGGGCCATACCACACTTTGGACAGTCCCCCGGACCTTTCTGCTGAACTTCGGGATGCATGGGACACGTGTAAATTTGAGAATCCATAACCGACCTCCTGAATATGATCGAGATAAAATCAACTGCCATTCACACAGATTGTACCACCATTGCGGTACAATTACGCATCTATTATGCTCAAAGAGACTGCTTGGCCGACGATCCGAAAACAATACCTATTGCATTTGAAAACAATGACTTTATTATCGCCATTAAAAATGCAGGGGTCAATTTTCACTCCGAAGAAGAAGCAGGCTTTGTTGTCCAAGTAAGCCAACAAGAGGGCATCCCCCTCTTCCCCGTTCACCGTCTGGATAAAATGACCTCTGGTCTGGTGATCTTGGCTAAAAGTTCCGAAGTTGCCGCACTGTTTGGAAAAATGTTTGAAAATCGAGAGGTAGAAAAATACTACCTCGCCATCTCGATGCGCAAACCGAAAAAAAAACAGGGGTGGGTCAAAGGGGACATGGGAAGCGCCAGACGCGGTGATTATAAACTCCTGTCCACCATGGACAATCCCGCCATCTCGCAGTTTATAAGCTGTGCATTGCGCACCCATGAACGCTTCTTTTTGATCAAGCCCCATACGGGAAAAACGCACCAAATCCGTGTCGCTCTAAAAAGCCTCGGTTCCCCTATCGCCGGAGATAATCGCTATGCTCATGCCCAAGAAGCCAAAAAAGAAGAGAGAGGGTATCTGCACGCCTATGCATTGCGCTTTCGTTTGGTCGATGAAGAGTTCAGCTTTGTTTCACCTCCCGATGAGGGGGAACGGTTTGTGAGTTCTGAGTGCACAACACAACTTGAGATTTGGAATAAACCGTGGGAACTGTTTTGAATTTAGAGGAGCTGCATCAACTCTTAACCGCCAACGCGCAAAACAAAACAGAGGAATACCTCCGATTGTTTCACGGACGTGGAAACGCTTATGATGGCTATGGGTTTCTCACGATAGACAGTGTTGACAAGGTTCTCTTTGCCGTCTTTTTTGAAGCGGACGATGATGAAGAAAAAATCATCACTATGTTACAAAAATTTTATGCGCGTCAGCTCCAATGGGAGGCACTGGTTATCCAGCAACGCTATCTCCCCTTGTCACCCTCGGTAGTGTTTGCAGGGGAACTCCCTAAGGAGACTTATGCCATCGAGAACGGTCTCAAATACCATATCAATTTTCTTAACGCCCAAAACATCGGCTTCTTCCCCGATATGAAGATAGGGAGATCATTTATCCGCGAGAATGCGAAAGGGAAAAACGTTCTCAATCTCTTCTCTTACACCTGCTCTTTCTCCGTTGCGGCAATCAAGGGCGGTGCCGCATCGGTCGTCAATGTCGATATGAACAAAAACGTCCTCACCATCGGAAGAGAGAACCACCGACTTAACGGTCTGGATACGAAAAATGTGCAATTCATGCCCTACAACATCCTTAAATCGTGGGGCCGTATCCGCAAGGAGGGACCCTATGACCTCATCATCATCGATCCCCCCAGTTTTCAAAAAGGGTCGTTTGCGGCAACAAGTGACTACGTGAAGATCATCCGAAGACTCCATGAATTTGCAAGCCCTGAGTGCACCGTTTTGTCAGCGCTCAACGCTCCAGAACTGCATACCGCATTTATCAAAACACTTTTTAGCGAAAATGCTCCCGAATTCTGTTATATTGAGAGACTGAATAATCTGGAGAGCTTCTCTGCAAGTGATGAAGAGAGAAGTCTCAAAAATCTGATATTTAAAAAAGGAGCAATCACATGAACCTAGACTGCAAAGACTTAGACTGTCCCAAACCCGTGCTGGAACTCAAAAAAGCCCTCGAAGCTCTACCCACTGATGGAATCATTGATCTCGAGCTTAACAGCGTTTCATCGGTTGAGAACTGTCGAAGGTTCGCCCTATCACAAGGATGCACTGCTACAGAGGAGAAACGCCCCGACGGTATCACGGTGATGAAGATCGTGAAAGGATTTGGATGTGATATTGCCGTTAATGAGAAAAAAGAAAACCTTTTAAATCGAACTATTTTTATCAAAACGGATCGAATCGGCAATGGGGAGCTTGGGAAAAAACTGATGAACGGCTTTTTAAAAACCACGTTGGAATTTGAGGCACTTCCCCGCTACATCCTCTTCGTCAACGAAGGGGTACTGCTCACGACACAGCAAGAAAACAGTGAAATCATCGAATCTTTACAAGCTCTGGCATCTCGCGGGGTTATCATCTACAGCTGCGGATTGTGTCTCAATGCCCTAGGGATCAACCCTACCTCTTTGCAAGTGGGCGAGATAGGAAACGCCTATGATACGATGCGCATCTTGCTTTCAACGGATGTGGTATCCCTCTAACGCCATACCAAACCCTTAATCGACCAACACAATCCCCATCGATTCAAGTAAAAACAGAGCCTCATAGCGGCTGAACATTGCCCCTTTGACGTGGTTGGAGCGTACATCGATCATCGTGTTGCTCGTGTCGGTAAAATTGGCACCTTCGAGGTGGGTATTACCAAACAATGCCCCCTTGAAATCACTCCCTGTAAAATCAGCTTTTTGAAACGATCCATTACGAAAATCGACCTCTTTGGCTCGGCACTCCCGCATCACTAATCCCTCTAAATTCAGACCGAAAAAATTGCCATCATTGAGGATACACTCACGAATACGCAGCGGATCGGCATTGAGCAAACTCTTCCAATCCGCCATCGTCCAATCAATCCCTATCATCTTGCACGAAACAAACTCGACATCGCTCATTTTGGTATTGGTCAGTTTCATTAGGCTCAGATTACAGTTTTCAAAACGGCATTCGGTAAATTTGCAGGAGGAGAAAAAGGTTTCGCTAAAATCACAGGAGACGAAGGTGCAGTCATCGAATTCTGCTTTACTGATCTTTTTGCCGTGCAGATCAACCCCCTCGAATTTCTCGGCGAATACGTCCATGGTGTCGGTGATGCTATTTTGGATGCTCATAAAATTTCTTGAGTACTGTCCAATACCCATGCTGACGAATGTTGCATAAAACCGATTTTCGGATAATACTCCACCGCTATGGGGGCAGAAAGCAAAATTACTTTACATTTAGCTCCTAACTGCTCCCTCACTTTTTGAATGAGCCTTTTACCGATTCCATGATGCTGGAAATCAGCATCTACTGCCAAATCCGACAAATAGCAGCAATAACTAAAGTCTGTGACTGCTCGCGCTACTCCTACAATCTTATCATCTATGACTGCCGTGACAATAATATCAGCATTTTTGATCATACTCTCAATACATTCTAAATCATCGACAGGTCTGCGTTCGCCCAATGTGGAACGGTTAAGAATATTGATGAACTCTTCCGTAGAGAGTGTCGGATTAATTTTGTAGTTAATATTCATTCTGTCCATTATTCCGTTTCGCGCTTCTATGTGTTTGATAAGTGTATCGTACCGCTCTTTCGGTAAATTTTTACCCTCTACAAACGGAAATCAAGCCCTATCTTGCAAAGGAGTATTCAGGGGGTGAATGAGATGGGATCGAACCTCCGATTAAGGTGTTTACGGAAATTATTTTAAGAAAAACGGTGTAGAATGTTTAAAATATATCAATATGTAATATTCTGATTGGATGTTTCTGATAGTAGGACATTTTGAATGTCCGATTATCTTGTGAATTTCTATCAAAATGGTATATTTTTGGTATGAATAAATAGTTAGGCGCATAAAAAAATGACAACTGAACTTGTTACTCAAATCGTAATTTTGGCCACAGCCTTGGTTGGTCTCTATAAAGCGGCAACGTTTCATAGAGAAAAGGCGGTTACGACTAATGGAGAACCTAGTAAAGCAAAGAAAAATGAATCAACGTTTTCTGCGCTATTTGATCTAGTTGGCGTTTTGTTATTTATGCTGGCCTTCCCAGCATTTATTTGGGCTTTTTCCTGGATAACAAGTAATATGGCTAGCTCATCGAGCAGCAAGCAAGAATACAAGATAGCAATACCATTCACTGTCAATTCTGAATCCACTGCCAGTGAACTAATGTATGCATCCGCTCTAAAAATCCCAAATACTATAAGTTGCGGAGAGTCGCTAACTAAAGTGGTAACACATTCTTTAGCAAATAAAGAATATAGAGTTGCAATACTCGCTGCCTCAGCTATACCAAATACAATCACTAGAGGTGAGCAACTAGAGCGAATAGTAGATGAAATAAATAAAATCCAGATAAACAGCAGTAAAAACGCGCCTAACAAGGCGCTCCAGCCGACCTATAAAAGCGGAGGCTGAGCTTCCCTCGTTCCCACTCAGAGAGTGGGAACGAGGAAAATATTTCCACCCTTCGACAAGCTCAAGGCGAGCGGGAAAGACTTAATCAACATATTTTACACTCACTCGATCAAATGCTTCATCAATACTCATGTATTCACCACACTCAATCTGCTCCATCGCCTCTTTAACTTCATATTTGAGCTGTGTATGAGTACAGTCATGTTTATCGGAAGAGATATCCACTATTCTCTTATCGTTACTATTGTACCCATCCATAGGATTCCTTACTAACAATTTTTTCTCATCATAGCACTTTTTTAAGGGGTCCTGCAAATCAACACCCTTTCAAAAGAATCTATCTGTATCTTTCTGTTTGGCTTCACTGTTCGAAGAACTCAACATCTGCTCCAAAAATCCGATCTCTGCTAACCCCGATTTTTGCTCATCATTACGAACGGTTCTGATCTTTTCGAGAATATCGTTGCTCATCAATGCACTAGTCTCCGTCGGCTTGTTCTCCTGCTGTGCTTTTTGCGCTTCCATCAGCTCTTTAAGGAGCTGTTTACGGAAATCGTTTACCATTTGGTTAATATCCATCGGCTGCTCGGGATTTTTCTCTTTTTCTTTGAGCAGTTTTTGGCGGTACTCTTCGACCAGTGCTTCGATTTTTTCTTCGTTTAGATCTTTGAGAAAAACAGCTGCGCCTTTCGTTGTCAAATCCTTTTTAAATTTCCCAAGTTCACCATCTTCGGCATTGATCTCATCTCTCGTTTTATACGGTTGTGCCTGATAAAACTGTCCAATCAGCGTCATATAATCTTGGTCAACACTCTCATCTTTGGTAACAGCAGAGGCTGTACTCATAGAGATATTCGAAACAGAATCTATATTCATGACAAATTCCTACTCTTGGTTTAATAGATCTAACAAGCAAAAATCGTTCTCATATATGATAAAATCGCACCATGAAAACCTTCACCACTCAACCCCTTAACAACATTCTCACATGGGCAACCGAATCCCTCAAAGAGTCCGACACCCTCACCTTTGAAATCCTCAACCCCGATATCGGACGTGGAAGCTATGCCGGAGAATCGGTAACGATTGACGATGTCACCTATGTGTATCGCAGCTACAAAGCGCTCAGTGATTTGGGAGAAATCCTCTTTTGCCGTATGCTGACCCCCAAGAGTGTTTCTGAACATACCGTACAAATCACCTATGAGAAACTTGATCTTAACGACTCGTTTCATCACAGTGACGCCAAAGAGGAAAAGTACGGTGTAGAGTCACGTTTTTCCGCTATTCACAAAAACGAAGAGCCTGCTTTTCTCTCTCCGTATCTCAGAGCGCTGCGCAGTGTCAAAGTGGGAGAAAAAAAACGGATATTAAATCTAGGGATCAATACGGGGGATGAGTTTGATTTGATTCGTACAATCCTCCCCTCTGAGACCTACGAAAAAATAGAGCTGGTCGGGATCGATCACTCCTCTTCGGCCATAAAGCATGCGAGAGCACGGTTCAGTGAGGGTAACGCAACCTTTTACGTCCACGATATCAACGACCTGTCATCGCTTGATCTTGGACGTTTTGACCTCATCATCACGATCGGGACATTGCAAAGCCCCGGCATCGAGTTCAAACCGCTATTTATGAAGCTCGTTCAAGAGTATCTGACACCCGATGGCGCACTGATCTTGGGATTTCCAAATTGTCGATGGATGGGAGGGGAGATGATTTACGGAGCCAAAGCGCCCAATTATCCCTATTCGGAGATGACGCTGCTGTACAAAGACGTTTATTATTGTAAAAAATATTTACAGCAGAAAAAATTTCGGGTAACCCTCACGGGCAAAGATTATGTGTTTTTAACGGGAACAAAAATTCATTCTATTTCTTAACTATTCTTCCTGTTGATTATTCCATATATCTTTCACTTTGTGATCAGTATGGATTTCATCTAGAACGTCTTTACTTTTTATATGATATGCACCTTCATCTTCAGTAATACAATACAATTCATATTGCGAAAGATCTTTATTTTCCTTGATGACGACTTCCTTTATCCCAAGATCAAGAGCAAATCTGCGTATTGCAAGCACCGCATCTTTATCTTTTACAGTGATTCGTACTACCAAATCACCCTTGTATCCTGAATACGAATGAACATTCACGATGTTATAATCCATCGCAAACCGAATAATTTTTTTTCGCTCTTCTTGCATCAGAAAATCCTTTCCTATAAACCAATAAATTCAATATTATCTATTATAGCAAAAAATGATACCTTTATAGCCGCAACTACCGCAGGGTATACATACCATCGTCAGCCGTCACACAATAGATTTCAAATTGCGCAGTATCCAGTCTCTCTTTGATAACGACTTCTTTTGCCCCTGCTCCAAGTGAGAATTTCCGAATTTCCAAAACGTCTGTTTTACTCTTTGTGAGCATTTTGACGATTAGATCTCCTTTGTATCCTGCATAGGTATTGACACTGTCAATATCCAAATCAATAGAAAAATGAATGATCTTTTTTTGTATTTCCTGTAGCATGATTTTATTCCCAATAGTATATCTTTCATTATACTAAATCAATAGCGCTTAATGTATTATCAAACTTAATTTACTGCCATTTTTCTTGCGTGATATGGACGTCACCAAGATCACTGTGAAATGTTAGTTCTCCGTCGCTGATATTGCACTGCAACCGCATAGAGCGTGCACACAGTTTTTCGATTCCCTCTGCATGTAAATGAATAACACTCAAATTTTTAAACCGTGCATAGGTTGCACTGTTTTGCTTCCACCATGCTTCTGCACTTTTGAAATTATAGGTATAGACGATAACCTTATCCGCTCTGCCGCAGGCTTTTCGCAGTCGCTTCTCATCCACTTGCCCCAAATCAATCCACAGTTCGATGTCGCCGCCGTAGTTTTTCTCCCACAGTTCCGGCTCTTCGTCATCACCGCCGATTCCCTTGCTAATCGTCAGCCTGTCCGCAGCATTGAGTGCAAATGCCGCCAATCGAATCATAAGACGCTGTTGGGTTTCAGAGGGGTGTTGCGCGATGGTAATCTCATGCGTTTCATAATAATTTCGATCCATGTCAGCCATACTGAGCTGTGCTTTGCAAATCGTCGAACCAGCGGCCATTCTCACTCCTTGTAGTTGCGTAACTATGACATATCAGCACTTATAAGCTCTCCTAAGTTGAAACCCTATATAATAAAACACTATTTTTATCACGGAGTTTTAATGCCGACCTCATCTCTTTCCATAATCCGCCAAGTATTGACCCTCCCCGTCATCGTTATCGCAATGGGCTATTTTGTTGATATTTACGATCTTATTTTGTTTGGCGTTGTCCGTGTTGCCAGCCTCACCGAGCTTGGTCTCAACCCTGAGCAAGTTACTCTATGGGGAACGACAATTTTAAATATGCAAATGGGAGGTATGCTCATCGGAGGAATTTTGTGGGGAATTTTGGGAGATAAGAGAGGACGTCTTTCAGTCCTTTTTGCCTCGATTATCCTTTACTCCGTTGCCAATTTTCTCAATGCATTCGTCACCAATGTGGAACAATATGCCGCACTTCGTTTTATCGCGGGTATCGGTTTGGCAGGTGAGCTGGGTGCGGGGGTAACACTCGTGGCTGAGATCCTCCCCAAACACCTTCGCGGGTATGGCGTCATGACCATCGCCGGTGTCGGTGTACTTGGGGTTGTGGCGGCCAATGTTGTCGCGCAAAATTTTGACTGGCGCAATGCCTATATTTTGGGTGGATTTCTAGGCTTTTCACTGCTTGTACTTCGTCTAAAAGTACGTGAGTCCGGAATGTTTGAGCAAAATTTGAGTAAAAATATCCATCGAGGCGATTTCTTTTCCCTCTTCTCCCATCGCGCTCTTTTGGGAAAATACCTCAAAGCCATCGCAATCGGGATTCCACTGTGGTTTGTTGTAGGAATCTTGGTCATGTTTTCCCCTGAGTTTGCCAAATCCCTAGAGATTACAGGTGAAGTAACTGCAGGTCAAGCGTTGATGTATTGCTACATCGGTCTCTCTGTCGGTGATTTTGCCAGCGGATACCTCTCCCAAAAACTCAAAAGTCGCAAAAAAGCATTTACTTTTTTCATGCTCTTGTCACTCATCAGTGTCGCATGGATGTACACGCTCAAAGGTGCGAGTGTCCAAGACTTCTATTGGTCATGTTTTGCTCTTGGCGTCTTCTGCGGCTACTGGGCTCTTTTTATCACCATGGCGGCAGAACAGTTCGGCACCAATATCCGTGCGACGGTTGCGACTACCGTACCTAATTTTGTCCGAGGATCAGTGGTTCCCATTACCTTGTCTTTTATGGCATTAAAAGGACATTACGGTTTTCTTCCATCCGCAGCGATTGTTGGATCTGTTTGTTTTGCACTTGCCCTAGTTGCTTTGTATTACACCCATGAAACGTTTCATAAAGACTTGGATTACATCGAGGCATAATGAACACTTTACGCACTCTTCTTTTACTCTTTGTGCTTGGATGTACCTCCTTATATGCAGGACCTAGCGAGTCTTCTATCAATGCGTCGCTTTCTTCATTAGGGTCTCCAGAGTCCTTGGATGAGATACACACTCTCTTAAACATCAATGATGACTATAAAACAGGATACAAAGCTCTCTACAATCGATACAAAAATACCCAAGAAGAACACCAAAAGATCGCAAAAAAGTTTAAAGAAGCAGGGGTTCCTCTCTTCTTTTCTCTTATCCCCTATTGCGAGTCCAATTTCAAATCCGACGCTTACGGGCATGGAACTGCAGGGCTATGGCAGTTTATGGCACAATCAGGTCGCACCTACGGATTAAAGATTGAAAAAGGAAACGATGAACGTACCAATGTCTGCCTCTCCACCGATGCCGCCATTCGCTACATCAAAGACCTCAAAAGCATATTTGGCAGCTGGTACTTGGCTGATTTTGCCTACGGCATGGGAGAGATCAAACTGCAACGTCTGATCCGTAAAAACGGAAGTAACAAAATCTCTGTCTTGATCAAAGATCCCGAGTTTCCAAAGGGAACGAAAAACCATTTTTGCAAAACACTCCTTTTGGATGCCACTATTCACCATACCAAATCGGATAATGACACTCCCTGATGTCCCAAATTGACTCCCGATCCTCACGACTCAAAGCAGTCACACATGGATTTTTTCTCTCCATCACCACCACCATTGCCGAACCCGCTATCATTTTGCCGTTGATACTGCATTTCTTTGGCGCATCGTCGCTCATTATCGGGCTGCTCTCCTCATTACTCAAAGGTGGAGCCATTATCGTTCAGCTATTCGCTGCCTTCAGTGCTCAAAGCTACACGCGTGTTATGCCATACCTGCGGTTTGTCTTCTTGGCACGCTTTCTCTCGTGGTTTGGTATCGGTGTTGGGATCTATATTTTTGGCGCTACCAACCCTGTATACACGTTGTGGTGTATCGGAATAGGCCTTTTTATTTTCTCATTTACAGCGGGTTTTGGTTCCATCTATTTTAACGAGATATTGGGCAAAGTTTTCTCCCATCGCTATCGGGGACGTGTGTTTGCACAACGCCAATTTGCCGCAGGTGTCGGTGCGCTTATCAGCGGTGTGAGTGCGGGGGTGATCTTGGAATATACTCCTGTACCGTATAGCTTCGCCTATTTGTTTATGTTCAGTGCCTTTGTGATGCTTTTGGGCGTTATCCCCTATTCCCTTATCCATGAGCCCATCAAAGAAAACGTCAAACAAAAAGAGCCCCACTTTCGGACCTTTCTCTTCAACTCTTTGGCACTATTACACAGTGATGGGCAGCTAAGACGGCAAATCCGTACCTATTTACTCGCCTACAGCCACCTGTTTTCACTTCCCTTCATCATCTTGCATGCTCAATCCGGTTTGCATCTTGGCGGTGTCCAAATCGGCTATCTTCTCACATCCCAAGTCATCGGCGGGATGCTCAGCAACCTTCTGTGGGGCAAACTCTCATCACACGGAAGAATCCGCCTTATCATCACGGTCTCTTTCATCGGCTATATCACTGCCAATCTCCTTGCACTGTTTGCCAATGAGCTGTGGCATTACGCACTGCTCTTCTTTTTACTGGGTGCCGGTATGGATGGAATGCGTCTGGCATTTTCCAATAATATTTTGATTATTGCCCCTGAGCATTTACGCCCTGTCTACCTCGCATTGCAGTCCAATATCACCTCAATCGGGCTGTTTTTCGCGATTCCAGGAGCAGTTATTTTGGAAACATTTGGCTTTTCGGTGTTGGTTGGTTTTACGATAGTGATGCTATTGGGAGGGATGGTCGCCGCACGGCGACTCTCTGATTAATACGTAGAGAATTTATTAGGCGATGTTGGTGTAGACGAATTGAACATCTTCATCGTCTTCTAGCTTTTCGATCAGTTTTTCGATATCCACCATCTGCTCATCGGTAAATTCTACCGGAGAGTTCGCAATACGCTCTAGCGCGGCACTGTCAGGGGTAATTCCCATTTTTTCCAGTTCTACCGACAAAGCGCCAAATGCGGTGTAGTCGCCGTACACGCTCACTTCACCTTCTTCTTCTTCGATGCTCTCGATTCCCGCATCGATAAGCGCAAATTCGAGTTCATCCAAATCCATCGCAGGCTTTGGAAATCGAAATACTGCTTTTCGGCTGAACATAAACTCTAATGCACCATTGTTGAGCGTCTCACCCTTGGCACGACCAAAACAAGTGCGAATATTGGAAACGGTACGGGCATTGTTATCCGTAGCACACTCGACAAAAATCAAGGCACCATGAGGAGCTTTCCCCTCGATATTCATCTCAAAAATCGTTGAGGCATCTTTGCCGGAAGCACGTTTGATTGCTGCTTCTATGTTGTCTTTTGGCATGTTTTGCGTTTTAGCACTCAAAATCGCAGAGCGAAGCTTCGGATTCATATCCGGATCAGCTCCTCCTTCTTTTGCCGCTAATGTGATCATTTTGCCCAGCTTTGGGAAGATTCTGGACATATTGCCCCAGCGCTTCTCTTTTGCTGCCTTACGATATTCAAACGCTCTACCCATACACAGACTCCCATAAATAATTAGTGAAATTATAGCCATTTTAAACGATTATACCAAACCGTTATATCATCAATCTTACGGTACAATTACAACGTTATTACATCTATTATTTAAAAACCAAGTGAATTTAAATGTTCTCATCTGCTAAATCTTTATCTCTCTTTAATCGTTCTTTATTGGGATCCGTAATCGTATTTATCATTTTTTCTCTTACCTTTGTGCTCTATGTCCGCTCCGAAAAAGCGATCGACAGGGCCAATGAAAAGCGTTATGCATCTCATCAAATAGCGGATGAGCTTCGTCAATCCTCCGATGATTTGACCCGTATGGTACGTACGTATGTCCTTACCGGTGATCCGCTCTACAAACAGCATTACCAAGAGATTCTCGATATCCGCAATGGAGTAAAACCGCGCCCGCTTCATTACGAAGATATTTATTGGGATCTCGTATTATCCGATGACAAACGCCCCTATCCAGCAACTTCAACTTCTATTGCATTATTAGATAGTATGCGGAAACTGGGATTTACTCCCCAAGAATTTGCTCTGCTCTCTGAAGCAAAGAGCAATTCAGACGAGCTCACAAAAATTGAATTCGATGCCATAGCTATTGTCGAATCAACAACTCCGACAACGGATGAGAATCGTCATAAAGCATTCGAAATGCTGCACAATGGCCAATACCACCAAGCTAAATACGCTATTATGAAACCCATTAATGATGCTCATTCGCTGATGGATCAACGGACACAAATGATAGTTAATGCCGCAATAAAAATGGCTGATCTTATGCGTATTGTTTTTGTTTTCTTTGGCTTGGTGTTGATATGGACACTGTGGCAAGTTTATCGTGCATTGCATTCGACATTGGGAGGTTCATTAAAACTGCTTCACTCTCACATTGTCAAAATTGGAAGCGGAGACTTATCGTCTGATATTCAGATAAACAAAGGGATGGAAAACAGTGTTTTAGGGTGGTTATCCGAAACCAAAAACAAACTTTCCCAAATCGATGTTGAGCGCACTAAAGCACAAAAAGATGCTAATCGCATGCGCGATTTATACGCCGCATTAAGCCAATGCAATCAAGCTATCGTCCGCTGTACAAATGAGACAGAACTCTTCGAACAAATCTGCAAAGATGCCGTTGCATTTGGTGGAATGAAGATGGCATGGATCGGGCTGGTTGATGAAAAGACCAAAGAGCTAAAAATAGCTGCTCATACCGGTGATGATGCCAATTACCTACGTGAGCTTCACATTTCAGTAGACGCTTCACATCCCTCTTCACACGGCCCTACGGGAACTACCTTCCGTGAAGATCGACCATTTTGGTGCCAAGATTTTGCCCATGATTCCGCCACTGCACTGTGGCATGATAAAGGTAAGCAATTTGGATGGGGAGCCTCTGCCTCAGTACCTCTGCACCGCGGTGGTGTTCCATGCGGTGTTTTGACCCTCTATGCCGGTGAAATTAATGCTTTTGATGAAGCCGCTCAAAGACTTCTCCTAGAAATGGCGTCTGACATCGACTTTGCATTGAACAATTTTGATCATGACATACAACGAAAGAAATCAGAAGGTGAATTATTAAAACTTTCACAAGCAATCGAACAAAGTTTTAACGCTATTATTATTACCGATTTTCAAGGAAGAATTGAATACGTTAATACCGCTTTTCTCAAAATCACCAGATATACACAATCAGAGGTAATAGGCCAAAATCCGCGTTTCCTTAAATCCGGGATAACACCTCGGGCTGTTTACGATGATATGTGGGCACACCTCACACGTGGTGAAACGTGGCATGGAGAACTCACCAATCGCCGAAAAGACGGTACAGAGTACATCCACTCTACCAACATAGCTCCGGTAATCGATAGTGATGGTCGTACAACTCACTACATTGCCATCGAAGAAGATATCAGTGAACGAAAAATAAATGAAGAACGTATCAACTATCTCGCCAACTTTGATTCACTCACGGGCTTGCCTAACCGAGTGCAAATGGACGATCATTTACACTATACACTGAGTTTGGCAAAGCGTAATGAGGAAAACTTCACTTTGATGTTCCTCGATCTTGACCATTTCAAAGATATTAACGATACCCTCGGCCACAGTATCGGAGATCTCTTGCTCGCAGAACTGGCCAAACGGTTCACAGGATTATTACGGGAGGAAGACACCATTTCTCGTATGGGCGGGGATGAGTTTGTCCTATTACTGCCCATGTCGGACGTAGATGCAGCGGCCCAAGTGGCCCAAAAAATACTGGAATCCATAGCACAGCCATTTTTGCTGGAAGCTCATGAACTCTCCGTCACCGCTTCCATCGGAATTGCCCTCTATCCCGCGGATGGATCCGACATAGAAATACTCTTTAAAAATGCCGATGCTGCGATGTATCGAGCGAAACAAGAGGGGCGTAACACCTATTGTTTCTACACTGAGGAGATGCAAATTAACTCTCAGCGCAAGCTAAAATTGTCCAATGCATTGCATACAGCACTCGAGCGCAATGAACTGCACGTTGTTTATCAGCCGCAAATTTCAGCATCAGGATTACAAATAATCGGAACAGAATCGTTATTACGCTGGCAACATCCTGAATTCGGTACGGTATCTCCGGGTGAATTTATACCCATTGCCGAAGAGAACGGAATGATCCTCTCCATTGGAGAATGGGTGCTGCGTACTGCAATCTTACAAGCAAAACATTGGATAGATAAAGGTTATCCCCCAATGATTATGGCAATAAACATATCCACAGTGCAATTTCGCCATCCGAATCTGCCTGATCTCATCACAAATATTCTCGAAGAGGTTGGCTTGCCTCCGGAATATCTTGAACTAGAGCTTACCGAAGGTATGGCCATGCACAATCCACAAGCTGCAATTAGCATTATGAACAATCTGCATGAGCGTGGTATCCGCATGTCAATTGATGATTTTGGCACCGGATACTCTTCACTGGCTTACCTCAAAAAATTCAAAGTCTACAAACTCAAAATCGATCAATCATTTGTCCGTGACATCAGTACCGATCCTGAGGACAAAGCCATCATAGCCGCTGTCATCCAAATGGCGCGTAGCCTTGGGCTTATAACGATTGCCGAAGGGGTGGAAACCATAGCACAGCTCAAGTACCTTCGAGAACAAGGGTGCGATGAGATACAAGGATATTATTACAGTAAGCCTCTGTCGCCTGAGCAATTTGAATCATTTATTAAAACATACCAAAAGGAGAAATAATGCAGCATCCCACCCCCAATCAAAATCAAAAAATCATGAATGAAAATGATTTTATTGTTTCCAAAACAGACGCACGGGGTAAAATAACGTACGGCAATAGAATCTTTATCAAAATGTCGGGATATGAAGAGGGTGAACTTTTAGGTGCTCCTCACTCCATCTTGCGCCATCCCGATATGCCCAAGATTGTGTTCAAACTTCTCTGGGACCGTATTCAAAACAGAGAAGAGATCTTTGCTTACGTCAAAAATTTAGCAAAAGACGGCTCATATTATTGGGTCTTTGCAAATGTGACCGCAACACTCAATACCAATGGCAGTATTCGTGATTTTCACTCCGTACGACGAAAACCAAGCCAAAAGGCGCTCGATGTCATCCCTGGAATATATGCACAGCTCCTAGCAGCAGAACGAACAGGCGGCATGGATGCGTCTCTCAATCTACTAAACACCGTATTAAATGATAAAGGAATTACGTATGACGAATTCGTCCTCTCTCTTCAGCAATAAAAAGAATCTTTATTACCTCGCACTTACCATTGGAATAGCTTTGTATTTGATGAGTCAAGATACATTTGTACCCGCTGTTATCCTATTGGTAGCCGGAATTGCAGGGATATTAATCCCCCAAGATGATGCGCCATGTGAAAAAATTTTTAATGACATTCTCGTTCGCCAGATACGTGATGTTTTACTCAAAGCATCCAATGGAAACCTCTCAGAGAGGATCACCCATGTCGAAGATACCCATATTTTCCAGGGAATTGCATGGAGTATCAATGATCTCCTAGATCAAACAGAGCAAATGATGCGAGATATTCACGGTTCTCTCGATGCCGCTAATCAGGGGAAATTACATCGAATTCTTTTCAAAGAAGGATACAAAGGGGACTTTTCAAAAATAGGTATCGTTTTCAATCATGCTATTGATGATATCGCCTTATCCTTCAAAGGGAAAATGAGCAGCGAACTGGCCCATACATTTGAACAAACGAGCGGTGGAATATCAACCTCTTTGGCCACTATTCAAAATGATATTCAGAAAAACTGCGATCTCTCAAAAGAAATCAATGGTTCCTCCTCAAAAACAGCACAAGAGGTCACAAAGAGTCAATCCAGTGTCACAAGTATCGTCTCTAATTTGGAGAATCTCATTGAATTGATTTCCAATTCAAGCGAAGCCATAGCCTCTCTCAGCCAACGCACAAACGATATTAGTACCGTTGCCAATCTGATCAAAGATATCGCCGATCAAACGAACCTCCTTGCACTCAATGCCGCAATCGAAGCTGCACGCGCAGGGGAACATGGTCGAGGATTTGCTGTCGTCGCCGACGAAGTACGAAAACTCGCAGAGCGTACCCAAAAAGCGACTCAAGAGATTTCCATTACCTTAAATTCTTTACAACAAGAGGCCAACGGTATCCAAGAAAATTCGGAAGCAATCAGCGATATTGCGCAGAGATCGCGAACAGAGGTTAATGAGTTCGAAAATGTATTAGACAACTTTTCCAATACGGCATACGGTTCAGCGAAAGCCGCCAAATACATCAATGACTCACTCTTTGCTGCACTGATTAAAGTGGATCATATTATTTACAAACATGATACTTATTCTACAATCATCCATCAAAATGAGGAACATAGCACTTCTGCAACTGACCATAAGCATTGCCGCATGAACAAATGGTACTACGAGGGAGAAGGAAAAGAGATATTTTCCAATACGCAAGCCTATAAAATGCTAGAAGCTCCGCACAAGGCTATCCATAGTCTCATTACCGAAACTGTTGAATGCGTATCGCGAAAAGATTGCAAAAATATCAAAACCAAAGATTCAATTGTGAAGAATATGCAATTAATGGAGCAAAACAGTACATTGATGTTTGAATTATTAGAAAAAATGGTCGTAGAGGCTAATCGGGATTAAGCGTCTCTTCTCTTACGCCGTTTTGGTATGATTGATCCAATAAACGGCTGCTATGCTCATAGCGCCGCCAACAACAAGTGAAATCGAAGGAATCTCCCCTAATAGTACATAACTGCTTAGCAGGGCAAATACAGGCACTAAAAGCATAAATGAACTTGCATTTCCAGCTCCCATCTTCCCTGAAGCCACAAAATAGATCGTCGAAGCCACGGTCTGCGTCATAATGGCCAAAAATAACAAAGCACTCCAAAAGCGGATTCCCTGATCAAACACACAGAGTATCCCATGTCCATACGCCACAAAGAACATAAAGACTGTCGCAACCAATCCCAAAACAAAAGTATACTGGATGGGATCAAGGTGCCTGCGTGAGGCCAGTACACTTAAAATGCTCCATGTCAATGCTGCAAGCATAAAAATAAGATTACCCAGATGCGTCAAAATTTTTCCATCCCACAACTCAACCATGATAGTACCGCCGATCAAACCCAGAGCTAATCCAAAAATGTGCTGCTTTGAGGGGCGAAAACCGATAAAAATAATGGTGATGACGACGGTGAGTACCGGACTTAATGTCGTAATGATCATCCCCCCTGCTCCCGCAGTGGCAACTTGGACCCCTAAAAAGGAAAGTACCATAAACAATGTATACAACAAACCGCTTGCGCTAACCGAAATCCATGCCGATCTATTTAAACGCAAAGGCTTTTTATTCCACCACAATACGGGAATAAAAGCGATAGACATAAGTGCTAATCGCCAGAAAGTCGCCACTTCCCATGAAACACTTTCAGATAGAATTTTAAGTACAGGCCAACCTGCCCCCCACATCATCATGGAAAAAACCATCCACGCAAATAAGGGGTTCAAGCCGAACCCTTAGGCATCAATTATGGCAATATCACTTTGTATCTGATTAAACAACAGCGAGCGGTTGTCCATACGATACTGATAATAAAAGGTGTTCGTTTTCAAACTTCGCAAGACCGACGTATTGTAATAGTGCGCATTTGAACAACGCCCCAAATAAAGAAATGTGAAAAGGAGCTTGATACGTGAATCTTCAAAGATTTCATTTGGCTGTGCGAGAAAAGTAAATCCGTATTTCTTCATATTAACAAGATCGAAAATATAATAAATAAAATCTTCAAATTTTGTATAAAATCCATTCAAACTCTCGATTTCATGAAAAAAGTAGTAATAATTTTCCAATAAGTCGTGCTTTTGAATCATACGGGAAAGCTTGCTTTTTACATTCCGCTTACTTGCAAAATACGAAGGGTTAGCCGCCATATAAATGTTACGACGCTCCGCAATTGCCTTATCTAAAGAGGCTTCAAATTCGTCGCTCTCCTCAAAACGAAGATAAAAGAACGTATCTGAGTCCTTGAATTTCTCTTCGATTTTTTCGATGGATGGGTTTGAAAAATCCAGATAAAGAGTAGGAATGCCGTTTGCCATCACATAATGACGAATTTTATTCGCCAAATGGGTTTTTCCTGAACCCTCTTCCCCCAAGATTAACGTGTTTTGATACAGACTTCTCTCTTTCAGTTCAAGTGTCGAAATGCTGTTCTGAAGTCGTCCAATTTTATATCTCATAAAAATCCATTATTCTAAAGTTTAGGCATAAGTATAACGCATGGTTGGAAAATTTGCAGTTGTATTGATTCCCCATCAGGGGAATAGGAAGGGACTTACCCTTTAACTTTCGCCGCGATGGTTGCGACGATGCTCGGATCTTCGAGAGTCGAAATATCCTGAGTGATCGCTTCACCCTTAGCAATTGAACGCAAGATTCTACGCATAATTTTACCAGAGCGTGTTTTTGGTAATCCGGGAACGAAAACGATATCATCACAAACCGCAATATTACCGATCTCTTTCATGATCACTTTGTTGATCTCTTTGACCATCTCCATCTCTTCTGCCACAGTGTCATCGCTTTTGAGAACGATGTAGGCAAAGATCCCCTCGCCTTTGAGTTCGTGCGGTTTACCGACAACAGCTACTTCCGCGACGTTAGGGTGCTTTTTACAAGCGGCTTCTACTTCAGCGGTTCCCATACGGTGACCGGATACGTTGATAACATCATCGGTACGACCCGTGATCGTAATGTATCCGTCCTCATCATAGTTTGCGCCATCACCTGTAAAGTATACCGCCTTACCCTCTTTTTTGACATCACCGAAATAGGATTTTACAAAACGCTCAGGATCACCCCAAATACCACGAATCATAGAAGGCCATGGACGTGTGATACACATATAACCGCCCTCGCCTACTTCCACTTTCTCGCCTGTTTGCGGATCAAGAATCTCTGCAATAATCCCAGGGAGGGCAAACGTCGCACATCCCGGTTTAATTGGTGTAGCACCAGGAAGCGGAGAAATGATGTGACCGCCCGTCTCCGTTTGCCAGTAGGTATCAACAATCGCACATTTACTTCCGCCGACTGCCTCATAGTACCATTTCCATGCCGGAGGGTCGATCGGCTCACCAACCGTACCCAAGACTTTTAGAGAGGAGAGATCGTATTTAGCGGGCTCATCTTCACCCATTTTGTGCAATACACGGATTGCGGTCGGAGCAGTGTAGAATTGGTTGATTTTATACTCTTCAACCATTTTCCACGGACGTCCTGCATCAGGATAGGTCGGTACACCCTCAAACATCACGGTAGTAGCCCCCATAGCAAGAGGACCGTATACGATATAGGTATGTCCGGTAATCCAGCCGACGTCTGCTGTACACCAGTAGGTATCGTTTTCTTTGACATCGAAAACCCACTCCATCGTCATTTGCGCCCAGAGGATATAACCCGCACTGTTGTGCTGTACCCCTTTTGGTTTGCCCGTTGAACCTGATGTATAAAGCAAGAAAAGAGGATCTTCTGCATCCATCACTTCTGCTTCACATTTACTTGACTGATTTTTTATGAGTTCGTTGTACGAGTAATCACGTCCTGCCACCCATGTAATGTCTTCGTTATTTCGCTCAACAACCAAGACTTTTTCTACCGGTGACTTCCCATCAATCGCTTCATCGACAACGTTTTTTAGCATATAAGGCTTGTCTTTTCTAAATGCGCCATCTGCTGTAATCACTACTTTTGCATCCGCATCTTCGATTCTGTCTTTGAGCGCTTCAGCAGAAAATCCTCCGAATACGATCGAGTGAATCGCACCGATACGGGCACATGCCAACATCGCGTACGCAGCTTCAGGAATCATCGGCATGTAGATAACAACACGATCCCCTTTTTTGACATGAAACTCATTTTTAAGAAGATTCGCAAATTTATTAACATTGTAATAAAGCTCAAGATAGGTAATGATTTGCTTATCTCCGCGATCACCTTCAAAAATGATCGCCGCTTTGTTTTTACGCGTTGCCAAATGACGGTCGATACATTGGTGCGCAACATTGAGCTTACCATTAACAAACCACTTGTAAAAAGGGGCATCGCTCTCATCGAGTACCTGCGTATAGGGTTTAAACCAATCGATCTTTTCATTGGCAAATTTTCCCCAAAACCCTTCATAATCATCATGAGCCATTTTTTGCAACTCATGATATTCACTCATACTTTTAATGCGCGCTTGCGCTGCAAACTCAGGGTTTGGCTGAAAAACAGGTTTTTTTACTTCGCTCATAATTCATGTTCCTTAGTGTAATTTAAATGGTTGTTTCAATTTTAGATAGACCATTGCGGTCATGATGGCATCGTTGAGTGCGTTGTGCTGACCCATCCTCGGGATATTCAAATCGGACAGGATTGTATCAAAGCGTAAATCAATGTTTCCTTGCGGAATCAAAGCAATTTTTTTATCAAAATATAATCCAGAAATCTCCGTTTGCGCATTGGGCAAATTGATCCCTAACCACGGCTTGATCATACGGTTTATCATCGCAACGTCAAACTCAAGGTAATACCCTACCAGCGGACGATTTCCAATGAATTCCAAAAACTTTTTTACCCCCTCCAATGGCTCATAAGCCTGTTTTAAATCACACGGACGTATATGGTGAATTTTGATACTCTCCACACTGATTTCATAGGAAGGTTTTAAAAAAATCTCAAAACTCTGAGATGTCAAGATTTTACCCCCTCTGATCTTAACCGCTCCAATACTCAAAACGGCATCGGTTTTTGTATCCAATCCCGTCGTTTCTGTATCGAATACGACGACTTCATCCCCATTATACGCTTCAAGCAGCCATGCGTAGCTCGGATCTTTGAGCACCCTGCGATTCCATCGGCGCTTAAGGGAGTCAAACATTAGACAACCATTTCAAGATGAAAGTGGTAAATCAGAAATTTTTTAAACGTATTAACGATTTTAAAAGCATCTTTAAGCAAATCTCGATCGGTTTTACTAAAAAGCTTCGGGTTGACATAGTTTTGCTCTTCGCCAAGGGCGTTTTGAGAAAGCATCGCGCGCAACCGAATACTCAAAAGCGTATCGTACGCCTCGATCAGCTCACTGGCAAAATCTTTATCGAACACTCCAACGTTATTGAGTTCTTTGATTCGCTGCGTTGTATTGGTAGAAACAATTTTGTATTCCAATGCCAAAATCCGTATTCCATGGACAATCGCGAATATCCCTCCCTTTTTGATATCCAGTTCTCTTTCATGCTCTGCATGTCCCAGTACAAAACCAGAAAAAAGGCTCAACGGCGTCTCAAAAGCCAATGCTGCTTTTGCCAAATGGGCCAGCATATCGCTGCGTCCTTCAAAACGTTCTCTCAGATAATTACGACACTCATCCAGCAATGTATTATCACCTGCCACACACTGCGCATCAGCAAAAATCGAAAGCGACCGAAGCACATCTTCGTTAAACGTTTTCATCCACTCATGAATCATCCCTTTGTAGCTTGAAACGTTTTGCCGCCAATAGGGGTTACTCACCATCACATCGCCACTGCATTTTGGAAATCCCAATCGAATCAGATAGCTATTGACCTGCATCATATAGGGTTCAAAGTCCTCTTCATTTTCACCATCACGAATAATCAATGCATTGTCCTGATCGGTACGTAATATCTGCTCACCTCTCCCCTCGCTCCCCATCACGATCAAAGCACAGCGCTCTTGCATAGCAGAAGGCAAAACCATCTCAAACACTTTTGCGTACACCTTGGCATTGAGTTCACTCACCAATTTGGAAACGTATCGCACTCGTACCCCTTTGGAAGTGAGGGAGCGGACAAGATAGGTAAGCGAACGCTGTGTGGTTTCGAGTTCTTCGATACTGGAAGCACGCTCAATGGAAGCCGCGATCAAATGAGTATGATTTGCAAAATGGCTGAGAAGATCAAGCTGTTCTAAAATCCCGACAACTTTATCCTCCTCAACAACCACGAGTCGTTTAACACCGTGTTTGGTGAAAAGCAGAAGGGCATTGAATAAAAAATCACTCTTCTCAATCGTAATGAGTCCGTAGGTTGCGATTTCGCCGATAGCATCATCCGTGCTTTTATCGGTTAAAAGGACGCGTTGGCGCAAGTTGGTATCGGTCACGATCCCCATACGCTTTTCATCATTGACCAATATCACCTGCGCGTTTTGATCGCTCATGAGGTGCAGCGACTCTTTGATGGATTGCGATGCCTTGACGATACAGGGAGCATGCACATAAATTTCATCCACGCGCGAAAGCATAAACGGAGTTAGCTCGTTTTGATGGTGACGCTCTTTGAGATGTTGATGTTTGGTAATGAAATCTTGCATGTAATAGTTTTGAAACGACTCGGCATCCTGAAGAAGCCCTAAAAAACACTCTTTGGGAAGCTCGTAACAAATCAGGTCTTCGATAACACAAAAGGTGCTTTGGGTATTGCCATAAATCAGGGAATTAGCATCAAAGCTGTCCCCCTCTGTATACACATTTTGCAATTCATCCTCAATCGTCTCATGAACAATCCCTTTGATAATAATACAAAGTGATTGCGCCTGAACTCTCGGAGCGATTAAAACCGTCTCCTTAGGATAATAGGCAATGTCCATCTGCGTCATCAGCTTTTCGATCATCCGCTCGCTTAGCAGATCGAAAGGGTGAATCGACATTAGCAATGCTTTTTGATCAAAAAGACTCAAAGGTAACTCCTAAAATTCTGCCTCTAAAGAGGCAAGCTTCAGTGCCTTAGCGGCCAGCGTAGCCAAAGGGATGAATTCCTTTGGCGTTCAATCAATGTTCTGCCGCGCCCTCGGCACCAATACCCGTTTGAGAACGAATGTATTGCGCTTCGAATGCTTCACGCTCACGCGCTGCCGTATCGCTTTTATCGGTGATCGAGAAAAACCAGATACCGATAAACGCTGCGCTCACAGAGAAAAGAGCCGGATATTTATAAGGGAAGATTGCTTCCGCATTGCCTAAAACATCTACCCATACGGTCGGTCCTAAAATCACCAATACCGCTGCCGTTAGAAGACCCAATGAGCCGCCCAGCAAAGCACCGCGCGTGGTGAGTTTCGACCAGTACATAGAGAGGAACAAAATCGGGAAATTTGCACTCGCCGCAATGGCAAATGCAAGTCCAACCATGAACGCAATGTTTTGATCTTCAAAGGTGATCCCCAAAAAGATCGCAATAATACCCAACACAACGGTCGCTACTTTAGAGACTTTCATCTCCATCAATCCATCTGTTTTACCTTTACGGATAACGCTGGCATACAAATCGTGAGAAATCGCCGAGGCCCCTGCGAGGGTAAGGCCTGAAACAACCGCAAGGATCGTTGCAAATGCTACCGCTGAGATAAATCCAAGGAAGAAATCGCCCCCTACCGCATGTGAAAGGTGAATTGCCGCCATGTTATCGCCGCCAAGAATCGGCTTACCTCCATCAACTGCTTGTTTTGCAAGGTCGAGATACTGAGGATTATTGAACACCATGACAATCGCACCGAATCCGATGATGAAGGTCAAGATATAAAAGTAACCGATGAATCCTGTCGCGTAAAAAACAGATTTACGTGCCTCTTTGGCATCACTTACGGTGAAAAAGCGCATCAAGATATGCGGTAATCCCGCCGTACCGAACATCAATGCGATCCCTAACGAGAGTGCTGATATCGGGTCACTAATCAAAGCCCCAGGAGCCATGATGGTTACATCTTTCATACTAACGGCGGTAGCAAATAACGACTCAAAGTTAAAATCATAATGTGCCATAACTGCAATCGCCATAAACGTTGCCCCCGAGAGTAACAAAAACGCTTTGATAATCTGTACCCATGTCGTCGCCAACATACCGCCAAACGTCACATACAAAATCATCAAAACACCGACCATAATAACCGCTATCTCATAATCAAGCCCGAACAGAAGCTGGATCAGCTTACCCGCACCCACCATTTGAGCAATCAGATACAAAATAACCGTAGCGATAGAGCCAAAGGCTGCCAATGTACGAATCTGTGTTTGCTGTAAACGGTACGAAGCTACATCGGCAAACGTGTATTTTCCAAGATTACGCAGACGCTCCGCCACCATAAATAAAATGATCGGCCAACCGACCAAAAATCCGATCGAATAGATCAGACCGTCATACCCTTTGGCATATACGAGTGCTGAAATCCCCAAAAACGATGCCGCAGACATATAATCTCCCGCAATCGCCATACCGTTTTGAAAACCGGTAATTCCACCGCCTGCGGTGTAAAAGTCTTTGGCTGTTTTGGTTCGTTTTGCCGCCCAATAGGTGATCCCCAATGTCGCGCCGACAAAGATCAAAAACATGATAATCGCAGACATGTTCAACGGCTGTTTTTCAACGGCTCCCGATAATGCTTCACCGGCATAAATACCCGCGGATGCAAGGAGCAAAAAGATGATCGGTTTCATTACTCTCCCTTTACTTTTTCTTTGATACGGCGAGTGAGTTCATCAAACCTGCCGTTTGCACGTTGTACGTAAATCCCCGTGAGGATAAAAGCACTGAGTATCACCCCAACTCCGATAGGAATACCGATAGTCGTTACGGAACCCTTAAAAAGCGGTGTCCCCAAAAACGCAGGATCAAATGCGATGATTAATACAAATCCAAAATAGATCACGAGCATCACAAGGGTCAATATCCATGCGAAACGGCTGCGTTCACTAACGAGCTGAAGATAATCAGGATCATTTTTGATCCGATTGACGAGTTCTTGTTTCATAATAAAGCTCCTTTAAAAGTTGTAATTAGCGATAAAACGGTATTCATCCCAATCGGTATGCGTTGTTGCTGTTTGCTTAAAATCACGTGTATAATTTCCACGTAGACGCAATTGCAAATTTTTGATTGTTTGTGAATTATAAATGACATCAAAACCGGATTCACTTGCAGTCCATTCATACCCTGCTGTTGAATATCCGTTCAAACCGTCCATATTGTACTGTGTATAATAAAGACCCGTATTAAGATTAATTTCAAAGTTTTTCCAGTCATAGCTTCCCGCAACTTTAAACGCGTCGGTTCCTGCCATAAACTGATGACGTGTTACCATCCCCTGCGTATATGCACTCATCCCTCCCCATGGTGAGATCGTCCCTCCATTGACTGCTGCGTTTGCATCTTTGCTATTGTGCGATACAGCTGTGTAAAGATCAAAATTAGCAACTTTAACACCTATTTTCCCAGCGACAAAATCGCTGTTTACGTTACCGGCATAGTTGCTGCCAATATTGTCTTCTTTAATATACTGTGCCGCTGCATACGGAGCTAACCCGTTTGTATAGGTCCAGCCATAGTTAGCTTCTGCATAGATCGCATTGAGAATATCATGTGCATAATAATCCCACAGCTGTAATTTTAAGCCAGGAATGCCTGAATAGATGGCTGCAGCAACACTCACTCCACCATTACTTTCACCAATCGCATATTTTCCCATATTGACAAAATCACCGGTCTGATTACGTGAATCAACCAATGAATAGCCCGATGTTACACTCAAAAGCGCATCGCTGGTACTCGCAGCCGCATTGTAAACCCGGCCAAACGTCCCCTGAGAAAATTTCGTTACATGTGCTGCGATCAACGTCGTATCTTTAACGTCCGTATTACTTAACACATATGCTTCAAAAAGGTTTGGAAGCATACGGGCATCATCACTTCCGGCCATTGGAGTATCTAATTTTTGGCGTCCCCCTTTAAAGGTGGTATTCCCATTTTTATATTGCAAATAGGCTTCACCAAGATAAAAATCATTTTCATTATTTTTACTCAATAACGTAGGGTCAACCGCGTTCAAATCAGAACGAGCACCCAAATCAAATCCGATTGTCGTATACGCTGCCGCACCTAAACTCAAACCGTTCCACACACCGGTTTCATATTTCACATAACCGCCGATAGCGTTTGCTCTTCGAGTGTAATCACTCGCTCCGTTATAATCACGACTAATGGAAAATTCGCGGAGCTGACCGCTTACTTTTCCATTATTAAACAGACTGGCCAAATCATCAGCTGCAAAAGCATTAACTGCCAAAGCCGCTGTGAAAAGCGATATCGTACCTCTCATGCTAACTCCTTACAAGTTTTTCACACTACCATCATAAGGAGCAAACGTAGCACGAACGTAGCAATTGCTAAATTGGTAACATTAAGCGCCGCTATTAAGGAGAGAAAAAAACACATGAGTAGATAAGTAACACTAATACATCTTGGGTATATCGATCATGTAACCCATCGCACGAATATTTTGGATGAAATCCTCTTTAAGGCTTTTTTTCAGGCGGCTTACTTCGGCACGGATGGTTGCGTTATCGACATACTCTTCATCCCAGACATACTCGCGAAATTGTTCAAAATCAACCACCCTGCCTCGATTACGGGCCAAAAGATCAATGATCTGCGATTGCCGTTTGGTCAGAGAATGGATTTCATTCTCACACAGCAAGGTTGAATGTTGGGCATCATAACTGTAACTTTTAGAAAGGCGAAGATGGGTTTGAGGAAGCTGATTCCCCTGCATCACTTTCGCAATCCTAAGAGAGAGTTCTTTGAGATGAAACGGTTTTTTGAGATAGTCGTAACACCCCAAATCATAGGCACGGCTAATCCCCTCAATATCGACCAAGGCGCTGATGTAAATGACGGGTGGACGGATTTTAAGGATGTGAAGCTGTTCGAGAAGATCCAAACCATCAAGCTTTGGCACATTAATGTCCAAAAGAAGCAAATCAAAGCTTTCCCCTTTGATCCGTTCCCTCGCATCTTCTCCATCATACGAGGCAACGACGCAGTGCCCTAGCCCCAACAGATATTCGCAAATCGCGTCACTGAGCATCTTTTCATCTTCCAACAGCAATATTTTCATGACACCCCTTTTGCAAACCAGTACTCAAAACGGGTCATTGCGTCATCCGACGTGATCGCGATGTGCACCCCCTCCTCGTCACAAATCGATTTAACCAGATTCAATCCCAACCCGAATCCGTCGGTTTTTTTCCGCTCCCGATAATACGCTTCAAAAATTTTATCGGTATCCAGTATCCGCTGGGATCGGCTTTCTACCGAGAAACGTATTGCATCAGCCTCTGCAACCAGCCAAACGCGAATCGTTTCACCCGGTTGCGTGTATTTGATCGCATTGGTCAGATTGTTGTCAATGATGCGCTGCAGCTTCGTTTCATTAAATTCAATGACACATCCAGAACATTCGCTGATGAATTCAAAAGACAATCCGGCATGCTGGGCAACCTCATCAAAAAAATAGATTCTGCTGCTGACATATTCCTCTACTTCTATATGCCGTTTGGGATATTCCACCTGATCTTTTTTGACCAAATATCCCAAATCATCGTAAATACTGAAGATATTTTTCACCGCTGCTTCAATCTTGGCCAAATAGCGGTTGCGCCCTTCATTCATCGTGTACAGTTCTATGTTGGTCATAATCACAGAGAGAGGGGTATTGGTCTCATGAATCGCATATCGGATAAACTGTTTTTGCGAGGCCAAAAGTTCTTGTGAAAACTTTTTTTCTTCTTCAAGCGCAAAATTTTTCACCTCCAAAGCAGCCGTTTTTTGACGTACTTTTTCTTCCAGCGTAACATTGAGGGTATAAAGGGAGTCTTTTTGCTCATAAATCATCGCTGCCATCTCGTTGGCATACACCGCCATCTTTTTAAACTCATTGAAATAAAGATCATTTGCAAGGATAGACATCTTTTTTTCATGCGCTGACTCGAAAAATGTTAAAAATCGCTCCATATCCCGTGCAATCATACTGTTAACGATTTTTGAGATGCCGACAATAAATCCGAATATGATGAGTGCCAAGGTAGCAATCTCAACCATTACCTTAATCAACTGCCCTTTGAGCTTATGGTTCCCCCCAACAGTATTTGTAGCGGCTGCGTATGAATCGTGAGCGAATTGTTGATATTCGTCATAAATCAGCAACGATGAAAAAACAACGGTAAGCAATAAAATAAAAACAATTGTATAAAAATTCAGTTCCCGAAGAGAGATATGTGACAATCGGCGCTGTAACCACGATTCCATACGACTCCTTCCAAATTAATTCGCTCTATTATAACCCATTCCACCCGATTGGTTAAGATTTATCCACTATAATTGCAAAAAATTCCCTCAAGGACAAACACATGTTCGGACGCAAAGAACTTAAAACGTATACACCAACTGCCGAAGAGTTAGCAAGCTACCAATGGGCAAAAATGACCACTGCAAAAGGGGTTATCTGGATCAAACTGTACAATGAAGAGACACCTAATACCGTTGCAAACTTCGCGGCACTCGTAAACGATGGCTATTATAACGGTCTTAATTTCCACCGCGTAATTCCAGGATTCATGGCGCAAGGCGGATGTCCTACGGGTACAGGTACAGGCGGTCCAGGATGGGCAATTGCTTGCGAGACATCACTCAACAAACACAAGCATGTCAAAGGGACCCTCTCTATGGCACATGCTGGACCAAACACAGGTGGAAGCCAGTTCTTCATCTGTTTTGCTGCAACTCCTCACCTTGACGGTGTCCACACCGTATTTGGCGGAATTGAAGCGGATGATAAAGAGTCTATGGCAGTTCTTGACAGTATCGCTATGCGCGACGTCATTGAAAAAGTAGAAATTTTGGCGGAAAAAAACTAAACCATGCTCGTCCACATCTGCTGCAGCGTTGATTCCCATTTTTTTATGGAGAAGCTGCAGCAGGAATACCCCGATGAAAAGCTCGTCGGGTTCTTCTATGATCCCAATATCCACCCCTACAGCGAATATCAACTCCGACTTCTTGACGTAGCGCGTAGCTGTAAAAAACTGGGGATTGAGCTCATCGAAGGCGAATACGATTATGAAAACTGGATGGATGCCGTCCGAGGACTCGAAAAAGAGCCTGAAAAAGGTGCGCGCTGCGAAGTCTGCTTTGACCGCCGTTTTGAAGTAAGTGCGCATAAAGCACTGGAGCTTGGTGAAACGTCTATGACGACTACCCTGCTTGTGAGTCCCCAAAAATCCCAAGATCAACTCAAAAAATCAGGCGATACCTTTCATGCCTCGCACGGTGTTGAATTCATCGCGTTTGATTACCGTAAAAATGGCGGAACCAATGATCAAAGTCGTGTCAGTAAAGAAGAACAGCTCTACCGTCAGGACTACTGCGGCTGTATTTTCGGCCTCACCATGCAACGCGACCAACAGCACCGTTTGATGGATGAGATGTTCTCTCCCTTGTCCAAACAAATCCTTCCTGCCTCCATCGAAGAGCGCATTGAACTTTATTCCAAACGTATGGATTTAGAAGATAACAATATCCCCTATAAAATCATCCGAGAACGCTTTTTAAACTATCGCCTTATGCGCGCATCCCTTAAAGCAGACAGCCAAATCATCCCTTCCTACCCACTCATTTACTCAACGATCAATCGTACACGTACCGAAGGAAAAATTGATTTTGAACTTAACGATCAACATTTTCTCAACCGTGAAGAAGTCCGTTTTATCACTCTAAAAACGTTCAATACCCTCACCTCATCAGTCTATAAAAACACACAAGAACTGATCTTCAATGCCCCTTCATCCGAGCTTGAAATAGCGTTACGAACGCAGCTAACAGGAACATCTTTTAATACCTCAGCCATCATCGTTGTTGATGAAATACCAACCGCTAAAATTACTCTCATTTTAGAGACAAAAACGTATGATGATACGAGAGAAAAGCTCATTCTTTTGTAAAACTTTCCGCCTCGCCTACTTTTTAACCACCCTTAGCACGAACCTTGCACTATAATATCCATATGGAAAAGCTACTCTTATCAATATTTTTAACCATTGCCATCGCTACGGTTCTCAACATCATCCTCAAACGCTTCGGCGTCTCTCATATCTTGGGCTATATTGCCACAGGAACCATCATCAGCTATCTTTTCGGATTCAATGGGCTTGAAAATGATTCGTTAGACTTAATCGGGGAGTTTGGGATCGTCTTTTTGATGTTTACCATCGGACTGGAACTGAGTTTAGAGAAAATCAAAAAGATGAAAGATATCCTCCTCACCAACGGTGTACTGCAAGTCGTGTTCAGCGTCGTGGTGATCTTTTTACTCTCCTTTTATCTTTTTCATCTCGATTTCAACACATCGCTCATCGTCTCTTTGGCGTTTTCCCTCTCGTCCACCGCCATCGTCCTCACCTATCTCAAAGAGTCCAAAGATATCCACACCCCCTACGGTCAAAAATCGATGGGGATTTTGATCTTTCAAGATTTGGCCGTTATCCCTATTTTGCTCCTCATCACCTTTTTGTCCAATCACTCCCTCTCGCTAGGGGAAGTCCTTGTGCAAACCCTCATCTCAGCCGTTTTTGTTGTGCTATTTATGTTTACACTCGGAGAAAAGATTGTCAATGCCCTTTTGCAGTTTTCAGCGAAAACCGAGCTTGAAGAGCTCTTTTTGGGTTCGGTATTCTCTATTCTTATCGGTGCTTCGCTTCTTGCACATACGATGGGTTTTACCTACTCTCTGGGGGCGTTTATCGCAGGGATGATCATCGCCGATACCCGTTTTAACGTCAAAGTTGAGTCCGACATTGCCAGCTATAAAGATCTCCTTTTAGGTGCTTTTTTCTTCGGCGTGGGGACGAAGATCAATATGCTCTACTTTTTGGAAAACATCCACATTATCACCTTTGTTTTTCTCTTTGCCATGCTCTTTAAAGCGGTGGTTATCTATGCCATCATCCGACGCAATTCCGATAAAAACACCTCAGCCAAAACGGCGCTTTCCCTTGCACAGATCGGGGAGTTTTCCTTTGCCGTTTTTGCCCTTGCAGGGGCGCAAAAACTGATTAGCGAAGAGATGGCAAGTTTCTTGATCCTCGTGAGCGTCATATCCATGATCCTCACCCCGTTTATTGTCGGGAATATTTATAAACTCTCCTCCTATTTTGAGAAAGAGTTTTATGAGTCGGACGTCATTACCCCCATCGAGCGTAAAGATCATATTATCGTCGCGGGATTTGCGATGCTTGGAAAGATTGTCGCCGCCTCTTTGCAAGCCAAAGGGGCAAACTTTATCATCATCTCCGATAACCTTAAACATGTTTTGCATGCAAGAAAACTCGGTTACATGGCCTACTTCGGTCACTTGAACAAACTCCCCGTTTTGGAGTCCTTAATGGTCAAAGAGGCAAAAGCAATCATTGTCACGATGAGCAGTGAGCAAAATAGGCGTCTCATCAGTGAAGCCGTGCTAAATTATGATAAAAAAGCCAATATTATTATCAAAATCGACAGTGCTGAAGAGCGAAAAAGTATGAGAGACCTGCCTGAATTGAAATTCGTGGATGCAAGTTTTGAAGTAGCTGACCTGCTAGTCAAACATACGCTTAAAAACTTATAATTATCAATTAACCGTTTTTACGATAAAATTGGGCGACTTAATTCACTAAGGTACTATTACAAATGATAGATGTTATTCAAATACAAAAAATTTTGCCTCACCGTTTTCCATTTCTCCTCGTCGATAGAGTGACAGATCTCACTCCAAATGAATCCCTTATTGGGTTTAAAAATGTCACCATTGGTGAGCAAATATTCGAAGGGCACTTTCCAGGTCACCCGATTTATCCGGGTGTTATGATTCTAGAGGGGATGGCACAAGCAGGTGGAATTCTCGCATTTCAAAGCATGGACATGACCGAAGAAGAGGCAGCTCAAAAGGTAGTTTATTTCATGAGCATTGACGGCGCGAAATTTCGCGCACCTGTCCGTCCGGGAGATCGCCTTGAATACCGTATGAAAGTAATCAAGCACAAAGGTTCAATCTGGGTACTCGAAGGTAAAGCCTACGTAGATGATGCACTCGTCTCTGAAGCCGAACTCAAAGCCATGATCGTAGACAAGTAGGTCACAATGAGCTTAATCTCTCCTCACGCCATTATTGAAGAAGGTGCTATGATTGCCGATAATGTTGAAATCGGAGCCTTTTGTTTCATCTCAGGCAAGTCCAAAATAGGCAAAGGGACAAAAATCGCTCAGGGTGCATGCATCTACGGCAACACAACGATCGGCGAAAATAACACCATTTTTTCCCATGCCGTTTTAGGATCGATTCCTCAAGACCTAAAATATGCAGGAGAAGAAGTAGAGCTGATCATCGGCGACCATAACACGATCCGTGAGTTCACCCTCTTTAATCCCGGTACTGCGGGCGGTGGTGGAAAAACCGTCGTTGGATCTCATAATTTATTTATGGGTTATGTCCATTTAGGGCATGACGTTATTATTGGGGACCACTGTATTTTAGCCAATGCAGCGACCTTGGCAGGACATGTAGAGATGGGAAATCATGCTGTTATCGGCGGTATGACCCCGGTTCATCAATTTGTAAAAATAGGAGACTACGCGATGGTTGCAGGCGCTTCAGCTCTCTCTCAAGACGTACCCCCATATTGTCTGGTAGAGGGGAACCGTGCCGTATTGCGAGGTCTAAATCTCAATGGTCTTCGCCGTCATGTTGAGCGTGAAGACATCGATGCCCTTCGAAATGCCTACCGTGAATTATTTGAATCAGGTAAACCGCTTCAAGAAGTCGCTTCTGAGCTTTTAAGTAGCACTTCCAGTGAGTATGTCAAAACTATGTGTACCTTTATAATCAACACCAAACGGGGTATTCCCTACGAAAGGATTCAAGGATGATTCATCGCCATTGCAGTTTTTGTGAAGCCCAAGAGAGTGAACATAACCCGCTCATTGCAGGAACAGCTGTCTATATTTGTAAAAACTGTGTATTCTCAGCCTACAAGATCATGTTTGGAGACAGTGATGCTAACACACCTGAAACTTCCGAAATTACAGCAACCGAATTGCTCACCCCAAAAGAGCTCAACCTCTTTTTAGGACAATACATCATTGGTCAAGAGCGTGCACGTAAACTCTTATCAGTAGCTGTCTACAATCATTACAAGCGTATCTTTAAACGTCATTTGGTGGATGATGAGACTGAAATTGCCAAATCTAATGTTCTTCTTATCGGACCAACCGGAAGCGGAAAAACACTTATGGCACAAACCATCGCCCGTGTCCTTAATGTTCCAATTGCTATTGCCGATGCCACAAGCCTTACGGAAGCTGGATACGTAGGAGAAGACGTTGAAAACATTTTGACCAAACTTCTGCAAGCAGCCGATGGTGATATTGAGCGGGCACAGCAGGGAATCGTCTTTATCGATGAGATTGATAAAATTTCGCGCATGAGCGAAAACCGCTCCATCACCCGTGACGTCTCAGGCGAAGGTGTACAGCAAGCGCTTCTAAAAATCATCGAAGGGGCGATTGTCAATATCCCTCCAAAGGGTGGACGAAAACACCCTAATCAAGACTTCATTCAAATCGACACCTCAGGTATTCTCTTTATCTGCGGCGGTGCGTTTGATGGATTGGGTCAGATATTAGAACGTAAACGCGGCAATAATATTATGGGCTTTGGTCATGACAAGCGCTCAACTACCGAAATTGACGACAGTTTTGAAAATGTTGAACCTGATGATCTCGTTAACTACGGACTCATCCCTGAACTTATCGGGCGTCTACCGATCATCGCTTCACTGAATAAAATAAGTGAAGAAGAGATGGTTCGTATTCTTACAGAACCTAAAAACTCATTGATCAAACAATACACTAAACTTTTTGCCATTGATGATGTTGAACTCACCTTTGAAAAAGAAGCACTCAGTGCAATCGGAGCAAAAGCATTGGCTCGTAAAACAGGAGCACGTGGATTACGTGCTATTTTGGAAGAGATCATGGGAGACATCATGTACGAGCTTCCTGAATACCCGGGATATGAGGTCCTCATTACCAAAGAAGTGGTAGAAGAGAGAATCAAGCCCGTATACATCAAAAAAACTACTAAAAAAAGCGCATAGGACACAAAAATGTTATTTAATAAATTTATCGGTATGTTCTCCAATGATCTCTCCATCGACTTGGGGACCGCAAATACTCTTGTCATTGTTAAAGGCAAAGGTATTGTTATTAATGAGCCCTCTGTAGTTGCTGTCAAAACAGAAAAGAATGGTCATCAAAGAGTTCTTGCCGTAGGCCGTGAGGCCAAGGAGATGGTAGGGAAAACTCCTGGAAATATTAAAGCAATCCGTCCAATGAAAGATGGTGTCATCGCTGACTTCGATATGACAGAAAAAATGATTCGCAAATTCATTGAAAAAGCGCACGGACGTAGCAGCCTGATCTCTCCTCGTATCATTATCTGTATCCCTTATGGGCTTACCCAAGTCGAGCGTAAAGCAGTTCGTGAATCCGCGATGAGTGCGGGTGCCCGTGAAGTGTATCTTATTGATGAGCCAATGGCCGCTGCTATTGGTGCAGGCATTGATATTCGTGAACCTAAAGGTAATATCATTGTCGATATCGGAGGGGGAACTACTGAAATCGGTGTTATCTCTTTGGGCGGTTTAGTATTATGCCGCTCTATCCGTGTAGCAGGTGATAAAATCGACCGTGCTATCATGGACTATGTAAAGCGTAAATACAATCTTCTCATCGGTGAGCGTATCGCTGAGGACATCAAGATCAATATTGGTACAGCAATGCCATTGGCACAAGAGCTCAAGATGATCGTCAACGGTCGTGACCAGGTTGAAGGTCTCTTAACGTCACTTGAACTCAGTAGTGAAGATGCCCGTGAAGCGATGCGTGATCCTCTCAAAGAGATATTAGAAGCTGTTCGTGATGTACTCGAGAATATGCCACCTGACCTTGCGGGTGATATTGTTAACAATGGAGTTATCCTGACAGGTGGTGGAGCATTGATCCGTCAGCTGGACAAGTTCCTCTCAGAAACCATTAAAATCCCTGTGTACGTAGCAGATGAACCATTGCTATGTGTTGCTCGTGGAACCGGACGTGCATTGGAAGAGATAGATCAGCTTCACGAACTTTTTGATAATGAATAAACAGCGCCTTTGGCTCACACTTTTCTTTATAGGATGCGTGAGCGGAGCTCTTTATTTCAGCCCTTTTCTTCAGTCCCCTTTTCTAAAACTGTCGCAAACGATTAAGACTTCCTATCTTGATCAGATTCAGAGATTTAATCAATCTGTCATTGAACATGTTGATCAAAAAAACACCATCATAAAACTGCAGCGTGAAAATCGTTATTATGAACGTGAGCTCTTAACCATGCATCAAGTAGCAGATGAATACAACAATATAATGCGAGAGCAAAACAGTTCAATTAAAACGCTTCCCGCACTTGGTCTAGTACGTACAATTTCCTATGTTCGCATGGGTGACCCTCATAAACTGTGGCTAGAAATGGATCACTTTAACCCTAAGCAGGTGTATGGACTTTTATACCGCGGATATGCAGCAGGCATAGTAGTCTCAAGTAATAATCGCCCAATGGCATTGCTCAACGGTGATGTAAAATGCACGTATGCCGTCTCGATTGGAAGCTCGATGGCACCGGGTATTGTTCGCGGAAATAATGAACGTCATTTAATCGTCGATTTTATACCTACATGGGTTCCCATTGCCATTGGAGATGAAGTGACTACATCAGGCTTGGACCAAATCTTTCTCTCCGGATTACAGGTAGGAAAAGTCATTTCCATGTCACGGGCAAGCGGTTACCAAAGTGCCGTATTGGAACCCTATTTTTACTCCAAAAAACCTGCTTATTTTCACATTATAACCAAAGTGAGATAGCCCTCAATAATCCGATTTTAAGTGCTTTTGCCCTATAATTAGCAAATTTATTGATTATGAGGGACACTAATGCCAAAACGCGACGACATCAAAACCATACTCCTTATCGGATCAGGCCCGATTGTCATCGGTCAGGCGTGCGAATTTGACTACTCTGGAACGCAAGCCGTAAAAACGCTTAAAGAGTTAGGCTATCGCGTTGTTTTGATCAACTCCAATCCAGCTACTATTATGACCGATCCTGAGTTTGCCGATCGCACCTATATCGAACCAATCAAACCTGAAATTATTGCTCAAATTATTAAACAAGAAAACGTTGATGCCATCCTGCCGACAATGGGAGGGCAAACAGCACTCAATGCCGCTATGTTAATGCATGAAGCAGGAATGTTGGAGGGTGTTGAATTTTTGGGTGCAAGTCCTTCTGCCATTAAAAAAGGGGAAGACCGACAAGCCTTCAAAGAGTGCATGATCAAAATTGGAATGGATCTTCCAATTTCCCAATATGCGTACAATATGGACGAAGCTCTTAATGCTGCCAATACGATAGGTTTTCCACTCATAATCCGAGCATCTTACACCCTTGCAGGTGGAGGAAGCGGTGTTGCTTATAACATTGATGAGTTCAAATTACTCGCACAAAGAGGCTTAGACGAAAGCCCCGTTACTGAGATTTTGATCGAAGAATCCCTCCTTGGATGGAAAGAATACGAAATGGAAGTTATACGTGACCGTAACGATAACTGTATCATTGTTTGTTCCATTGAAAACTTTGACCCTATGGGCGTTCATACAGGTGATTCCATCACCGTAGCCCCTGCCCTCACCCTCACCGACAAAGAATATCAGCGTATGCGTGACGCCTCATTTGCCATTTTGCGTGAAGTAGGAGTAGACACCGGCGGATCGAACGTGCAATTCTCGGTTGATCCAAAAACGGGACGTATGATCGTTATCGAGATGAATCCGCGTGTTTCCCGTTCATCCGCACTGGCATCCAAAGCGACCGGTTATCCAATTGCCAAAATCGCTACCATGCTTGCAGTTGGATTTACCCTCGATGAACTTACCAACGACATTACCGGAACGCCTGCGAGTTTTGAACCGGTTATTGACTACATCGTCACCAAAGTTCCCCGTTTCACATTTGAAAAATTCCCTGAAGCGGAGTCAACGCTTACTACCAGTATGAAATCGGTAGGAGAAGCCATGGCCATCGGCCGTACTTTCAAAGAGTCTGTCCAAAAAGCACTTTGCTCCCTCGAAACAGGTCTGAGCGGATTTGACCCGATAGACGGTGATTTAGAATTTGTTAAGCACGAAATCCGTCGTCCAAACGCTGAGCGTATCCTCTATGTTGCGCAAGGGTTCCGCATGGGTCTGAGCCATAGTGATATCTTTGAACTCTCCAAAATCGATCCATGGTTCCTGACACAAATCGAAGAACTTGTGACTCAAGAATCCGTAATTACTTCTGCAACGCTCAAAGATGAGAACCAATTACGACGCCTTAAAACCGAAGGGTTTTCAGATAAAAATATTGCACGTCTTATCACTCAAAATGGTGGCAATGCAAAAGAAAATGATGTCTATAATGCTAGAAAATCACTCCAAATTGCCTTTGAATACAACGAAGTCGATACGTGTGCCGCAGAGTTTGGGGCACTGACTCCGTATCTGTATTCAACTACCAATATCTCTCGACTCGGGGTTCAAGAGCCACGTAAAAGCGATAAGAAAAAAGTTCTTATCTTAGGCGGCGGACCAAACCGTATCGGTCAGGGAATCGAATTTGATTACTGTTGTGTCCATGCCGCATTTGCTCTCAAAGAGATGGGGATCGAGACAATCATGTACAACTGTAATCCCGAAACCGTTTCTACCGACTATGACACCTCCGACGTCCTCTATTTCGAACCAATTGATTTTGAACACGTCCGTGCCGTTGTTGAAGCAGAACAACCAAACGGTATTATCGTCCACTTCGGCGGTCAAACACCCTTGAAATTGGCGAATTCTTTGGAAGAGATGGGTGCCGTTATCGCCGGAACGTCTGCTGCTGTGATTGATTTGGCTGAAAATCGTGAAAAGTTCTCTGCTTTTGTCGTTGAAAAAGGGCTTAAGCAACCAGAGAACGGCATTGCCATGACCAAAGAGCAAGCATTTGTCGTTGCCGAAAAACTGGGTTATCCTGTACTCGTTCGCCCATCCTACGTTTTGGGCGGACGCGCAATGCGTATCGTGTACAATGAAGATGACTTGCGTACATATATGGACGTCGCCGTATCGGTAAGCAACGATTCTCCGGTACTCGTTGATAAATTCCTTGATCAAGCCGTTGAACTTGATGTTGATGCAATTTCTGATGGAACTGAAGTCTATATCGGATCTGTTATGCAGCACATCGAAGAAGCAGGAATACACTCTGGCGACAGCGCATGTTCTCTTCCTCCGGTAGGATTGAGCGATGAGCTAAAGTATGAAGTAGAGCAACAAACCAAAGTGATCGCACTGGGACTTGGGGTCATTGGACTTCTCAATATTCAATATGCAATTTATCAAAATGAAGTTTACATTATTGAAGTGAATCCAAGAGCGTCGCGTACCGTGCCATTTGTCTCAAAAGCGACTGGTATGCCATTGGCTAAAATTGCCACACGTGTTATGCTGGGAGATACCCTGCGCAATGCCCTCAAATATTACGATAACTACGATGTCGTCATGGAAGAGGATGGTTTACTCAAACCTCGCCTCAAAGGGCACGTTGCGATTAAAGAAGCCGTATTCCCGTTCAACAAACTTTACGGTGCCGATCTCGTCCTCTCGCCTGAGATGAAATCAACCGGTGAGGTCATGGGAATCAGCCAGAACTTTGGGGTCAGTTTTGCCAAAAGTCAACTGGCTGCGGGCAATAAAATTCCGACATCAGGTACGTGTTTCCTCTCCTTTATCGATGCCGATAAAAAACATGCCGTTGAAATTGCACGTGGGTTGACGACACAAGGCTTTACACTCGTAGCAACCGGTGGAACTCAAAAAATTATTGCGGATGCCGGAATTGCCTGTCAAAAAGTTCTCAAAATCTCTGAGGGTCGTCCTAACATTGAAGACATCATGAAAAATGGCGATATTTCTCTTGCCATTAATACATCCGATAATCAAACAGCAAAAAAGGATGCAGAGCAAATTCGACAAATCGTATTGCGTATGGGAATACCGTATTTCACTACCCTCAGCGCTGCTCGTGCTGCCATTGAAGCTATGGCTCAGATGCATGATGATGGCTGGATGAAGCCACAGGCATTGCAAGATTACCTAATCCAATAAGCTAATGCATCTCATTCTCGCTCAGACCGACACCACTGTCGGATTTCTTTCCCAAGATGAATCGCGATTAAATATTGTCAAAGGGCGCAAGGAGGGGAAACCCTACTTGAAAGTGTTTGCCTCTCTCAAAATTTTACAAGAGCATACCCGCATTCCTCTCAAATATCGGGCATGGTTTCGTCATACACGAAAGACAACCTTTGTCCTCAAAAATCAGGCTTTCCGTTATGTAAGCGAAGAGCCTCATGCATCATTGATTGCAAAATATGGGTGGCTCTATTCGACTTCAGCCAACGAGAGCGGGAAATACTTTGATCGCCGTTTTTGTGAAGCGCACAGCGATCTTATCATAGAAGATGCGCAGGGTTTTCAAGAACGCGCTCCTTCAAAGATTTTTAAACTCACTTCCACACAATTTAAACAACTACGATAGGAGAATTACCATGAAACACAGTATAAGTGCGCGTAATGTCATAATGGGGACAGTAGGATTAGCCGTCTTAAGTGCTTTAAGCGGATGCCAAAGTTCTCAAGATGAGACAAAAAATGAAGAGGCCCCTAATAAATTTTTGGTCGTAGAGCAACAGCCAAATGGAAAATATGTGGTTATCGAAGAGATGCCAACAACAGGACCAAGCCGCGCAATTATCCATGAAACCGATGAAAATGGTACCGTACACGAACGTGTTATGAGCGAAGCTGAACTCAAAGCGATGGCCGACCAAGAGTACAAAAAAATGCAGGAAGGTAAGTCCGAACTCAACTCAGAGCCAAAAAGCGAGGGGATGGGTCTAGGCGGAACGATCCTCGCAGCAGCCGGGGGTGCATTACTAGGTAATATGATTGGTAATGCCCTCATGAATAACTCCAACTTCCGCAAAAATCAAGATGCTTCCAATAAATCAGCCTATCATCGCTCAGCCAATCAAAGCGGTAGCAAAGCCTCTGGCGGAAGTCCTAAAAAAAGTTTTTTTGGAAGCTCAAGCTCTAGAAGTAGTAGTTCATCTAGTAGCTTCGGAGGCTGATGATGGTAAACCTGCAAAAAATACAACCCATTAATGATACCGTACTGGAAACCATTGGATTCCACTGGCATACCGACAGTGATCAAAGCAAATACGTTGCTGATGAACTCGTCATCGTTAGTGACCAAGAAGCAGAGGCGTATTATGAGGCAGTTAACGAGCTCTATGACATGTACGCCACTGCAGCACAACACGTCATCGATAATAACCTCTTTTTTGAGCTTGGCATTCCTTTCAACCTGATCGAATTGATCAAAAAAAGCTGGGACAATGATGTTCACTGGCATCTGTATGGTCGTTTTGACCTCGCAGGCGGGATTGACGGTAAACCGATCAAACTGATCGAATTCAATGCAGATACCCCAACTTCGCTATTCGAAACCGCTATTTTACAATGGGCCATTCTCAAGCACAACGAAATGGATGAAGAGCGCCAATTTAACAATGTGTACGAAGCGATCAGCGAGAATTTTCGCAGGCTGGTTACCCTCTTTGACGATACCGAAATATTCGATGAACACTATGATGGGTGGAAAATACTTTTTAGTTCTATCAACGATAACGTCGAAGAAGAACAAACCGTAAGATTGCTTCAGCAAATGGCAATAGACACCGGTTTTGAAACAGGCTTTGAATCTATGGGTGGTGTAAAATTCGATGATGAAGGGATATACGACAGTGACGATACCCCTTATGAATATTGGTTCAAGCTCTTTCCATGGGAAGACATTGCGATTGATGAACCTGAACTCGCTGTTTTACTCAGTACCATTGTCAATAATCAAAAAGCGATTATATTGAATCCTGCCTATACCTTGTTGTTTCAATCCAAAGGAATGCTCAAAATCTTATGTGACCTTTTTCCAGATTCCCAATACCTGCTCAAAACTTCTTTTGAACCATTACAAGGAATTGAATGTGTCGAGAAAAGAGTGTTCGGTCGCGAAGGAGCCAACGTCCGTATTATGGATGCATCAGGAAAGACAATTGAAGCCAATGATGGTCCTTATGGCAATTTCAAAGCCATCTATCAAGAATACGTCGAATTACCAAAAGATGCTCAGGGAAACAGCTATCAAGCAGGTGTCTTTTTTGCCTATGAAGCGTGTGGGCTAGGTTTTCGACGTGGAGGAAAAATTTTAAACAATATGTCAAAATTTGTCGGGCATATACTGCGCTAACGAATCTCTTTTTGATTCAGCCGTGCCTGCAATGTATTGGAAATATTCATCAGTGAAAAAGTGACAATAAAGATCATAAGACCAGGAAAAAAGCTTACCCACCATGCAATATCAATGACTTCTTTTCCATTACTTAAAATACTTCCCCAGCTCATTTGAGGCGCGACGATCCCAAGCCCTAAAAATGAGAGCCCCGATTCGGCCAAAATTGCCCCCCCTACCCCAATTGTAAAACTAACCAGCACTATCGGCGCAAGCAATGGCGCATAATACTTGAAAATTATTTTAATCGGATGCACTTTACCAATATGCAAAATCCGGATAAATGGCTTCGAGGCAATAGCAAAACTCTCAGATCGGATAAGACGTGCCGTCCCCATCCATCCTGTTATCGAGATGATCAGTATCAACACCCATACAGACGCATTCACATAACTTACGAGTGTAAGTAATAAAAAGAGTGTTGGAAATGTCAAAAATAAGTCTACGATCACAATAAAAAGCTTATCAAAACCGCCTCTTATCAACGCTGCGCTTACGCCGTATAAAAGGCCCACAAAGGTAGATAGCAAAGCACTTGCAAAACCAATAATCAGTGATACCTGTCCACCTTCAATCAGGCGAGCAAAAAGATCGCGTCCTAACCTATCTGTACCGAAATAATGTTCAAGAGAAGGATGCAATAAAATACTGTTTTTATCCAGATGGGAAGGGTCTATTAAGTAAAAAGTATTCCCGAAAAATGAGAGGAGCAGGACGCCCACGAGCAGGACGACACTAGCGTAGAACATTACTGCTTGAGTCCTAAAAGCGTTGTCATCATCTGATCGATTGTAGTGATAACCTTTGCAGCTGCACCATAAGAGGTTTGATAACGAATAAGATTGGCCATTTCTTCATCAATGCTTACTTTACTAATAGAATCCTGTTCCTGTTTCACAGCATTAAACTGTGCAGTTATGCTATCATTATTCGTAATTACGGCATTGGTTCGCGTTCCAACTTGTGTAGCCAAATTATCAAATCTGCCATAAATCGTATCAACACTGTTTTTATTGTACCCTTCTTTAAAATCTACTGCTGAAAATTGCAACTGTACCATCTCTAAAGCGGTTTGATTATCTCCCTGCGAGGGAGATTTAAATCCACGTATATCAGAGGCATTGCTTTGCAGTGACGCATTGAGTGTAATATTTTTCGCACTGTTACCATCTAAAAAACGGTTCAAGCCAGTTACACCGGCAAAATTAGAACCATGATCCTGTATTGCAAAAGTATATCCGGCCGATGCGTATTGCCCTTTCATAGAAATGGAAAAAATATTGCTGGGTGTTACAAATGAGGGGCTAATCATATCATCGATGTCATTAAGAGCATTCTGATCATTGTTGTCATCTTTTTGAGCTCTTAGTTGCTCTGCGATACTGTTTGGAGTAACACCATCGCTCAAAAGATTAGTCCCACTCGCATTATCAATAACTGTACTGGTATTGATATTAACACTTCTACGCCCAACTTCATTTCCATTTATATCGTAAGCCACCAGATCAAAACTGCCTGATTTGAAGTTTTCATTTGTACTTAACAATGCCTGCTTATCATTAAAAGATAATGAATTTGACTGCATCGCATTCGTAGCTGTCTGTGCATAAACATTATTGGTTGATTCAATTAATCCTTTTGAAAAAATATCTAGATTATTCATTGTTTCTTGCAAAAATCCATTCTCAAATATGCCATCGCTTCCTAATTTGCTTCCACGCAATTCGAGCATCGCACCAATTTTACCACCAGCAAGCTTATCTCCTACAGGAAAACGGACTCCATCTTGGCGCTCATAATAAATATCATTAAAATTACCGGCATTATTTTTACTGTCCATACCAATTGGATGAAATGAAGAACCATCAACGAGATTAAATCCAGCAACTTGAACATTATAGGTCCCGTTTTCAATTGCGATATTACTATCTACAGGCATGTTACTTTGAATATTCCCTGAAAAGACACTCGCCCCAACTAATTTTTTAAGTGACATTTCCAATACGCCGCGCTGATCACGTAAATCATTTGCATTGCTGACACCATCACTTTCAGCAAGATTAATTGCTTTATTCATATTTGCGATTTGTTGACCGATTCTATTTACTTCGTCAACACTCACTTTAATCTGACTGTCTAAAGAACCTTGCAGTGCCCCTATTTTGGAACGTGTTTGAGAAAGATGCTGCGTTAATACTTGAGTTTTTTGTGCCAAATCCACTTTGATAGCTGTGTTGCTTGGATTGGCTGCAAGTGACTGCCATGAATTAAAATAATTTTGCAGGTCTTGTTTAATTCCAACATTATCAATATCAGGAAAATAGGTTGAAAGCTCTTCTAGATTTTTTTTGAGCGTATCCGAATATTCTTTGTTTTGAGCGGCAGTTTCAAAACGTGCATTCACAAAAGAATCAAAGACACGAACAATCTCGGCAATTTGTACACCGTTACCTCTACCACCTGGAGTAATACTAATAGGGGTTGCTTCGGATGTAACGACTCTCTGACGAGAGTAGCCTTCTGTTTCAGCATTAGCAATATTATGCCCCGTAGTATCGATACCGACTTGAGCAGCGTTAAGTCCGCTGTATCCAATATGAAGTGCATTAAATATAGATGCCATGTTATGCTCTCACTTCCAAAAATGCAGACTCTCTTGTTGCTACACTGCGATATCCATGCATCTGTGTTGGCATAATTTTCTCTAACAGCGTATTAAAAAATGCGCCTACACTTAATACCATTTTTGCGTATTGCTGATTGACTGTACGAAGCGTACTAAGGCGTAATTTAAGAGTCTCTAATTGTTGATGTTGTTCTTCATCCAAAAGCTCAGATAATGGTTTGACAGGTTCTTGTGTCATCAATTTAGAAATTTCATGATCGATCATCGCTTTTTTATGTTCAAAGCTCTTAATCTTTTCTTCTTTAATTGATAATCTGTCAAATTGTGGATTGTGCTTAGCTTCTTTGATATTTTCAATATCTTCGAGCGAGAGTGCGATCAAAGTATCTAACTCTTTGATTGCACTTTGTAATTGGAAAGACAACATCATAAACTCCTAAAGATTCAGGTTAGCTCGTGCGCAATACGCTTAGCTAACGCTTCTATATCCACCCGATACTCCCCTTTTTCGATAGAAGCTTTAAGCTCTTCGATCCGGCTTGTATCACCTTGCTTTGTTACGGTCTGAGCAGTTTTTTCCTGCTCTTTATTCTTTAATACTGTTTCCGGATAAGCCCCTCTAATGAGTGAGCCATTAACGCTTGAAATCATGTTAAATCCTTATTTTTTTACGTTTATGATGTCTATTCATCATATCGGCAAAAGTTGCAAAAAATTTAATGTTTCACCCCTTTTTGAGTCAGGTGTTCGAAAAGCATTTGAGAAAATCCAAATCCTCCCGCACTCGCATTGGATAGTTCTTCACGATACATCGATTTGAAAATTTTGTCTCCAGGATCATTGGTGGTATAAAGATTTTTTTCATCTTTCATCGCCTCATCTAACATCATCTTGACAATAATAGATTCAAATTGATCTGTTTTTTCTCGAAGTGCTTTATCGCTATCTTTTGAGCCGATCGTCGGAAGTGCTTTTTGCGCATTAACATTTGTAATTTCCATCAGATGACTTCCAATTCAACCGAAATGGCACCAGCACTTTTCATCGCTTGTAAAATGGAAATCATCGCTTTTGGACTTGCTCCAAGTTTTTGAAGAGAACGTACGATATTGGCCACGGTTGTTGTCCCTTTTTGGGTATACACTTCATTTTCATTAAGACCAATCACCAGTGACTTATCCATTGCAACACTTCCGTTTGGTTTTGAAACCGCATCTTGCGAGAGGATCTTCACTGTTATCTCCCCTTGTGTTATCACCACCGGCTTGATCTCTACATCAACACCAGCAATAATCGTACCCGTACGCTCATTGATGATAATTTTTTGTTCCACCGAATAATCAATGGAGAGATTTTCAACCTCAGCGATAAACTCAACCATACTTTTATTTTTAGGGCGCTTGATTAAAATCGTACGTGAATCAATTGCATTCGAAATTTCTCCATTAAAACGGGCATTGACTGCATTTTGAATGGCTACAGCATTGGCAAAATTTGACGTCTTGAGAGAAAGCGTTGCAGTTTCTTGATGTGCAAGGTCTTGGGCTATTTCACGTTCAACCAAACCGCCGCCATAGACCATTCCGGCCGTTGGATGCGACTCTGCCCCGGCCCCTTTTTCATTTTTTCCGCCAATGCTCACGGCACCTTGGGCCAATGCATAGATCTTTCCGTCAACCCCTTTTAGAGGAGTCATGAGAAGTGTTCCGCCCTCTAACGATTTAGCATCTCCTATAGAGGATACCGTGACATCAAATGCATCACCCTGTCGTGCAAACGGAGCAAATTTAGCTGTTACGACAACAGCCGCAACGTTTTTAGATTTAATGTCAACGGGATTCATGTCAATATTCATAGCTTTAAGCATATTGGCAATAGATTGGAGAGTAAATTTAGACGTTGTTCCATCCCCGGTTTTTTTCAAACCCACGACCAGCGAGTAACCTATAATTTGGTTGTCGCGAACGCCGACGATGTTGGCTACTTCACTGATACGGGTTGCGTATAGTGAACTAAATAAAAGGAAAAAAAGAGCCAGTAATTTCATCGATATCCTTTGCTATATCCAAAGATATAGCAAACATTGTTCCATGTTTTAAAGGCTTAGATGAGGAAATTTAGGCGTAATAGGTAAGTGAGGTTTTTCCGAAACGTTTGGACTTTATACGGTTAAATTCACCGATAGAATCAGGCAGTTCCAAGGTACTCATATGCTCAATAGTAATCAATTGAACCACACTCAGAGGCAATGAAGCAATCAACAGCAACATTTTGTCGTAAATCTCCTCCATTCCATCACGAAAGGAAAAAGGAGGGTCAACATAGATAAAAGCACTTGCATCCAGGTTCTCAAGCCGTTTTCTGACCTGTACGATATTAGTAAAACTATCACCCTCGTACACTTCACACGCGCTCGCGTCGGTTTGAGCAATATTACTGCGAAGCGCTTTAATCGCATCGCGATCTTTTTCCATAAAGAGTATTCTCTTAGCACCGCGACTCAGCGCTTCCAATCCTATAGATCCGCTTCCTGAAAATACTTCGACCAAGACCGAATCGATCACATCAAATTGCAGCGTATTAAAAAACGATTCTAACACAATCGATTTAGAGCTTCGGGTGGTTTCCTTGGAAGGGAGCTTCAATACTTTACCTTTGTATTTACCGGCGACAATCCGCTTGGTTAGCACCGTGTCACTTTTCATAAAATGCCCGAACCGCTTTAAGAACATTCGCCTGATACTCGCGTGTCAATTTTTCAATATGGCGTTCCAGTATGTCAAAACTCACTTCCGTTTCTTCATCCTCTTCAATAGGCGGAGAAGCACTTAAAGATACCTCGTGCTTAACCCCATCCAGTTTTTGTCCAAGTGCGTGAAACAGTTGCGCTTTAGAAAATGGCTTGATCAAATCTGCACTCTGAGATGTTCCAATAATCAAGGATAGATGCTCGTCATTATGGACCTCGCGATCTCGAACAACAATATCACAATGACGCTGCGAGCTCAAACGCCCCTCTAAAAAAAGCTCTAATGAACGCTGCAATAATGGAGATTCACACGCAATGGCTACTTTCACGAGACCTCCATATATTTTTCGTATTTTAACATAGATTTAAATTCCTGTCTTAACACAATTACGCCCCGAGTTTTTCGCCTCATACAAAAACTTATCTGCTTCTAATATCAATTCTTTGGCTGTTTCACTCAGACCCACCGCACCGCCGATACTGACAGTAATGGGAAAAGTGATTTTTTCATCAACAACACAAACAAGTGATTTTTCAACGGCACTGCGCAGCCGTTCTCCAAATTTACGCAATTCAGAAATACTCGTATGCGGAATCAAAATCAAAAATTCTTCTCCGCCCCATCGTATGCAATAATCCGACGTTCGGGCCGTATTTTTAAGTATAGAAGCAAGATGAGTGATGGCTACATCTCCCGAATGGTGTCCATGTGTATCATTGATACGCTTGAAATGATCAATATCAATCATCAAAATGCCATACGGTTTTTTTTGCCGCATCGCATCAGACGTAATATGATGAATTTGAGTAAAGAAGAAATTACGATTGTACAGCTGTGTTAAAAAATCATGGGTAGCCGCTTTTTCAAGTGCAATACGCAAGGCAATATTACGTCGGTGAACATACAGCTGATCCAATGTTAGATTGAGACGTGTGCAAAGTTCCTCATTTCCAAAAGGTTTTTTGATGTAATCATTGGCTCCGGCTTTTAAAAACTGAACCGTCAAATTAGGTTTATCTGACGATGAAATAGCAATGATTGGGAGTTCGCTTGGTAAAAATTCATGACGAAGATGCCCAATCAGCTCAAGCCCATTCATTTTTGGCATTTCATAATCGCTCAGAAGAATATCAATTTTACAATTTTCTTTCACGAGACAATTGTAAACCTCCTGCCCATTGGTAAATTCTATATATGGGAGGTTTTGGGATTTGACCAATTCTGCCATAATGTGACGTGAACCTTTTGAATCATCACAAATCCCTATGACTGTATTGCGGTTTTCATTCAAACGCCGTATCGTATTAATCAAATAATCAACCAAAGTTTTAACATCATTTTTCAAAACATAATCAATAATCGGCAATGTCAGAATTCCCGCTCGAAGCTCCTCATTTTCACTGGCAGTCATGACGATAAGACATAGATCACTTCGTACCAATTCACCCAGAAAATTTCCGCTACTGTCAGGTAAATAAACATCGGTAATAATTAAGTCATATCGCTTGCACTCAATCATCTCTTTTGCTTGAGCCTCAGTCATAGCAATATCACAACGAAACAAAAAATATTCCTCGATCATCTCTTTAAGATGATTTGATAAACTGACAGAATCATCAATGATCAGTATGTGCTTAATTGTTTTGCAATGACTGCTGATAATCGCATACTGTTCACATTGCATTATCGATGTTCCTGTCTCTTAAATTAAGTTAATCATTATACCTTATAACGAACTGCGTAAATGATGTTCAATGCTGTAACGCAAATCCTCATCCATATCCATCAAGCTCTCTAACATCCATTTTAAGTATGCCGCATCTTTAAGGGCTATTTCTTCAATACGCCGTTTGGCGTATTTGCCAAACGGCAAACGTGTCAATAAAATATGACTTTGAGACATTGCAATCAATGTTTCCTCATCGGACAGATCCAACAAGTACTCATAAATCATTTTTGCATGCAATGCATCACTCACAGGATGATGAGGGACTATATCAATTCCGTAGTCGCTAAAAACTTTAGCTTCATTGCGATACAGTCTGAGTTCATAACGTAAAAACTGTAAAGAATACCCATCCAAATCATCCATTAATGCTTTGGAACATTTGAGCGTATCAATCACACGTCCCTGCCATGCAATCCCCTCTTTTTGAAGCATTGTCAAATCAAACGGAGTATTATGCGACACCATAATAGTCTCAGGAGTATTAAGTTCCATAAGCTTTTCGTAACTTTTAGAAACTGTAAAAACAGGTGCGTCTTTAAGCATCTCATTGGTGATATGATGAATGGCACTGGCGGCCGGCGGAATTTTTTTAAGCGGATTAATGAGTTCATAATGAACCTCATCCCCCTCAATCAAACCAACAGCACAAAGGCGATCATTTACCTCCAGCCCAGTCGTTTCGGTATCAAAAAAAATCAGCATGCACCCTCACGCGGTAATTTTTCTAACTGTGCCATAAGATTATGATAGTGTTCTAGCGTACGAAAACTTTTCTCAAAACGCCATCCCAGAACAAAAGCGATAATATTACATTTGAGCTCATTTGTCACTTTTTCTGCACGTCCAAAATAGGCTAAAGAGATATTTTTGTTTTTGACTTTTGCTGTGTTGTCGTAGAGAATACCGATAATTTGCGCGTATTTCCCCTCTTTGACCAATCCTAAGCTTTCGTCACTCAATAAAATTCCAGAGAGATTAATTGCCTTAAATTCAAACAAATCATGAAAATTTGCCACTTTGTTCTCAATGCCCAACGACACATAAAGCGCTTCAAGCGACTTAAGATTATTTTTACGCTCGAGTTCATAACTGGAGATCTGTGCGGTCAGATTTTTCAAACGATCAAGTGCTGAACTCACGAGGATTCCTTGTTTTTCTTAAGTTATCAAATTATACCATCTTAAACAATATTACCTTATAATGTCGCACTTTATTATTTGGGAATTTTTATGGACTATCTACGCATTCAAGGCCCCACTAAGCTTAGTGGAACCGTTACTATTTCAGGCGCAAAAAATGCAGCATTGCCCCTCATTACATTAACCCTTTTAGCACACAACAAGGTCACGTTAACCAACACACCCGAAGTGGCAGACATCAAAACACTCCTTAAATTATTGGAAAATCTTGGCGCTACGCAAACGTTGAAAAATCATGTTTTAGAGCTTGACACATCAACTGTCAGTCACACCATGGCAAACTACGACATCGTTAAAACAATGCGTGCTTCTATCCTCGTTCTTGGACCACTTCTCGCCCGTTTTGGCCACTGTGAAGTCTCTCTTCCTGGCGGATGCGCTATCGGACAGCGTCCAATTGATTTGCATCTCAAAGCGCTAGAGCAAATGGGAGCAGAGATAACTATTCATGCGGGGTATGTTAATGCTGTAGCACCAAAAGGGTTGCAAGGTGCCCACATCATCTTCGATAAAATCACCGTAACAGGAACTGCCAACATTGTCATGGCAGCAGCCCTTGCCCATGGGAAGACCGTTCTCGTCAATTGCGCTAAAGAGCCCGAAGTCGTACAACTGTGCGAAATTTTACGGGATAGCGGTATTGATATTATAGGAATCGGCACTTCTGAGCTTACCATCGTAGGAACTGGCGGAAAAACCATCGATATGGTTGATTTTGAAATTATCCCTGACCGTATTGAAGCAGGAACCTATTTGTGTGCAGGGGCAATCACTAACTCCACAATCACTCTAGAAAAAGTACGTCCAGACCATCTAGATGCCGTGACTGCAAAACTCGAGCAAATGGGATGCAGGATTGACATTGACGGTACCAACATGACAATTCACCCAGCCCATGAACTAAAACATGTTGAACTTGTTACGCAGGAATACCCGGCATTCCCAACCGATATGCAAGCACAATTTTTGGCACTCGCTACTCTTGCCAAAGGTACGAGCATCATCGAAGAGCGTCTGTTTGAAAACCGTTTTATGCACGTCAGTGAACTGCAGCGTTTAGGTGCTGATATCCGCCTCAATGGCCATACCGCAACCGTTATCGGTGAATCTCCTCTCTTTGGAGCAGATGTCATGGCAACCGACTTACGTGCATCAAGCGCCCTCGTACTTGCAGCCATGGCCGCAGAAGGGACAAGCAACGTCCACCGCATCTATCACCTCGATCGCGGGTATGAAAATCTTGAACAAAAGTTACGTGCACTCGGCGCAAAAATCGAGCGTCTAAAAGAATAATATTCTCTGTTCTAATAAAGATATGAATTGTGAAAGAGGAAAGAAGAAGGAAAGTTTGCCGGCACAAAGCCGACAAGAGAGCGATTAACGCTCGTCGAAAGGTGCACCTGCGATCACTTTACGTGATACAGTGTACGGGATCAATGCAGCAGCACGAGACTGTTTGATTGAAATGGTAACCATGTCTTGGTGACGCTTACAGTTACCTGTAAGACGACGTGGCATGATTTTAAAACGCTCAGAGAGCGAATATTTCAATGATGATACATCTTTATAATCAATGAAATCTACTTTTTGTTCGCAATATTTGCAAAACCGTTTTTTGTATTTTCTTTTTTCTGACATGGTTCTATCCTTGTGCTTTCGTTAAAACGGAATTTCGTCTTCGTTAATATCAATCTCTGGAAGATTGTTTTCCGGCATTCTTACCGGAGATGGCTTGCTGTATGCAGGTGCTTGGTTGTATGCCTTTGGCTGTGGGGCATCATAACCCCCGCCTTGACTACTTCCGGCATCGCTGTATTCATTGTAACCACCCTGAGAAGCTTCTCCGCCACGTGAATCGAGCATTTGCATCGTTTCAACGATAACGGAGTGCTTAGAGCGCTTTTGTCCGCTTGTCTTGTCAACCCATTGTTCAAACTGTAATCTTCCTTCTACAAGGATTTTAGAGCCCTTGCGAAGGTATTGATTGGCAACCTCACCTGAACGTCCGAAAAAAGTGATATCGACAAAACATGTCTCTTCTTTTTTTTCGCCGTTCACAGTGAACTTACGGCTAGTAGCGATAGCTGTATTCGCAATCGCCGAGCCGTTTTGCGAGTATCGAAGCTCGATATCGCGCGTTAAATTTCCAACCAAAATTACTTTATTAAACATGTGTTTTCCTTAGGGCTTAAGAAGCTACTTCTTCTGTTTTCTCAGCAACAACAGCGGCAGGAGCAGCAGGAGCGACTTTTTTAGTTTTCTCAACCATATCATTCCATGCTTTAATTTCACGCTTGCTATCGTATTTCATAGTCACAAAACGTAAAATTTCCTCGTTGATACGGAAACGACGTTCAATTTCACTAATTGCAGAAGGTGCAATTTTGTAATAGATTACGTAAAAATAACCACGAGCGTTTTTCTCGATCGGGTAAGCCAATTTTTTCATACCCATTGGGTCACGTGCAATGATTTCACCACCGTTTGATGTGATAAACTCTTCGACGATCGCGAGGGTGTTTTTGATTTCTTCTTCAGTAAGAGTAGGTTTTACGATTACTAGGTTTTCGTAATGTCTCATAACGTATGTCTCCTTATGGTGTTCGCCCCTTATGGTTGTTATACAGCACGACAGTCGTGTTGCAAAGAGCAAGGAACGCGCGGATTATACTGAAAAATAGCTTAATAATTCTTTTAAAATTTCACCAAATTCTATAATAAGCCATCCCTAAAATGGACATTATATCAATTCATTTTGTTTTAATGTTATTCGTTATTTCTTTATGTTATTATTTAATATATTAAAGAATGGGGGTTTACCATTATGTTTGTAAGTAGAGTGCTAAGCAGCTTTTTATTTTCTACAATACTTTTAGTTTCTAGCACTGCATCCGTATTTACTGATAATAATGTGCCCGAATCAAATGATGAATGGCTTTTGGAAAAACAGTTGGACAATTTTCAAAAGTATTGGTCTCGTAAAGTCCTCGCTTTCTCTTCAGAATTGGATCAAATAGGTTTGAATCAATTTGACGACAATAAAACTGAAAATATTCTTGCCGATGTTAACAGTTCCGAATATGTGCAGCAATCTGATCTTAAACAAGTACCCTATCAAATACCCCTCCCTTATGATCCTTTCATTAAGAGGGGTTATGCAGAACCGCAACAGGTACCCTATCAAATATCTCTCCCTTTTGATGCTTTTTTCAAAGATGATATTTACTTAGATAAAACCAATAAGAGCTATATTAAAGTCACCGGAGGATATCAATACAATCATCTTGGACAATCTACTGCGGTGCATAATATCTCTGCTCGTATTAGACTTCCTAAAACAAACAAAAGGTTGCATCTTTTTATCAATGAAAAACAGGAAACACCAAAAAAAGCAACACGCAATCAAATCATTGAGCAAGAAGCATCGACAGATGCTGGAATAGGAATAAAATACTATTTTCCCTTAATGTATAAAAATTTCTTTAGCCACTTATCCATAGGACTCTCAGGAATCACAAACCCTTATACAAAAACATATTTAGAGTATTTGATGTTGTTCACTGACTTGCAGATTAGATTCAATCAAAACTTTAAGTACTCTCAAAAAAATAAATTCGAAGAATGGACTGACGTCTATTTCGAGCAGAAACTTTCTGACCAGGACTTATTAAGACTTTTTTTACAACGCTCAACCGATAGTGAAACAGTCGGAATGAAATATATGTCACAACTTTCATATACCCGTGTGTTGGAAAAGGAAAGTAGCTATATGTATTATATTGCTATAAATGGACGTACCAAAGATATAACCAATGCCCTATATCAAAATGGTTTAAACCCGCAAGAAGGTGTGTACAACTATTCAGCAGGAATAGTTTGGCGGCAACAGTTTTTTAAAGACTATCTCTATTATCAAATAGAGCCAATTCTTTCTTATCATGAGGAATACAATTATAAACCCAATTATCTTCTTCGATTTACTGTTGATATCTTTTTTGAAAGCAAGAAATAAATGGTCAAAAACGTATTATAAAATATGTTGCAATTTTAATAAGGCAGAGAGTAAAAGCGCTTCTTGATCCGGAGATCCTACCGCTTTCATTTTCAATTCAGTATCAAGCAAGAGGTTGAGCCCCTTTTTATACCCATCAGGGGTAATTTTGATGGAGAGTGCGGCACGCTCCTTTTCAATAAATCCAGGAAGTTTATACCCCAATACGAGCGCTGAATCAGCGACACCATGAATCTTAATAGCGGTATTAAATAAATACAATTGTGTCAAAAAAGCACTGATTCCCGTAAGGAGCCGAATCTCATCCTCTCCCGATTCCAATAGATGGCGCAATGAAGGGAGAAATTCTTTTTTTTCGATAACTTGTGTTATGAATTGATCGATTTTAATTTCACTCAGACCAAATACCTGCTCATCAATCTCTTTGATCGTAATGGGTTTATTTAAAATCAACAGCTTTGAGAGTTCATTACACGCCAGCGATAGATCATTATTGTGCATCTCTAACAGATGAAAAGCAGCCTGTGAATCAAGATTTAACCCGATGTTTTTAGCCTCTTGGAGAATGATGGCGCGCGCTTCATTGGCATAGGGGTTAAAAAAGCGGACCGATCCTGTATGAGTACCTTTGAATGCGGTATCCGCTCCCTTGACGTCCTCCCCCATATAGCAATAGATAAAGGTGTTATCCTCATTTTTGCCGACCAGTTCTACTAGGGTATCCAGTTCAGCTTTTGGAAGCTTTTTCTCGTGTTTAACTATCAGCAGATTTTGGTCACCAAATAAAGAACCTTGAGAGAGGTGCGCTTTAGCCACATTAAAATCGTATTCATCGTGATAGAGGCTCAAAACAGAAGCTCCCTCAATCCTTGCCAATTTTTGAGCATATCTATCAATCAAAAAATGGCTTTCGCCAAACAGCGCCATTGCTCTGGGTGCAGAATTGTTTTGTAGATGACGGTCGAGATCTTGTCTATTCATCCGTTTCCTTCTCAATTCTACTCACAAAAGAGCCTGTTATTTTTGCCGTGGCAAGATTGGACGTTTCGATTTTCACGATGATATCATCGAAAAGCATGAGACCAAATTGCGTTGAAACGCTTACTTTTGCTCCCGTTACTACATCATGAATTTCCGCCATAATCTGATCTTCTGCGCGCATAACACGGGCTTTGAAACTTTGCCCGATAACCGTATTGGCCCAGCGTGCAAATTTGCGTTCTTGGAAACGAATCTCTATGTCACTGGCTTCTCGCTCTTTTTCACTGATAGAGGTACACAACGACTCAATATTACGCAACACATAGGAGCCCTCTTCCGTATCCCCCGCTTTAATCGCTTTAAGTAAACGGTGCACAATCAAATCACTGTAGCGGCGGATAGGCGAGGTGAAGTGCGTATAGTGATCAAATCCCAAACCAAAATGTCCCATATTGTAGGGTGCATAACGCGCTTGCATCTGAGCACGAATGATCAACGTATCCACTTCACTGGTAAGGTCTCGTTTTTCGGCTTCTGCTTGTATTGCAGTTATCGTATCTTTTATCGAACCTTGAAATTCTACAAAGATACCGATACTCGCCAATTCTTGGTAAAGAGACTGAAGCTTTAGTGCACTTGGGGTTTCATGAATACGAAAAACACCCCGTTCATACATTGAAGCCGCTGCTTTGTTAGCCAACAGCATACAATCCTCAATCAGCCCATGAGATGGGGTTTCAACCGCAAACTCTGTTTTGATGATATTACCTTCTTCATCAATACGCATTTCAAGCTCACTGGAGCGAAAATGGTACCCTTTTTTGTAACGCTCTTCGCGCAGTTTTTCCGTAAGGTCATTGAGTACGGGGATATACGCAAGAGCGAGAGCCTCTTTTTCATTTTTAGCTTCAAGATTACCTAATAAAAAGGCATCAATATCCTCATAGCTGAATCGGCGATGGGAATGGATAATGGACTCATAGAGCTCAAAAGAATCGACTTCATACGTTGATGGATTAATTTTAAGTTCGAACGTATACGCCAATCGATCCACCAATGGCTGAAGAGAACAAAGCGTTTCACTCAACTCTCTTGGCAACATCGGAATGGAACGATGTGGCAAATAGATCGAAAAACTCCGATAAATCGCCTCAGCATCAATAGCGCCAAAGGGTTTGACGTATTCACTCACGTCAGCTATCGCTACATATAGGGTGTTTGTTTGCGGGATATAACAAATAGCATCATCAAAGTCTTTTGCCGTAACAGGGTCAATCGTACAAAATGGCAAGTGACGTAAATCACGACGACCAGGATAAAGCGAAGCATCAACAACTTTTGGAAACGATGCCGCCATCTCTAAAACATCTTCTTGAAACTCATCATGTTTATTATAAAGCGCTAGAACGATCTTTTCATCCACTTTTGGGTCACTGATATTACCCAAATACGCCGTGATTGTTGCCGTCTGATTATTGATCTGATAGAGAGAACCCTCACTCGTATCAGGCAAATCGATGAGTGAAAATCCGGCAGGCTGCTCGGTACGAATGTCTTGTAAAACCAAGGTACCGTTTTTTTGAACCAATAATGCAACACTAAATGTTTCACTGCGTCCAACAATCAGGATCACTTTTGCACTTGGCCCGCCTCGTTTACCCAGTAACCGCTGAGCAATAACAAGATCCCCATTTTTAGCACCCATGAGATGCGTCGCATCGATAAAATGGTCACGGATACTCTCACCGATCGTCTGCAAATAGGCACCCGAAGTTTGGGCAAGGCTTATAATACCTGCGCGATACTGTGTCGAAAATTGATATTTTTTATCCGTCAGTGTTAACAGTTTCATACTATGCCACTGAGCCACCAGTTCACGTTCTTCAGGGGAAATATCTTGATCATAAAGACCATGAGTAAGACGAATTAGGAGTGATTTCATAAAGATATTATAGTCTATTCCTCCTTCTATGGTAGAATAATCACAATATTTTATGAGAAGGAATTTTTCAGTCATGACACATGAAGCTATTTTAAATCAATTAGGGCTTATGTCCAACCCCGCACTTTTGGGTCAATTAGAGAATATCGAAAACAAGACACATGGATATGAAAAAATAATCAAACATATTTTAGATCTTCACGAGGCATTAAAAACAAGCGAATCGTACGTAGCGCTTTCAAATAGCAGCGACTACTTTAAAATAAAAATTGATGCGACAAGTGATGTCAGTAAATCCGAAGCGAGAGAGAAAATCGACCATTTTTGCGAAAAATACAAAGTCGATATTCAAAAAGTACAAGACAAACCAACCTATTACATTTTAGGTTTTGAAAAATAACATGCCCATTGAGCCCATGACTCTTAGAGGATATGATGAACTTCTTAAAGAATTCAAATACCTTAAAGATGTTGAAAAACCAAAAGTGAATCAAGAAAAACAACGGGCTGCAGAACTGGGTGACCGCAGTGAGAATGCCGAATATCACGCCGCAAAAGAGAAACTTCGTCACATCGACAAGCGTCTTTTTTATCTCAATGCAATGATTCAAAAAGCGCAGATGATTGATCCCTCGATTTTGGATCACAGCCGTGCACACTTTGGGGCAACGATACAAATAATCGACCAATCGAATGATGAAATACTTACCTATACAATATGCGGAACACTTGAAAGCGAACCTGAAAATGGTCTTATATCCGTTCATTCACCCCTCGCTCGTGCACTTTTTGGTAAAAAAGAGGGTGAAGAGTTTAGTGTTATTTTACCCGGTGGGAAAAAAATCTATGAAGTAGATTCCATTCGCTACATAGATATTTTTTCTCTCAAAAAAAACCATCGCAGTGAATCTAATTATGGATTTCATTAAGGAATAAGTATGAGTTTAATCGGTCGTCAGCCTATTTGTGATAAACATTATAAGATCATGGGATATGACATCCTCTTTAGAGATGACGTATTGGCATCTGACCCTTCTAATATTTCGATTTCAGCATCTGTTCTTGAACGTATTCTAAATACCTTTGGGCTAGAAAATGTACTTGGTGGATACTTGGGGTTTTTGAAAGTCGACATTGAGTTTTTACAAAGTGATATTGTATCAACCATCCCAAAAGAACATTTTATTCTTATGATCTTAGAATCATCATTTTTTCATCCTGATCTTCTTGATTCCCTTAAGCGGTTATATGAACATGGGTACCGCTTTGGCCTAAATAGTTGTGTACTTGATACTAAAACAATAGAACAAATTGACACGCTTCACCAATATTTAGATTATATACGTATAGATGCCCTCAATAATTATGAAGTGAACTGCCAAGATAGCTGTAAACACCTCAAGCTGATGAATCAAAAAGTCATCATTTCTAAAGTAGAAACACCAGCAGTATTTGAAGAATATACAGGCTATGGGATTGATTTTTTTCAAGGATATTATATTAAGCGCCCTCATACGATTGAAAATGAATCGCTTTCTGTAGCTCAGGAAGACATTTTAGAAGTCTGGAATTTGCTACAAAAAGATGCAGATATTAATGAAATCGTCAAAAAACTAGAACAAACACATGCTCTGATACTTCAAATGATGCAATTTATCAATTCTTCGTACTTTTCATTTTCCTCCCCTATTACATCAATCAGGCAAGTTATTTCCCTTGTAGGACGTAAATCGTTTGCAAATTGGCTGTTGCTTATGCTCACTTCTCATCAATCAGGCGCTCTTGGAAACCACCCTTTATTGCTTATGGTGATTAATAGAACAGAAATTATCACAGGCCTGTTGAAATTAAGTGTACCCAATCCCACTCGAGAGGAGCAAGACACGGCATATTTAGTGGGAATGCTCTCCCTGATACATCTTTTACTCAACATCGACCATCGAGAGTTTTTGCACAAACTTCATGTTTCCGGGGAGATAGAGGAGGCGATGTTTGAAGCACAAGGAAGATGGGGACAATTATTAACAACAACCCGATACATCGAAAATATGGACAGCGACTCTATTAAGCCTTTTATTGAACGCTATCATGTTGATATACAACAGATGGATGAACTTATTGCCAAGGCAATGGAAAAAGTAAATGCTTTTGATACTATGATGCTAAAACAATTTTAAAATTATTTCACTCCTCTTTTAAGAGAGGAGACGAACCCCTTTAGATATAATCCTAAAACTATAATATTATTAAGGAACTGCCGTGAGCATCCCTATCGAAAACATCGAAAAAGTCTTGAAGCAACATAAGCTTTCAATGGACGATTACGCACACATTAAAAAAATACTCGGACGTGAGCCTAATCTCGTTGAAATCGGTATTTTTTCAGCGATGTGGAGTGAGCACTGCAGTTATAAATCTTCCAAAAAACATTTAAACGGTTTTCCTACTAAAGCTCCATGGGTAATACAAGGTCCTGGCGAAAATGCTGGTGTTATCGATATCGGCGGCGGATATGCTGCTGTTTTTAAAATGGAAAGCCATAACCACCCTAGTTTTATCGAACCGTATCAGGGAGCTGCGACAGGCGTCGGCGGAATCATGCGTGACGTCTTTACGATGGGGGCACGTCCAATCGCCAATCTCAATGCACTTCGTTTTGGAAACGTACTCAACAAAGATGACATCAGCGCTCATCAGCGCTATTTGGTTCGCGGTGTAGTTGCCGGTATCGGCGGATACGGAAATTGTATGGGAGTTCCGACTATCGGCGGAGAAACAAGTTTTGATGAGTGTTACAATGGGAATATTCTCGTAAATGCATTTACCCTTGGATTAGCAAAAAGCGATGAAATTTTTTACGGTCGTGCTGAGGGCATCGGCAATCCTGTTATCTATGTGGGATCAAAAACAGGACGCGACGGTCTTGGCGGTGCAGTAATGAGCTCAGACAGTTTTACAGAGGCTTCTAAAAGCCTTCGTCCTACTGTCCAAGTCGGCGACCCGTTTACCGAAAAACTGCTACTGGAAGCCTGTTTAGAACTCTTCAAAACAGATTATGTTATCGGTATTCAGGATATGGGTGCAGCGGGCCTTACCTCAAGTTCATTTGAAATGGCAGGACGATCAGGAAGCGGTATGATCATGCATCTAGACCGTGTACCTGCGCGCGAAGAGGGAATGACACCCTATGAATTTATGCTCTCCGAATCACAAGAGCGTATGCTCATCTGTGCGAGAAAAGGGACTGAACAAGCCATTATTGATATCTTCGAAAAATGGGATCTTGACTGTGCCGTCATCGGAGAAGTAACTGCAACAGGAAATATGGAACTGTTCTGGAACGGCGAGAAATGCGCTGATGTACCGGTTAATCCAGTGAGCGAAGAAGCACCGATCTTGGATCGTCCGATGAGCCGTCCAACATATTTAGATGCTATCGCAAACGTCACCTTGGCAGATTTTGATGCCGTTGATAATCAGAGTGCTTTTGAAAAACTGATCAAATCCATGGAAGTTGTTGATAAAGCGTGGATCTATCAGCAATACGATTCAATGGTGCAAGCAAGTACAATCAAAAAAGGTGGAGAACTTGATGCTTCTGTCATCCGTATCAAAGAAAACGGGGTAGCCCTTGCAATGAGTGCTGACTGTAATGTACGCTATTGCTATATCGATCCAAAAGCAGGTGCAGCTGCCGCTGTTATCGAAAGTGGCCGTAATGTTGCCATGAGTGGAGCAACTCCAAAAGCTATTACCGATTGTCTCAACTATGGTAATCCAGAAAATCCGGAAGTCATGTGGCAATTTGCCCAAGGTTGTCTTGGGATTAAAGAAGCATGTCTAGAGCTTAACACTCCAGTAATCGGCGGGAATGTTTCCCTCTACAATGAAACCAACGGGAAATCAGTCTTTCCCACACCGGCAATTGCGATGGTCGGTGTCAATGAAGACCAACACAAAGTTCTACTTTCAACCTTCCAAAAAGATAGCAACAGCCTCTATCTAATCGGTGAAAGCAAAAGTGAATTCGGCGGATCTCTTTATATGAAAGAGCTCTATGCCACCGTAGCGGGAACGATTCCAAGTATCGACTATACAACAGAGCGAGCCTTATGGAATCTTGTCATCGAAGCCAATAAAAAAGGGCTCTTGGCCTCTGCAAAAGATTGTAGCTCAGGTGGTGTTGCTATTGCTCTAGCAAAAATGGCATGTGTCAGCGGCAAAGGGGTCAAGGCTACTGTGAGTGTTACTGATACACGTGATATATTTGCAGAGAGTATGTCCAGAGCGATCATCGAAGTCGCACCTGAAAATTGTGCCTCTTTTGAAGCAATGGTAGGTGAGCTTAAATCACAGAAAATAGGTAGTATTGGAGGAGATACATTTACAGTAAATGATGTCACCATGAAACTTACAGATATGCAATCAATCTATTACAATACCTTCAAACAAGTCATAGAGGGCGACCTCTAGTCATTTCAATCCATCCAACGCCGCGGATCATAACCATCCGTTGGTCGCGTTATTGCTTTTTTCTCAAGCTTCTTAACCATTGTGAAAACTTCTTTGGGTTCTGAGTCAATTAATGGCACAAAGCCCAATTGCTCATAAAACTTGACAGCACGTGAATTGGATCGAACACTTACAGAGATTTGATTATAGACAACAGCTGCTTCTTGCAGTAGCTGACCCATTACCAATGAACCTATACCAACCCCTCTAACATCAGGCATTACCCCGATAATAAGCACAGGCGTAACATCGTCCATGAAACCACTAACACCATCAGATTGTTTATACAAACGTATCCAAGCAGCAGCAGAGACTGCATTATTGGTCTGGGAATATATACCAACATCACTACTCTTAAAGCCATAGTCATTGGTATAAACATTTAATATTGGAGGATTTACATCAAGAGCCAAAGCATACCGCAACACGTTATATGCGATTTTTTGTTCGGATGATCTGAGAAAAAATAAAGTTGTATTCATAAATGGGAGTATATCAGTTTAAAGTTTTTAAAGGAAGGGAGTGTTTGTAAAAGAAGCATTGTAATTGTAAATCTGAGGCCAGGCGGCGACCTACGTTTCCACACCTGAAAGATGCAGTATTATGAGCGAAGAGGGTCTTAGCTTCCGGGTTCGGAATGGGACCGGGCGTTTCCCCCTCTCTATAGCCACCT
>JBAZTK010000007.1:0-126279 GCA_041661985.1 Sulfuricurvum sp. | reverse complement strand
AAGTACTGTTTCGTCTTTATAATTTAGTAACAGACCCGTTTTTTTTCAAAAACAAATTTGATATGGTCTTTTGCCGAAATGTAATGATCTACTTTGACGACACAACCCGTCATGATCTCATAGAGCGCTTTGGAACCCTCCTCCCAAAAGGGGCACCCCTGTTTTTAGGGAGTTCAGAATCCTTAACATCTCATCGCGAGACGTTAAAACTTCTGGGCTCTTCGATTTATCAACGACTGTAAGGAGCGTATAGACATGAAAGAGAATAATTCCATTTTTGTAGTTGACAAAGAAGCTACATTGGATATTAATGAACTTTTTTTTTCTATTACGGATAAAGAGAGTCGGATATTATCGGGCAACGATGTTTTTGTTCGGATCAGCGGCTATACGAAATCCGAACTGGTCGGGAGTTTTCACAACATTATCCGTCATCCGGATATGCCTAAAGTCATTTTTAAAACCTTGTGGGACTATTTAAAAGCAGATAAGCCGATTGTGGCGTATGTAAAAAATAGGACAAAAGAAGGGGGATATTATTGGGTTCTTGCGGCGGTATTTGCGTTAAACGATCGCTATGTATCGATTCGACTCAAGCCCAGTACGAAAATATTTACCGCTGTTAAAGAGCTTTATACAAAACTGCTGATGGATGAGAGCCATGAGGGAGTAGAGGGCAGCGCTGTTATGCTTTCTGCACTTTTACGTGATTTGGGGTATAAAAATTATGACCATTTTATGGGCGATGCATTGTTACAAGAGTTACAGGGGCATAAAGGGCTTCATTCACAAACATCTTTGAAAGAGGGAGTTCTGGAGTCGTCTTCTCCGTTGTTATTGCATCTCAAATTGGCATATGGGTATACTCAAACACTGATGAGTGAATATAACCATTGGTTTGAAAAAATCAATCTATTTACTCAAACAAAATCGATGTTTGAAGAAAAAAGTTTACTCTTGCGGGAAGTAGCTCGTGAAATTGTTTTCTTATCCTTAAATGCTTCGGTATCGTCGTATAAGATTGCGAGAGGAGGGGAAACCTTCAGTGTTTTGGCGCGTGATATTCGGACCAATGCAAAAGAGAACGACAGTCTAATCGGCCAAATCGATATTATTACGCATAATCTATCCGATTCATTGAATGGAATCATTTTTTCAGTCTCAGGAATACGGTTACAAACAGAGATGCTGACCTATTTTATAGCAGAACAGTTATCCGAAAACGGTACTGTTCATACTGAGGGGATAAGCAATAGTATGGAGATTCTTTTTACACTCATAGCTGAGTACTCTGGGAAATTAAATACGTTACAAATCCAAATTGAGCAGCAGCTATATGAGACTCTTAAATATTTGGATCAGCTGGAACAACAGATGATGTATTTGGGATACATTCAGGTATATGGTATTATTGAAGCGGCCGGATATCGAAATGAAACGGTGAGTTTTGAAGGAATATTTTCTCAACTCAAAGTACTGATTCAGACGACCTCCGGTGAAATAACCTCGATGCGTAAAATGACTGAGCACTTCTGCGTTGACAACAGGCATTTGATAAATAATTCGGTAGTAACTGATAATATAGTAGCCCAATTGGGAATGGTAATTATGGATATCAAAAAACTGGAAAATAGCTAGATTTTTAAATCCAATTCATTATAAGGAAACAATCATGTTTATAGGCAAAGGTATTCATAAATTTTCACATAGATTAAATATTCTCTATGTTGAAGATAATCATGAACTCAGAAAAGAGACAAAAACATTGTTCGAACCATTTTTTCAGAGTATTGATCTCGCTGAAAATGGTGAAGAAGGGCTACTAAAATATAATAACGGTCATTATGACATCGTCATCACGGACATCAATATGCCGCGCATGAACGGACTGGACATGATCGATCATATACGAGAGATTAATCCGGAGCAAAAAATTATTGTAATTACTGCCCATGACGAACAGGACACCTTGATAAGTATGATTCGTAAAGGTGTCAGCAGTTTTATTCTCAAGCCGATAGTTTTGGAAGAAATGCTCAGTGTCATGTATCCAATTTGTCGAGATGCCGATACCCATAATATGAATGCCGAGCTCTTTAAAGAACTTCACGAAGAACGCAACAAGTTCAAGCAGCAGGTTCGTTTGCTAGAAGCGCAGCTGCATACTATTTCGGTTAAAAATCAGCAGGTAGAACATCTCTATTTTCAAAATAAACCGGCAGAAACCGACGAACTTTTTAAAGAATATTTTGCCAAAGATGAAGATCAAGGCTATGATAAAGTCATCTTTGGCGAAGAAGATGCTGATGAGATGAAAGAATTGTTAAGTGAAATCCCAAATCTGCTTATACGCTACTGCACTGAAAATGATGTGGAAAAAATTCATAAAATTACAAGCTATATTGTAAAACTAGGTAACATTTTGCGTCTTTATACCCCATTTATGGATTTATTGGCCAAAAGTATGGAAGAGCTTGCCTATGCAATTGCTGAGGGGACAGCATTTATTGCCTTGATTGATTCAAAACCTGAAATGGTATTAAAACTTTTTGATGCGGTATGCATCGACATGACACTTTATATAGAACGTTTTTCAATGGAAAGTATGGCGATGAAAAATATCCACCACATTCATCAACCCACAGCGATTAGTATCCAACAGATCACAGGTTTGCTTAATCCTGAAGATGTAGAGGATGGGGATATTGAATTTTTTTAATATGCGCCAAGCCGGTATAAATATTGGTATGGCTGAAAAAGCTTTGTCACGTTATGGAATTTTGATCTGGACGGGGAGCATCGTTTCAGTCATGATGGGTGTGATTATTTTATACCTTACTGCAAACTATTATGAGAAGAATGCACAAAAACTTTTTGAAGAGGAAGCACAAGATAACGCAGAGGCTATGGAGCGGCGTATTGAAAAGTACGAGAACATACTTCGAAGCGGAGTAGCATTTTTTCAAGGAAGTCCGGAGATTGATCGTGATGAATGGCATCGGTATATACAAACATTGCAGCTTGAAAAATACTATCCAGGAGTCCAGGGCATCGGGTACTCGAAAATACTCATGAACGAAGAGCTTGAGCCGATCGTAGATCAAATCAATAGGGGAAAACGGGAAAAATACAGTTCTATTCTTTATCTTGAACCGATGGATAAACGAAATATTCAGGCCATTGGCTATGACATGTATTCTGAACCTGTTCGGCGTCAAGCGATGCAAAGGGCAAGAGATACCGGTTTTTCAATAATTTCGGGCAAGGTGAAATTGGTACAGGAAATTAACTCTGATTTACAATCCGGTTTTTTGATGTATCTTCCTCTGTACAAAGCAGGTACAACAATAGATACGATTGAAGAACGGCGCAAAGCACTGCTCGGATTTGTCTATAGTCCTTTTCGGATGAAAGATTTGATGGAATCATTGCATATACATGATTCATCTTTTTATTATGAAATTTATGACGGTAAAATTACAGAAGCCAATCTCCTCTATTCCTCTCTAAAACACTCACAGTATGCGTCCCAGTATCATTGCAGTAAAAGCATTCGACTCGCAGGAGGCGTATGGAATGTTCACTACTCAAGTACAGATGAATTTGATACAGTTAATGGAAGCGGTCAGCATGTATTTTTATCCTTGGCGATTTTTTTGTTTTATATTTTTCTTATATCGATAATCTTTCACTTTATTTACAATCGAAGAATACTGAATCGTAAACGTGATCAACTTCAAGAGGAAAAAGAGATCGCACAAAACTATCTTGATATCGTTGATGTTATTATGTTGGTATGTGATGTCAATATATCTGTGCAACTCATTAACCGCTACGGATGTGAAGTAATCGGTTACAAAGCGGATGAAATTATTGGCAAAAATTGGATTGAAAACTTTCTGCCAGCATCCGTACACAGTGAAGCACGTAAGATAGTAAATAGATTGTTACAGTCGAGTGATCCGATCTATTATGAGAGTGCAATCGTTACAAAATATGGCGAAGAACGGCTTGTTGCATGGCGAATTAGAGTTCTATTTGACAAAGATAATAGTGTCACCGGTTTCTTGTGTTCAGGAGAAGATGTAACAGATATACGCCAAGCACAAAGAAAACTCAACGAGAGCGAAGAATTTTATCGGACAATTTTTTCATCTGTTCACGAAGCTATCCTTATTTTACACAATGAAATAATTGTGGATTGCAATGCACTTGCTTTATCGCTTTTTGAAATGCAAAAAGAAGCTATTCTCGGAAAAAATATGCTTGATTTAGCCCATGATCTTGAATGTGGAAAAAATAGTTTTTATTCGTATATCAACGCCGCATATCGGGGTGAATATTCAACAATAATGTGTACATTGACTTTGAACAAGAAGCCGTCGGACACAAAAATTCTTGAGTTCACTCTTTCAAGTTTAGGGAGTCAAGATGAAAATAAAATTATAATGATTGTTCGAGATATCAGCAGCCGTGTAGAAGAGGAACGAGTGTTGAAAATGCATACACGTCAAGCACAAATGGGGGAAATGATCTCTGTAATCGCACATCAATGGCGCCAGCCGCTTGCAATCATAAATGCAATTACATCACAAATGCGTCTAAAAGCAATGATGTCCGATAATAATGATTCAAGTATGACAGAAAAGCTCATGATAATAGAAGAGCAAAGTACCCATCTCTCTCAAACGATTTCCGAATATCGGGATTTCTTTCATCCTGACAAGGCGAAAGAATATTTCAATCTTTCCACGCTGTTGCAAAATGCCCTTAAGTTGGTTGACTATGCACTAAAAAATCAGTCGATTGAAATAGAAGTACTTATACACAAGGATCCAAAGCTTTTTACCTATCGTAATGAAATCTTGCAGGTATTGATTGCGCTTTTGAAAAATTCGTTGGATGCATTTGAAGAAAACAATATTCAGCACAAGAAAATACTCATCAGTATTGACAATGATGAAAAATACGGTAATATAGCAATTTCTGATAATGCAGGGGGAATATCTAGTGAAATCATAGAAAAAATATTTCTTCCCTATTTCACAACAAAAAATCAGAATAGCGGTACGGGTTTAGGCTTGTATATGAGTAAAATGATTATTGAAGGCCATTGTAATGGGTTGATTTATGCACGCAATGAGAATCAATATGCTGTTTTTACCATCAAACTGCCATTGGAGAATGAACAATAATGCACTTTAAAGAGATTTTAAATCAACTCACCCTTTATGCAGAGGGGATGAGCGTACTGTATGTCGAAGATGAAGAACTAATACGTGAAAATGTCGCCATAATGTTCTCAAGCGTATTTTCTGTTGTTAAAACAGCCAAGAATGGGAAAGAGGGATTGGCCCTTTATCAAGACCATCCCTACGATGTGGTAATCACCGATATATTAATGCCGGAGATGAATGGAGTCTTAATGATACGAAAGATCAAAGAGATTAACCCTTTACAAAATATTATTGTCACTTCCGCCTGCGAAGAAAGCAGCTATTTGCTTGAACTTATCAATTGCGGTATTGCCCAGTTCATTTTAAAGCCAATGAAAACGGAGAGCATCATCCAGACGCTTTTTACAGTGGTTCAGAATATCTATAATGCACGAAAAGTTGAAGAATTAACAGCTAATCTCAAGCAAGATCTGATCCATCAGTCAACGCTTTTGGAACAATACAAAGAGATTGTCGACGTCTCTATGATCGTTTCAAAAACCGATGTACAGGGAAAAATTATTTATGTGAATGATGCATTTTCTAAGACAAGCGGCTATGGCAAAGAGGAGATGATTGAAAATGGTCATAAACTCATACGCCATACAGAGACACCGCCTCATTTTTATGAGAATTTGTGGCGAACTATTTTGGATAAAAAAATATGGCACGGTACGATTAAAAATCTCAAAAAAGATGGGTGCCATTACATAACCGATACGACGATTAAACCAATATTGGATGAATACGGGCATATTTTAGAGTTTATCAGTATCAGTTATGATGTGACCGAGATGCACGACCTTAATGAAGAGATATGGAATACTCAGCATGAGATGCTCAATGTCCTGGGTGAAATCGGTGAGACACGATCCAATGAAACTGGGAATCATGTGCGAAGAGTCTCTAAATATTCTGCATTGCTTGCAGAGCTTTATGGTTTGGATGAAGAGCAAACGAAACTGATTTACAGTGCATCGCCGATGCATGACATCGGAAAAATAGGAATCCCGGATTCTATTTTGCTAAAACCGGGAAAGCTTGAACCCCAAGAATATGAGGTGATGAAAAATCACAGTGCTATTGGGTACGATATTCTGAAAAAATCAAACCGTCCTTTACTCAAAGCGGCGTCTATTATTGCCCGAGAGCATCATGAAAAATGGGACGGAACGGGTTATCCTATGTCATTGTCTGGCAATAATATTCATATTTACGGTAGAATTACCGCTTTGGCGGATGTTTTTGACGCATTGAGCTGTGTACGCGTTTATAAAAAAGCGTGGCCGATGGAGCAAATTGTCGAATATATTGTTAATGAACGTGCCAAACATTTTGATCCGGACTTAGTGGATATATTTATGGCGAATATTGACAATTTTATCGCGATTTCGCAAGAGTTCACCGATTGACAGCATGATTATTTTTTGATTTAGGAGAGCTCTTGACGACGTTTAGCAGCCAATATGAGATTATAGATACACTGCATGAAAACCTCGGAACGGTTGTATATAGAGCCTGCCATCTAGCAACTAAAGAAAATGCCATTATCAAAATGCTCAAACAAAGTGCACAAGATGATCATAATATAGCCCAATTTACAAATGAATATCAGATCCTTTCGACTTTGAAGTCATCCAAAATTGTAAAAATGGTGGATACGGCTGATATTCGATCGAGATACATACATATTTTCGAAGATATTGGCGGAAATTCTTTGTTCAATTTGCTTCAGGAGAGATCTTTTTCACTTGCTGAATCCCTTGATATCGCATTGGACGTTGCGGATACGATTCGTTATTTGCATCAAAAGCATATTATTCATGCCGATATCAATCCAAAAAATATTATTTATAATCCAGAAACAAAAGCTTTGCAGATCATCGATTTTGGTTATTCGATTTATGACAACCACTATCGTTTCAACAATGATATGAACGTGGGAACATCCGGTAATTTATTGTATATGTCACCCGAACAAACAGGTCGAACAAAGCAAAAACTTGACCATAGAACCGATTTTTACAGTTTCGGGATGACGCTGTATCATCTTTTTTCCGGACGATTGCCTTTTGATGCCAAAGATCGTTATGAACTTATTCACAAGCAAATTGCTTTAGACCCTGTTGCGCTGCATGAGGTCAATAATTTGATACCACAGGCACTCTCTCAAATCGTTGAAAAACTCATCGAGAAACAGCCGGATCGGCGTTATCAGAGTGATGATGCTATTTTGTATGATTTGAGACAGTGCAGCCAGTTATTGAAACACTCAGGTGATATTGAAAATTTTGTGATTGGGACCAAAGACCGTCCATTATTCAAGTTCGGTGAACAGCTTTTCGGCAGAGAACAAGAGATATTACGATTAAAGAAAGCAGCGGAAAAAATTCTTTCGGGCAGTTCGGTCAAGATATTGGTTTCCGGGAACTCAGGTGTTGGAAAAACACGTCTGATTGAAGAATTATTTACTTATATCAACACAGGCGGATTGCGTATTTTAAAAGGTAAGTTTGACCAATATCATATTGCTTCGCCTTACCATATCTTTAATCAAATTTTTTCGCAGTTTTCTCTGTATCTGAGAGAGTATACTCAAGGGAAAAAAGAGTTAAAAATTCATCCCAACAGTATTCAGGTACTGTGCAAGGTCTTCCCTGAATTATGTGAAATCTTTGGATCGACTTTTAATCAGCTATCCCATTCAGCGGAAGAACTCAGCAGTCAGCTCCCTTATGCACTCGAAGACTTATTTACTAATGTCGTTACTGCCCAATCTCCTCTGATTTTATTTATGGATGACCTGCAATGGGCAGATCCTGCATCGGTAGAACTGATACGAAAATCGATTCTCGACATTAATAATCCAAATCTTCACTTTATCGCGAGCTATCGAGATGTTGAGATAGAGAATATCACTAAAATTATAGAAATAATTGACGAACAAATATCCTCTGAATGTTACAATTTTCATCTTTTGCCACTCGCTGAAAAAGATATCAATGCTGTATTAAATGATTTGTTGCGGGATACAAGTGCTAATACTAAGCAATTGGCAGAGCTCATTTTTAAAAAAACAAATGGCAATCCGTTTTATGTTAAAACATTTCTCAGGTATCTGATGGATTCAAACGCACTTAGATACGAGGAAGGCGGATGGAATTACTCTCTGGATCAGATTAAATCCTGCAGTGCAAGTATCAACATTGTCACGATTATTAATGATAAATTTTCACTTTTAGACTCTGCTAAACGATTGTATCTACAGCATTTAGCAGTATTAGGCAATCGTTTTGATCTGAAGCTTAGCATGGTCATTTTGGATTATCTGGGACAGCCAAACGATGCGTTGGAAGAGTTAGAGTCAAAAGGATTCATCGAGCTGTTAGAAAAAGAATATCAGTTTGCTCATGATCAAATCCATCATTTTATTCTCTCCTCGATCGAAAAAAATCTTAAACAACAGATACATAGGGGTATTGGAAAATATTTGGAGCGTACCTCGAAAGGGGCAAAAAATAGTAATATTATTGCTGTTACCCATCATCTTAATAATGCCTTTGATACCGATAATTTTCCTTCCAGAATTTTTAATCTGAATGTAAAAGCACTTGATGAAATGATCAAAAATAACTATTATTCATTAGCAATGGATCACGTTAGCTGGATTGATGCCAATGTGTATAATGAACGTTTATGGGAAACTGAACGCAGCTTGACATTTCATTATCACTTATTAAAAGGGAAGACCTTTTATCTTAATGCACTTCATGTCAATGCGTATCAAGATACATCATCGTTGATATTAAAAGCTAAAAATACTCAAGAGAGTATGGCGTGTTTTACAGTGCTGAAAAATATCTGTGTAACAGAAGGAAGCCATTTTAAGGAATTGATGGCATTTGGAAATGATTTATTCAGTGAACTTGGATTAGAAATTTCAAAAACAGAGGATGAACTCCATGTAGCAGTGGATAAGCTGGATGAAAAGATCAAGAAACATCCTCTTTATCGTCTTCCTGATGAAATACTCAAACTTCCAAGATTGGTAAACAAGAAGAAAGAAAAGATATTATCACTGTTGGTTGATTATTGGGAAGCTGCCTATTATCTTGCTGATATAAAATTGATGCAATGGACCTATTTAAATATTATTGATCTCTCTTTTCGCTTTGGTAATTCGAGTGAATCTTCCTTTGGATATGTCCTTTATGGGGCTTCGATGGTTTCGCAAGGTGAGTATGCCCAAGGGCATCGCTTTGGCGAAGTCTCATTGAAACTCAATCATGCGATCGGTGATAAGATTATGCTTCCAAAAGTGCATAATTTTTTCGCCAATTTTATCCATCCTTACACAAAACCGCTTGATTCAAATGTTGTTTTGTATCAGAAAAGTCTTCAACAAAGTAAAATGAATGGGGACATTGTATTTGGGACGTGGGCCAATTTTTTAATGCATTTTTCAGATTTTCTTTCCGGAAAATCGTTAGAAACACTCCGTGAAAATATAATTAAAGAGCAATCGTTCCTATTGAGATCCGGTGATACGAAAATGATTGCTATTTTTAAGGTATTGACAAATACGATCCGTTATTTGCAAGAGACCAATAACGGTGATTTTGAGAGAGATGAAAAAGCGATCGCATTGTGGGAATCAGAAAAATTTTATCCCGGTTTGGCATGGTATGGGATACTCAAAGCGCAATCTTTTTTTATTGAGGGGGAATGGAAGAGGGCATACAAAGTTTTAGATATTTTTGTCCATAACAGTTCAAATGAAGTGATTATGTTTCCAAAGATTAGACTTCATTTTTTGAGGGCATTGCTGTTTTTAAACAAAAAAACCTCTTTATCCGATGCCGAAACTGAAGTGTTAAATAAGGATTTGTTTGAATGTGATTCCTATTCAAAAGCTGCGCCGGCACAGTATAAATTTTGGAAATTGCTTCTCAAAGCAGAGCGGATAAAAACGGATGACAATCATTGGAATGTCGCAAAAGCGTATGATGACGCATTAAAAGAGGCTCAAAAAAGTCAAAACCCGTTTTACATAGCTATGGGTGGCGTGTGTGCGGGACGATATTGGCAAAAACTCGCTTATCCGGAGATGAGCCATCTGTATTTTAATGAAGCGGTTGAGGGGCTTAATCGATGGGGTGCCTATGAAGCGGCAAAGCGTCTAAAAGAGAAATATATCACACCATCCATATGTAAATCAAACATGATAGACAGTTCTTCAAACAGCTCGTTTATGAAATCAGAACCCGCTAATTTTCAGAGTTTGCTCAAATCTTTTCAAGCGATCTCAAATGTGATGAATACCAATGAACTGATCACTACGCTGCTAAAAGTTATTTTGGAAAACTCAACGGCTAGCAGGGCTGTTTTGATGTTTAAAGATGGGGAAGATTTTTTGAAGAGTGCGAGTATCGATTTTAAAGACGGGGAAATCGTATTTTTCGACAAACCGTTAGATCAAGTAACTTTTATCCCTAAACACGTTATCTTCCATGCCCTTGATATAAAGAAAAATATTAGTCTTGAAAACCCGGCTGAGAGTGGAATTTTTCAATACGATGAGTATATTAGACAATGCAAGCCTGCTTCATGTTTTGTGATCCCTGCGTTGATAGAAGGTTCCGCTCAGGGGCTTTTGTATCTTGAAAACCGTAACGTAGTGACGCCTCTGAGTCCCGATACCGTGCAAACTTTGCATCTTTTATTGACACAATCGGCAATCATTTACAAAAATGCTTCTCTTTATGAGTCACTCAAAATAAACGAACAAAATCTGAATAAAGCGCAACAGATATCGCATATCGGGAGCTGGCAATACAATGGTGCTACCGATGAAATAGTATGGTCTGCAGAAACCTATCGTATTTATGAACTAGAACCGTTTGAGATTGGTCTTAATGATGAGTGGTTCATGAGCCACCTCCATCATGAAGATATTCCCAGTGTTTTGGATGCGTTCGAAAAAGCGATGAGCGGACAAGGCTATTATGACGTTTCTCATCGTATTATTACGGCGAAAGGGAATATCAAATTTGTTCACCAGCGTGCAGAGGTATTTTGGGATGGTGAACATCAAAAAATGTCTGGAACGGTGCAGGATATCACTCAGTCAAAACAAGCAGAAGAACAGATCAGCCATTTGTCGCAGGTCGTAGATCAAAATCCTTATATCACCATTATTACGGATAAAGACGGCTATATCGGATATGTCAATAAACAATGTCTTAATATGACAGGATATTTTCAAGATGAGCTTGTTTCGAAAAATATGAATATATTTAAGTCCGGTGTCCACTCAGATTTATTTTATCAAGAGCTTTGGAATACTATTACCAGAGATAAAGAGATATGGCGCGGAACCATTATCAACCAAATGAAAAATGGGGACCATCGTGATTGTGAGTCGACGATTTTCCCAATTTTTGATGCTCATAACGACATTGTAAGCTTTGTGACGATTCAAGAGGATGTGACGCAACGCAACATCAAAGAAAAGATGTTTTTGATGCAGACACGGCAAGCACAGATGGGAGAGATGCTCTCTATGATCGCCCACCAGTGGAGACAGCCGTTGACGATCATGAGTTCTTTTTTGAGTCGAGATCGGATTAATATTTTGCTTCAAAAAGCGACGATGGAAGATTGCATAGAGAGTATAGATGCGATGGAATTGCAAATACAGTATTTATCACGTACGATTACCGATTTTAGAGACTTTTTCAAACCGGATAAACAAGATGTTGTGACAAGCAGCGCTACCGTATTCTCTAAAACCCTTGCTTTGATCGAACACTCATTGATTAACAATAAAATCGCGGTGCATCAGACCCATAAAAATGATTATGAATACAAAACATTTGAAAATGAATTGGTTCAGGTGATGTTGAATCTTCTTAAAAATGGGCAAGATGTAATTATTGAACGTAAGACGATTGCACCTGAGTTGACTGTTATGAGCGATCAGCAAGAAGGCCATGTAATTATCAGTGTCGAAGACAATGCCGGTGGAATTGATCCAATATTAATGGACACAATCTTTTTACCTTATGTTTCCACTAAAAGTCATTCAGGAACAGGACTGGGACTGTATATGTGCAAAACTGTTATTGAAAACCATTGCCACGGAACGATCAGTATTGAAAATACTAAAAAAGGGGCAAAATTTACCATCAGAATCCCACTCTCCGGGAGTAAATGAGCTAAAAATGAAAGAATTAAGATAAACTATAAAAATATTTATTTATTAATAAAATCAATGTGAGTCTCTGATGCATAATATTAGTGTTTTTAAAAATTTATCGGTATTGTATGCTGAAGATGACAGCACTTTACGAGAAATTACAGAAAAAACACTCCAGCTTCTGGTGGGAACAGTCTATTCTGTATCGGATGGAATGGACGCATTGTCTATATATGAAAACAATCATGTTGATGTTGTTATCCTCGATATTTATATGGGATCCTTCAGCGGTATTGAGGTTGCTAAGACCATTCGAAAAAGCAACCCAAAAATTCCTATTATCATTTTATCTGGCTCTACACAGACCGAAGACCTTTTGGCGGCGTGCAAACTCAATCTTATCGACTATATTCAAAAACCTATCGAGTTTAACTCATTGATCAATGTTCTATCAACAACAATTGACCAATTGCAATCGAACGGTTTATTGCTTGCAAAGATCAATGACTCCGTATCGTATGATTATTTTGCAAAATCATTGGTTATGGATGGAGAAAATATTTCTCTGACCAAAAAAGAAATCAATGCGATGGAGCTTCTTCTTTCACGACGAGGGCAGGTTATTACGTATGATACATTTTTTCATGTTTTTGATGAAGAGATGTCTGATGGTGCTTTAAAAAATCTCATTCTCAGGATACGCAAAAAAATGGGAGATGACAGTAGTATACGCAATCTTTCAAAAGTAGGTTATACCCTTTGCTAAATAATGCATATTCATCCATAAGATGAAGAAAGTGAATAATTTATGAATCTATCTGAAGATAAGACAAAAGGTTTAGTACTTTTTGCGGATGATGATATGCATACGAGAGAGTTTATCTCACAGATGCTTGAACACGCCGGATACAGTGTCAAGACGGTATCAGACGGAAACCAAGCGCTTGATTTTTGTAAAGAAACTCTACCAGATTTATTTTTGTGTGATGTGATGATGCCGGGACTGGACGGTCTTAGTCTGTTGCAAATGCTTCGTTGCGATCAAAAGACCGCAACATTACCCATAATCTTACTTTCGGCTCGCACAGGTGAAAATTATAAAACCGAAGCATTGCTCGCAGGTGCAGATGATTATCTTACCAAACCTTTTCATGCCTCTGAATTGATTGCACGAATTGATGGTGCCGTAAAACTTGGCAAACTTCGATATGAGGCTGAGCAGTTCTATCGTACGGTATGTTCATCTGTTTATGAAGCAATAATTATTTTGCAAAATAACATCGTAGTTGACTGCAATGATATGGCTGCCAAGCTGTTTGATATGACAAAAAATGACTTTATCGGAATGAATATCCTTAATCCGACATATCATTTTGAATGTCGAGGCAATCATTTTCATTACTATCTTAGTTCTGTATCTGAAGGGCATACAAGGATGGAGTGTTCTTTATTGATGGGAGAGAATTTCAATAAAACTAAATTTCTTGATATGACGCTTTCACGTTTTGGCACAGATGAGAATAAGTTGATCTTAATTGCGCGAGATATAACTGAGAAACTTGAAGAAGAGAAACTGTTTAAACTGCAAGCTCGCCAAGCACAGTTAGGGGAGATGATTTCCATGATCGCACATCAATGGCGTCAACCATTAGCGATTATTAATGCAATTGCTGCACAAATACGTCTCAAAGAGCTGATGAAAGAGCAGGGTGACCCTTTACTTATAGAAAACCTGATAAAAATTGAGCAGCAATGTGTACATTTGTCACAAACAATTTCTGATTACAGAGATTTATCGAGCCCCAATAAAGAAAAAGAGTACGTTACCTTATCAAGATTAGTGCATCATACAATCAATCTTCTGGACCATACTTTCAAAAATAACGGTATTGAAGTTCATGAGGTCATCATAAATGATAGTGTACTCAAGACATTTTATAATGAAGTGCTTCAGGTACTAATCACCTTGTTGAAAAATTCAGTTGATGCTTGTGAAGAAAATAATAGCAGGCATTGCATCATCACAATCACTGTCGATCAAGATGATGAATATGGCATTATCACGGTTCATGATAATGCAGGAGGAATCTCATCTGATTTGATCAGTAAACTTTTTATGCCATACTTTACGACTAAAAATAAAAATCAGGGTACAGGTTTGGGTCTTTATATGAGTAAAATTATCATCGAAGAATACTGTCAAGGCTTTTTAGAAGTACGTAGTGAAGGTGAAGAAACACTTTTTACAATAAAATTACCAAAAAATGCAGAAGAATAGGATGAATATACGAGTCTATTATGAAAATACCATATATGCTCTAATTTTCTAACAATACACAAAACAGGGAGTTTCTTCACGCATAAAACTTTCTAATTTATATAAAAACTGCAAATCTTGTCATACCTCTGTCACACATAAAAAAGTTTTATATTTAATGCTTACTTGCCTATATCCAAGGCGATATGTCGGAAAACCTCAAAATTTAGTATCCGACTATTACATCATTCCGATAGTGTTTTTCATATTGTTTTTTGCAGTTTGTCAGAAGAATTTTAAGTTGATATAGTGGATGTACGGAAAAAATTTGTTTATCGTCATTTGATCATTGCTCTGCGTTATTTGTTTGGATATTTTAACTCCACATCTGACAATAAGAGTATGTAGTATATGATTATATACGCGACGATGTAAAAATTGATATGTATCATTGTCTCTAATTAACCTGTAAGAAAAAATTGCAAAAGGGCATTCATGAAACAAATTATATTCTTAGTAGCAATTACAAGTGCATTGATAGCTGGGGATAATTATTCATATATGGGTTTTGATATTGGAAACGCAAATAATTGTCATACAGCTTCAATATCTGGCTATTCAATAAATGGTGATAATGATTATAATGAGATTAGGATTAAATTCGGTTCTGGAGAAGATGGTGGTACGAAATTCCAAATCGCTTTCAATAAAATTGATTACAACTCAGGTATTTATGACAATACTAACAACAGCTTGTATGAAATAGGGCTTGACTTCATAAAAGAGTTTGAGGCGACACAGTTAGTATTTCCTTTTATAAAAACAGGTATTAGCATGGGTGGGATGGATACTGACTTTACGGCGGATGGGAATGTAAGAGAAATGTCCTTGAACATAGGTGGCGGGTTATCTTATAAAGCAACAGATAAAATTTATATGCTTATCGGTGTTGATCAAATTTGGCGTAAATGGAGTGATGTTTTTGTTGGGCCTGGTACTTTAGAAATCAAAGATCGTGCTCTTAAGGTGTATGTTGGTATAAATTATAATTTTTAAATTAGTAGTAAATCATACAAATGCAGTTCAAAGCTTGCATGTCAATAAAGGATATCAATGAAGTTATTTGCTTATACTATCATTATGCTAGCGTCAATTGTATCAGCTGAGATTATTTGTGATGAGAAAAGAGGGATAGCTACAGATACCGAGTCAAACCTTATTTGGCAGGATGATATACATGTGTTAACATCGAGAAATAATTGGCAAGGTGCTATTGACTACTGTGAAAAGCTTTCTCTTGCAGGTTACAATGATTGGACTCTCCCAAATGTTGAAATATTGAGAGCGCTGTATAATAAAAAAACATATTTGAAACAACAAGCATCATATTACCATTCATTTTGGGCAGGGTCCATTGATAATACGCGTGATGGTAATGCATTCTATGTTAATTTCGCGGATGAGGGTATTGGTAGTGCAGGTACAGATTCTAATTATTTTGTCCGATGTGTACGAAGTAATACAGGGGCAAACATTCGATAAATATTTGGCATACTGCCTCAACATAATTGATTATGTATAATTGAATTAAAATAAAAAAATGGCAATCAATGAAAACTGCATTATTAAGAGTCGTACTGTTTTTAAAGTACGTTATGCAAAAATTTAATGGTGAGAAAAAGCTGTATTGCTTACGCTGTAATAATGTTGTTTTAGAGATTACTTTAACTCGTAAAAGTTCTTTTTTTCAGGAAATTTCTTTTTTTGAATGCCCATCCTGTCATCGTAGCTATGCAAAAAAATCATTTAAGAGCTTGACATATCAATGGAGACACCCAATCAGTATAGCTTTGTATAGTTTATTTTTTCATAGCGAGCCATCTGAAGGTTATGTCCAAAGTGCCTATAATGCATTAATTTACAGGCGTTCGGAAGATGATATAAAACTAATTATAGATGAGATTGCGCTAGAACTGGATGCACCAACAATAAAGGTTAGTAAAATTTTGGATGGGCATGATGTATCAGAAAAGAGATGTCGAGATTTTCTTTCTTTGATTGTAAAACTTGCAAAATCAAGTAAAGCCAGTCAACAATCATTCTCTGATACTACTTTGGAAAGTCTTCCTTAAGGTGTTCAAGAAGCAGGGTTAGTAACACTGTATGCTTGTAAATCTAGTCATACTTCTATAGACAATACAGCTAATTAGTATCAAAAAATCAAAAATAAGCTTATGGAACTCCAGCACAAAGATACAAAAATTCTAAAATTGCTTTATCATAACAGCAGTTCATTAATATGGTTTTAAATATCCTCTTCCAGAAAAAACTATATCTGAAGTGTTTTTATATAAACTTGATCCATCATGAGGAATATTTTCAGTAGGAGCAATATATGCTTCACCATGTTTGATTGGTATTCTAATTATAGTTGTAAATGGAAATTTGCTAATAAATTCAATTAGTAATTTACTAGGGTCATTGTAATATTTTGCTTTTTCTTTATCACTAAAGGATGGATTTAAGAGATAAATCATTTCATTATATGTTTTTTCTATACATAATAGATATCTTGTTTCTAGTGATAAATTAATCATAATTCTATTTTGTGATTCATCTCTATTATAGATATTTAGTTTATCCCAACTATCGATATGCATTCCAACATATAGCTTTCTACTTGAGTCATAACTAACAGAAACTCTATTTTTTTCTGAAATACTTATTCCTGGATAAGTAATTTTATTATTAGTATACTGTACAAAAGTTTCAAAAAAATTATTTAAAGAAGCAATTAGTTTTTCATAACTATATTCATCTATATTCCTAATATTAGGACTATTTATCGTAAGGTATTGGCATCCTAATTCTTCAAATAAATCCATTATATTTATAGGAATTTTTAGAATATAGATAGTATTTGATATATTATGATTTTGCTTATTTCTTAATGATTCCATTTCATCTTTAGTAATTTCTTCCCATTTACCTTCAGGTAAAATCGCATTCTGAATATAACCTTCCTTATGAGCATGGATTTTTATAGCTGCGCTTCTTTCAATAATTATTGAAGAAGAATGGATCAATTTAATATTTAATTGTGGATATTTTTTCATAAATATTATGTTTCTTCCTCGTTAAGTAACTCTAGACATAAATCTAAAGGTGCTTTTAAAGAAAAATTACAATACATTGTTTGAGTGCTAGCAAAAGTATTGTTTTCAAATATTTTATTAGAAGGTGCTCCACCTCCACATAAAGGAAAGTATTCACATGTTAAAGCACATTCATTTACTCCTTCAACTATTTCACTAAAGACTTGTTGAAAATTTTTATTCTTTAGCATGGTGCTTAATGGATTTTCGAATATATTGCCAAAAATAAAATTTTCATAACGCTTAGTGGTAGAACCTAAAAGTTCTGGAGAAAATGTTGAATAATTACCAAGATAATCAAAGCTTAAAATACCATATGGACGAATTAATGAACTAATATTTTTATTTAATATTTTATCTTCAGTAGTTAAATACTGACATTGATTAATAATGTCAATTGCATCATCAAATTCTCTAAATTTAATCAAGAAATTGTTATTTTTATTCAGTATCCAAATTTGTCTATAAAAACAATCAATATCTCTTCTGGCTACTTTTGATAATGAAGAAGCTAAATTGGTTCCCTCTTCTTCTTCTATGTTAAATCCAACATGCTTAATGTTATTTTCTAAATAAAAATTATATATTTCTTCTGGATACTTTAAAGAGTCTTTACTTAATACTGTAATGACATGAAAATCAATAGCTTTTTTATGTAAAAGTTGAATATTTTTCATTATTGCCTTATGAGTAGGCTTATTATTCATTGTCAGTCTATTTAAATCATGTAAAAAATCAGGTCCATCTATACTTATTCCAATCTTGATATTATATTCATTTATAAAATCACACCAGTCATTATTAATTAATATACCATTAGTTTGAAAATTACTTCTTATAGATATATCAGAAAAATATTTATATAATATTTCAAAAGCTTTTTTATAGTAGCTAATAGGGACAGTTAATGGCTCTCCTGCATGCCAAACTAACGATAAATGATCACCGTATAATTCACTTTCTTTTAATTCAACACAAATTTTTTCTAAAACTTCCAATGACATAATACTTTTATTATCTCGATCAGCTAAATAACAATATTTGCAGTTTATATTACAATACGGAGTAGACTGTAGTACAAGTAATGAAATGTTTGTATTAATACAATCTATATTTTTTTCCATTAAAATATACTGTTTCTAAAATCATTCCAATCTTTAAAATTTTTCCAATCATTCCAATCCTTAAATGAACCAGTCTTTCGCGGACCATCATAAACTTCATTACCATATGCAATTTTAAGAGGTGATTCTTGAATCCCTTGAAGTTTAATTTTTGAAGAATCAATCTTTTCTTTTAAAGTGTTATTTTCGTTTTGAAAAAGAAGTGCAGAAGCTTCAGTTGTCATTGACAATGCAGTTAGAATCGTTAGTAATTCTTTTTTATGTTTCGTCATCGTTGAATCCTTAGAATTATTTATATTAATATAATATTCTTTTAAATATTAAACTAACGTAAATTAAAAAAATTTATATTTGGAATGACCCATATCTTATTCTGTAGCTTAACCGTGTATTGCACTTACTGCTTGAATTGGCGTATATCTAATAGATGTGTACTATAAATTCTACTCTGTTGTTTTTAGCCTTGCACTCAGGTGTTGTTTCTTTGCATATAGGCTGCGTATTTGAAAAGCCAATTGTTGATATTTGATCTATTGCTATTCCCTCGACTATTAAAGCATTTTTTACATTTTCTGCCATTTGAATCGATAGGGGATAATTGTATTCCTCACCGCCTGCATTGTGACTATGACCTTCGAGTCTGATCGCATAGCTCATCATATTATTATTTTTAAGTTTAGCAATATTTTTTCGAATCTGCTTTTGCATTGTGTCAGTAATTGACAATTTATTTGCTTCAAAATAAATTGGATCCAATACAATAGGCTCTGCAGTTGTTTTTGGTGCAATAAAGGCCGCCATAAGAGGGGTAGGTACTGGTCGCTCTACTGCTAACTTAGCAGAGTCTGAATCCATAAAATCATCGGAAATAACTTGTGGTGGTACGGAAGAGACAGATTTCGGCATAGGAGAAAATGAAAGCATTACATTAGCTCGTGATTGGATTGCCAATGGGGCTGGCAGTGCAAATGATTTTACGGGTTCAGGCACAGTTGATGGTGTATTCGATTTTGCAGATGCTGCTGCTGCAATAGGCGCCGTTTTTGTGTGCGCTACGACTAAGGGTTTTGTCGATACCTCCTGTGCTGAAGGTGCATCTGTATAAGTTTCAGCCCCTTCGTTATACGAATTAATATCTTTGACTGAAGTCATCTGAGGTGCATTACTATCTTGTATATGTATAATTGGCAATAGTACCAAGACAACCGATGCAGCCAATGCTAATGGGGTAATATATTTGTAAAACATTTTATAGATGTTTTTACTTGTGCTTTTGGTTGGAACCATATTGCTTTCATCTTGGCTTTCTTTGAGCTCTTTGATAAAAAGTGATGTTTCAGCCATTAACAGACGGCATTCCTCGCATTGACGAAGATGGTTCATTACGTCAATTTTTATTTTACCAAGGAGTTTATTGTCTATAAAAGCACTTAACGTTTCTTTGTTTGTATGATCCATGATGTTATTTCCGATCAACATTTGCCATGCTATTACACATGACCTTCAAGGATAGTTTTGAGTTTGCTTTTGGCATTTTCAATCTTTTTATGGATTTGTTTGGACGTATTTCCCTTGTAACTGGCTAGTTTTTTTGGAGCTAAATTCATAATATTAATCATGTTTTCTGTTGTGGTATTCATCTCTTTGGCCAGGTAGTGAAATTTTTCATTGATAATCGTATTCAGTTGAGTTGTACTGTAATTCAACATTATTGCGATCTCATCAGCACTGTACCCATCATAATAGAAGAGTAAAATAATGAGTCTTTCCATCTCATCGAGTTGTTCAACGGCACTATTAACTTCATCATACATTAGTAATTGAAAAATGGGGATATTACTATAATGATCGTGGTATTCCTCATAGCTGACAACTTTTTTTATACTTCTTAGGCAGCTCAATACGAGATTGACAATAACTGTTGTAGCAAAAGTAGCAGGTGCGGCTCCATTACGTCCTTCAAATGTTCTTAGGGAATGCCAGTCATCTTTTGAAACATGTTTGAGAATATATTCTTCGCATTCATCAAGAAGATCGACACATTTCTTGGCACAGTACTTTGGGCCTCGTTCTTGAATAATCGTATAAAGCTCCCATACTGCGGGCTCGATGTTTAGTCTATTCATATCATCTTCTTGAATTTTAGATTTATATTACATTAAATTTGATAATATCTTTCTAACTGTCAGAAAAGTTTTTTAAAAGATTTGGGGAATTTTTGAGGCTGAGTCGTCTAATAGAGCATAGAAATAAAAAACAAAAAAAGGATAGACAATGAAAAAGGCAAAATCAATCGCAATGGCGGCCATTGCGGCATTAACATTATTTGCTGGATGTGGTAATCCACAGCCAGAAGTAGCAGTTTCTAATAATCAAGTTGTAAAGAGTCATCCATCCTACATGGCGGCTTCTTATAATCTGGTAGCAAAGAGTCCATCCTACATGTCAGAAAAAACTAAGTCGTTTCACTTAATGAGCGCACCTTCACCGGTTACATCTTACATGCAGGCGTCACCTTCCAGTTACACTACAGAAGTAGTACGCGTTAATACTGAGCGTTATAGTCATACTGAAGAAAACAGTTTTAAAACTGTCTCCGCATCGCCACTTTCTACTCTCTCTATTGATGTCGATACCGCGTCATATACTAATATAGTCCGCATGATAGATGATGAGGATCGCTTACCTCCAAAGGGAGCTGTACGTATTGAGGAAATGATGAATTATTTCAGCTATAACTATCCACAGCCTGAGGCTAAATCATCTGATCCTTTCACAATCACGGCCGAAGTGTCAAAAGCACCTTGGAATACTAAACATCAGTTACTGCTTGTCGGTTTACAAGCTAAAAATATCGCTAAAGAACACCTTCCTAGCAGTAATTTTGTAGCGCTTGTGGATGTCTCAGGGTCTATGTCATCTGATCTTCCATTGGTCAAGCAGTCACTTAAAATGCTTGCTAAAAAACTTGACAAGCGTGATCGCCTTTCGATTGTGAATTATGCTACTCATATTGGGGTTACCCTCGAGCCAACATCCGGGGATCAATACGATGCCATTGAAAAAGCAATCGATACACTTGCAAGCTATGGCGGAACAAATGGTCAAGCAGGCATTGAAGTAGCTTATGAATTTGCCCGTAAAACGTTCCTAGCTGATGGCAACAACCGTGTATTAATGTTTACAGATGGCGATTTCAATGTGGGACGTACATCAGAATCTGAAATGGTTTCTATTGTTGAAAAAGAGCGACAAAGCGGTATCTTTTTGAGCATCATCGGTTTTGGCAGGGGCAATGTTAACGACAGTACGATGGAACAGATGGCGGATCATGGTAATGGCAATTACAGCTATGTCAACGATTTGCTTGATGCCAAGAAAACATTTGATACCGAATTGACAGGGACACTCTATACACTTGGAAAAGATGTGAAATTTCAACTCGAGTTTAATCCTTCCGTCATCGGATCGTATCGATTGATTGGCTATGAAAACCGTGTATTGAATGCAGAAGATTTTAATGACGATACGAAAGATGCGGGAGAGATTGGAGTAGGGCATACGGTAACGGCGCTTTATGAACTCATTCCAGCAGACCTGGAGTCAAATAACACCAGAAAGGTAGATAAGCTGAAATATCAAAAAAATGCAGTAAAAGCTTCCAATATCGAGATTGCAACCGTAAAAATGAGATATAAAACACCTGATGGAAATACATCAAAACTGATGAGCGTTGTGGTCCCAAATAAAGAGCAAATGACAGACAACTTAACATTTGCATCTGCTGTAGCAGGATATGGTATGTTATTGGGTGATTCCAAATACAAAGGTGAATGGAAATTTGAAGACGTTATCAAGCAAGCTAAAGCATCCAAAGGTAACGATGAAGAGGGATATCGAGCAGCCTTTATACGGTTGGTTGAAAAAACGGAGCTATTAAAACAATCGCAAAAATAAGTGGGTAAATGTCATTAGGCATTTGTCGGATAATTTAAATAAAAAAAGGAACGTGACTTATGAAATATTTTTTATTGATAGTTTGGTTATTCTACAGTGTTAATATAACTGCAGAAGAAACACCTCAAATGGAACTCATTGTTTTGGATTTGTTCACCATGGAAACTCCACAGCAATGTGATTCGCAATCAGAGTCTTTTTTACTGATGGCCGCAGCCGCTAATATCAGAATAAATAAGAACGATGTAACCGCATGGAATCCAGAAACGGCTCGACTGACGCTCGATCCAAAGAAATTTACAAAATATAAATTCTATAAAGAAGTCCAAGATCATTGTTTTTATCTGAGTATAAATGGAGGGATAGTGGCTAATGGAGCAGTATTATCCTCACATTCGGCACGATTATCATCTTCGCCGACCGTGAGGGTATTTTATACTGAAAATGGTATCGATCTTCAACTCGCCTCCGGTAACAGCTCCGATGCAAAACCCATACATGTAGATGAACTCAATACAGCGTTAAAGAAGCAGCCATGATAACATTATCGATGATTGAAACCCTCATTAGAGACAATGAAACAGAAGTAAATACTGACATAGCACTCTTCCAATCTATCATTGAAGCCAATGAAGGTTCATTAGAACCAGAAAGTATCTATTTATATGAAACAGCTAAAGAGAAATTAGCGGATTTGTTGTTTTTACAATCTAGAGCTCCGCAAGATATTTTACGCACCCATCTTCAATCTATTATGAATAAAAGAAAAAATAATGAGATAAAAAACGAGATAAAAGAGATGGAAATTTATGCAGGGTATACAGAGGAGGAGAAAAAAGAACTTAAAGCCATGAAGAGATTTCAATTTATGCGAGATCAGGATGAAGCGCTCATTGAGTTTTTAATAGATCAATTTACCAAACGAGATGTCTTTTTTGATCACTTAAATGAGTAGAAAACATGAAGTGTAATACAAGTAATCAATCAGAGGAGTTAAGATGACATTATTCATAAAGTTGATAGTTGTGAGTGTTGTAATACTAGCTGTGTCTGCACAAGCCACAGATCACATATGGATAGATAATAGTTTTATCGATATATCAACAGGACTCTCATGGCAGGACGACGAAAAAGCTATAACCGTTAAAAAAGATTGGCAAGGAGCAAAAGACTATTGCGAAAACCTCACTCTTTCAAGAAAAAGAATTTGGAGATTGCCAACCAGCGACGAACTATTGAGTCTACTGGCAAAAAAACAATATTTAAGAAATATGATACTTGAAAATTACTGGTCATCGTCTAGCTTTGATAACGAAAGTAACTTTGCAAGGATTGTACATTTTCACCTTGGCGGTTTCGCAAGCACTAAAGACAACGAGTTGTATGTACGCTGTGTTCGCAATAGTAATCTTTGGTAAAACTTTTTGATTATAAGCTAAAGAAACTGACGATGAATGATGTATAGGTACAATAAAACACTTTTAAGGAGTTTCAATGTCTAATATGGTTTCAAGTAATTTTTCATTTCGCTGGAAAATTTTTACTGTTATAAGTCTTATATTCAATAGCGTGTTTTTATACAATATGCTTGCACCACAAGAGGTAGGTCGGCTTGGCGGAGAAGAGCGTATGATGTACCAAATACATGAGGATATCTATAATCTGAAATCTAAAAACGAAGCATTAAAAAAAACAATCAAAATCTATAAACAAAAGGAATTAAGATGACAGGTTTTTGGAAAGTAATCATATCGTTCAATCTATTGATTAGCTGTATGGCGTTGTTGATGTTGTATGATCGTCTAACTTATAATCCGTATGATGATATTAGTGAAGAAATTACTGAAATTCAAACCGAACTGAGGCAACTTGCTGTAGATTCACAAGAGATAAAACAAGATTTTGAAAACATCAACAGTAATGTTGCTCGTCGTTGATATACAAGAAAAGGATAAATAATGAATATGTCAAAGAATAAGGGTTTTAGTATTTTCAAATATATGTTTCTATTATTGTGTGTCGGTGTGACTTCCATATTCGCGCAATCGATAGTAATAACAGATAGAATTGGAAATAGCAAAACAATAGAAAATCCTAAAATATACTACAGCAGTAAGAACCCCTCGAGCATGCAAATGTTTTATACTCCTGATGTAGAGAGTAATGGATTAAGAGTAAAAATGGGTCTAGGGACATTGCTTTTGGAATGGAATAAAATATCTAGTATTGATTTTCTAGAAATTGAGAATCAAATAATAAATGTAACATCCAAAACAGGCAAAAAAGAAATATTTACCTATATCATCCCATCATCAGATGGTTTACAAGGCAATATGGAATTAGGTGATTTTAGTATTGAGTTCAAAAACATTAAAAGTATCGAAATAGTTAATAAAGAAAAAACAAAAAAAGGCAAATAATGCTGAAAATTTATTTTGTACGTTATGCGATTGGAATACTCTGTTTATCTTCTTCGCTATGCGCAGATGTTATTAGCCCAACGGTTCAGGCTGCGCGGGATCGACTTAGTAATAATCCAAATGTTTATGATCGAGTAGATAATTTTTGTCAGGGAAAAAAACCTAGAGATGCCTGTACGATAATTGGTTCTGTTATTTCTGGAGGAGGAGAGGGCGTTTGTAGCAATGCGCCAAAAGATTCTGATATCATTGATCTGAGATGTATTCGTACGAATCATGTTGATATATATAGAGCTATACCTGATGGTGAAAATCAAAGCGACCGCTTTTGCAAAGGTAAAAAAGTTGGAAGCTCGTGTAAGATAGAATTTACGTATGATTACCAAACACAAACTGCGCCAGGGACGTGTAATATAGAAATTGAAACGACACGGTATTATTATCAAGGCTACCATGAGAAAAGTCGATCAACTATTCAATGCCAACCTAAACCACTACCCGCACGTACCTATACTCCAGTCAGTTTGTTCAAAAAACTGATCCAATGAATCAATATCAAGCATTAGCGGCAACATTGGGATGTGAAATTCCCATCATGCTTTTGCTGCTTCGTACATATCCAGCTTTACGTATTCTCATCGTTTCTGCAGCTGCTTCTCTTATCACGCACCCTTTTGCATGGTATGTTGCGATGCTTCTCTCGCCATCAGAATATCAAATTGGTCTCGTTTTCATAGAGGGGATGGTTATTATATTGGAGGGATTTTTGTACTGGAAATTCGTGCCATTGAGCTTTAAAAGAGCTATAGTGGATTCAGCGATTGCAAACATTGGATCGTTTTTGATAGGTGGGTTGATATTATCATGACAGCTGCTATTTTCACAAAACAGCATAGTGTTTTTATTGTCTGCTTGTTTTTTCTCGCTCTTTTTTTGCCATTACCACTGTATTTATTTTCACTGGCACTGTTTGGATTACCGCATGTAGTTTGGGAAATGGGATTTCTTCGTAGTCGTTATGGCGCCAGATGGCCATTAAAATGGTGGTATGTGCTCTTTGGTATATTGCTACTACAGGCCATCTACCGTGCGAATGTTTGGCTCGACCCTAGCTGGAGTGAAAAAAGTCAAATCATCGATATGTTGAGCCTTGGATTATTGTTCTTGATCGTAGCACTTGCACCTATGAGGATCGGATGGATCGCTCGAGGTGTTGGATTCTTATTGGCTATAGGGATTATTTTTTTATTGGAACAAGGCGGCATTCTCATGGCGCTATTAGTACTGTCTATTGTGCATAATTTTACTCCATTGGCTATGGTATGGGATCTGAGACGAACTGATCCTAGATTTGAATCTTTGGCATGGATTATGAGCGGTCTTTTTATATTGCCATTGCTTCTGATAATAAGCGGTGGAGCAGAGATACCCATTTCTCTGTTTAACACTTATAATTCACTGCTTGATACACAGCTGCCGATTGGATGGGGTGAATCTTATCGAGATGGTATGCTTTCTGCGATTGTCTTATCTCAGTGTCTGCATTATTACAGTGTTATCTATTTGCTGCCGAGTGCTGAAAACATACGAGTTGAAAATCCAGTCATAAACAAAACTGTTCGTATCGTGACAATAGTATTGGTAGTTTTGATATTGGGATATTATATGAGTGATTATATATCTGCACGCAAACTTTACGCGGTCGCATCAGGTGCTCATGCGTGGTTGGAGTGGCCTGTTCTCTTGATGGCAATTTTAGCTATTTCATCGCAAAAAGTGAAGAGAGGAGCTTCGAAGGAGTAATTAATAACGTTGTATTTAATTGCAAATCTTGTTAAAATCTGACAGGCTTTAGTTATGATAGCCGTAATTTAAAATAAAGGATAGATGATGTTTAAAAAGATATTAATTATTTTGCTATTGGCTGGATTTGGATTTGCGGGTGATGTAGATAATGGACTGGATGCTGTTGATAAAAAAGACTACATAACAGCGATTAAATTGTTTCAAAAAGCTTGTGATGATAAAGTGGCTGACGGATGCCACAACCTTGCGGTTATGTACAGTAATGTTTTTTTTGATTCAAGAGAAGGCAGCTATAACTTTGATGCTAGACAAGACAGTTCTAAAGTAGCAGAGCTGTATAAAAAAGCGTGTACTTACGGAGCTGCTAAAGGGTGCTATGTGCTTGCAACCATGTATGACGAGGGTGATGGTGTTAAGCAAGATCATGTTAAAGCAGCAGAGCTGTGGAAAAAATCCTGTAATGGTGGATTTTATTATGGGTGTGATAAGCTTGGAAAAATGTACCGCATTGGATTTGGTGTTAAAGAAAACAGTCATAAAGCAGTAGAAATGTATAGAAAAGCCTGTGATGTTGGAAATGTTAACGGATGCAATCACCTTGGGTTTTTTTACGAGGAGGGAGATGGTGTTGGGAAAAGTAATGAACTAGCTCTAAAGTATTATGGTATGGCTTGTGATTTGAAAGACAATAGCGCATGTGAAAAATACGAACAACTAAAGGATAGATAAATTCAATGCAAAAGGAATTAGAGATGAGAGCATTAGCTAAAGGTGTATTGATTAACATATTGATATTGGTATAGGGCCTTTAGATGAATAAACATTTGTTTATAGCATGCATGTTGATGATGGTGCCTTGGCTCAGCAATGCAGATGTAATTCCATTCTTTCCAAAGCCAAACTTTACGATCTATTTTGATACTACAATTACCCCTGATAGCAATTTAGAACTCTTTAGCTGCAAATCAATAAGTTGTGAGGATCAGAGACTATTTGAACAACGTGGTCCGCAATACTATAATTGTTCAAGCGTGACAAAATCATGTTACGTGCAATCATACGGATTTGCACCGTTTATGAAATTCCGACTCACCTATAAAAATAAGATTTATGAAAGTGATCCGTTCGTACCAGGTTCCACTCTTGAATTGGGACTCACAAATGAGAAGCTTATTGTGAGTGAGAAATCATGGCTTTGGAAGCTTTTTAAGTAAAAAAGAGATTTGAATGAACACTATATGGAAAGTTCTTATCGGTATCATTCCTTTTGGCTTGATTTTTATTGCTGTATTTGCCAATGCTGATATGGCAAGAATTGATTTGAACGCAGTGGTTAATAGGGGATCAAAACTGATATGGCAAGATGATATTGACCGAAATGAAACGCAAATAAATGTATTTACCGCCATGAACTATTGTGCAACTTTGCGTCTTGGTGGATATGATGATTGGCGCCTGCCAAGCAAACAAGAACTTACTACTCGACATAATTATAATAAACGAAATTTAGATGCCTATTGGTATTCTGAAAATTTTAGTCTAGCTTCTGGATGCGGTACGGCTATCTTTAATATGCAGCCTCGCTATATTCGTTGTGTTCGTAAGTAAGCAATAAAGCTTCAATGCTTTGGGCGATAAATATTTTTAGTTTCACACTTTGTTAGATTTTTTACATACTAAGGGTTGATTATTTTTAATAATCATAGCATGCACAAAATCACCTTTAGGAGAAATCTTGATAAAACCTTTGTCACTTATTTCTAGAGCTTCAGTGTGTTTATCGTAGATGATTTTTTGATATCTTCTCTGAAGAGAAGCTGGAAGAAAAGTTTATAGCAAGTTCTTTTGCTTTGTCGTCAAGAATTTGAGAAGCGCAATTTGGCCCTAATGAATCTCCTTTAAATGTAAAAAGCCAAAGACAAAAATCAAGTACTCTAACATTAATTAAAATACGAAAATCGTCTTTGAATTGCACTTCAAGATCATTGATGCTCTGGTCCCATATTGTGAAAGTTGCACCTTCGTGGATTAAGACATTTTGCAGTGCCATAAATATCTTGGTGTACTCACCGCATACTGTGACCTTGTTTTCTTCTGCGGATATAACTCTGGTTTCCATAAAACTTCCTCAAAATAATGATATATTTAACATGTTGGTACCGGTCTGGAAGGATCAAAATAAAATTTAACCGTTTTTGGAAACCAATTCCATCCATCATCTTCAATATATTCAAATACCAGTTCCCGTTTTTCGCTGGAAGAACCAAAAGTGAACATCATCCCCTCCGTGGATCCATCTTTGTAAATATCGAATTTTTTAGGTGTCAAGTTTTTATTTTTTAAGATCCATTTTCCTTTTTTCGCACTATTTAACTCAAGCTTCACGATGATACTGTGTCGCATATCTGTTTCGATTGTTCTACCATCATCTTTTAACGTGACCAAGTCGCTGTAAGTGACAGGAGGACTTATATCTAGCCTTAGCATAGCCGTAGCTGTTTCATTGTTGTTAATAAATGGAAGTAAGAAGTCGTGTTGACCTTCCGAAAGGGCCAGTATACGTAATTCTTGATCCGTTGTCGTTGCTTCGGTATACCATCTGTAATGTTCATTCTTACCGCTTGTTGGAATGTTCCAAAGACTTTTACCCTGTGTAAGCGGTAGATGCAATACTAAGATTTGATCTACTCTCAATCTATATTGCGGACTTGATAGTAGTACATCCAGTGGAGTCTTCCACCGTTTTGGAGAATCGATTCGTGAGTCATCGATACACCCTAAAAGCTGTACTGTGATTATGTGAGCCAGTAGGAGACATAATGCAAGTGATTTAGCGATTTTCATTAGAGACCTTTTCCCCATTTTATAGGATTTTTTATCAAAAACATTCGCGCCATAATTAGCATTTGAATTATTGTGGTGGTAAAAAATAAAAATATAGTCACGGAATCCATAAATATTCTATAACTAAAGGGGTATATTCTTGGAGATGCCATCATAATATTTGCAATTCCAATCGAGATGAGGGTTAATGATAATATTTTGAGATACGGTATGAAATTATTTTTATACCGTATCAATAAAATACCTAGAATAATATAGGAGAGTCCAAAAAACAGATTGGTTACCAATGTTATGACTATGTTTGCATATCCGGATAGCAATCCTGACTGTGCATACTGCAATGAATCATATTTTAAAAACAAATTATTCACACTGGCGATAAAATATAGAAAAATAAGAATATCAATAGGCTTATTTGCACTTTGAAATCCGGCTTTTGTATTTAAAAAATCTTTTAGAACCAAAAATGCGTATATGGTGACTGGTACTATGCTTATTATTAAGATATCAGTAAGGACATAAGGATCACTACCAGTCAATCCAAATGCCAAGTATATAATCCAAGTGATAGGGATAACCAGCAACAAATAACCAGCGAATCTAAACTTATTTACGTGCATCGGTAGCAGAAACAATACGTAGTAAATCGCTAAACGCTTGATTGATTTTTAGGGCCATTTTTGATCCTTGCTTTGATTCTGCAGTCAAAATCTCACCTGCATCATCATACGTGACAATAATACTTCCTTCCCCAATAAGGGATAGTTTTGTTGGCTTCCCGTCTTTATTGTATTCCATTTTTAAATCACGATGACTTTTACGTTTGGTGTTGGTATCAACCATACGAATGATTTTATCGTTGCTGTCATACGTAAAGACAAAACTTTGACCTTGATTATTTTTAATCTGAGTCATGTTGCCTTTTTTATCATAGCTAATTTTCGTAATCAGTTTGCCTTCTTGAACCATCGTCATTTTACCAAGTACAAGATCATACGTGAAGTTTCGTACCTTGCCCTCATCTGTCAGCTTTTGGGTGATGAGTCCTTGTTCATTGTAATAAATATTCTCAGCTACACTGCCATTAATCCTGCGTTTATAATGAGATAGATATTTTTCCCCAGATTTCAAAACAGAGTATTGGTAGTCATATACTTGGACAAATCTATCACTTCCTGATACGATAGCTTCACTGGGTACATATATGGTTGTTTGAGTGTTCCATTGATGATTGGGGTCTTTTGGATCGATATAATATTCATAAAGTCTTTTCGTTCCATCCGTGTTAATTTCACTGCTGATTTTATTCATTGAGCTGGAGAGGTAGGTGATCTTTACATCGGCTTCATCATTGTAGGCAGTATGAATTAATTTGTGATTTTTATCGTATTTATACGCAATGTGATAGCCAATATTATCGATATAATCTATTAGTTCGTTTTGATCATTGTATGTGTACGTTATCTTATAGCCTCCGCTGCTTTTGATATTTGCAATACGACCATTTTCATTCCAGGTTAATGATAAACTTTGTCCTGATTGATTGGATAGTGTTGTTGGATTTTTACCGGTATACAATAGACTTACAAACTTTCCATCTTCGTAATTACGCCGCGTTAGGCGTCCTTGAGTATCAAATATTTCACTCATGTCATTAGGCATTATCCGTGTATACCCATCATTATTAGGAATGATTTTTGTTAGACCGCATTGGGAGGAGTAATAGGTAGTAGTGTTGTTCTCTTTTTTGGGAGAGTAATGAATGATTTTTTCACTGCTATTGTCGCGAATGTCGATTGATCCATCATCTGAAAAAATCAGGGTTGTTTCAAACGGTCCGCTCCACCCATGACCAAACCAGCCCATTTGTGACGACGATGAGTTATAGGTTCGATTAAAACTCAATGGAGCTTCGGTGATGTCATGCATAATATCATGGTTAGAGGTCAAGTAATGACCATTCTCAGGATTTACATCTGCATTTACCCAACAAGGCAAGATAAGTAAAACGGTTAGTAAGGTTTTTAATATCATGGTAACGCTCTCGTGTTAAAGTTTAGTAGTTCCATTGTCTGATTTGCATCATAGATTATGATAGTTGGGAGACGTAACATATGGGATGAATTGACGGATAGAATCACACCACTGATCATCTCATTTCCCATTTGCATTACGAAACATTGATCTTCCATTTTTCTGTGTTGCGAGAACAAAGATGGTTTCATAGCAGCACTAAAAGGTTTTTGATCCCATTGAAGCAAATCATTTTCAGTCATAAAAGGTTTGGTTTTTTGTAATTTATCTAATGTTTTTTGTGGAGTATCGGACTCGCAGGTATTGGCTGGATTTTTGAAGAATGAGCCTTTTAGCCATAACTTTAAAGTGGGTGCATCAGATGAAGCCATAAGAGGTACTGTAGACAGGAGTAAAATGGATAAGCCAAGAGTAGCAATATATTTTATTTTACTTAGAAACATCACTGTTACTCCCTTTAATTATAATAACGAAGTCCAGGCAACTCTATCGTAAAGTTGTCTCCACCAATGTCAATCATACCGCCTAAAGCTGATGCCACTCCTTGTAGAAAACTGTCTCCTACCTCACGGTATTGTAACATGCTCATTGAAATTTTTTCAGGTGAAGAAGTTGTAACGATCTGGATTCCTTTGGCAACATTATGGTCAAAACGAATGGTGACAATATGAAATACACCTCTTACCTCATGTTTTACGGATATAACTTTGAATACATATCCTTCACGAAACAATCCGCCTGAACCTGCATTGTTTTTATCTAGCATTAAAAGCGCAGCACTATGCTCAGGCATAATACAGCTATTGTCCGCAATATAACTGCCGTAAGACGGAGCCGTTTGAATTCCCTGATTAACAATAATATTTGTATTTCCATGTCCTTGATTAATGATTGTATTATTTGTAGATGAGCTAGTACCCCCATAGCTATAGACAACACGATTTCTTTCAATACATTCTTGATAGCTTTGATCAGCTGTTTTCATCCAAAAATTTAAAAAATCATTGTAATAATAGTACCCCTGATTTGTATATAGAGTGCCATTTTGCTGGTTGTATCCCTTGTTGAGTTCATTAAATGTTTCACTCAACTTATTAAACCCTAAAACTATAAAATTTCGATTGGCAGGAATTTCCAGTTCATTGCGAAGTTTAAATTCTGCCCCTCTAGGGATTTCAAGGATACTATCTTGAAGTGATGCTGCAAACAATGAAGAATACCCTACTAATAATGTTAAAATCGCAAATATTCGAATCCTATTCATCATGCACACCTTATTTATGCTTTAATGTTTATTCTACTACAAGTTTTGTAATAATATTATAGTATTTTTTATAATTAATGGTAATGCCTGTAAGAATGCCATCTGTTATGATGATTATTGATGTATATGTAATTATTAGTGGAATAGTATCTATTTACATAATAAACCGGTCTTTGACCAATATAATATGGATTCATGTACAACATGAAATTTCCTTGAGTGCTATTTTTTCCACCGATAGGTTTTAAATGCGATCGTATGCGGCCAATTTTGGTAGCCGTTTTGTTTATAAATCAAAAACTCCCACATTTTAAGAAGTTTATTTTTTATGATTGCTATTGGTCGTCGATACCATGCGTAAGTGTCTTCAAACTCTATAAAGTACTCTTCGGTATATTGGTGAAAAAGATCACCAAATTTATAAATATTTTTACATGCCACACTTTTATAAAGCTCCTTTTTCTTTCCACCTTTTATGAAATCCAAACACTCTTCCAGATAGTTACCCTTGACTTGTTCATCGCCTGGAATATCAATCATTGTGAAAAGTTGATTGGAGTTTTTAGGGACAAATTCTTCGATTAGAATATCTTTATGCCATACTTTGCAAGTTATTTCGCCATTGCTTAATTTTTTATCTAACTTATCCATGAAACATCCTGCTATTGGCTTTTGGTGTATTGTTACTCATCTTATTGCTCTACTATTACAGCTATGGATTTATTGTGATATTCTAATGCTTTATCGTCATTGCCCATACGCTTATACACTTCCCTGACATTGATGTAATTATTAATCGTTTCTGGATGACCAGAGCCTAATACTGTTTCTTTGATAGCCAGGGATTTTTGGAAATACTCGAGTGCTTTAGGATAATCGCCCGTATGATAATAAAGCCCTCCGATATTGTTATAGCTTGTGGCAGTACTGGGATGATTGAGTCCCAAAACTTTTTCTTTGATTGTTAGGGATTTTTGGAAATACTCGAGTGCTTTAGGATAATTTCCCATCTCATCATAAAGCGATCCGATATTATTATAGCTATGGGCAGTATCGAGGCTATCATGTCCGGATGCTTTTTCGCTGACAGCCAGAGCTTTTAAATAAAACTCGATTGCTTTAGAATAGTCGCCCATGCTATGATAAAGCGCTCCCATATTATTGTAGCTTGAGGCAGTATCGGGATGCTGGAGCCCCAAGACTTTTTCTCTAATAGCCAGAGATTTTTGAAAATACTTGAGTGCTTCTAAATGATTTTCTAAATTATAATAAATAGATCCGATATCGTTGTAGCTATTGGCAGTATCAGGATGCTGGAGTCCCAAGACTTTTTCTTGAACAAACACAGACTTTTTAAAATACTCGAGCGCTTTGGGATAATCACCTGTAGTGCGATAAAGTGATCCGATGTTGTTGTATCTCTTAGCTATATCAGGGTGTTCAAGCCCCAGCATTTTTTCAACGATAGGCAGACATTTCAAATGATACTCGAGTGCTTTAATGTTATCACCTATTTTTTCATACAAAACAGCGAGATTGTTATAACTTCTAGCGAGGTTAGGGTCCATAGGGGAGAGCGTCATTACTTGAATTTCAAGTGCTCTTTTATAATCTTCAATCGCTATTTCATAGTTTCCCTGATTGTAGGTGTCCTGCCCAGCGAGTTGATAATCTAAAACAGGATCAGCAAATGCTAAAACAGCATAGGCAACAATGGATACCATACTCTTTTTCATTCAATCCTCACTTTTAGTTAATATCTACATCATTCTTTTATTGGGCCCACTCGGAATACCCACCAAGTATTTTTAACTCTTTACCGCTTGAGATATCCCAAAGTTTGATTGTCTTGTCAGAACTTCCAGAAGCAATGGTTTTTCCATTCTATAGATGCACAAAGGTAGTATGATGTCTTCCTAATTTTTTATTCATAAATTTGTCTATTTTGTTAAGAGGCAATCTGATAATAAAAAAGATTATAAACCAAGATAATGCAAATATTATCTTTTCATTTTGATAACCAACACCCAATTCTGATATCGCAAATGGTGGTAATATCAACCCTAATACAATGTAAATAAAGATCATTAAAGAAAACCAAACAAAATATAATAGATCTAATAATGCACTTTTGGCGAATATTTTTTCCTTTAAACTACGGGTATCTTTGATTGTGCTATGCGCTTCTTGATATTTATCATCACTTCCGTATATGCTCTTTTGGGTTATTTTCCAATACCACCTATCCAAAACATACTGCACAGCCCTTGCAATAATGAAAAAAGCTAGCAGTAATGTAAAAAATGTTTTGAGTTCAAGGGTGGTACTAAAGCTGTTAAGAAGTAGAATACCAAGTGATGGAGCAATCACTATTGGCAAAATAAACTTCACCAATGTATGTAAATTTTTTTGATTCTTTATTTCCATAATCTACGCCTATTATCATGATTTTCAGACACTATAATTTCGCATGTTTCAATACAATATGCGCATAGCATACCATAACCATCGGTAAGATCACGATAACACCCAGTATCAATATTGATAAAATTTTCTCGAATCTTTGGTGTATGTTTTGTAGGTGTGTGTCCAAAGATATTAAAAAAGTTATTATTCTTTTCGGGTTCTTTTCGATTGCTAGTGAGGTGTTCGATGCCTATATGAAGTATTGAATAGAATCTTCTCCATGCCCATCCTAAAGAAGTAGGAGCGTGAGAAATAACAATATTACTCTTTGAGGGCCCCATCTTCTTTAGTTCTATAAATATGGGGAGATTTTTCATCCAAATAAGATCACTACGAAATTGATTTAGCTTTTTATTATCTATCTTGTCTGCAACAATAGTGCCTTTATTCATTTTAACAAGGCCATAAGAGTTAAGCGTTCTAATACCTCCATAGTTATACCATTCACATTCCTGTGGAAGTGGATAATTATGTTCTAAGGCTTTAAGGATGATATTTCCATATTGAACCATTGCGTATTCGTGATTTCCCATAACACTTAAGTGATTATTAGTACGTATGAAATGAATTACTTCAGCACTATGAAGGCCTCTGTCTATCAAATCTCCAACGAATATTAGTTTGGCATCCGATGGAAGCTTGGCTACTAGTGCCATTAGTGTATTGTAGTAGCCGTGTACATCACCTATAACATAGTGCATCGTTGTTCTTTATTGCAAGATGCTAGAATTATAGCCAATAGCTATCATGTCCTTGACTAAGACTGGAATGACTCCCTAAGCAGTAGCACTTTTTTTATTACTCCCATAATTTTAATATATAATTAAATATACCCTTATATAATCTAAGATTACTATTGCAATTTTAACACTAAAGGGCATCCGATGAAATACTTAACAATGGCAGTATTGGCTCTATACACAAGCCACCTTTTTGCAGGCGATGCAACCTCGTGTATCCAAATAACATCAAATGACAAGTCACAGATAATGAAAAATACCTGTTCCGAACCTGTTGTGGTCTTTTGGTGTCATAGCTTAAAAGCAGAATGCGGTAAAGGTGATCGTTATTATCAATTAAATACGGTAATAGAACCAAATAAAGAAAGCGGGAATTTATACAGCACCCCACTGGGAGTTACTATAGATTTTGGGGCATGTTATGGTGATTACAGTTCTTATAAATACACGGATAAAATCGGCGGCTATGCATGTAAACCCCCTAAAGTTATCTCAAATGATACGGTTGTTATGACCACTACCGCGAGTGGGTCTACAGAAGCCGAGGCGTGTAATCAGGCAAAAGCGATAGCTGAAAAAAATAAGCCTATCGGTGAATGTTCTTGTCAAAGTCGTGGCAGTCGATTTATCTGTAAAGTGCAGTCCGAAACCGCCAAGCCGGATGTGTCGATAGTTAATAAAGTTAAAGAGCAAATTAAAGAGAAAGTAGTTCCTTCTCTCCCATCAGAAGAGTGTAAACCGACAAAACTATACAAATGCACTCCCAAAAATGTGGCTACAGGAGTAAAAGGATGAGTGAATCTATGCGAATATTTTATATCAGCTTACACTAAAATATAATATTAATCTATAGTTTAGATTAAGATCGTAAAATTTAACGGTTATTAAGTCAGTCTGTTTTTTTACTAGGAATTAGAACTTCATTTGAATACAATAAGGAGAGAATATGTTGAAAAAAAGTTATACAAGTATGCTTGGATTGAGCCTCCTATTTTTCGCGAGTGGAGCTTCAGCAGGCGATAAATTTGCGCTCAAGTGCACTTTCGATGACGTAAGGGATTCCTCCTTTACTATGGTATTTGATTTGAATGCTAAGACAGCTTTAGACGTTGACGATGGTCAGATTGATAATCTTAAAATATCCGAAGAGCACCTTATTATTGTCAATGTTGATGGTAATACTGTTATTAATCGTGTTACTGGTGAAATGAAGGATGTTAATACCAATTCCCGTGGTTCTTGTGAGAAAGTGGCTTTAAAAAAATTTTAGTAATGAAGATAGCTACACTCAAAGTCCTGTAGGATAAAAGTGAGTATGCGTTTGTAGTGATTCTATGAGTTTATTATAAAGATGCATTTTTACCACTTACCTATAACATCATAATGACACTAAATAAAGGAATTAAAATGAAAAAGAATATATTGTTATTGATGTCTATTATTGTGGGAAATGCTGTTTCTGCAGATGTTTTCACACTTGAGTGTAAGTATGAAATGTTATGTAAAGGAGAGCATTGTAGAACACCTGCTTATGTAACTGAATTGTATGAAATTGATTTAGAAGATAGATCAATTTTGATAGATGATCAAACGTTAAGAATTACTAAGTTAACTGATCAGATGATAATCTATGAAAGAGATGGAATTATTACAGGCACGATTAATAGATTTAATGGTGAATTGATAGAAATAATTGATAAAAAAGGTATACGTGGCTCAGTGGGGAATTGTAAAAAAGTAAATGCAAAATTTTAAAGTTTAAAAAATTAGGAGAATAAAATGAAAAAATACTTAATACTGATTTGTTGCATTGTTTATAGTATGAATGCAAGTGATAAGATTGTTTTACATTGTAAAGCTTCAACAAATCAGCTCATCGATGGTCAAACACACCCAGCTATAACAATGGGTAAATATTTTGATGAGTATCTAAGCATTGATCCAGATGACAAATTTGGTTTTCAAAAACTGGACTTGCAAAAATACAAATGGGAGTTGTATTTAGATGATGAATGTGGCTATTATAATTCTGGTGTGAACACCATACAAAAGTCTACATGTGAGTTTACCCCTTTATATTTTAGGTTTACTTGGTCTAACAAATTTAAAGACTATAGCTATAAATACTATAAAGAAGTTAATATAAATAGGAGTACTGGAGCATTCAATATTATTGTTGATACTACTGAAGAAGGAAAAATGACATGGACTGGCGAATGTATTCCTAGCGAAGAACCAAAAATCAAGACAAAATTTTAAAAAAGATATTTTTATCATTACGCCACATTTGATTAATATATTCTGTGACGCGTACTACTGCTAAAATTTCGCTATTTTAGCAGTAGGTACATTTACAGTTTCGAGTTTTGCTTGTCAGTAGTATGGGAGCTTATTATGCTCAGGAGATTAAAATTCCTAAATAGCTTGATTGAAACGTCAATGTATTTAAAATTCAAAGGAGTGTATCATGAATGTTAAGAAAGTGCTATTAGTGTTTTTACTATTACTTACTGGTGTAATGGCTGGAAGTGAAACGATTAAAACTGGAGAAGGCACTAGCTATGACGGTTCTAGTGCTGCATGCAAAATGGCAAAGCTTGATATTACTGCCGGGCTTAGATATGATGAAAACATTATTTGGTTTTCAAGTTGTAATTGTGATCAAGCAAAATCAGGTGATCATATTGGACAGTGGACTTGTTTTGTGGATGCCAAAATAATTAAAAAATAAACGATAGTTTTGTTTATTTTTAGAAGGAGTAAATTATGTCAAAAAAATCTTTTATTTGTTTTTTGGTGCTATTTCCACTTATATCAGTTGTAGCAGACGATAATGAAATAATGTTGAATTGCAAATTTAGTGATACCAGAGAAGGCGGCTTTGACCTCATTATCAATGTTAAGGATCAAACAGTAGACTTCGGAGGTTTTAAAAAAGTGCATCTAGGTACTTGCGATTATAGTGATGAAGAGTACAAAAGATGTTTAGATGAATTTTCAAGTAGTCAGATAGTATATTCTGATAAGTATAGAAACGGTATCAGAAATATACGTACAGTGTCGAGAAAGACGGGAAATATAAAGGGGGAACTCTATCGTTCTAACGGAAGCTTTTGGTCGGAAAAGGATGGTAAATGTGTGGTAAAACAGATGCAAGGGTTTTAAAAATAAAAATGAAGATTTTTATTATATTTCTCTTAATCACATTACCGCCAAAGAACAAGTGACATAGACAGAACGCTTTATTTGAATGAATCTTATATAAATCATCAGCAAAGTATCCAAGAGGGATAAGAGATTATCATCGATCTGGAGCCAACTTCTATGGAAACCACCAGCAAACCGTTGCAGGAGCCACAACGCTTGAGCTCAAACTGACTACTCATTTCGGTACTCCTGCGGCAAAAGACCAAATGATTACCTTGCGCTTAAAGCAAGAAACTGATACGGTATTTGTCGGTGAGTTTGAAGTAAAATAATAAAAAGGCAAGTAATGAAAACTGTATTATTGGGAGTCATATTGTTTGTGTCTAATGCGCTTTACAGCGCACAAACACATCGAATGGAGCTTTTGATTGCTGATATGTTGGAGATGAAAGATGTGCAGCAATGTGCTGTGTCATCGGAATATCTTGGATTGATGATGGCCAATGCCAGCGTGAAAATTAGTGAAAATGATGTTATCGCATGGAATCCTACAGAGTCTCGATTGACTTTGAACCCATTAAAGTTTTCAAAAAATGAAGTGATTAAAAGACTCCAAGGTCATTGTTTTTATTTGCGTATTGACGGGAAATTAATTACAAGCGGGCCCATACTCTCACAATATTCTGCACGGCTTTCCAAATTGCCAACGATGAAAGTATATAGCAGCGCAAAGGGTCTTGATTTACAGCTAGTATCTGGCAATAGTACAAATGCAAAGCCTATCCAGAATAAGTCACTTGATAGTGTTTTGAGACAAAGGTAATATTTTTACATGCTTGGCGATTTAACTCTACCACTTTTAAAGTATGTTTGGAAAAAAATTACTCCCAGAAAAAAAGAATATTGCTTAAATTGCAAGGACATCGTACTGGTATATGATGTAAAAGTGAAGGGTACTTATCATTATCAATGCCCCTCTTGTCACCGTTACTATACAAAAACAGTTGATGGTCTTTTGAAACCGCGCTGGGGATATTCATTAGACAAAAAAACGAGACATAATGTATTAAAAGAGGGTTTACAAAATTTTCTTTCTTGGATCGCAAAACTTGCAAGCGCAAAAAATCCTCCTCAGCCGCCGTCCCATGATGCAACGCTAGAAACGACCTCTGCTTCTATAGACAAAACACTCATAAAATCACAGTATGTCCGATATAATGCTCAAAATCCCATAGACAATACTGCTTTGTATCAAAACATCAAGAATAAGGTTATGGAACCCCAGCACAAAGATGCAAAGATACGTCTTGAGCGTCCCAACTACTGGTTAGATACAGGGTATTGGGTCTCACTTGCAATTGATAAGATTGAAGAGGCCATTGATGTTATCTCCATAAAACGAAATCCTGATCCCGAAGTATGGCTGAAAAAGGTTATCGGACAAGTAGAAATAGCGCGTGATAAATTTCGACAAGAGTATGAAGACCCTGATGGATATGGCATCGCTACTTTTCATGAGGTCGTCAGAGCACTCGATGATTTGGTTGCTAAAACAAATCAAATAATTTTAGAGAAACCATTAAAACTAAAAAAATAGTAGCTTTAAGTTTCAAAAATTTTGGTGAGGTTTTTATTTAATGGCTTGTAAGTGCCGTAAAAAAAGGGGTTTAGCATGCAGATACGAGTCTATTATGAAGATACGGATGTAGGCGGTGTCGTATATCACTCCAATTATCTAAACTTTTGTGAACGGGCACGAAGTCAGCTTTTTTTTGATGAGGGGCGTTCTCCCATATTGGAAGAGGGACATTTCGTTGCTAAACACATCGAGGCCGATTATCTCAAGAGTGCAAAGTTTGGGGATGTGGTTGACGTGAAAACGACGCTGATTGAGCTGAAAAATGCTTCTTTTAGCCTATTGCAACAAATATTTAGAGGAGAAGAGAAGCTCTTTGAAATGACTATTGTCCTCGTGTATTTAAATTTTGACGGCACTATGTCAAAAATTCCAAACTCAGAAAAAGTTTTTCTGTCCTCGCTATAACAAAGGCTTGAGTTTCGGTTTGGCTTTTTCAATCGCTCGTATCATGCTTTGAATTGATCCATAAACTCTTTTAAATCATCAAAAAGGGATTGCAAATCTTCTTCATGTTCCACTTCATCTGCTAGGATTTGAGAAACTATGTCATACGTTACAATATCCTTGTCTCGTAATATTTCCAGTATATTGGAATAGGTACTAATCGCACACTGCTCCCCTTTGATAGCTTGATCCAATATGGTCCGGACATCAGGATTTTCAGGTGCATCATAGCCGCAATTTGAGTGTTTAAGCCAGTCACCAGGATGCAGTATCGGTGTTCCGCCAAGCTGGATAATACGATTGCTTATCAGTGTTGCATGGCGAAGTTCATCAGCGGCATGCAGGGTCAATTCAGCAATCGCGGCATCTTTCATGAGACCTTTAATCACTTTTGCCTCGATAAAATATTGGTAATAGGCCAACCATTCATCACAATACGCACGATTAAGTAAATCAATAACGGTATTTGCTTCTATGTCTTTGAGTATAGATATGCCACGTTTTGCCATGATAAATTCCTTTACATTCTTGTGAACACTTTAACACCGTTGTTCTTAAAGTAAAAGTAATTTTTTTATCGATATTTCTGCAATTTATCTTGATCAAGAATCTCAAAAAGCCGCCGCGGTTTAAATAAAATAAGCTTTTCTTTTTTGAATTTAGTCAGAATCCGTGAAAGAGTTTCAGGTGCCATACCTGCTATTTTAGCAATTTCAATCCCTTTTAGAGTAGTGAAGATATCGGGTCGATCGCTCATAAGACGGACAATTTTACTAAAGGCGTCAGGAGCGCTTAATTGGTCATTTAAGCGCTGTAAGGAAGCGATTTTTTGTGATAGTGAGGTAATGAATGCAATACTCAATCCAGCATCTTCATGAAGAAGTTTTAGAAATGGATTACGGTGCAGCTTTAATACAGTACAAGCGCAGAGGGCCTCTGAACTGGCGGGAAAAGGTATTCCTTGCAATGTTGCTGACTCCGCAAACATTGAGGGCCCATGAAAGCGATGAACTTCAAGTGTTCCTGAGTCATTGGATTTGTATACGGATACATCACCTTCTAATAGAAAATGAAAATACTCGTTTTGATCACCCTGATAAAAAATGATTTCACCAGCTGAATAATGTCGGCATAGGGATATGGCTTCGAGCTGTTGAAGCTGTAACGATGTTAGATGACTGAATATCTCGATGGATTTAAGCATGTGTTACCGCTTACCCTTAAAGGGTTCAAACCCTGACTCTTTCGGGTGCATTAGTTCGATAGGGTAAATTATTTGATGATCGATAATGGGCATGGAATAGGCCCGTTGAAGTTCATAAAAATTTGAAATGAGATAGTCTGTGCCCACACTCGTCGTGTAATTGATCCAATCAAACGAGAGGTCATTATTCATTAGGGCATTTGCCTCGTAAATCGAGGGTACTTGTTCAATAATAGAGTTGGCTATAATCATGTTTTTACGGTCTGGAAATTGTGTTAATGTGATTAGTGCAGGATCGTAATTGATTTGAGTTGACAGGATATTAGTCTCATGAGCACCGGCAAATGTCATTTGTGACAAAAGCATGGATGTTTTGACAACGGGCAAATGCGTTATGACGCTTTTTTTGTTAAACGCTGTAGGTCTGGCTAAATATTTTACAATATTTGAGCCTTGAATATCTACAGGGTAGGTTGAGAAATTTTTAATATTTTTACTGGATTCAGATGCTACTGATTGAGTGGTTTTACTCAAAACTGACCCTACAAGCGAATCACCATAAAATATGGCTAAAGAGTTGGCCATAAACGGAACCAATACTTTGATTTGTGCTTCATAATCAATGGAGCCGAAGATGATATTGTCAGGTGTAAAGCCAATATCCCGTCTGTGCACCGTTGGAATAATGATAGGCAGGGAAGTTTGAACCTTGAGAAGATTTTTTACTCCCTCAAGGGTCAATGGGGCCAATATAGCGACATTTTTTTCATTTGTGATTTTTTCAATGGTTGTTGATATTGTTTCATATGACTCATTGGGCATTGCATAGGCTGTTAGTTCAAATGACTGTCCTGATGCCAACAGAGTGGCCATTGCAACGTTATAGGTTGATTGACTGTATTTTCCAATAATAGAAGGGGAAGAGAGGAGTGCAATTTTAATTTTTGGTGAGGAACTGCTGTGTTCATCACCTAGCAGTGTGATAAGAAAAAAAGAGACAATCAGAACGAGAAATCTCATATCAAAGCGCCTTTGATCGTTTGAAGATCATGCATTGCTTCTTTTTTATAGGATGGATTGCGAAGTAAAAATGTAGGGTGATGTACAGGTATCAAAAGGGTGTTTCCATACGGAATTAACTGTCCACGCAAGAGGTCAAAATCCTCCGCATTATTGCTTAAAATACTGTACGCATCATTTCCGAGTGCCACGATTATATTGGGGGAAATCATCTCAATTTGCTTTGCAAGATAAGGATAACAGCTATTGCATTCACTCGTAGATGGGGTTTGAAATCCAAAAGGTTTGCACTTTACCACATGAGTCATGTATACCTCATCGACAGAGAGCCCAAGAACTTTTTCGATCATATCACGCAACATTGTGCCTGAACGTCCCGCATAATAATCATTACCTTCGTCTTCGGCTGCAGAAACAAATGCGTCAACAAACATAATGTTGGCATTATGATTTCCATATCCGCTCATGCTTTGATGTCGAGATTTGGAAAGATCACATAAATGGCACTGCGAAATCGTTTGATTAAGTTGTATAAGAGAAGAAGGCAGTGAAGTGGCCACACTTGGAATATTGGGGTTTATAGGGTCAACATATTTGTAGCCTAGAGATTTTAATCGATAGAGATTTTCAAGTAATGCCAAGTTCTGATAAGAGTCCACGATAGCGCTTTAGTATTTAGATGGAAGCAGTATAGTTTAAATGAACTAAAAAATCTTATTGGCTAAGACTTGAAAATGGTATTCTGCATTTTTTAAAGCATAACAATAAGCCGTGTATACCGTTAATAACATAACCATTCCTCATATTAGAAGTGTTTATAATATTAAATTAAAAGCAAATACTATACCAATAAATTTAATCGTTAGCCATAGTTCCTGATTTTGAATAGATGATCAGCAATAGCCACTGGGTAAGAGCGATTCTCCCCATTTGCTTTATCGTCTCTTGGATCGAAGAAGTATCGTATGTGTGCACTGTATTAGTGGAGGATAAAAATTGCATCAACTGTACATACAAGGCATTTTCACGTTCAAATATTTCACAGATTTTATGAACAGGTGCGTCCGTCTGTAATAGTGAAAATAAAGATAGTACATGAATGTTCTTTGGATCGATACGCTTCTGAGTGATGAGATGTGGCTTTTCGAAATAATATCCTTGAAAATAGTGAAAATTAAATTGTTTATATGCCTCAAAAATTTCATTAAATTCAATTTTATAGGCAATGAGGCGCATTTTTCCATAAGGATTTGGACAATACTGAAATTCTTCACTGTCGGTTTGGGTAACATCAAATTTGGCAAATTCCATATAAGGGAATATCGGGGCGAAGCTTTCAATGTATTGAGGATTTAAAGAAGCGTTATCCAGAGCAAAGCGGTATCCTTGGGAGTGATAATAACGGATTGCGTCATGTATTTGTTTTGTGTGACGCATAGAGGATGAGAGTTCGAAAATGATCTTTGCTTTTGGAAGTGTTCGGATTACTTCAGTTAATAATAATGGGCCATCAGTATTGATAAAAGCAAGTTTATTTCCAAAGCTCAGTGCAGTTCCGATTTGATTGAGTAAATTTACCAATACGGAACTGGTCGCATGACGCGGGTCATCAATACTGCATTTACCTTGAGCATCACGATAAAAAAATTCATATCCTAAAATGTCGTTCTGGTGGTTTATGATCGGTTGGCGGGCAAGGTTGAGCTTGTTTTGCATTAAGTATAACTTTTTTGTAATATTTTATAACATATCAATGCCTGAAGTGTAGCGTATTTTCGTTATTTTTTCAAAAAGTATAATAAGGTTTTTAAATAAATATTAAAGCTTTATTATGAGGTTCGATATAATGCATTCAAACATATTTTTTTAGATTAAGGAATACTATTGGCACGTCCTACAAAAGAAGAACGAAAAATTTCCATTATGGCCATAGCCTTGGAACTTTTTTCAAAAGAGGGTTTTTATCAAACGACAATGCCCTCAATTGCCCTTAGTATCGGGATGAGTGTAGGGAACCTTTATAATTATTTCACCTCAAAAGAGTTGTTAGCCAAAGAATTGATTATGTACATTGCCAATATTTTGGGAGAGGAGATCCGCCGTATTAATGAAAGTTTGATCAGCACAGAAGAGAAAACAGCGGCGATTGTTCATATGTATTTTAAGATTGCGCAGGAGCGTCCCGAAACGATTGAGTATTTTTTACGCGTTTATCTCTCCAACCGTGAGGTCTTTCGTGATGGATGCGAGGGGATGATTTGCGTATCGCCGTTTGTGACGGAAATGATGATTTTTTTCGAGGAGGGGGTTCGTATCGGTGATTTGAGGGATCAGGATTTTTTTAGTGCGTTTGGTCTCTTTATGGGGTATTTGGGGGGGATGGTTTTTTTGTACGGGGAAAAGATTCTCCCAAAATCACTCGAAAGCTATGAACTCTCGATTTCCGAAAATATCTACAATGCCCTCAAAACCCGCTAAACTCTCTGTTATTTGGCTGCAGGGGATAACCTGCAATGGCAACACCCATTCCTTTTTAAATGACCCCTCATTGGGGATGCTTCTCAACCACATCCAATTTATTCATCATCCTCTGTTACCCTGCACTTTGAGCTTGAAACAGTTGGTTAAAAAGATGCCGAAATCGGATATTTTGATTTTTGAGGGGGCATATAAGGGTGATTTTGAACGTGCAGGGGTTTGCATGGAAAAACTTTTGGGTGCGTTGTCGTCGAAAACAAAACACATTATTTCATTGGGGAGCTGTGCAAGTTTTGGAGGTATTTTTAAAGAGGCCGATCCTGAGAATATTAGCGGAATAGTGTACGATAAAATGACTCCATCGGGTCCGATGCGTGAGGTTCAACAAAAGGTGATTACCCTCAGCGGCTGTCCCGTTCATCCGCAATGGTTGAGTTTTGTCATTGATATGATCCGTTTGAAAAAAAGGATACTGTTCGATGAGCATCGCCGCCCTCAAGAGCTCTATGGGTATCTCGTCCATAATGGGTGTTTGCGCAATGAGTATTTTGAGTGGAAAGTAGACAGCGAGCAATTCGGTACCAAAGAGGGGTGTCTGTTTTATGTTCAAGGGTGCCAAGCCCCATATACACATGGCAGCTGTAACAAAATTTTATGGAACGAGGTGAGTTCCAAAACGCGTGCGGGGACACCGTGTTTTGGCTGTACGGAACCCACTTTTCCAAAATCAGAGCTTTTTTCGACGAAAACCTATATGTCGATTCCCAAAGATATGCCGCTAGGGATACCGAAGCGGAGCTATTTGGCATTGGCGGGGGCGGCAAAATCCTTTCATATTAAGCGGCTGGAAGAGAGGTTGATAGATGATAACGCATGAACTGATCGAGCGCATTGAGGGGGAAGCGGTACTCGATTTTCGCACCGATAAAAGTGGACGGGTGGAAGAAGCCCATGTCCGTTTCTTGCATTTTCGAGGGATGGAAGCCATTTTGGAGGGGAGAGCTGCGTTGGATGCACTTGTGATCGCTCCGCGTGTTTGCGGTATCTGCGGTCATTCGCATCTGATTGCGGCGGTGGAGATGATAGAGTCAATATATAAAAATAATGGGCTAGAGATCGTTCTTAGTAATAAAGCCAAAAAGATACGGGAGATTACCCGACTTGGCGAATTGCTCCAAAATCATATTAAATGGCTTTATCTGATCATGCTTCATGAGAGCGAAAAACTTTTGGGGAACACGCCTGGCCTCTCGTTAAAAGCACTTTTCGCAACGTCTCAAATCAACAAGCTGTCTGCCCTCTTCAGCGGACAGTGGCCCCACAGCTCCTATGCCATTCCCGGAGGGGTCACGTGTGATCCGACCCATATTGAGGTGATGCAGGGGTTAAAAATAGTAGCTGAAATAGAGACGTTTGTGGAAAAAGAGATCCTCGGCTGTTCTTTGGAACACTTTGACTCTTTTCGAAACGCCGATGAATTGCTGGGATTAGAGGGAGATTTTGGAACACTTCTGGGCAATATCCAAAAGCTTGAACTTCTGTATGGGGGGAGAAGTTACGGACGATTTTTAGTTTTGGGGAGCCATTTGGATACGGCACCTACGGCGATTGTGAACGATCAGCGTTTTGGGGCTGATGCACGCCGTGTCAGTGAAGATGATTCACAACTTTTTAGTTCCGGAGGCAATACGTATGCTAAAAATGCGCTGTATGAGGGAGAGTTTTATGAGACAGGCCCCCTTTCTCGTGCGATGGTAGCGCAAAGAGCATTGGTCGGTTCCCTCTATGCTCAATACGGTGATAGCGCCCTTACGCGAATCACTGCACGCATTGATGAGATCGTCTATCTACTGATGCATGTACGATCCCTTCTGGAAACATTGGACCTCTGCGAGCCTTCCTTTATCGCACCCTCCCGTATTGAAAATCTCAGCGGAGAGGGAATCGGTATCGTTGAAGCACCACGCGGGTCATTGATCCACCGTGCTACGATTGAGAGGGGGATCATCACGGCATACTCCATTATCACACCGACACAATGGAATTTGGGCAACGGAACACTCAACGTTCCGGGAGTTGCCCAAAAAGCGATGATAGGAGCTGAAAATACGAGGAAGGCATCTTTTATTTTCCGAACTTTTGATGTCTGCTCTGTCTGCACGACCCATTAAATAATTCTAAATTTTATCTTTTAAATATTCGTTTAAGTTATCCAGTCATACAATACTGAATAGGCATTCATTATTTTAAAGGAGTGGGTCATGTCCGATAGAGTTGAAGCGGTTAAAAAACTGTTTACATCGAAAAGTTCACGTATCGAAACGAACAAGGGTGATACGTATTATCAAGAGTTATTTGTTAAATGTGAAGCGCGGCTAAACGAGCTGCGCGCGAACTCACCGGCTAATAGACTTGATTTCGCCGATCTTTTAGAAGAGAACGGGATCGATCGACGTGAATTTATGAAATGGGCAAGTGCGACAACGGCTATGTTGATGCTCCCTCCTATGTTTACACCGTTGATTGCCGATGCTACGGTAATGATGAATCGGGCACCCGTTATCTGGATCGAACTGCAAGACTGTGCGGGTAATTCTGAAGCACTGTTACGTGCGGACGGACCTAAAATTGATGAGATTGTCCTCGATATTATTTCCCTTGAATTTCATGAAACATTGATGGCCCCATCGGGTCATCAGGCTGAAAAACAGCTGGATGAAGCGATGGAGCACTTCAAAGGCAAATACCTTTTGTTCGTTGAGGGGTCTATTCCTATGGGAATGGATGGCCAATACGGAACCATCGGTGCGAAGGGTGAAACATTCCATGACCATCTTTTGCGTTGTGCCGAAAACGCCGCAGCGGTAGTTGCTGTGGGCAGCTGTGCAACTTTCGGGGGTGTACCTGCGGCATCGCCAAATCCTACGGGTGCCGTAGGGGTGATGGATGTGGTGAAAAACAAACCGCTAATCAATATCCCGGCATGTCCTGCCAATCCTGCGAATATGGTGGGGGTGATATTGCATTATCTCTTGACGGGACAGGTTCCTGAACTCGATTCATTGCTTCGTCCGAAATTTGCGTTTGGCTACCGTATCCACGATAACTGCGAACGCCGCGCACATTTTGACGCAGGTGAATACGTGGAGGAGTGGGGCGATACGGGTGCTCAAAACAACTTCTGTCTTTATAAGATGGGGTGCAAGGGGCCGATGACGTTTAACAACTGTTCCATTGTCCGTTATAACGAAGCGGTGAACTGGCCGATCGGTGTCGGGCGTGGATGCATCGGGTGTTCAGAACCCGATTTTTGGGATAAATACGCCTATGAGCGCCCAATGTCCGATGCCGCAATCAAAGCACCGACCGGCGGCGTTGAAAAAAGCGTTGACGAGTTTGGTCTGGGTATGTTAACGGCAGCCGGAATCGGTATTGGTATCCACGCCGCCGCAAGTGCCGTAGCCGGAAAACGAGAAAAATCAGGAGAGAGCCATGAGTAAGCATATTGTAGTTGACCCGATTACCCGTATTGAGGGACATTTGCGCATTGAAGCGGTTATTGATGATAATAATACGATTGTTGATGCGTACAGCTCTTCGACGATGTTCCGAGGAATTGAGACGATTTTACAGGGGCGTGATCCGAGAGACTGCGGATTGCTTGCTATGCGTATTTGCGGTGTTTGCACCGGGACACACTATCAACGCTCGATTGAAGCGGTTGAAGATGCCTTCAAAATCACGATTCCAAAAAATGCACGTCTTGTCCGAAACTTGATTCAAGGGGCACTGTATCTGCATGACCATGTCGTACACTTTTACCATCTTCATGCCCTTGATTTTGTGGATGTTGTGTCGGCCCTCTCGGCGGATCCTGCAAAAACTGCGGCAGAAGCGCGCAAATGGGCTACGGTTGCGGGTGAATCACCCTTTATCGACGGTGAAAGCGAATTTAAAGCGATCCAAGATCGTGTGGCTAAATTTGTTAAGCAAGGTCGTTTGGGAATTTTTGGAAACGGATACTGGGGTAATCCTCACTATAAATTGACACCGGAACAAAACCTTATCGGTGTGGCACACTATCTCCAAGCCTTGGAAATTCAACGTGACATGGCAAAAATGCAGGCGATTTTAGGGGGTAAAAATCCACATCCTCAAAGCATCGTTGTCGGCGGGGTGACGTGTGTTCAGGACATTCAAAATCCTGCCCGTCTTGCACTCTTTAAATCGTTATTGCTCGAAGGGCGCAAGTTTGTCAAGCAAGCGTACTTACCGGATGTTTACATGGCGGGGACGATGTATGCCGAAGAAGCGACCGATTCTAAAGCAACCTTTACGGAACTTATGGCGGGCAAAGGGGTCGGAGGAACAGGCGGAGGATTGCTCAACTACATGAGTTACGGTGATTTCCGTCTCGATGATACCGGTTTTTACAAGTCGGCGCTTCTCTTCCCAAGCGGTGTTGTCATGGGCGGAGACATCTCTAAAGTACTGCCGTTGGATGAAGCAAAAATTGCGGAAGATGTGACCCACTCATGGTATAAAGGCGACCGTCCTCTCCATCCGTATGAGGGGCAGACAATCCCTGAATATACAGGGCTTGATAAGCGCGCCGACGGTATCGCGTATCTCAAAACAAAAGAGAAATACAGCTGGATTAAATCACCTATTTACAATGATACCCGCGTCGAAGTAGGGCCGTTGGCCCGTATGGTGATCGGTGTCGCGGCGAAAGACAAGCGTATTACGAAATACGTCACCGAGTTTTTAGAGCGCGGTAAGCTTCCTATCGCCGTGTTGTTTAGTACTGTTGGGCGTACGGCAGCGCGTGCCATTGAGACGTCGTTGATGTCGGATGTGATGATCGAGTGGATTGATGAGCTGGCAAGCAATGTTCTATCAGGCGATAAGAGCACCTGGACGGAGTTTGATTTCGATGAAGTGAGTGTGAGTACCAAAGGGCGCGGTATGGCAGAAGCTCCTCGTGGTGCATTGGGACACTGGGTTCGTATTGAGAATGGGAAAGTTGCCAACTATCAAGCGGTTGTCCCCTCAACATGGAATGCGGCTCCTCGTGATCATAAAGGACGTCTTGGTGCTTATGAGGCGAGTTTGATCGGAACCAAAGTGGCGAATCCTGAGCAACCTCTAGAGATTATCCGTACCATACACAGTTTTGACCCTTGTATTGCTTGTGCCGTACACGTTGTCGATACCAAAGGTAAAGAGCTTGCTGTTTACAAAATAGATACCACATGCCGTATCTAAGGAGTCTATTATGAAACAAGGCTATACACAAGTCCAACGTATGACTCCGGCGATGCGTATTATCCACTGGTTGAATGTGATTTGTATGATAGGCGCTATTGCTACAGGTCTTTATATCAGCCATCCCTATTATCAGACGTTTATGGCGGATGGTGCGGTTGATAAGTATGTTATGGCATGGAATCGTTACGGCCATTTTATCATTGCGATTATTTTTGATGTGACGTCAGTGATTATTGCCTATCTCTATTTTTTCAGTCGGTTTGAAAAACCGTATAAGAAGCTTATTCCGAATGCAAAAAACATTGCCGAATTTAAAGCGGTACTGGTCAATCTAGTAACCCTCAACCGTAAAAAAGAGTTTGATTCCTCCTATGCGGACAGTTTCAATACGGTCTACTTTACGATTTTTCATCTGTTGCTCATATGGATGCTGTTCACAGGACTTCAGATGTATGTGCAGGGGTTGGCATCGGGAATCAGCTCGATTGGAGCATGGTGGCCGTGGATGCTGCACCTTACGACAGATTGGACGATTGGTATTACCGGCGGAACCAATATGGATGTCCGTATTGCACACCACACTACGATGTGGCTGATCATCTGCTGGGTGGTGTTTCACATCTACTATCAGGTATGGAGAACCATTTTTTGGAAAGAGGCCGATATCGCCATCGTCATCGGCGGTTCGAAATTTGTTAAAGATAACTCGTTAAAAAGTGAATGATGGATGGCCTTTGCATTAGAGCTTAAGACATCCTTTTCGCAACCTTTTAGTAAGAATTATGTGATTGCTATCATCCGTTTTTTTGAGATTAAGGCGGTTGTTCATCAACAAAAAAACAAAATTATCTGTGCGTTTGAGAGCAATCACGAAAAGCTTCAAGAATGTCTTGAAGCCATTGGGAATACTTTGCCCGCTTCGTGTTTTATGAGCGGGAGTGAATACTACGACATAGAGGGAGAACCCCAAACGGTTCCCGATTTTATGGTAGAGTATCCCTCTTCGTTGGGATTATGTCCCAGTTGTCAAAAAGAGATGTTTGACCCCTCTTCGAAGCGTTATTATTATCCATTTACCCACTGTACCCACTGCGGAGGGCAATACGCTTTTTTTGAACATTACCCCTATGTACGAAGCAATACGGCACTCTCCTATGTGAAACCGTGCTGCGTATGTGAGGAAGAATCGCGTACGTTTGGAAAGCGAGAGAAACAGGTATTAAACTCGTGTCACGAATGCGGTATCCCCGTAAAACTGATTCACAAAAATAAAGAGCGTTACGCCAACGATGCGGGAAGTTTTCGCACGATGTTTGAAGTTGCGGCCAAAGCGCTGCGAGACGGTAAAACATTGTTGATGAAAACGACGATGGGGTATCGCCGATTCTATCGTACGGACCATTTAAATCCTGGTTCGGTGTTGATGCTGGTCAATGCGATGAAAATCACCGAACATTGTTCGCTGATCAATGATGAATTCAACGCACTCCTTAGTATTGAGCGACCGATACTCCATGCGGCGCTCAAAGACGAGACCCTGCGAAGCACCTTCGGCACCTCCATCGATGTTAAATATCCGGATGACGGATTTTCGATTTTATTGGGCAAAGAGCTAACCCTCTTAGGCGTTGATTATATCGCCTATGAAGCGATGGAAGAAGCCGACGAAGCTGATTTTATAATGGACTATGATCTCAATATCCGTACGCAAAGCGATATGCGCCTTTTTATCAATAAAGAGTTTAAGTTCATTATTTCAGGAGAACGGGTCTCGTTTCCCTCACGATTGCCGTATGGAACCGATACTTTGAGCATTGCCCATGGTCTGGTAGGGGTGAGGGATGAGAGGGGGGTGTTGTTTGATCAAATGGAGCGCTTTATCTCTGCTACAGCACACAAAGTGATCCAATTAGAGGGTGAAATCCCCTCCGTACAATCGGCTAATTTTCATACGATGGGCTCAGATGAAGCCTCCTTTATGTCGGTGATTGCCGAGCATCATAAATTCGGTACCAAAGTGGTCGGAGCCTATTTTCAAGCAGAGCCCTCTTTTCTCTATTACGACGGTAAAAAAGTGATTCGCGTTGTCCCTCCTCACCGTTTCACCCCCGATGGACTCCTGAAAAAAATGGCAACGTTACGCGAAGGATCTGAACGTTTGGTAGAAAACTTAAAAATCAAACTTCCCCACGTGTATGAGGAACTTTTAGCCCTTGAACGCAGCAATGCAGATCTTTTCGAAGCAACTGCCGTTATTTTAGGGCTTAATGAGAGAAGTTATGAGGGGGTGATGCGGGAGGCTTTGAAGTTTATCGGCAAGGGAGGGCTTCAGATTGATACGAAAATGGAAGACAACCGATTTAACCATGTTGCCTTTTTATCCAGCATTATCAGTTATAAAATTGCCGGCGTAGATTCAGTCTATTTGAGTTATTCTATCTTCGAATCGTTCGGGGACTACTTCAGTGAACTCTTGAGCGAGATCAAAGGGAAAACGAAAGCATCGGATATCGTGCTGTGCGGATCGTATTTTGCGGGGCAATCACTCTTCAGCCGTTTGCAGAGGAATTTAAAAACAACTTCTGTGCTGATGAATGTAAACTATCCGATTGGGAAGGAAAATTGCGTTGTCGGTGGAGTCTTCTTATAATCAAAGCGTGTCGATACTCATCAAAGGGATAGTACAAGGGGTCGGATTTCGCCCCTTTGTCTACCGTGAAGCCCGGGCTCATGGAGTGGTGGGATTTGTGATTAATACTCCCAATGGGGTAGTGATCGAGGCTCAGGGGTCTGGGTGTGAAGCGTTTATTGGAGCTTTGCGAGAAAACCTTCCAACACGTGCCCGTATCGATTCATTCACCGTTGCCCAATGTGAGCCCTCAGATTATGCCGATTTTGAAATACGTGACAGCACTCTAGGAGTTGGGAGTATCGCAATCCCTCTTGACACCGCCCTTTGCCGCGCCTGTCAAGCAGAGATGGATGATCCCTCTAATCGCCGATACCGTTACCCTTTTATCAACTGTACCGACTGCGGTCCTCGTTATACCATACTCCAAATTCCCCCATACGATCGTGTCCGCACCTCGATGAAACATTTTACGATGTGTGTCGAATGTGAAGCAGAATACACCGATCCTGGCTCAAGACGCTATCACGCCGAGCCGATCAGCTGCCCGAAATGCGGGCCACAGTTGAAATTCCTCGACAATAGAGGGGAAGCGATGGCGGGTGATCCCATCGTTTTAGCGGTTGAAATGCTCAAAGCGGGAAAAATCGTTGCGTTAAAAGGGCTCGGGGGATTTCACCTGATGTGCGATGCCACCTCCGATGCTAGCGTGAGCGAATTACGTCGTCGCAAACATCGCAAAGCCAAACCTTTAGCCGTGATGTTTCGCTCGCTTTCACAGCTCGAAGAGTATGCCGAGATTCATGACGATGAGAGGGGGCATATCATAGGAGCGATCAAGCCCATAGTGATTGTCCGTGCCAAAAACGGCACAAATCTTTCGGCCCATATAGCGCCTCAAATTGATCGATTGGGAGTTTTTCTCCCCTATACGCCGCTTCACCGTCTCCTTTTTGAGGAGATTGATTTTCCTCTCGTAGCGACCAGCGCGAATGTGAGTGACGAGCCTATCCTTACGCGCACGGAGGAGATAGTGCATCGGTTGGGAACTGTGGTGGACGGTATCTTGAGTCATGACCGTACCATCGTCAACGCTCTCGATGACTCAGTGATTCAGATAGCCCAGAGCAGAGTGGTGATGCTACGGATGGGGCGTGGATTTGCCCCCCACACGCTTCATTTGTTGAACACGCTGGACAAGAGTATTTTGGCCGTTGGAGCCCACCAGAAAAGTGCGGTAGCTTTCGGGGTAAAACGAAATTTGGTCCTCAGCGGACATATCGGTGATTTAGGGAGTATTGAAGCAGACGGCTATTTTGAGCGAACGATACAAACGTTTAAACGGTTTTATGATTGTGAACCGGCCCTGCTGGTTCATGATTTGCATCCGCAATACAGTTCAACACGGTACGCACGGGCTCAACAAAAAGAACATTACGGCGTTCAACACCATTATGCGCACATTCTCGCATGTATGGCAGAATACGGCTTGAATGAAAAAGTGCTGGGATTTGCATTTGACGGAACGGGATACGGCGAAGACGGGAAGCTTTGGGGGGGAGAAGTGATGACGGCTGATACGGATGGATATGAGCGGATCGGATTTTTAAAACCATTTGCCCTTATCGGAGGTGACAAAGCGATCAAAGAGCCTCGCCGAATAGCGTTATCCTTGTTGTTTGAGTGTTATAGCCTAGATGAAGTATTGGTTCTTCAATCTCCGAGCGTGGAAGCCTTTTTACCCCATGAAATTCGTCAGCTTCACCATATGTGGCTTAAAAAAATCAACGCTCCTCTAAGCAGTTCGATGGGTCGCCTTTTCGATGCCGTCGCAAGCCTGGGCGGATTTATTCAAAGCCTCGATTACGAGGGGCAGGGGGGGATGATCATGGAATCGTTTGTCGAGGATTCTATCACCGAGCCATTTGTTTTTGAGGTGAAGGATGGAGTGATTGATTTTTCCTCAATGATTCGGGAAATCGTCTCTCTCAATGGGGATAAAAAGCAGATTTCCGGCCGTTTTCTCTCAACCGTTGAGGCGATTATCAGCTATTATGCGGCTTTATACCCTGAGCTTCCGATTGTCGTCGGAGGTGGGGTCTTTCAAAACTATCCGCTGATGTGCCGATTGTACCGCCGCTTCGGAGCGGAACGATTTTACGCACAACAGCAAACCCCCATCAATGACGGCGGGATTGCTTTGGGACAGCTTTATCATGCACTGCATAAAGGAAAAGAATGAACGCTCAAGTAGCCCTGATCGGTTCGGGAAACACATTTTTCAGGGATGAGGGGATCGGTCTCTATGCGGCTAAGTATCTCAAAGAAAACTATACGTTTGAGCCTGCATTGGACATTATCGATGGGGGAACGCTCGGATTTGGATTGATGCCGCTGTTGCAAGAGTATGAGTATGTGATTATCGCAAACACCAGCTCCGATGATACGAAAGCGGTCGGAACGATCGATGTCCTCAGCGGCGAAGAGTTGATTTCCAACCAAGGAATCAAAAAAACGGCGAATGAAGTGGAGATTACCGAAATGCTTCAAATCTGCTCGATGGCGAATCACGTGGCGCAAACGACGATGATCAGTATCGTTCCCGAAGATATTATCAGCGTGGAGGTAGGCGTGAGTGTGGCTGTACGGGCAAAATGGCTTGAGTACATTGACGTTATTGTGGATGAACTCAAAAAACGGGGAATTAGCAGTACAAAAAAAGGAGAGGTGATGACTTTGGATGAGATACTGGAGCAATTCGCTAACCCCAGTATCGAACACGGCAAGGGATTTTAAAACCGATGGCCATTGTCGTATTGGGTGTCGGGAATGTTTTAGAAAAAGATGACGGAATCGGTATTTATGCTGCCGCTTACCTCGAAGCCAACTTTTATTTCAGGGATACGCTTCACATTATCGATGGGGGAGTTGAGGGGATCAACCTTCTGAACCTCTTTTTAGAAAACGACCATATTATTATCCTCGATACCATCAATATAGACGATGCCCCCGGGAGCATCTACAATATCCCTTCCTATGAACTTAGCGGCTATGGTCTCAACAGCGGCGGAGCACACGAAGTGGGTGTGATGCAGTGTTTGGATATGATCGAATTGATGGGACAACCGTTACCCAAATCAAATGTGATCGGTATCGTTCCCAAAAGCATTACGTTTCACATGGGGTTAAGTGATGAGCTTGAACAGCAGTTTGAAGCGTATATCGCGGCGATTGTTTCGTATTTGCAAACCTGCGATATCGATGTTGTTAAAAAAGAGGCACCCAAAACACTTTTGGAAATTATCGAAGGGTTTAAATATTCACTCTATTCAACTCCATTTTAGGTTAACAATCTATAATTATTTATTAAGTGAATAACTATTCAGTAGAAGGGGGATTGCAAAATGGAAGCTGGGTTGATGATCATTTTTTGGTACGGTATCCTGCACGCGTTTGGTCCCGATCATTTAACCGCAATCGCTGACTTTTCGATCGGCAAGGATGCGAAGAAAACATTGATGAGCGTCAGCGCATTTGCCATCGGTCATGGATTGATGCTTTTTGCTTTTGCCAAACTGCTTGAACATTTTTCTATTCCTGAAACAGTAACCGCCTATGGCGACGTCATCGCTTCAAGCGTTATTTTATTTATAGGGGTGTATCTCCTCTATATGGTCTACAGCAACAAAATCCATTTACACTCCCATATCCATGATAATAAAAGACACGTCCATATCTGGTTTGGCAATGAGCACGAACATCAATCAAGCAGCGGCAGTACTTCGGCATTTGGTATCGGTGTTTTGATGGGAATCGGAGGGGTGCGCGGAATGTTGGTTACGTTGGGTATGATGCAGGGACAAAGCATTGATTTTACGATGATTCTGGCGTTTATTGTGGGGGTCATGGTCGTATTTATCGCTTTTGGGTGGATAATATTGTGGATCAATAAAGACATCCTGACCAATATCAAAAATGTGCGCCGTGCATTTGCTACGGTGGGTGCCATTTCCGTCTTAGTCGGCGCAAATATGCTTTTAGCATGAAATAATCATCTGCCTCGTAATGAGGCAAGCTTTAGTGCCTTAGCGGCTAGCGTAGTCAAAGGGATGTATTCCTTTGGCGTTCAAAACAATATAGGAGATTTTAAAAAATGTGTAAAGATTGCGGATGTTCCATTACCGATCACGACCATCACCACGACCACGGTCACCACCATGATCATGACCATTCCCATAGCCATCAAGCGGCGCATGAAACACTGCACCATAATCCGCAGCTCAATGACATCAAAACGATTGCGGTGATCAAGAAAATTTTGGATAAAAACGATCATGAGGCACACCATAATCGGGAACATTTCAATGAGCATGGAGTATTGGCGATTAACCTGATGAGCTCACCAGGGAGCGGTAAAACAGCACTATTGGAAGCGATGGCAGGGATAGCGCCTTTTAAATTTGCAGTGATTGAGGGGGATTTGGAAACGTCACGTGATGCTGATCGCCTGATTGCCAAGGGGATAAGCGCGGTTCAGATTCAAACGGGAAGCGCATGTCATCTGGACGCGTTTATGGTTCATAAGGGGCTGCACGATTTGGAAATCGGCTCTTTGGATGTCTGTTTTATTGAAAATGTCGGCAATCTCGTCTGTCCTGCGAGCTATGATGTGGGATCGCATCTGAACATCGTATTGGTCTCTATCCCTGAGGGGGAAGATAAAATCGCCAAATATCCGGTGATGTTCCGTCAAGCCGATTTGATCCTCTTTACAAAAACCGATCTGCTCCCCTATTTTACATACGATATGGAGAGAGAAAAATCCGAAGCGCGAAAAATCAAACCGAATGTCGATATTTTAGAGGTGAACATTAACGATGAAGCCTCGGTGCGCGGCGTGATGGAGTGGATTGAATTTAAACGAAAGATGAGAGGTTGAGCCATGTGTTTATCGATCCCCTCGAAAGTTGTTAAAATTGATAAAGAGCTCAACATCGCGACCGTCGATACGATGGGGGTGCAGCGGACTGCCGGACTGGACTTGATGGAAGAGGGATCGGTCAAAATCGGCGATTATGTGTTGCTTCATATCGGATTTATTATGAACAAGATTGATGAAGAAGATGCCCTCGAATCGTTGAGAGTATATCAGGAGATTTTAGAGGCACTTGATGAGGAAGAACGCAGAGCATTAGTCCTCGAAGATGAGAAGGTGAATGGCGAAACCAGAGAAACTCCCCTGGGGGATAATTGCCCAACCCGAGAAGCCCAATGAGTTCATTGGAGCTCAAAGACCTTTATGACGGATTTCGTGATCCTGAGGTGATCAAAGGGTTTCAAAAACTGATCGCGACAGAAGCCCAAAAGCTTTCTCGAACCGTCAATATTATGGAAGTATGCGGGGGTCATACCCATACGATTATGAAATACGGCCTTACGCAGCTGCTCCCCAAAAACATCAATTTTATCCATGGTCCAGGCTGTCCGGTGTGCATTATGCCAAAAGAGCGGATCGATCATGCGTATGTGCTATCACAGCAAAGCGACGTCATTTTGCTCACATTGGGAGACATGATCAAGGTCCCAGGAAGTCTAGGCTCACTCCAAGACGCACGTGCCAAGGGTGCCGATGTCCGTTATGTCTATTCCCCGATGGATGCGCTCAAAATAGCGGAAGAGAACCCCGATAAAAAAATCATCTACTTTGCCATTGGATTTGAGACAACGACCCCGATGAGCGCGGCACTGATCGATGTGGTCATCAAACGCGGGATCAAAAATATCTTTTTTCACATCAACCACGTCACCGTCCCTGAAGCGATGGAGCTTTTGATACAGGGACGCGACACCCATTGCATCGACGGATTTATCGGTCCCTCTCATGTGAGCGTCATCAGCGGAGCAAAAATTTATGAAATTTTCCCCAAACACTACGGTATCCCCGTCGTTGTATCGGGTTTCGAACCGGTTGATGTGATGGAGGCCATCTATATGATGGTGCGACAGTTTAATGAAGGGCGCAGTGATCTGGAAGTGCAGTACAAACGTCTGGTGAACGATGAGGGGAATCTCAAAGCACAACATTTAATGGATCAGTATTTCGAAAAAGTTGATTTGTTCAAATGGCGTGGCATTGGGCATATCCCCAACAGTGCACTTAAACTGCGTGATGAATTTGCCGACTATGACGCGGAAGTGATCTACAAAGACATCCTCCCCTACGAGGAGATCGACGATCATAAACTGTGCATTTGCGGGGATATTTTGCGCGGGTTTGCCAAACCGCAAGATTGCAGTGTCTTTGGAACCGCCTGCAAACCAACCTCTCCGCTGGGGAGCTGTATGGTTAGCAGCGAGGGGGCGTGTGCTGCTTATTATAAATATGGGAATTTGATATGACTAAAACGATTACTTTGGCCCAAGGCAACGGCGGGGAGGAAAATGCTCAGCTGATTTCTAAAATCTTTTACAAACATTTTAAAAACGAAATTTTGCAAAAAAGCGAAGATGCCGCCATTATCGACGGGGGGCGATTGGCTTTTACGACCGATAGTTTTACGGTCAGCCCCATCTTTTTTGACGGCGGTGATATCGGGAAACTCAGCATCTGCGGTACCTGTAATGATCTAGCGATGATGGGGGCAAAGCCTACCTATATGACGTGTGCCGTGATCGTCGAAGAGGGATTTTTGATAAGCGATTTGGAAAAAATTGTACAATCGATGAAAAAAGAGCTGGAGATCAACGGTGCCAAAATCGTCTGCGGTGATACCAAAGTCGTTCCGCGTGGCAGTGTCGATAAAATCTTTATCAATACAACGGGGATCGGGGTTGTCCAAAAGAGCGGGATATCCTCCAACAGCGTGAGCGAAGCCGATACGATTCTCATCTCTAACGAGATCGGCCGTCACGGTGCGACGATTTTTGCCAATCGTGAGGGGATGGAGTTTAGTTCCGATCTCAAAAGTGATTGCACCTCTCTATGGGTATTGGTGGAGAAACTTTTGGCAGAAGGTATCGAGATTACTGCGATGCGCGATGCGACACGAGGAGGGGTAGCGGCGGTACTCAATGAGTGGGCCAAACAATCCAATATTTGTATCGAAGTGCACGAAGAGAGCCTCCCCGTGAGCGATGAGGTACGGGGAATCTGCGAAATTTTGGGATTTGAAGCGTACAATCTCGCCAACGAGGGGACTTTTGTATTGGCCGTGAAGAGTGAGGATGCCCTTAGAGCCGTTGAAATTTTAAAAACTTTCGATGAGGGTACGCGTGCGGCGGTGATAGGCAAGGTAACCCATCAGTATGACGGGCGTGTCGTATTATTAAGCGCTTGGGGATCAAAACGGTTCATGGATCTGCCGACGGGTGAATTACTTCCGAGGATCTGTTAATGCATGAATATTCAATCGTACAGGCATTGTTAAATCAGTGCGAAGAGATAGCGAAAGAAAACGACGCGCAATCGGTCACCAAAGTCGTGATAAAGATCGGAAAGATGAGCGGTGTTGAACCCCATTTGCTTGAAATGGCTTTTAATACTTTCAAAGAGAAAACGGTGTGTGAGGGGGCAGAGTTTGTGATGAACATACAGCCTTTGACCATTGAGTGCAACCACTGCGGTGCAACCACGGTATTGGAAAAAATTCATTACAAGTGTCCTGCATGTGAGAGTATAGAGATCAAAGTGATCGATGGCGAAGAGATGTTTTTAATGACATTGGAAATGGAGTAGGGATGCAAGAGTATTGGGAATTGTACATGAAACAGCTCGATGGCAATCTTGCCTCGGTTTTGGTCAATGCGGGTATTTCGGTCGAATTGCCCAGTGAGGATAAATACTTCATGGGCTTTCTCAAGATAGCGATGAAAACTCCCAACGAGAGAGGGCTTATTGCCCAAGACGAAGAGGCACAGCTCAGTTTTATCGAAGATAAGCTCGAGATGGAGTCGTTGCGATATCGGATCGGCAGTTATGTCGGTAAAATCGTTTCCAACGGTGAGATGACCTTTATCTACTATCTCAAGCACGATTTTGAATGGCCCGATGTTGTTGCGTGCGCCATGAAAGCGTTTCCCGACTACGGCTATGAGTACGGTTCAAAAATGGATACCCAATGGGAGATCTATCACAAGCTCCTTTTTCCGACTGCCATTGAGTGGCAAATTATCCAAAATCACAAAGTATGCGACCATTTAAAAGCCAATGGAGACACACTACATCTTCCAAGAGCGATTGAACATAAAGCCTATTTTGAGACGCCACAGCGCAGAGATGTTTTTATTGAGCGTATCGAACCCCAATCGTTTAAAGTCAAAGAGCTGATGGATCCGAATGAAAATACCCCGATGGCAGGAATCAGTTTTTACCGTCAAGACAAGCCGTTTTATTATGATATCGATGCGCTGACATTGCATCTTATTGATCTCGCTCGTCAATGCGAAGGTCAGTATGACGGCTGGGAAACCAGTGTCGTTAAAATTTAAGATTCTTTAATGAGATTGGGGTGATAATGAACACCATTAGAAATTTGCAGGAGCCGATAATGAATCACGATGAGATGATGAAAAAAATAAAAGAAAATAAAGGTCTTTCACGTCGTGATGCCTTAAGAATGATGGCACTTTCGCCTGTAGCCGCATCGGTTTTGGCAAGTACAGGTGCTCCTGCAACAGCAAATGCTTCTTCCTCGGATGCAAAAGGGCGTGTTGTCATCGTCGGAGGGGGTGCAGGTGCAATGATGGTGCTGGCCCGTTTACGCAGAGCTCTCTCCAATCCTGAGATCACTATTATCGCTCCCAATGACAAGCACGTCTATCAACCGGGTCAGATTTTTGTTGCGGCAGGTGAGTACGCTCCAGAAGATATTATTTTTGACAATATGGGGTACATAGGCCGGGATGTAACGTGGATCAAAGACGAAGCGGCAACGTTTGATCCCGATAACAATAAGCTCACCACCAAAGGGGGCAAAGTAGTCGAGTACGATTATCTCATTGTAGCTACGGGTGTACAGTACCATTATGAGCAGATTGCGGGACTTAGCGTCGATATGATCGGAAAAAATGGAATTTCAAGCGTTTACCTTAATGACGTTGCTGCTGGAACGGCTGAGGGGGGAGCGATTACCTATGAATGGTTTAAAGCATTGCATGAAGCGGCAAAAACCTCAAAGCCTCGTGTCATTTGTACTCAGCCCTCAACCCCGCTCAAATGCGGTGGAAGTCCACAAAAGATCCTTTATCTTAGTGATGATTTCCTTCGCCGTGATAAGCTCACAGCTGATTTTACCTTTGCAACGGCAAGTGATAAACTTTTCGGTCTTCCAGAGATTGATGCGGCACTTCATAAGGTTCAAGAGGGGTACGGCAACATTACCAATAAATTTGGCCACGACTTGATTGCTATTGATGCCCAGAAAAAAATCGCTACCTTTTTGCATAAGTACGAAGTGCGAGGGGCATACGACAAAGAGTTCAAAGAATACGAGATGATAGAGAAAGAAGAAGAGGTCAAGCTCGAATATGACTTCATCCATATTACCCCGCCGATGCACGCGGTTGATGCCGTGGCTAACTCACAGCTGGGATGGCAAAAAGGGACGGCTCAGGGGTGGTTGGAAGTCGATCGTGAGACACTGCAACACCGCCGTTATAAAAATGTTTTTGGAATCGGTGATGTGTGCGGTATCCCGATTGGTAAAACAGGGGGAAGTGCTCGTCATCAAGGGCCGATTGTTGTAGGGAATCTGATTGCGGTTATGGAGAAAAAAGAGCCTACCCTCAAGTTTGATGGATACACGGTCTGTCCTCTCAAAACGTCTTACGGTGAGATTATCATGGCAGAATTTAACTACGACGGATTAGCACCTTCCTTCCCGCTTGACCCTGCACAACCTCGATGGATATGGTGGGCATTTGATTTGTACATGCTTCAGCCGATGTACCGCTATTTGATGCTCAACGGGTTGATGTAGAGTAGTTGAGCTATTTTTCGTTATTATTTCAAAAAGTATAATAAGGTTTTTGAATGAGTGCACTTGAAACGATCTATTTTAGCGATTATTGTCCCAGCGATTATGGAATTGCGACGTGTCAACTCGAATTTATCATTGAAAACAGTTCTACACGTGTAGATAATGTTATGGAAATCAAACGTCAAAATTCGCAAGCCAAAGCAATACGGCTAAATGGAGAGATGCAGGACCTTGAGCTGCTGTGGGTGAATGATACACTGTACGATGAGAGCATGTACACACTTGAGTCTGATACTCTGACAATTCCGATGGATATGGATGAAGCACGTATTCGGGTGATTACGCGTATCTATCCGGATGAAAATACAGCACTTGAGGGTCTTTACCGTTCAGGGGGGATTTGGTGTACGCAAAACGAGCCTGAGGGATTTCGCCGTATCACCTATTTTTTAGATCGTCCTGATGTGATGACGCGCTTTACGACCAAGATTATCGCCTCTGCACAAGATTGTCCCGTAATACTGAGCAATGGAAATTTAGCAGGTACAGCAACATTAGAGAATGGTAAACACGTTGCCATATGGGAAGACCCGATTCCTAAACCTGCGTATCTGTTTGCATTGGTTGCAGGGGATTTAGGCAGTATACATGATACCTTTGTGACGATGAGCGGTAAAAAAGTGGCATTGGCGATCTATTGTGACAAAGGGAATGAAGCCAAATGTCACCACGCGATGAGGTCATTAAAAAAATCGATGACGTGGGATGAAGAGGTTTACGGACGTGAATACGATTTGGATGTCTATAACATCGTGGCTGTGGACAGTTTCAACATGGGGGCGATGGAGAACAAGGGATTGAATATCTTTAATTCCCATTATGTCCTTGCGGATGAAGAGTGCGCTACGGATATGGATTTTATGGGGATAGAGAGTGTCATTGCGCATGAGTATTTTCACAACTGGACGGGAAATCGTATCACCTGCCGTAACTGGTTTGAACTCACCCTCAAAGAGGGGCTGACGGTATTTAGAGATCAATCTTTCAGTGCGGATATGAACTCTGAGTTGATACAGCGTCTGGATGATGTACGTTCACTTAGGGAGCGTCAGTATGTTGAAGATGCAGGTCCCACAGCGCATCCGATCAAGCCCGCGTCTTACATAGAGATCAATAATTTTTACACAGCCACGGTCTACGAAAAGGGGGCTGAGGTGATACGGATGCTTCATACGCTTTTAGGCGTAGAGGGATTCCGCCGCGCAACGGATCGTTATTTTGAAAATTTTGATGGCCAAGCCGTTGGAACTGAAGAGTTTTTATGGGCAATGCAGCAAGAAAGCCCCATTGATTTGACGCAGTTTAAACGGTGGTATTCACAAGAGCGAACACCGACACTCTGTATTTCGAGTAACTATAACCCTAAAGCCCAAACGCTTACACTCAATATCACACAGCATATTCCCAATAATACGCACAATAAAGAGCAGCTCCCTTATGCCATGCCGTTTGGACTTGGGCTGTTGGATTCCGAGGGTCATGAATTCGTACTCAAAAGTGCCAATGCAACAATCTTGCGTGATGGAATAGTGTGGATTGATGCCGAGGTGAACGAACTGGTGTTTGAAAACATCAGTGAAGCACCGAAACTTTCTCTCAACCGTAACTTTAGCGCACCGGTACGTATCGAGTGCAGTGAGATCGATTACTCCTTTTTGATGGCACACGATACGGATGGATTTGTCCGCTATGAAGCGGCTCAACAGTTTGCTATCGCAACACTGCAAACTATGATGAAGGGTGCAGAGGTTAACGAAGCGTATTTGAGTGCGTATGAAAAAGTTCTCAAAGACAATACGATCGAGCCGATGTATAAAGCACAGCTATTGGAATTGCCGAGTATCTCTATGATGATGCAGTTCCAAGAAACCATAGATGTAGATTCTATCCATAAGGCACTTGAAAAGTTAAAACACACTATTGCACGCCGTTTTGTTAACAGTATCGAAAAAGAGGTCCAATCACTGTATGAGCCGACCAACAGTTCTATCGATGCTGTGAGCATGGGTAAGAGAGCATTAAAAAATAGATTGCTTTCGTTATGGATGAGTATGGGTGATGAGGTGTGTGCGGCATTGTGCAAGCGTTACTATGATGAATCAGCCAGTATGACCGATCGTTTGGCGATGCTCGAGTTACTGGAAAATTATGCGCCACATTTGGCACAACCTGCATTTGCAAACTTCTATGAGCGTCACAATGATAATACCTTGGTGATGAACAAATATTTTACCCTCTTGGCCTCGTGTCGTCGTGAGGGGACGTTAGAACGTGTTATCACACTGCAAGAAGACAAAGCGTTTGATGAAAAAGTCCCTAATTTGGTGCGTGCTCTTATCGGATCGTTTGCTCGAAATCTTGTGGCATTTCATGAAATCAGTGGCAGCGGATACGATTTTGTTGCCGACAAAATCATAGAGGTTGACGGCTTTAACCCCCAAATCGCATCAGGACTGGCAGGTGCGTTTAAAAGTTACGAGAAACTCTCCCCACTTCAAAAAGAGAAAATGGGAAATGCATTGGAACGGATTAAAAATCATCCAAACCTCTCCAATAATGTCAATGAAATTGTTAGTAAAATATTGAATCATTAATACCATGATGAATGTTCCTAATCTTTTTGTATTACAGCAGGCCGTAGCAGAACTTGTAGCGGCCAAAGAAGAGATTTTAAGCGAATGGGTTCATGAGAAGCTGTGCGCAGATATTTTACAGCGGCATGATATTGATATGGAACTTTTCTACGGCTACTTCGCCAGTAATATTTTTGATTATTTCATCGGGGTTGTCTCTGGGAAAGTAGAGCTTGGGAAATGCCCTGTCATGGCAGAACTGATTGAATATCTCAAGAACAAAGAGATTCGTTCAGAGGAACTTTTTATTCTGTGCACCCATCTCAAACGCAGCGTTATCAATGCTACATACGCCTCTGAAACACATTCACAAGCCCTTTTTGAAGCAATTAGTTATTTATTTGATCGAAATTTTGCAGGGGTATTGGAACTCTATACCGATACCATTTACCAAAAAGAGCAGGAGGCGATAGAGGCGGGTCATGCCAAAGAGTATTTTCTCTCTAACATGTCACATGAGATACGTACCCCTCTAAATGCCATTTTGGGATTTGTAACGCTGCTCAAAGATGAAGCCATCAGTGAGCGTCATCAACATTATCTCGATATTATTGCCAACAGCGGTGAAAACTTACTGCATATTATCAATGATATATTGGATTTTTCAAAAATACGAAGCGGTGAGTTTATTATTGATCCTCATGTTTTTAATCTCCGTACTGAGATCAGCAATACTCTTGAGCTTTATAACCCAAGTGCGCAGCTTAAAGGTATTACGGTGATGTGTACCATGGAAGAAAATCTTCCACAACATGTGCTCGCAGACTCTTTTAGAATGAAACAAATATTGGGTAATTTTTTGAGTAATGCAATCAAATTCAGTTCTCATAACCAAATGATAAAAGTAGACGTTTTATTGCAGGAATCGATGCTTGGTCTCGCCGTCCAAGATTACGGAAGCGGGATCGAGAGTGAAAACCAGCAACGTATCTTTGACCCTTTTTACCAAGCGATTGAGGGACGAAAGATCAGTTGTGGCGGAAGTGGATTGGGACTTTCCATTTGCAAACAATTGGCGGCTCAAATGGGTGGAAATATTACGCTTGAATCTAATAGTGGAGAGGGAAGTCGCTTTGTGGTGTATCTGCCCGTAGAGTTAACGAGCGAAATATCTGCTGATGTGAGAGTGTTTTCATCTGAAATTAGGACATATGAAGGAAAGATACTCATTGCAGAGGATAACGAAGCCAATCAAGAGCTTCTTAAAATGATTTTACATCGCTATGGGCTTGAATGTACGGTTTCGAACAATGGATTGGAAGCGTATGAAAAAGCAATCGTAAATAAATATGATTTAATATTAATGGATGAGCAAATGCCGTTCATGATAGGGCACGAAGCTACAAGTCGTATCCGAGAACATGAAAAGCAACACGATTTAGATGCAGTACCTATTGTGGCAGTAAGTGCCAATGTCGTGATGGGAGCACGTGAACGTGCGCTAAATACTGGCTACAATGATTTTATTGGAAAGCCGATTATTCACCAAGAAATTGAGAATATTTTGGAGCGCTATCTTCAACCGTGCAGCTCGCCTGTGTCTAAAGCAAAACCTTCAGTGAGTAAAAGTGCAGAAATACAGCGTCTAAAACAAGCGCTGATGTTAGAGGATGATCAGATACAGCAACTTCTTGAATTATTTTATAAAAAAATGGATGAGATGCTTCCTCAGCTGCAAGAGGCTATTTTGGATTGCAATTGTGAGCGTATTGCACATATTGCCCATACGATAAAAGGTTCAAGCGGAAACTTTCGCTATGAAGAACTTTCAACATTGGCCGCGATTATAGAAAAATCGGCGAGAGAAGAACGCCTTGAATTTGATTTTAACGAGGTGTTTGTGAGGTTTGAACGTATGTATTGTGACCTTTATTCTTCCAGATAATAGCCGACGCCTGAAGCATTTTTGATCACATCGGTAGGAAGTTTACTGCGCAGACGCCATACGAGGGTTCGCACACTGTTATCTGTTGCCCCCTCATCTGCCCAAACGTAGTTAGTTGCTTGCTCAAAATCGACAACACTTCCTAGCTGAGCTACCATCAAGGAAATAAAAGCGTTCTCTTTTTTTGTGAGTTTAATCTTGTCACCATGATAAAAAGTTTCTTTCAAAGCAATATCATGGCGATACCCGTCTCCAAACTCAATAATAGGCTGATCAGAGAGCTTTTTGGCGTACAGCAGTTTTTCCAGATGAACTTGTGTATTTTTGAGATCATTCATGTCAGAGTTGCGTTTTTGCTCTTCTTCAAACCGATAAAGCGCCATTTGGATAGTTGTGTGGAGATTGACGGGATCAAAAGGTTTAACGATATAGCCATACGGTTGGGTTTGCTTTGCTTTTGCCAGCATCGACGATTCGCTATGAGCGGTTAGAAAAATAAAGGGACGAGGCATTTTGTCACGGATAAAACGGGCAATTTCTATTCCGTCGTCTTTGCTCTCTAACGCAATATCGATGAGCACGATATCGGGATTGTAAACTTTTATTTTATTACGAGAGCTAACGCTTGTATCTGCCAGAGCGATGACTTCGTAGCCCTGTTTTTCCAGTGACATTTTGAGATTTAAAGCGGTTACGTCATCATCTTCGATAATCAAGACTTTGGTAGAGGACATGGCTTCTCCACATTGGGATTAAATTTTGGATTATTCTATCATATTTAGGCGATATTCAAACCAAATCGGTATAATCGCAATACTAAACAAGGCGCTATGCATTGAGGACTAATATGTTTGATTTTGATAAATTTACACAATATTCAAAACCGGGTCCTCGTTATACGAGCTATCCTACTGCATTAGAGTTTAACGATGCCTTTGGATACGATGCTTATTTGGAAAAATTGCATGAGCAGAGTCCGAAAAATCCATTATCTCTTTATTTCCACTTGCCTTTTTGCAAAAATGCTTGTTACTTTTGCGGCTGTAATGTTGTTTTTACGTCTAAAGAGGATAAAAAAGAACGTTACATCGATTATCTAATTCGTGAAATGGATATATTGGCTCAACATATCGATGTCACTCGTCCTGTTATTCAACTTCATTTCGGTGGAGGAACCCCTACGTTTTTCGATGCAGATCAACTGAACCGTATTATCACAGCGATCAAGAACCATTTTAAAAACTTCGCCAGCAATGCTGAGATCAGTTGTGAGATCGATCCGCGCCATATCAACGAAGAGCAGATGAAGGTGATGAGCGATGCCGGATTTAACCGTGTAAGTTTCGGGATTCAAGACTTTGATGAAAAAGTGCAAGTGGCCGTTCACCGTGTACAGCCTTATGAGATTACCAAGCGTGCCATGGATTTAGCGCGTGAATACAACATGGTTAGTGTGAATGTCGATCTCATCTACGGATTGCCGTATCAGAGTCTTGAAACGTTCAAAAAGACATTGGAACTCTCCATATCTCTCAACCCTGATCGTTTTGCCGTATTTAACTATGCGCATGTCCCATGGCTTAAAAAAACAATGCGAAAGATTGATGAGACAACCTTGCCGACTCCTGCTGAAAAACTCTCTATTATGCGTTATACCATCGATTATATGGAGTCACGCGGCTACAAAATGATCGGGATGGACCATTTTGCGAAACCCGAAGATGAACTCTTTTTAGCGATTGAAAAAGGGGAATTGCACCGTAATTTCCAAGGCTATACGACCAAAGGGGGCGCTGATCTCATTGGTATTGGTCTAACATCAATAGGCGAGGGTACCGATTATTACGCTCAAAATTTCAAAGAGATGGAATTATATGAAGCAGCTATTGATGCTGGAAAACTTCCATATGAGCGCGGTGTTGCACTAAATGTTGATGACCGTATCCGTCAGTATGTGATTATGGAGCTGATGAGCAATTTCAAACTGGATATTGAGCGATTCGAGTTGTTGTATGGGGTGAATTTTGCCACCTATTTTACAACGGCATTGGAGAGTTTAAAGCCGTTTGAACACGATGGACTTTTGAGTATTTCATCCAAGAGCATTGAGTGTTCTCCTACGGGTACGTTATTGATCCGAAATATCGCGATGGCCTTTGATGCATACATGCATGTACACGCTAAAAGCGACAAAACTTTTAGTAAGACGGTATAACCATGTCAGTACAACCTCATGACATTTTCAATTTTACCGAAACCAGCGATGCGTGTATCAAGTGCGGAAAATGTATCCCTGTATGTACAATTCATAATATCAATGCCGATGAAGTAACTTCTCCTCGGGGATTTATTGATCTTTTGGGTGCTTATCAGCGTGGGGAATTGGAACTTGATTTTAATGCCAAAGAAATTTTTGAGAGCTGTTTTCTCTGTACCAACTGCACCGACGTTTGCCCAAAATCACTGGCGACAGATATGGTCATCGAGCAAGTACGTTCGGATTTGGCGGATAAGTTTGGTATTGCATGGTTTAAACGGCTGTTTTTCTATCTCTTGCGTCACCGTACTACCATGGATATCCTCTTCAAGCTCGGATACGTCTTTCAGACGTGTGGCTTTAAGATACAAGCGCAAACACAATCGATGGAACCACGATTCAGCCTCCCTATCATTAAAAAAGACCGTCTTTTGCCATCAATGGGGAAAACATCATTTTTGAATAGCTACCCGGAAAATATTTCCAATGGCGGTAAACGCCGTGTTGCTGTGTTCATCGGGTGTCTGGCAAACTACAACTATACGGAGATTGGCAAGGGTCTAGTCGAGATACTCGAAGAGCTTGAAATTGATGTTTTTATCCCGAAAAAACAGCTTTGTTGCGGAGCACCTGCCTATTTTACGGGTGATTTCGCAACAGTTGATCATAATGCCAAGAAAAACATTGAGTATTTTGAGAGTTTTGCGGCGGATGTTGAGGCTATCATTATTCCTGAAGCTACGTGCAGTGCGATGATCAAAATCGACTATGAGCACTTTTTTCACGATCAGCCACAGTGGTTGGAGCGTGCGAAAAACATCAAGAGCAAAATTTTCATGGCAACAGAATGGTTAGATGGTCATACAAATCTCAAAGAGGTTCTTGCATCCAAAGGGAAAAGTGATTTGGTCGTGACCTATCACGATCCGTGTCATGCCCGTAAGATGCAAGGGATTTATCAAGAACCGCGCCGTTTGGTTGGACAAAACTACACCATTACAGAGATGAGTGATCCTAACGTATGCTGCGGATTTGGCGGTGTGACGATGCAAACGGAAAAATTTCATTTGGCACAAGCGGCAGGAAAACCGAAAGCCGCAATGATTCGTAACACGGGTGCACAGATTGTTACCGCAGAGTGCAGCGCGTGCCGCATGCAGATCAATAATTCAATGTTTGAAGCTAATGTTGATGTAATCTTTAAAAATCCAATTGAGCTGATGGCGGAAGCGTTGAAAACAAAATGACAAATACCGAAGTAAAAGAATTTTTAGCAGGTTTTAAAACTTGTATGATTGCATCACTGACTCCGGAGGGAAAAGCATATGCATCAACGGCACCCTATGCGCGTGATGGAAATGTTTTTTACATTTTGATCAGTACCGTGGCCCAACACGGCAAAAATTTACTCTCAACAAATCATGTATCTCTTTTATTTGCCGAAGATGAGGGTAACTGTTCTCAGCCCTTTGCACGTAAGCGCATTACGATAGAAACTTCGGTAGAAGAGGTTAATCGTGATGAAACCGCTTTTGAAACAGGAATAGAAAATTTAAAAAATCGTTTTGATGCCGAGCTGGTCGAAAGCCTGGCAAAAATGGGTGATTTTCATCTGTTTGCTTTGAGAGCTAAGAGCGGAAGTGCCGTGATGGGGTTCGGTCAAGCCTATCGATTGAATGAAAATTTGGAAGTGGTGGATGGCATCGTCGGGCACCACCAAAGGAAATAAATGGAATTTTGGCAACACATCTACGAGCATTTCAATCCTGTCGCCTTTAATCTAGGCCCAATCCCTATTCACTGGTACGGACTAATGTATGTATTGGCATTGTTAAGTGCACTTGGTATTGCCAAATGGATCGTCCAAAAAGACAACATTGCCATCACCAAAGAGCAGTTGGACGATTATTTCATCTATGCCGAGATCGGGGTGATCTTGGGTGCCCGTTTTGGGTATATCCTCTTTTATGACACCCATACTATGTATTATTTGATACAGCCTTGGCAAATCTTTAACCCTTTCATGGACGGCCATTTTGTCGGGATCAGAGGGATGAGTTTTCATGGTGCGATACTCGGGTTTTTGATCGGATCGTATTTGTATCACCGTAAGCACGGCATACCGTTTGGTCTGCTCATGGATTTGGTGGCGGTTTCGGTGCCACTGGGATATGTATTCGGTCGTATCGGAAACTTTCTCAATCAAGAACTGATCGGACGTGCAACGGATGTACCATGGGGGATATATGTTTATAACACTCTCTGTCATCCCTCACAGCTTTATGAAGCGTTTGTTGAGGGAATAGTTGTATTTATGATTATCTACGCTTACAGAGGGCGTAAAACGTTTGAGGGAGAGTTAATACTCTTCTACGGCTTTTTATACGGTATCGGACGTGCAGGTGTTGAGTTTTACCGTGCGCCAGATGCACAGATCGGTTACATTGTGGGTGGGTGGATGACGCTTGGAATGGCTCTGAGTTTAGCGATGGCTGCTGTATCGGTAGTGATTTGGTTAGTGCTTCAAAAACGTATACAAAAAGTGTGAATCCCCTCTTCGTACGTGTAGTTTAAATTAAATCCATGCAGTTCACTAACGGATTGGGCGATATAAAGCCCTAATCCCAATCCTCCATCTCCTCTTTCCGTGACAAAGGCTTGCAATGCTTCTTCAATAGGACGCTTTAACGGCTCGCCACTGTTTTGAATGCATATTTTTTCTTTATTACAATGAATCGTGATGGGTAGAGAAGTGGCATGCCGTACCGCATTGTCGATGAGATTTTCTAACGCACTGGTAAAAAGATCCGAGTCCACATTAATGTGTTGATCGCATTTTTCCCATACGACACTGTGCGTGTCAATGAGTAAGTGATCCATAGCTGTTATGATCATAGTGTTTAAAGGAGTTAGCGTACGTTGCAGAGAAAATGCGTGCATTTTTTCGATTTGAGCCATTTGAGTAATGAGATGTTCCATCCGTGAAAACAGTTTTCCAAGAAGTGCAGTATTAGGACTTTCCTCTATGATTTCAACAATCAGTTTTCCCTTCATAATAGGAGTTTTAAGCTCATGCATGATATTACGCAAAAAAAGTTCTCGTGATGATTTGAGCTTATTTTGTTTCTCTAATGCGCTATAAAATGCATTGGAAATAAGTGCTATTTCATCTTTTCCATTGCTCATAATATGGGGTATTGTCTGACCTTCTCCATAGCGTTTTATTTGTTCATAGAGGTGTTTTAAGGGCAACAGATTACGCCACAACATCAGATAGATACTGATAAGTCCGCCCATAAGAGCAAAGAATAAAAACCAGACAAAATAGTAGGTCTTTCCTTCGGCAGTATCACGATAAAACATGGTGCAGTGTTCTCTAGCAAGTGCGTAGATAATCCCTTGTGCATCACGATAGATGGTGACATGTATATTATTGAGTCGAAGTTTTTCTTCCAAAAAATCAGGCAGTGCCAGTTGTTTAGCATTCGCGTTAATTCCATTTATGGCTTTAAATCCTGCAATATCAAGTTGGCGGTTTTGTGTTATGCACGTGTGCTTTTGTATTTGTGCCAGCGTGTTCGAGAGTTCAATGGACCTGTGGACAAGCAGTTGTTGTCGTTGCGTCTCTTGTTCTTGATAGGCAGAGGTAAAAAGGAGAAGTAAGACAACAGAAGCAATGATGAAAAAAAAGTGAAGTTTGAAAAAAACAGAATGGCGTCGGATGATCATAATGTGAACTGATATCCCATTCTTCGCACAGAGCGTATGAGAGTAGGGTGTTTTGGATTGGGCTCTATTTTTTGGCGAATACGGCTGATGAGGACATCAATACTTCGCTCTGAGCTTTCCCATTGTATGGATTCAACGTTATTGGCGATAAAATCACGTGAGATTATTTGATGATGATGCTTTATTAACAGAGCGAGCACTTCAAATTCTGCACGTGTAAGCGGTAAAAGCTGACCTTCTTTATAGATACCATTATCATCCACGCGGAACATTTCACTGCTGGCTTGTATTGTCTTGCCGCTGCTGCGTCGAAGAAGGCTTTGGATACGGGCAACAAGTTCTCTAGGCTCATAGGGCTTGGGGAGATAATCATCGGCACCCAGTTCAAGTGCGACGACTTTGTCTCCCAAATCACTCCGAGCCGAGGAGATAATAATAGGAATATCACTGCGCTGGCGTAAGAGACGACAAACATCGAGTCCATCGATATCGGGAAGGGTAAGGTCAAGTAAAACTAAATCGTAAGATTCGATTGAAAGGGAGTTTAAAGCGGTTTGTGGGTGTGCATAACTGATAACCTCCATTCCAAAACGCTCCAGATATTGTCCGAGTAGATCGGAAATTTCCAGGTCGTCTTCGATTAGGAGGATTTTAATCATACGTTATTTTTTATCGCAGTTTTTGCATCCTGTGCCAGCTGCCGGCATTTTCATTTTCATATCTTTTTTAGGGCATGCCGCAGGAACGGTTGACTCGAATTTTTTTGCTTGTTCAGGCGTCAATACAGCCATCATCTTGTCATGCTGTTGGTTATGAAACGCTTTTCCGTCTTCACGAATCTTTTGTACTTCTGCTTTTTGTGTATCGCTAAGACCTAAAGCTTCAAGACGTGGAGGAAGTTTAGAAGTATCGCATTGACATTTTTGTCCCATGCCGCCTTGACATCCTCCGTTCATCATGCCGTTACCCATCATGCCGCCTTTCATAGGGCAAGCCAACAATACCGTCGCGCTAAGCGCAAATGCTAATGCAAGAATCTTTTTCATGGTGATCTCCGTGTGTTAATATTTGAATACTGACATGATAGTCTCTTTTTCAAGATATTAGAACAATGCTATGTTAACAGTATTAATCAATAAGAGACAATGGCGGATTTCCAAATTTCAGTAATTCATACGTTTTTGGCGTGGCAAGTCGGCCGCGTGAGGTTCGCTCCAGATAGCCATTGGCAAGAAGATACGGCTCGAGTACATCTTCAATCGTCCCTTCATCTTCACTTAACGCTGCGGCTATGGTACTTAATCCCATTGCACGACCTTGGGCATCCATAAGAAGTTTTAAGAGTCGTATGTCCATCTCATCAAATCCATGTGCATTGATACCCAGCTGATTGAGTGCATATTGTGAGCGTTCAAATAAAATAGTACTTTCGTTGGCAACTTCGGCAAAGTCACGTACCCGTTTCAGTAGTCGCAATGCAATTCGTGGAGTTCCTCTTGAGCGTTTTGCAATTTCGAGTGCTGCCATAGCATCGATACTTTTCCCCAGTTTTTCGGCTGCTTGTATGACAATAGTCGTGAGCTCGTCAGGGGTGTAAAACTGCAGGCGAAAATTCATCCCGAATCGATCGCGAAGGGGGTTTGAGAGCATCCCGGCACGTGTTGTTGCGCCGATGAGTGTGAAACGTGGTAAATCGATCTTAACTGTCTGGGCTGCGGGGCCTGAACCTATGATGATGTCGAGCCTGAAATCTTCCATAGAGGGGTAAAGAATCTCTTCAACGGCTGGCGAGAGACGATGTATCTCATCAATGAAAAGGATATCTCCCTCTTCGAGATTGGTGAGCAGCGCTGCCAAATCACCGCTTTTTTCGATCATCGGTGCTGCGGTTACTTTGATGTTGCTTCCCATTTCATTGGCGATGATGAGGGCTAGGGTCGTTTTTCCCAATCCTGGAGGTCCATAAAACAGGACGTGATCGAGTGCTTCGTTGCGTTTACTGCTGGCTTCTATAAACACACCCAAGTTCTTTTTAATTTGCTCTTGTCCGATGTAATCTTTCCATGCACTTGGGCGCAGTGAGAGTTCGGTTGCGTCTTCGGCCGTAAATTTTTCTATTTCGACTATTCGTTCCACAAGGTCTCTTTCTTAATAAACATGAGATGCATCAGGAAAAGTTTTCGATTGCACTTCTTGAGCATAATCGGCAACGGCCTTTTTGACGGCACTTGCACCATTGGTATATTGTTTGACAAATTTCGGGACAAACGGCTCGTACAGTCCCAGCATATCTGAAAAGACCAACACTTGGCCATCTACGCCATTACCTGCTCCGATCCCTATAACAGGGATGGATACGCTCTTGGCTATGCGTGTCGCAACATCGGCTTTTACCCCTTCGATAACGATGATAAAGGCGCCTGCTTGTTCTATTGCTTGAGCATCTTTAATGAGAGAAAGGGCTTCATCTTCGGTTTTTCCTTTGACTTTATAACCACCCTCAGCACGAACACTTTGCGGCAGTAGCCCGATATGACCGCACACCGCAATACCGTTTTGTGTCAAATACTTTACGAGATGAGCTTTGTCGGCTCCCCCTTCGATCTTGATCGCATCCGCAGGGGTTTCTTGGTAAACACGTAGGGTATTGGCAAACGCCGTTTTTTCATCGATATACGTTCCAAACGGCATATCACAGATAACAAAAGTATCCGGAGCGCCTTTGCAAACGGCCTGTGTATGATAGATCATGTGATCCATCGTAGCACTGAGCGTATCCGAATTACCGCCGAAACTCATCGTCAGACTGTCACCGACGAGTAATATATCTGCACTGTCTTGAAACAAACGGGCAAATAAAGCGTCATATGCTGTTATCATGACTAACGGATTTTCGTTTTTACGTTTTTGTATGGTGCTAATTGATAGTTTTTTCATTATTTGCCTAACATGAACATAATTGAAGAGAACAGTTTACCGAAAAATCTTATGGCCTGCGCTTTTGTAGGCATTATGACATGGAGATTAAAGAAAACAGAGGTATAATTCCCGCATATAGGAGATCTAATTCAATGGGCATACGAAGCGATCTGGAAAAAAATTTTGATTTTGAAATTATCGATGAATTTCTCGATCATTTTTCAATGATGGTTGAGATCATGGAGCCGCTGATTATTGATCTGGGAAATATGGATCGATGTCATCGCAGTATTGAAGAGCTGTTTCGTATTTTTCATAACATAAAATCTGCTACAGGCTACTTGCAAATAGAACCGATGAGCCGTTTGGCAACATTGGTTGAAGATGCCTTTGAGCAGCTTAGACAACGTGACACAGTGGCCAATGATGAGACGATTACCTGGCTGATAAGCGTTTCAGATATGTTTATGCAGTGGCAAGAAGATTTCAAAATGGACAATGAACTCTCAAAGATTCATTTTTCACTATTAATATTACCTGATATGGAGAAAGAGTGAAGCACCTTGTAGCTTACATTACTGCGGGATATCCTGACACACAATTTACGATTGATTTGGCTTTGGCATTGGGTCAAAACGGGGTTGATACCTTGGAACTCGGAGTTCCATTTTCGGACCCTGTAGCCGATGGTCCAGTCATCGAAGAGGCGAACGGGCGCTCATTGGCAAAGGGATTTCGGTTTGCAGATATTTTGACCATTTCTGAAGCGATTGCACCGTCTATTGATACGCTATGGATGGGTTATTTCAACCCGTTTTATCAGTACGGAATGGAAAAATTGCTCGACCGTGCAAAGCAAATTGGAGTCAATGGCCTGATTATTCCGGATGTTCCGTACGAAGAAGCAATGGCCTACCACGATCTTTTTGAAAATCGTTCTCTGGCAAATATTTCTTTTGTCGCTCCAACAGACAGTGAAGATCGTATAGCTACTATCACAGCCAATGCGCGCAAGTTTATCTATCTCGTAGCGTATGCGGGGATTACAGGAAGCGGTAAGGCTGAGGATTTGGGTGCAGTGCTCTCGATGATCAAGCGTCACTCTCCAACACCTGTATACGTCGGATTCGGAATAAACGAGGCAACGGCACGTGAGAAAGTGCAGGGGGCCGATGGTGTTATCGTAGGTTCGGCGATAGTCAATATTTTACTGGATGACACCCTTAACCACACGCAAAAAATTGCCAAATGCTGCGAAATAACCCGCAATATTAAATCAATAATAAACGACTAGTTCTGCTATAATAACGTTTCTTCTTTTTCTTGGGGCTGACATGGTTTCGACAGGATCAAGGAGGGTTTAGGTTGCATGCCGGACTGAGCATCTCCGTTACACGGCTCACAATTGCTTAACCGCAAACAATACTAATTACCGTCCTGCTTACGCTGTAGCGTAAGTTTTAATTTAATTTAGGACTGCTTCACCCTACGATTCTATCTAAGAGGGTATTCGAAGTATCAAAAACCAGATAGATATATTTTCAGGATGCCTTGGATGAGAATGAATTTAGAGGATAGGATGATGTAGCTTTGCATGTTGTGCGAAAGTCGTCTGAAATTTAAATCAACATAACTAAGCATGTAGACGCCTTTATTCTCTTGGTTTTGGACTGGAGTTCGATCCTCCACAGCTCCACCAAACAATTCCCTATTTTACGAACTTTTCAGCTAAAAAATACTACTAATTTTAGCGATTCATTAAAAAAATGTCTAGTATTTGGGTGTTATTCCAGTATGATTGTTCCTCAGTATTAATGATATAAAGTGAATTGAATGAAAATAATAGAAGTTAATTTAACAGAAAGAGTGACAAAGACTATTGGTCTTGGTCCTGTTTCTATGAAAAAAATTGGAAGTACAATACTGCTTGCAGGGAAAAATGGTTCTGGAAAAACTCGTCTTCTTAATCTAATACGCCAACAAGCAAGTGTTTTACATACATATAAATCTCAACAACAGCAGTCTAATAGCTATATTAATAGTTATAAACAACAGATTGAACAGCAATCTCAACAAAAACAACAACTTGAACAAAATATTCAAGCGTACGAACATCAAATAGATAGTTGGAAACAGCAGATAGAACAGCAATTCCAACAAAAACAACAATTTGAACAACATATTCAATCATACGAACATCAAATAGAAACTTGGAAACAGTACATTGAGCAGCAACCTCTTCAAACAGAACAAACACAACAACTTGAACAAAATATTAAATCATACGAACAAAATATAAATAGTTGGAAACAACAGATAGAATTACAACCTCAACAGACACAACAACTTGAACAAAATATTCAATCTTATGAACAAAATATAAATAATTGGAAAGACCAGATAGCAGTACAACCTCAACAAAAACAACAGCTTGAACAACAAATAAAAGAACAAGAAATTTTCTTGAAAACTCCTGTACCAATTATTGTAGATAAAGAGCAAGAAGGTATTACTGTAGTTGATTTTGTTCCGAATAAAATAGAATTAGAAGATTGGTCTAATTTAACAAAACAACAATGGATGCAGAGAGCAGACCAAGCTATATCACCAGGGGTGTCAACGCTACATCAATCCACAATACCATTAATACAGCAAGTTTTGGAACGTTGGGTCAATGCTACCCATCCGGGATTGGAATTTCCAGAAGGTGATAAACAAAAAGCCATAGATGACTATAAGCGTTTACAAGATATTATAAAATCTTTTATAGGTGAAACGATTTATTGGAACAAGGATGGATCTTCCACAATCTATGACAAGCCTATATTTCAAGCAGAACTTTCTGCTGGGCAAAGAGTATTACTACAGCTTGGTGTTGCTATTTATGCTCAAGGGGGAACTCTTGCAAATCATATTATTTTTATGGATGAACCTGAAAACCACTTGCACCCTTCTGCTGTAATAGACCTTCTTGATACAATAAAAGCACATAATCCAGATGGGCAAATATGGATAGCAACGCATTCTATTCCTTTGCTCTCACATTTTGATGCTTCTTCACTTTGGTTTGTAGAAGATGGTATCGTAAAGCACTCGGGGAAAAAGCCTGAACTAGTTTTAAGAAGTCTTCTGGGGAATGATGAAAGAATTCAGAAATTAAGAGATTTTACAAGTTTACCTAGTGAATTAGCTCGGAATCGTTTTGCCTTTGAGTGCTTATGTACTCCTCAAGTGGTAGAAACAGACTCAAGTGACCCACAATCATTACAACTAAACGAACAACTAAAAATAATTTGGAAGAATAAAACATCAATAAATCTCTTAGACTTTGGTGCTGGTAAAGGTCGTATGATAGCAAATCTAGGGGATTATGAAAATGTATCAAAAGAGACCCTTAATTACCATGCATATGACCCTTCGGCTTCAGATAAGGATTATTGCCTACAAAATATTTCTCTTTCTTATGATGATGCAGAAAATAGATATCATAATTCAATAGAAAATCTTCGCATAAAACTTGGTGATAACTATTTTGATGTGCTAGTCTTGAGTAATGTTCTTCACGAAATACCTCATTTACAATGGCATGATACTTTTACAAAGATGAAGAAATTACTTAAAGAAGATGGTTATCTTCTTCTCATTGAAGATTGTTTACTTCCAACAGGTGAACTAGCTCATCGTAATGGTTTTATTGTTTTTAATACCTTACACCTTATAAAACTTTTTGAAATACCTGTTACAGAAACAAGATTCATTAAGCATGATGCTCGTTTTGATTCAGAGGAACAACGTGGTCGATTAATGGCTCATTTAATTCCTACACCATACCTAGGGAATATATCATCAGCAACAATTATAGATGCTTTACTTGAATTAAAGGAATCTGGAAAAACAGAGATTCGTAAAATAAGAGAAGGGGATGTAAGCTATTCTAATGGATTAGCCCATAGTTTTTGGATTCAACAATTTGCTAATTCAGCACTTTGCCTTTCTGAATTAGGGGTATAAGAAAATGGGGACAGGCTAGATTACTGATCATTAATTTTTTAGGTCATTACAGTCATTCAAAGTACGATTAAAATAAATATTCATACCGAATATGGTATGAAAAAATAGTGCTCATTCGAGTCTTCCAACTACAATTCCCTGCTTTATGACTTATATTAAATCATTAAAACTCTATAATTGCATTCTTATTAACACTGTAATATTATAAAGTTTTGTGGAGGGTTATCGATTGAGTATTTATGCTTTGCAATGCCCCGCAGGCGGGTTTTTGGATGAAGATTTACAGCACTTTAACAAAATCTTCGATGAGTGGTGTGTGCAATTTGATAATTTTGAAGACGCGAGAACCGTTGCCAGCACTCTGGATAAGAAGAGATATGCCGATGTTGTTGAAATCACCCCACTGAGTTATCCTAAATATTTTTTTCCAAAACTGCAAGGGGTAATCCATACGACACGGGAAGTCGATGGAAATATTATATGCATTGTTGAGCCGTTTATGGGGTCTTATTTTTGTCTTGCTGTTTGTAATTTGAAGAGTAAAAGCGTTAAGTTTATGCCCACACACTATAAAAATACGATGAGTGTCGAAGGGGCTTTTGCGAATTTTAAAATCAAAGATCGGGATGATTATTAAATTATTAGCAACTATCCAAATATCTTTACGGTATCCATCTGATAAAAATCCATAAATAATAAAAAAATAAACTATATTTCATACGCCATAATACATTTAAGTCATCACTTGATATATTACAGGAATTCCAAAAAGGATAAAAAATGAAAAAACGTAGAGATTTTATTAAAACATCATTACTAACGTCGGCAGGGCTTGTAGCTGCTGCTGTTTTACCTGCCTCCGCTACGGATAATTTAAAGGAAAGTATTTTTACTTATTCACAAGGGCATCAAGGACGATGGGAAGGTAAGGCTGGAAGTCATGCACCCGTTATCACAATAGATGGAAACAAGATAACTATGGAAACAAAACATGGTATGTCTGAGGCACATTACATTGTTAAACATTCTCTTCTTGATAAAAATGGTAAAGTTTTAGGAGAGCAAATATTTTTTCCGCATGATAAAAAAGCGATCTCAACGTTTGTAGTTGAAGGCAAATATAATGAGCTATATGCGCTAAGTTTTTGTAACGTACATGATTTATGGGTTACTGAATTTAGCATATAGAATGTGACTGAGTGTGAAAAAGTCTATATAAAAATTATCAACAATTACTACCCAAATATCTTTACGGTATCAATCTGGTAAAAATCCATGAACTCGTCATAAAGTTCAGGAAAATGCTTTTTTAACGACAGCGGAGACTCAAAAAAACGCTCTGTAACAACGGCAAAAAACTCTGCTTCATTCGTTGCGGCATAAGAGCCAAGGAGTTTGTACTTGCCCCAGTCACGGTTTTTATTAGAAATTTTGCTGAGCGCATTAAACTCTTTGTTGAGCGTATGCACCCAACCGTCATATTTTGATTTTTCGATTGGCGGAACCCCATCGATCTCACCATCCATAAAATCGATTTCATGGGCGAATTCATGTATCATAACGTTATTATGACGCATATGATACGCCTCTCTTTTGGCCTGATGCCAGGTGATGACTACGGTGTCATTGGACGATTGACCTGCGAGCATAAACTGCTCTTTGGTGTAAATACCACCATACGATTTAACCTCTTTATTGATAACGGGATGAGGATATATGATAATGGTTTTAAGATTTTCGTAGCAATTGTGTGGCCCTTTGTGCACCAACAAAAGAGACGCATAGAAGGCAATGACCAACTTTATCTCTTCCGTTACTTCCATGTACACACCTATAAACTCTTTCGTGTAGATAAAGCGTAAAATAGAGCGCTGTATTTGTTTTTGATCAGCAGAAGAGAGTTTTTGATAATGAGGGATTTTTTTTACAACTGCTTCAAATTGTTCAGAAAAAGGGAGAGTTTCAATTTCATGTAAAAATCTTTTTTTTCGCAGTTCAAACAGTAACGTAAATGCAAAAAATGTCGCTCCCAGACCTCCGAAGACAAGGAGAAGTGCGCTGTAATAGTTCAGCAAGGCTTAAATAAGCCCTAATTCCGCAAGTATAGGCTTCATACCGCTTGTTAACTCCATGAGTTCTCGATAGAGTGTACCCTCTGCTTTGTCTTCCAAAATCCACTCTTCGATGTGTTTTATCGATTCTGATTTATCTTTATCGCTTAAATGATCAGATTTATCAATAGCCTCTTTGATCTTTTCTAAATGCGAATGATCTTTGTGTGAACTCATAATTGATTCCTGACAGTTATTAGATTTGTCTTTACAAGACATTGTAATCATTATATCAACGAGGTCTTGAATTGCAGTCAGGTCTTGCATGGGTTGTATAAACTGCAATGGATATTCACTGTCTAGCACAAAATTTGCAAAGTAAAGGTATTCACTATTGGGAGTATCCTATGGTCAGCCGTGCAAAAATCAAAGAACTTATGAACGAGAGTGCCTGTTCTCACAGTAAAGATAAAAAACCGGGAGAGGGGTGTGACAAGCCAAAACCCGGTCTTGCCGCTGGTGGATGCGCCTTTGATGGTGCTCAAATCTCTCTTTTTCCTTATGCGGATGCTGTTCACCTCGTTCATGGACCTCAAACGTGTTTGGGGGCATCGTGGGAGACGAGAGAGACAAAAACGTCGTACACAGGGCGCGATCACACACAAATGGGATTTACCACAGGCATCACAACAAATGATGTAATCTTTGGCGGGGATAAGCGTCTTGCGAATTCGATTGATTATGTGATGGAACATTACAAGCCTGAGGCGATTTTTGTTTATTCCACCTGTGTTACGGCATTGATGGGTGATGACATTGATATGACGTGCAAGCAAGGCAGTGATAAACACGGAATTCCAATCATACCGGTTAATGCTCCAGGATTTGTCGGGAGTAAAAATCTCGGTTCGAGGCTTGCGGGCGAAGCGGTGTTGGAACATCTGATCGGCACTAAAGAACCTGAATATGTCACGAACTATGACATTAATCTTATTGGCGATTATAATGTCACGGGAGATATGTGGCAATATTTGCCCCTCTTTGAGAAGATCGGTATTCGTGTATTAAGTTCTATGAGCGGCGATGGCCGTGTAGGGGATATTCGTACAGCGCATCGGGCGAAGTTGAATGTCATCGTGTGCGCCAAATCACTGATTACACTCACACGTAAGATGAATGAGCAATATGCTATTCCTTGGATCTCTGTCTCGTTTTATGGAAAACGCGATACCTCATTTGCGATACGTGAAATTGTTACTGCACTTGGGTGTCCTGATCTCATAGCCCGTGCAGAAGCTGTGATTGCTGAAGAGGAAGCTAAGCTTGAAGCGGCACTGATTCCGTATCGTCTGATGTTTTCTGGGAAAAAAGCGGTTCTTAATACCGGGGGAAACAAAGCATGGTCGATCGCATCAGGGTTACAGGATTTAGGTATCGAGGTTGTTGCAACCAGTATTGCTAAGTCTACTCAAGATGACATCGACAAAGCACGTGAATATCTGGGTGAAAACGGTGTGTTGATGAGCAAACCAGCATCCGAACAGGGAAAAGTGATCGATGAGCGAGGAGCACATATCCTCCTCGCAGGAGGACGTAGCCTCTATACCGCCATCAAGAAAAAAATCTCGTTTATTGATGTCAATCAGGAGAAAAAAACGAGTTACGGCGGATACGGCGGATTGCTCAATCTCGCGGAGGATTTGAAATATGCCTTCTGTAATCCCGTCTTTGCCAATGTCGGCAAAGCTGCGCCGTGGGACGTATAAGGATTTATTTCGAAAAGTTTTCCGCTAGAGCGTGTTGAAGCCCTTGAAGGGCATCGCTGATACTGAAATCCGATTTGTAGACATCATGAACGGAATAGCTTTTTAGCGGCGTAGCTCCGCAAAATTGAAACGTTTTGTGCAAAGCGACATTCGCCTCATCAACGCTCATCCCCTCGAAGAAACCTTGCGGATTGTTAAATTCGCTTGTCGGACAATTATACGTGAAACTGAGCATGTACTTTTTCCCCTGCATCAGTCCTCCGCTACCGTATTTTTTAGAGACATCATCACGGCTTCGTCCGTCGCTTACGTAAGTAACGGTGTTGTTCCCGCCTGAGAAAATCTCATCGACGTATTTTTTGGCCAACCACGGCAATCCCATCCAGTAAACGGGTGACTGAACGAAAATTGTATCTGCCCATGTAAACTTTTCGAGCTCTTCGGCGACATCGTAGCCGTTGTCGATAGTAGTTTCCCGCACTTCATAGCCGTTTGCCAGAAAAAACTTTTTGGCTTCATTCATTAAGTCATGGGTCAGATTGCCATTGGCAAATCCATCGTATTTTTGGTGGAGGTTGAGGAGTAAGATGTGTTTCATGATAATTTTCCTGAGATTAAAGTAATAGGTAGATTGTACTAGGATAGGGTTAATGGGAGATTAGAATATCCCCTCGCACATTTCTTGCAATATCTATGGCAACTAAGGAGTTGTCATGGAATTCTCCCTCACACATAAAGAGCACAAACCACTTCAGGTTAACCCTATTAAACACTCTCAGCCTATGGGGGCAACACTCGCCTATCTGGGGGTCAAAGACTGTATGCCTCTCATGCATGGTGCGCAAGGGTGTGCTTCGTATACCAAGGTCTTTTTTACCCGCCATTTTAATGAACCCATCGCTGTGCGTAACACTTCGGTGAGTGATATCACAGCTGTTCTTGATGGGGGTGATTACTCTATCCTTATGGCGATTGAAAATATCCAGAGCAAAGAGAAAAATCTCAAACCCTCCATGATAGGTCTACACACGACGGGTTTAACTGAGACCAAAGGGGACGATGTCCGTGGTGTGGGGATGCACATCGAGATTCCGTATGTATTTGTTAATACACCCGATTACGAGGGGGGATTGGAGAGCGGTTGGGCGTTGAGCGTGAGTGCGATGATTGAACAGCTCACCGTGAGTGCAACAACGGTAAAACCCAATAAACTCGTTATTTTGCCCCATGTGAGCATGCAGCCCATTGAGATCGAAAAGATCAAAGAAGTGTGTGAGGATTTCGGATTTGAGACCTATTCACTGCCTGATCTCTCCACCTCTTTGGACGGGTATTGGGAGGAGGGGCAGGGGAAACTGGCTAACGGCGGAATCACTGTGGATGAGATACGTGATCTTGCTACCTCTGCAACGGTGATTACTATCGGGCAATCGATGAAAAAATCGGCAGCTGTCTTGCAGAAAAAAAATCCTGCCATTGAACATATCCACTTTGATCATTTGATGGGATTGATTGAATGCGACAATTTTGTCGGTGCGTTGATGAAAATCCGACATACCGATCCAAAACCGCTGATCAAGCGTTGGCGCGCACGATTGCAAGATGCGATGCTCGATTCTCATTTTCTCATCGGAAGTTCTCATTTCGTTATTACGGGCGAGCCGGACATGCTCGTGGGAATGTGCGCTCTGATCCGCAGTGTCGGCGGAACGATCGATGCGGCGGTATCGACGACGTTTAGCGAGGTGCTTCACACTATAGACTCAGCGAATGTATTTGTTGGAGACTTGGAAGACGCACGATTGTTTTTCGAGGGGGCCGACATGGTTATCAGCAATTTTCATGCAGAACGAATCTTGCATATGTATCACGATACGGCATTGGTGATTCGGGGATTCCCTAATTACGAAGAGTTGGGAAACCAGCTCAAGCATGATCAGCTGTATGAGGGAAGCACTTACTTTTTATTTGAAATTGCGAATACATTGAGAAAGGTGAAACATGAACACTAAAATCACGATTGAAGGGGATAAGCCGATGAGTAATGCGATGAAAGTTGCTTTTGCAACCAAAGACATGGAAGAGATCAACGCCCACTTCGGAGGCGCGAAAGAGTTCGTTGTGTACAACGTCTCCAAAGATGGGTTTGAACTCTCCGAAGTGATCAAAACCGATACTGCTAACCTCGAGGATGATGACAAAACGGATTTTCGTGTTCGTGCCCTTAAGGGAATCAGTATCATGTATTCTGAGAGCATTGGCGGAACGGCAGCGGCAAAAGTAATCCGTGCAGGAATTCACCCGATGAAGGTCAATGAACCGACGCTGATTGTGGATGTACTCAACAGCTTGGTGGAGATGATCAACGGCAATCCGCCGCCGTGGGTTAAGAATATCATACAAATGGAAACACCACACGACGTACGACAAGACAGATGGGCACAAGGAGAATAATATGGAAGCGCAAAAAGTAATGAACCCGTTTGGGGTAGAGTTGATTCGTCAGATTAGAGCACTGGATCAGTTTGGAAATTGGTCACGTATCAGTGATGAAGAGTTGTTGATCAAAAAATACGTCAAAACCAAAGAGGAACTCAAAGCGGTTCCTGTCATTGCGGATATTGACGAGATGATGATCAATGATATCAAGATGATCTACAAAGCGATAGCCTTGTCATTTGAGCGTACAACCGGTGTTGTGTGCAATGTTATCATGGAGATGAGCCATGAAGGGTTTGGACGATGTGCGGTTCTTACCGATCGTATTTGTATCGTCGATAAGTATTTTAAAGATGCACACCGTTTTAGTTTTCGTACCCTCGAATCCTTGTTTGAAGAAGGGGATAAGAATTTGGCGAAAGCGATTGCAATCTATGAGCAATACAAACCATGCAGCGGGATAGGAGCGTAATTATGTCTAAAGTAGGTATTTTTTTCGGTAGCAGCAGCGGTGTAACGCGCAGTGCGGCAGAGCTTTTATCACAGCAACTTTCAGGGTCTGAATTGATTGATATGGAAGAGGATTATGACGGAATTGAGCAGTTTGAAGATTTCGATGTACTGCTCATCGGTTCATCAACATGGGGGCAGGGTGATCCGCAGCGCGACTGGGTTGATCCTCTCTATGATCTTGACAATGAACGCCCCGATTTGAGCGGAAAGAAAGTGGCATTTTTCGGTGCCGGTGATCAAAAAACACACGGTGAGCATTTTTTGAGCGCGCTTGGAAAAATGCATGACCTGTTTGTCTCTCTGGGAGCGCAACCGTACGGCTATGCCCCTACGGATGGTTATAGCTATAAATTTTCACTGGCCCAACGAGGGGATAAGTTTTGCGGACTTGGGATTGATGATGTGAATCAAGAGGACATGACGCAAGAGCGGGTCATCGGATGGGCGAACCAGCTTAAAGATGAAATGAAACTATAAAGGAGTACACCATGGGAACGTTAGCCGATTTTGAGAAACTTACCGATACCGAGGAGTTTTTCGAATTTTTTGATATTGAATACGATGAGCGTTTGGTCTATGTAAAACGCTTTCACATGATGAAAAGATTCGGTGAAATGGTTGAAAGAGCTAAGGGCAATGAGTGGGGCAGTGATAGTAAATTGCTTGAGTACTACAAATTTGCGCTAATCACTGTGTATAAAAACTTTGAAAACGGTTACAGCCCATCGGCAGCAGATGTATGGGAGATGTTTGACAAACCAAGTGCTTGTGGCACTTGTTCAACATCGACTAGCTGTAATGATGTAGAGGAGGTCAGTCATGGAGTTCACGCATGCTCAAGTCAGCCAGATATCAGCTTCAACTAGAGATGAGATTCTGCCGACTTTTCGTTTAGGTCAGCGCGTACGTATTAATAAGCCAATTAGAAATGATGGCTCTAACCCATTTAGAGGTCCTAGTGAAGTTTTAGTTGACACAGGGGCTGAGGGGTATGTCAAACATATTGGTGATTTTCTACAGGTAATTCGTATTTATGAGGTCCATTTTATAGAAGAGGGTGAGACCTATGGCTGTAGAGAGGCTGAATTAGAAAGTGCCGCTGAATATGATGGTTACGATGAAGTTGCAGAAGAGTTGCAATGGATCAAAGAACATAGGGCCCAGCGGGCTGCCCTGAGGGCAGAGCAATCTCAAGAAGGGGAGGCGTAGTTCGCTTTTTTGAGATTTTTGCATACTGTTGAAGATTTATTGGTGCCATAGAGGCTAATATCATAATTAAACAAAGGAGTTGGGATGACAACACGTGTAGAGATTATAAATGACTTTTTGGCAATTAATGTCAAACCTGGAAAAACGATTCAAGACATCGTTGAGGCATCAGGAAGTGCGTTGCCTTTTGGTTGTAGAGACGGTGAATGCGGCACTTGTGTCGTAATGATCGAATCTGGTATGGAGTTTATGAGCCCAATAAACGATAAAGAAAAAGCGGTACTTAAGACGGTTGCTGAGACAAGTCCAAAAGCGCGTCTTGCATGTCAAATGAAAGTCGTACAGCCTAACGGGTTAGTCCGCATCAAATATTAGTACTCTCACAGTAATTCAGCTCACAACAGGCTGAATTGCTACCTTTTTAATCACCTGCTCCCATCAAAATCACCTATAATTTTATCTAGAACAAAATATGCAGTAGCTTTGATAATAAACAATATTAGGTGATCATTATGCAAACAACACTTTCATTTAAACAAAAACAACTTCCACGATTATCGATGCAAACATGGCTTCCTCTGTTACAATGTTCACTCAATGATCTAGAAAAGCATCTTCAAGTTATCACCAATGAAAACCCTTGTCTCGAAGTCAAATCCGGATTCGAAGAGTCAAATGCACAAGCAGGTGGATCTTCAGCATATGGAGCATTTCAAAACTACGTTTCCAATGCCTCAAGCGATCAGATCGAATGGCTGAGTATCGCTTCAACTTCTTTGTACGAAAAACTTGATGATCAGATAGTAGCCCCTTTGTTTCCCACACCAATATCACAAAAAATTGCCAGACAAATTATTTACTATATCAACGATGAAGGATATTTTGATGGGAGTGTTCAAGAAATCGCATCTCAGTGTGATACAGATGCTCACACTGTTGAGCGGGTACGTCAGAGATTTGCTCATTTGGAACCATCGGGTGTAGGCGCTATGGATTACAAAGAGTCGTTTTTATTTCAACTGAGTGATTATGATCTGGATGATGAGTTAAGTATTTTACTCTCTGCAATGATATTACAGTTTGATAAAATGGAGAAATTTATAAGAAACCCCCGTTTCGGAGATGCAAAACACGTGTTACAGCAGCTCAAGAATCCTCCTGCATTGGAGTATATGGAACCTGAGATGCAGATCACTCCGGATTTATTTATTGAATTTGCAGGATCGGAATTTAACATTCGTATCAATCATGCATTTTATCCTGACATACAGGTGAATGTGATTGATAGATATGATAACTTCGCCAAACAAAAGTTTAAAGAGGCCAGAGAACTTGTTAAGCTTTTAGACCTTAGAAAAGCAACTCTCTATAACGTTGCATTGGTGTTGATTGAAAAACAATACAGCTTTTTTATGGGCGGAGAACTCAAGCCATTACGTCTTCAAGATGTTGCCGATGAGCTTGGATTTAATGAGTCGACAATTTCCAGAGCGATTTCGGATAAATACATTCAAACCGAGCGAGGGCTTTATGCCTTTAAAGATTTCTTTTCAAATTCAATCGGTGAAGTTTCGACCTCAGAGATCAAACATTATTTGAAACGTTTGGTCTTGAGTGAAAACAAAGATGATCCGTTTAGCGATAAGTTACTTCATGAAATGACGGAAGAAAAGTTTGGTGTAAAAATGGTTCGTAGAGTGATAGCAAAATATCGTCAAGAACTGGATATACCCTCGTATAAAGAACGATTATTTTTGTATAAGCTTGAGCTGCTGTAAGCAGCTCATTTAACTTGACGGTGTATCAACAGCCGTGAAGAAAGTATTGGTTTTTGGAGTAGTGCGAGGAGCTGGCTGAGCAAGCGCCGATTCATCTTTTTCGCCTGTACGGATACGTTCCACTTCTAGCACAGGGGTAACCCACATTTTACCTGCACCATGACCTAAGTCTTGAGTGTGCGCGCGTATCGCTTCCATCGCGGCTTTTTTATTCTCGTTGTCAGAAACAACGATCAGTAACATGACTTTTGGAAACAGGTCCGGGGCATTGTTTTTCTCGGCAATTCCGAGTGATCCTTTACCGATCACATCCATTACGGTAACCCCTTCGATTAAATTATCAAAAAGCTCGCGTAATACGTCATTGAGACAGTGTCTGTTGAAAACAGCAGTTATTTGCATCATGGTAAATCCTTAATAGTGATATATCCACCTACTGCATATTCTGTTCTCAATAGTTAGTATGACAAAAATGTCGTATTTTGATTAGAACACCTTTTGCATAAGAGTGAGAATTATCATTCATCAAGGAGCAAGCAATGGCACGAGATACATTAATCGGTGGAGCATTATGGGAAGAGTACTCAAATGAAGTACAACGACGTATGAACGATCCGATCAATATGGGAGAAATAACACAAGAAGAGGCTGATAAGGCTGAGAAACGACTTATTATTGCCGATTTTGGTGCGGAAAGCTGCGGAGATGCGGTACGACTCTACTGGATGATTGATCCAAAAAATGATGTAATCATCAAAAGCCGATTTAAAAGTTTCGGGTGCGGCACAGCGATTGCGAGCTCAGATATGATGGCAGAGCTGTGTATGGAAAAAACCGTTGATGAGGCGTTAAAAATCACCAACATCGATGTTGAAAAAGCACTTCGGGATGAAGAAGATATCCCTGCCGTCCCTGGGCAAAAAATGCACTGTTCAGTTATGGCGTACGACGTCATCAAAAAAGCGGCATCGATCTACAAAGGGGTCGACATGTCGGAGTTTGAAACCGAATTTATCGTGTGTGAATGTGCTCGTGTGAGTCTTGACACTCTCAAAGAGGTAATACGCCTCAACAAACTCGACTCTATCGAGAGCATTACGGACTATACAAAAGCGGGCGGTTTTTGTAAATCGTGTATCAAACCGGGCGGTCACGAGAAAAAAGATGTCTATTTGGTTGATATGCTCGCTGAGATTAAAGGTGAGCTAGAAAAAGAAGCGATCAGCAAGAAGATCAAAGAAGCAAAAGGAGATGGGAATTTCAATGCGATGAGTTTGGTACAAAAGCTTCGCAGTATTGAATCCATTCTCGAGGAATATATCCGTCCTACTCTCAAAGCTGACAATGGTGACGTTGAAGTGATCGATCTAAAAGAAGTAGAAGACGGGCATGAGCTGTATATCCAGTATAAGGGTGAGTGTATGAGCTGTTCTATGAACACAACGACAACCCTTGCAGGTATGCAGGATATGCTTAACTTCAAACTTAAATCCAATTTGCGAGTGATGGTCGTCTAATGTCCAGAGCTACGAAAGAGGGGACGTTCGGGTATCTCAAAAAATTCGGTAAATATTCGGAAGATTTTTACCGTTTTAACGGAGAACTCTTTTTCCCCTCACTCGGGATCGGTACGTATAAGCCTGAGCCGTATAAAGAGGATAATTACATTATCAACTACGCTGATGCGATCAAAACGGCACTGCGTAACGGTATCAATTTTATCGATACGGCAATCAATTATCGCTATCAGATGTCTGAGCGTGAAATTGGTGAGGCATTAGGAGAGATGATAGACAGCGGTGAGATCAAACGTGAAGAGGTGATTATTGCTTCAAAAGCAGGTTTTATTCCGCTTGATTTCCCGTTTCCAAATAATCCCTACGGTTGGATACAAGAAATTATGATTGATGGTGGATTATGCAACAAAGAGGAAGTCATCATCGATCAGCATTGTATGGCACCTGCATATTTACGTTGGAGTTGTGAACAATCGTTGAAAAATCTCTCTCTTGAGACGATTGATATTTTCTTTCTTCATAATCCTGAAACGCAATTGGGTTACATCGATCAAGATACCTTTTATGGTCGCATTGAGTCTGCATTTCAACTTTTTGAAGAGCTGATATCTGAGAATAAGATTGGTGCATACGGGATAGCGGCATGGAATGGGTTTTTGTACGAAGAGGATCATATGGAGTACATTTCACTTGCAAAAGTGGTCGATATTGCACGCAGTGTCGGGGGAGAGAACCATGGATTTAAATACGTGCAAAGCCCGTTTAATATGGCGAAGCCTCATGCGTTTGGCTATGCAAATCAGCAAGGCGAAGACGGTTTTTATTATCCGTTGATGCATGCATGCGCTCGTTTTGGACTTAGTTTCTTAGGTTCATCATCATTGCTGCAAAAAAATCTCTTTAAACGACCATTTGCAGAGAAAATTGGGGAGTTGATGAATACGCATGAGCTTACCGATGTGGCCAGTGCACTCCAGTTTGCACGCTCAGCCGGAGGTATCTGTGCCATTTTTGGAGCGGTTGATCCCTCTCATGTTATGGATAATGCAATCTTAGGCTACCTTCCCAGTGCTTCAGCGCAGGCCATGCAAACGCTTATGAAAGATTCCAATGCTGTATGACGTTATTGTAGTTGGTAGTGGTATCTCTGGACTGTATGCAGCGCTGTATGCCAGACGTGCAGGGCTAAATGTAGCTTTGATCTCAAAAAGTACTCCGTTACGTTCCAACTCTGCGATTGCATCAGGAGGGATTAATGCTGTCCTGAAAGCGACACGTAATGATTTGTATCGGCAGCACATATCCGATACGATAAAAAGTGCTGATAAGTTGGGACGTTATTCTACAGTGACCGCAATGGTCGCGGGAGCGACAAAAATTATTGAAGAATTAAGCTCCATAGGTGTGGTGTTTGACTGCGAGGAGGACGGTACAATTGCACAGAGACCTTTTGGGGGAACGGCAGCGAAACGGACATGTTACATAGCAGATCGTACAGGCGCTTCTATCACACAAACATTGTTAACCCAATGCCGAAAAGAGGGGGTGAAGATATTTCCCAACCACTTGATGCTTAGTATCGCAACATTTAAAGACCAACTATCCGGCATTACAATCCTCCGTCGCCGTGACTCACAGGTGATTGCATTTGCGTGTAAATCACTTATTTTGGCAGGTGGAGGGTATGCAGGTATGTACCGCGGACACTCAACCAATTCTCAAGAATCAAGCGGGGATTTGCTGGCTATTGCTTTGCGAACTAAAATGAGACTCGTCAATATGGAGTTTGTTCAATTTCATCCCACAACGCTTACAAAAAGCGGAACGCTTATTAGCGAAGCGGCACGCGGTGAAGGGGCTTATATCGTTGATGAGAATGGAATTCGTTTTACCGACGAACTGCAAACGCGTGATAAGCTCTCGCGCGATATCGTCCGTCATCAAATGGCAGGACATACGGTTTATTTGGATTTTCGTCATTTGGGGGAGGAGCTTATTGATAAAAAACTCCCCTCTACACGTAAGCATGCCCTACATGGCGCAGGTATAGATATTCTTACGGAATTGCTTCCGATAACTCCCTCAGCGCATTATACGATGGGGGGAATTTGGAGTCGTGACGACACATCGAGTGACATTGATAACATTTTTGTCTGCGGTGAGTGTGCGTATAGCGGTGTACACGGTGCGAATCGTTTGGGAGGAAACAGTTTGTTGGAGGGTGCCTATTTTGGTAAAGTAGCCGGAACCAACGCGGCACGTGCAGCAAAAAAAGGGGAATTTCACCCGATTGATTATGCGCAGGTTGCAAAAGAGTCACGCTATATTGAGATGATACTAGAGGGTGAAAGTCGTTTTAATATTAATACAATGCGAACAAATCTTGGAAATATTCTCTATAAAAATGTAGGAGTTTTTCGTGATCATGACTCGCTTGCGGATGCGCTTGAGTACATACACTATCTCATGAAGCTTTTATCAGGTTTGTGCTGTGTTAATAAAGAACGCAGTGACAATGTAGAACTCATGTCGATTATAGAGTTTCGTAATTCTCTTACAGTGGCAGAAGCTGTAGTCATGAGTGCCTTGGGGCGTGAAGAGAGCAGAGGTGTTCATTACCGTGACGATTTCCCTCAAAGTAATGAGAAAAATGACAATGTAAATACGATTATAAAACGGCTCACAGGGACATTTTTACGTATCAGTTTTGAGGGGCAGTTTTCTTCGGACTGGTGGTATCGACTTCGTAAGTTTTTTCATGCTCAATAGGGTGATGGATTTAATCAAAACATTTTATATAAGGAGTACACAATGGCAAAAGTAATGTTACGCGTTGATTCAAAAAAGGAAATATCTTTTTATTTCGCCAAAAAAGACATGGAAGAGACGATTGTAAAAGTGGAGTTTGATACGGATGAAAAATGGGGCGGTGAAGTGGAGCTTGGCAATGGCGAAAAATGGTTTATTGAGCCAGGGATTAAAAAGTTCCCATCAGAAATGGTCGCGAAGCGGCTCGGAGATTAAAACTCGATACCGTATTGCTTGATTTTATATCCGATCTGGCGTGCGGTCATCCCAAGAAGTCGTGCTGCTTTTGCCTGAATACCATGTGAATCAATCAGTGCTTGCATGATGGACTCTTTTTCCAACTCCAAAAGATTCTTTTTTGTTATAGGCGAGTTGCTTTCATGTTGGGGGAGCGGTGCCGCTGGAGTGTCCACGTATGCTATAGCTGGTGGCATAGCTTGGATATCTGGCTGCATGTAGAGTTTTTGGTAGTTAAAAGGCAATACATGGTTTAGCATCTCCGGCTGTATTTCGCCATCAGGGCAGATAAGGACTATACGTTCCATCGTATTTTGGAGCTCACGTATATTACCAGGCCATGGATAGTCCAGTAATAATTCCATCGCTGCCTTGGTAAAGTGCATGTTTTTTCGGTGTTGTTTCATAAGCTGGTGTAAATAGTGTTCTATGAGCAGTTTCACATCCTCATATCGTTCGCGTAATGGAGGTAGATTGATGGGAATGACGTTAAGACGGTAAAAAAGATCTTCACGAAACTCACCCTTGCGTACCATCTCTTCCAAATTGCGATTCGTCGCGGCGACAAGTCGCACATTGGTTTTGATTGTTTTACTGCCGCCAACACGTTCGAACTCCTGCTCTTGCAAAATGCGAAGCAGCTTAACCTGTAGTGATGGGGTGATGTCTCCAATCTCATCAAGAAACAGTGTTCCTCCGTCTGCGAGTTCAAATCGCCCTTTTCGCATCTCTCGAGCATCAGTAAACGCTCCTTTTTCATGTCCAAAAAGTTCGCTTTCTAACAGTGTCTCGCTGATTGCGGCACAGTTAAGTTTGATAAACGGACCATTTTTACGTCCGCTTAGGTTGTGTATAGCTGTGGCTATAAGCTCTTTACCCGTTCCGGTTTCACCTCTTACAAGTATTGTCGCATTTGCGGGAGCTACCGTATTAATAAGACTAAAGACCTGTTGCATCTTAGTACTTTTACCCACAATGTTTTCAAATTTGTACTCTTTTTGGCTCTCTTCTTTGTAATAGGTTTTAAGATCGCTGAGAGATTCTTTTTCTTTTACAAGGGTTTGTTGTACTTTCATGGAACCCACAAATAAAGTTCCTACAATGGTAAGCATACGGACGATCTCATCAAAATTAAGGGGACTGTTTTTACCAATATTTGCCGAGATAACGCCGATAATTTCCTCATCCTGTAGTAGAGGAACAGCAACATAGGAGACCATTTGGGTCGAGATATTTCCCATTTTATTAAGATAATTGATATTGTTGTGGATATTTTCAATCACAATGGGCTCACGGCTCTTTGCCGCCAGTCCTGTCGCCCCTTCGCCAAACCGGTAAGTTGCCATTTTCTTTTGGTAGGGTTCGAGATCGATGGAATTGACAAGTTCTAACTCATCTGCATCCTCTTTTTTTTTGAAGATAGCGCATCGCTCTAAATATCCATTTTGTTTCAGTTTACGCATCGATTTTTCGATGCTATCGTGGATATCAAGCGTGCTTGTAAGTGTAACTGCAATCTCATACAAAAGATTGATCTCTTTGTATGCAAAAGTGAGTGCACACGTCTGGCATTCTTCTTTGTTAGGTATGTTAGCTTCAAATGTCATCATGGTATATATCTTTTCTATAAGTGATAAAGATATTGTAGTACAACTCGCAGGATGAAAGTATCATTGAGGTGAACAAAAAATAGACAGTTTTCTAGAATCATTTTTGCATACTATTCTCAAATCAATGAGAAGGATTGACAATGCACATTACTGTACACGGAACACAGACATTACTTGAGGGAAAAGAGATGACAATTTGGCGTGAAGCGCCTGCATCTCGGGTTAGCAATCTTGATGGGACTCAAAATGTTATAGGGATGATCGCTCCAACTGCACAGTTGCTCATTGCAATTCCTTCATTAAAGACCGAAGTCTGTTCGTTGGGCGCTAAAAAATTTAATGATCTTATCAAGCAGTTTAAAAAACTTAAAACGATTATGGTGACAACCGATGATGCAGAGTTTGTAAGTGATTTTGTCAAGCGTGAGGGGATTGACGCTGCTGATGTCGTGATCGACACCAATCGTGATTTTGCCAAACGTTATGGCTTGCTCATCAGTGAGGGAAAACTCAAAGACCGATTGGCGCGTGCGGTATTCGTCATCGATCAAGAGGGGATGATCTCCTACAAAGAAGTAGTGCCTGAGATCACCGATGAAGTGGATTATGACAAATGCATCGAAGCTGTCGACAAAGCGGCCAATTTCAAGAAAAAAGGGCACGACCACGAAAACTGGATGGGCGTATAAGATCAGGAGAATGCTATGGTAGAGCAATACTTGACGTGGTTGAATGATCACGGATTTTCAGGCGAAGATTTGGAGCAAAAAGGGTTTAACGGTAATACGCCGCTCCTTTTGGCGGCATTACAAGGCAATGCGATGATGGTATCGCGTCTTATCGAAGCGGGTGCCAACTTGTATGCCATCAACGGTGATTTTAACGGTGTATTGTTCAATGCCTGTTATGCCAATTCTCCTGAAGTGATTCGTATGCTTATTGAGGCGGGTGCGGATGTTGATGATACCAATGAAGAGGGAACGACAGCGTTGATGTATGCGGCTTCGGCATCACGAGCACAGTGTGTAAAGATGCTGTTATCGTTGAATGCAAATCCTGCTCTTCAAAACGAAGACGGTTTGAGCGCGATTGAGCTTACGAGCGATCGCGATGTTTTTAGACAGCTACGCAGTGCGTGAAGAGACCCTCCTTAGTCCACTCAAAGTCGCCCAAAGAACGACCTTTTTAGAGTGGGATTCACAACCCTCGCTCTTTAAACATTACCCACATTTTTGCTATCGTCTCTCTTTGCATGATGTACCTTCACTATCGTGGCTTTCACATGTACGGTCCATTACCGCATTGCGTACTGTTGTACAAAAACCGTATTATCAACTCAATGTCCCCTCCGCTGGGAATCTTCAACCGTTGGAAATATACGTACAAGCCCGTAATGTTGAGGGGGTACTGTGTGGTATTTATCATCTGGATGTGGTATCCGAGCAATTGGTCTTGATACAGGAGATTGAGGCAGACGGGGTAGAATCCTATGTGGGTATGGAGAATCGTTTTAACGGCTTTATCGTCATGGTCTCTCTCGTCCCGTTTCGCTCATCGTGGAAATACGGTTTGCGCGCATGGCGATACCTCTACCTTGACCTTGGGCATCAGCTGGGTGCGTTGAGTGCTACGGTACGACATTTTGGATTGAACATGACAAAAATGTCGCAGATAAAGGCAAATGAACTTAATCGGATGATGGGAATGGGAGAGGATGAGTGTATAGCGGCTGTTTATGGGATTGGAAAAGCGGGTACACGCCTCGTAAAGGAACTAAAAAATCCCCTTATGGTCGTACAGCCTACGGATTACACGGTTAAAAATGAGAACTTATCCGTCAATATTAAAAATACCCCCATCTATTCGCAAAACAATTATGTCACGCAGTGGGAGAACTATCCCCTCATCAATCGCACCCGTCGCAGTGCCAGAGAGTTTAGCCCAGCGGCTATGAATGATGCCGTAATGGGTATTGTGATGCAGTTAACGGTTCCTACGTCACTGGAAGTGGTTACGATCGTCTTGCAAGCACACTCTATGCAACGCGGAGTGTATCGAAAAGGTCAATTATCTATGGCGGGTAATTATCACCGTGAAATAGTTCATTTGCTTTTAGAACAACGCTTTATTGCGGGTGCAAATATGGTATTATTAATTTATGCAGATCAATTTACGGCGCACGCACATATAGAAGCAGGAGTTTATGCGCAGGATATGTATCTGGCGTGTGAGGATCTGGGTGTCGGGTGCAGCGGAATCGGAGCATTTTATGATGAGGAAGCTTCGCAATGGTCGGATAAGCCGCTGCTGTATGCAGTTGCAATAGGAGGAAAATGATGATAATCGGGATTCCAAAAGAGATCAAGACGGATGAGTTTCGTGTCGGTATCACACCATCAGGGGTGAGAGAACTGTGTAAACACGGACATACCGTATTGGTTGAAGCCAAAGCAGGTTTGGGAAGCGGATTTGAGGACAGCGCCTATGTGGATTCAGGCGCATGTATCCTTGAAACTGCCGATGAGGTGTATGCGCGTACACAGATGATCATGAAGGTAAAAGAACCCATCGAAATCGAATACAATCGGTTGCGTGAGGGGCAAATACTCTTTACCTACCTCCATCTCGCTGCGGATATGCGGCTGACTGAAGTGTTGTGTGAAAAGAAAATCACTGCGTTAGCCTATGAGACACTGCGTATAGGACGTCGACTGCCTCTACTAGAACCGATGAGTGAGATCGCTGGACGTATGGCGACACTGTTTGGTGCGGTACATCTGGGACGATACAACGGCGGAAGCGGACGACTGCTAGGGGGTGCGGTTGGGGTTGAAACCAATCGTGTCGTCGTACTGGGGGCAGGTGTTGCAGGAAAAGCAGCAGCGGATGCGGCGGCAGGTTTGGGTGCGCAAGTGGTGATGTTTGACATTAATACAGAGCGTTTGACCTATCTGAGGGATGTGATGAGTCCCCGTGTATCGATGCTGTATTCAACGCACGATAGTATATTAAATAATATAAAAGACGCCGATCTCGTTATCGGTACGGTTTTATTACCCGGTGCTAAAGCGCCTAAGCTCATTACCCGTGAGATGCTCTCGACCATGAAACAAGGGTCGGTTCTCGTCGATGTTTCGATCGATCAGGGGGGATGTTTTGCGACCTCTCATGCAACCACCCATTCCCATCCGACGTTTGAGGTGGATGGGATTGTCCACTACTGTGTTGCCAATATGCCGGGGATGTATCCGCGTACCTCCACGATGGCTCTGACGAATGCAACATTGCCGTATGCTTTGAAAATCGCTTCGACACCTCTGGAGACCCTTTTAAAAGACGAAATCTATGCAAGCGCACTCAATACGTATGAGGGGTATGTAACAAATCAAGCCGTAGCAGTTGCTCATGATATGGCATGGAAGGATATTTAATGAATGAAGTCGATAAAGCACACGAGATATTAGCCATCTACCGTTTTTATAAAATGGATGGGAAGCTTTACCACTACGACGAAGATGACCGTCTTGATGAACTGTTCGATGCCATCGTCATGGCGATCAATGATTGCGGTATGCTCAAACCGCTTCTCCCTAAAGAGGAGTTTGTCATCCCGTGTCGTGGATTGCTGAACAAAGAGCGTGCATGGTTACAGCGGTTTGAACATCAAGATACCCGCGCCTTTTTCCTCAGTGACATATACGATTTTTTGAAGTTGTTTACAGGGCGCACAAAACTGCGGGTAGGGTGACTGCTAATCACTTTTAGTATGAAATATGCATCTCTTTTTTAAACGTACGAGGAGTCTGTACTATGAGAAGTAGAGAGCATGACATCATGTTTCATGAGATTGATGCCTATTTGAAAAAATACGCGGTTAGCGAAGAAGCACGTTACTGCATCGCGCCGTTAATTGCACTTAAATCCCTAGAGATGAATCATCTGTATCAAGATTTGGGCTTCAAAAGCCGCACGCAGATGGGTGCCTATATGGCTGAACATTTCCCACGCTTGGCAAAAATGAAACCCAAAGATAAACTTTGGAAAAAATTTCTTTATGACGCGATCGGTAAAGTAGCCCCTGCATGTGCTTCGTGCAACGATCAAGAGCATTGCTTTACGTGTTTGATTGCTGAGGCATCGGCGTGAAAACACCCTCGATTACCACGACAGAGCTATATACCCATCTCAATACACTCATAGTAACCGATATACCCGTCTTTATCCACGGCTCTCCAGGAATCGGAAAATCGTACATCGTCGCCGATGTTGCCAAAAAACACGGATTGGAACTTGTGGATGTTCGTCTCTCTCAGATGGACCCCGTTGACTTACGCGGTGTTCCCTCTATTCGTAATGAACAGACGGTGTGGATGGCTCCCGTATTTTTTCCCAAAGATCCAAATTCAAGCGGGATATTGTTCCTCGATGAGCTAAACTCGGCACCACCGTCGGTACAAGCGGCGATCTATCAGCTGGTATTGGATCGTAAAATGGGGGAATATGAACTGCCCAAGGGATGGCGTATTATCTGTGCAGGAAACCGTATCAGTGACCGTGGTGTCGTCTTTCGTCTCCCCACACCGCTGGCAAACCGTATGGTCCATTTGAGTGTTGAGGCACGGTTTGACGATTTTAAACTTTTTGCTATTCGAGAATCTTTACACTCATTTGTCATAGGATTTTTGGGCTTTCGTCCTGATTTGCTAACCTGCGAACCCGTAAGCGAAGATGACAGCAATCCGGCATTCGCAACCCCTCGAAGTTACCACATGCTCTCCAATATTCTCAAATACACGGATAATACTTCCACAATAGCACCTATCATCTACGGTTTGATCGGGTATGGGGCAGGGATAGAGTTTTTGTCGTATGTGAAGGTGTATGAAAAACTTCCCGATGTAGGTGCGATCTACGCAGGAGAGTATCCGCAGGTTGATAAAAGCGAACCTGCCTTGCTCTATGCACTTGTATCGGCGTTGGTAGAGCTGTATCGCGGAAGCGAGGAACAAACGACCCATCTTTTTGGATTTGCCCAAAAACTGCCGACTGAATTTGGTGTGATGCTGATCAAAGATGCGATAGTCAAAGATGAGAACATTGCCACATCTCCTGAATTTGACGAATGGATTGGGCGGTATGGGGATTATATCCTTTAAGATAATATGAATTAGTAAATAAGCATCTACGCTTTGGTATACCTTTTTGTCAACCTGCAAAAATCGTAAAAATCACTCAACATCAAATAGCGAAATTCTGTATCTTCAAATTGTTTCATCATAACCGGTTCGCCTTGCAAAAAGTATTTCACATCTTTTTGAAACTCTTTTGGATACTCCAGCTTTTCTGCTTGCATCGATGAGAAACACTCCACGAAATCAGAAAAAAGTTGTATCACGATCTCCTCTTGTTCCTGCGACCTGTATACTAGAAAATCATTAATTTTTTCAAATCTCTCACATATACCTACCAAACACTGATCCAAATATTCTCCCTGCGAGCGATTGTTTGAAACAATATACATAAAGTATTCTCATAGAAATAGTCCCTTCGTGCATGATAGTTAAAGTGTCATCTGTATTAAGCTCTCTACCATTTTTAAACGCGACAATCGTTGGGAGTTCATTAACTCTGGATATTGGGATATAGCACAATAATTGCATTTTATGGATAAATAATCCAAGGATCTCCCCATTAAAAACCATCTTGAAAAAATCAGGGTTCAATTTCTTTTTGATCACCCTTTTTTAAGTGTTTTAGCCCTCTCAATACCGCACAAAGAGTGGGACAATCGCCATATGCTTTTTGAAACGGACGGTTCAACCATCCGCATCGATGCGAGTAAAGCGGGGGAGGTTGACGATGCCAAACTTAAATACCTTTATGCCCATGTACTGTTACATATCCTCCTAAAACACCCGTTTCGTATGCGCGGACGGGACAAGGCGACATGGAACCGCAGTTGCGATATCGTCATCGGTCTGTTGCTCAGTGATTTTCAACGGGTAGGTTCTGCGGATGATGAGGCGATGGTCATCGAGTCATTTCGCGACAAAAGTGTCGAAGAGGTATACCACGCACTCTATCGTGAGAGTAATGAAGGAGAAGGCCAGCAAAGCGAAGAGAATCCAACACAGCAAAAAATGGACATCATCGAAAATGAAGGTGATACCAAAGTCGCCGAAGAAGAGATTGATGCACTGATCATCCAAGCGATGGGTGCAGCGCGTAAGCAGGGTAATATTCCCGCATCCTTGCTGGAGATGTTTGATGAGATTACCAAACCCTCGATTGATCTGCACACGCTGTTACACGCCTATATGTCGGAGAGCTTTTTTGACAAAGAGTCTGATTTTTCCCATCCAAACCGCCGTTTTATCCATCAAGAGCTTTATCTCCCCGGATACCGTTATGATCGCAACCGTTTGAGCTTATTTATCTTTTTAGATCGATCGATGAGTATTACGGGTGAAGTGTTTGCACGCTTTTTGGGGATTATTGACTCTATTGTTCGCATGAGTCACGATTTCGAGGTGAGCGTACTTCCGTTTGATGAACGGGTCTACAGTGAGGAGAAAAAAAGCTACGATGCGCAAGGCATATTATCTAATATCAATTTTGCAAAAGGGAATGGCGGTACGCAGTTTGCCACTGTTTTAGAGTATTTGAACACCCATGCAGGAGAAAAAAATCTCGCCGTTATTTTGAGCGACGGCTATTTTACAGTAGAGAAAGCACCTGCCATGCAGACCCTCTTTTTGCTCAGTGAGAAAAAAAATTTGAAAAGGTTTGAACGCTATGGAGACGTCGTCTACTTTGACTTATCGTGATCATATTGAAAATCTTAAAGACGATTTGGATTTTGAAGAGCAGGGGGATGCTATCTACTTGTATCATGAGGACGATGAAGCCCGACTGCTGTGGGCATTTCACCGTCCCAGCGGTTCGCATCCCGTTCAAGTAGCAGATCCCAATACCGATGTAGCCATTATGGCCTTCAATCATTCTAGAATGGGAGCGTATGAACGTTTTACACGTCTTAATCCTGCTGTGATTGCTGATCCAGAGCTACGAAACCATATCCGTAACCGTAGTCGTATGCTTTTTCGGGCATTGGTGGATAATGATTTTACAGAACTGTTGATGACGCTTGATTTAGCCCCTGTTTTTCTCGATCAAGCATGCGATCAGATGATCAACGGCCGTATTTGGAATGAGCATTATGCCTCCGCACTCCGTGCTTCACAGTTTTTGGAGTTGGCGGCAGAGTATCACAATGATAAGCTTTTAGCGGGAGTGATACGCCGCCTACGACCGCTTAAACACCAAACGTTTGATGAAGCAAAAGGGCTTTTATCCGAGCTGGCAAGTCAAGCACAGAAGTTGCATTTAGAGATCAAAGCACATTATGTCAAAGAGTTTGAAACGTGGATGAAGAGCGAGAAGCTTCACCCGCTTCAAGCGATTGTACTGACGAAACAAATTGCTCTATTGAAGGAATCCCATGTCTGAAACGAAACTCAAAGTGATGAAAACCATCTTTAATCTCAGTGATGAGTGGGAATACAACATTTACGAATCGGATGACATAGCCGAGTATGCTAAAATGGACAAAGATGAAGTTAGAAATATCATGTCTGAACTCTATGATGAGGGATATTTGGGGGAGTGTATGAGTGCCGGTGATGATGGGTACGATACTTTTTACCTCAACCGTCGCGGACGTGCAGTCATCGGGATAGAGTAATGATGAAACTGGTCGTATTTTATGAAAAACCCTTTTGTGCCGCCAATGCCAAGCAAAAAGCGATCTTACGCAAAAGCGGTTGTACCCTGATTGAACGTAACCTTTTCGAACATGGATTGGATGCCGATGCTCTTCGTTCTTTTATGGGTGACAAAGATGTGCCCGAGTGGTTTAATCCTGCCGCACCTGCCATTAAAAACGGTCTTATCACTCCTGAGAGCTTGGAGGAGTCAGCGGCGCTGGAGTTATTGATGAACGATCCTATCCTAATCCGCCGACCTTTGATGATTATAGGGATTGAAAAACTGTGCGGATTTGATGCCGATAAAGTCTCTGAAGTACTGGATCGTTACGTCGAACCGATGCCAAAGATCAACTGTATGGAAAAAGGGTGTTTGGAGCAATATCAGAAACAAATCATCTAATAAACTGCTAATTGCTTAAAAATTAATCAACTTTATTGATTTCACTTCTATAAATTCCTCTATAATTTTCCCATGTAGAAAAAGCGGGGAGAAACTTTCTCCCAATATTGTTCAAAAAGGACGCTAGGGTTCCGGCAGAAATGCGCTGGTCCGAGAGCATCCGGCCTCGTTAAGCGGCTACACGGAGGGACAAAAGCCCGGGAGAGAGATTTGTCTCCCCGTTTTTTCTCGACAAACCGCTCAGGAGGATTACCATGACACATTCATTCACTCAGTGCACATCAGCTGCAGGCTCATCAAAACTCTCATCACCAAAATTGTCTACACGCTTTTCGTTGGCTATTTTAGCCCTTGCTGTTGCGTCAACAACTATGTTCGCCGCACCTAAAACCAATTTTAAAGTTGCATGGACGATTTATGCCGGATGGATGCCATGGGATTACGCTGCCCGAAAAGGGATCGTAAAAAAATGGGGTGATAAATACGGTATCAAAATCGATGTGGTTCAGATGAACGACTATGTTGAGTCGATCAATCAATATACGGCGGGATCATTTGACGGATGCGCTATGACCAACATGGATGCCTTGACGATTCCTGCTGCAGGCGGAGTTGATTCGACGGCACTTATTATCGGAGATTATTCCAATGGAAATGACGGGATTGTTTCCAAGAGCGCTAAAAGTATGAAAGAGCTTAAAGGCCAAAAAGTAAATCTAGTCGAGTATTCGGTATCGCATTATTTATTGGAGCGTGGATTAGCATCTGCAGGTTTGAGAGCCAAAGATGTCAAAACGGTCAATACCTCCGATGCAGATATCGTTTCGGCCTTTAATTCACCGTCTATGAAAAACGTGGTGACATGGAACCCTCAACTTAATGAAGTGAAAAAAGTTCCTAAAGCAGCATTGTTGTTTGACTCCAGCAAGATTCCAGGTGAGATCATCGATATGATGGTAGTCAATAGCCAAACACTCAAAGATAATCCAAAACTCGGCAAAGCACTGACGGGTGCATGGTTCGAGATCATGGGAATTATGTCTAAAAACGATGCTAAGGGTATTGAAGCACGCACGATGATGGCAAAAGCATCGGGTACATCGCTCAAAGAGTATCAGTCACAGCTTGCAACAACCAAGATGTTTTACACCGCTGCTGAAGCCCAAAAGTTTACGGAAGATCCGAAACTCATCACAACGATGGGAGAAGTGAGCAAGTTTTCATATGCCCATGGATTGCTAGGGAACAAAGCGAAAAATACGAACTTTATCGGGATGACTTTTCCGGCTAATAAAGTACTCGGAAATCCAAAAAATATGAAGCTCCGATTTGATTCGCAGTACATGAAACAAGCGGCTGAAGGGAAACTGTAAACCATGCGTCTGATCAATCTGGACGCCGGACGGTATTCATCCCTTTTAAAAATCCTGCCGTTTGTGATCCTTGGATTGATCTATTGGGTTGCTGCGGACGCACGTCATGCTATTAATCCCGAAGATAAGCTTCTTCCGACGTTTGAAGCCATTGGGGATGCCATCAAGATTATGGTGATGGAACCCGATGAGTTAACGGGGGAAGCGATCTTGTATACCGATACGGTTGCTAGTTTATCTCGGATTGCACAAGGTCTTGGGATCGCTACAGCCATTGGTCTGATTTTGGGAATTGTGCAGGGAAGTTTGCCCCTTTTTAGAACGCTGTTGTCACCATTTTCTGCAGCGGTATCGTTGATACCTCCTATTGCAATATTACCCATATTATTGGTGATATTTGGGATGGAAGAATCGGCAAAAGTGGCTCTGATCGTCATCGGTGTTGCCCCCTTTTTGGTTCGTGATACGCAGCAACGCTCGATGGAACTTTCCGAAGAGCTGCTGATCAAGGTTCAAACGCTTGGGGCATCGACGTGGCAGATTATTTTACGCGTGGTATTGCCGCATGTATTGCCACGGCTTTTGGATGCGTTGCGTCTTTCGCTGGGTGCTGCATGGCTTTTCTTGATTACGGCAGAGGCGATTGCATCGTCGGAAGGTTTGGGATACCGAATCTTTTTGATGCGCCGTTACATGGAGATGGATGTGATCTTGCCGTATGTTGCATGGATCACACTGCTGGCATTTTTGATGGACTGGATATTGGCCGTGATTATCCGTAAAGCGTTTCCATGGTATCGAAAGGAGAAAAAATGAGTTATTTGCAAATACGTAATGTATGGAAAACATACGATGACAATGTGATTTTAGAAAAACTCAATTTTTCGATTGATAAGGGGGAGTTTTGTACCCTGATCGGACCTTCAGGATGTGGTAAGAGTACTTTTTTACGGATGCTTTTGGGACAGGATACGTCATCACGGGGAACGATTTTGCTGGAGGGTGAACCTCTCTCAAATGAGCCGGGAAGTGATCGGGGGGTCGTATTTCAAAAATACACCCTTTTCCCGCATCTCAAAGCTTTGGAAAACGTGATGCTGGGGTTGGAGATGGAACACTCACCCTTACTGGGAAAAGCATTTGGTTCTGCACGTCGCAAAATCAGGGAAGAAGCCATGGCAATGCTGGAGTCGGTCGGGCTTGAACAATCCGCCCAAAAATATCCTTCTGAACTCTCAGGAGGGATGCAGCAGCGTCTCTCGATTGCGCAGGCATTGGTAAAAAAGCCGAAAATCCTTTTGCTGGATGAGCCTTTTGGGGCACTTGATCCCGGGAGTCGAGCGGATATGCACGTGCTGGTTCGTGGTTTATGGAAAACGTACGGGCTGACAGTGTTTATGGTGACGCATGATGTGAAAGAGGCATTTGAATTGGGGACACGGCTGTTGGTCTTTGATAAGGTTCGAAATGATCCACAAGCACCCAATGCCTACGGTGCAACGCTGGTCAATGATATAAAACTGGATAGAAATAAACGAAAATATAAAGGAGAAGAGTATGTCAACATTAATGAAACCATTATCGCCTGAGACAGTTCTCTTTGATGAGATTCTGCCAGGAGGGGGACGCTGGTCTAAAATCATCCGAAAAGGGCAGCTTCTTCGGATTGTAAATACCGAAGGAACAAGCGGTCTTTCGGCACTGTTTTACAATGTCCATGAACGCACTGAGCGGTACAACGCGGCCGATACGGTCAAGATACAGTACAACGCCTATCTCAAACAAGGCAATTCTCTCTATTCCGATATGGGACGGATTTTGATGTCGATTGTAATGGACAGCTGTGAAACACACGATACGGTGTGCGGCTATACGATGGCTTCGGATATCCAAGCGCACTGCGGGCTTGGAAACTATCAGACCAAACGCAACTGCTATTACAAAAACGATTTTGATAATTTTCTCGTGGAACTTGGAAAATATGGGATGGGACGCCGCGATATCATGCCGTGTTTAAACCTTTTTGCCGATGCAAAAATCGGTGAGGGCGGAGAACTGATCTTTCGTGAAGAGAGCGTGCCTGCGGGAAGCTTTATCGAGTTGCGTGCAGAGATGGACGTATTGGTGATTCTTTCCAATACGGTACATGTTTTAAGTACGGACACCTCGTATGATGTCAAACCAATCAGTCTGATCGTCTATCAAGGGGACGAAGTGGCATTGGATGATCCGTGTGTGATTGACTCGGAGCGCAGTGAGCGGGCGTTTGTAAACACCCGAAACTATATGAAACAGTTTATACAAGGAGGGCAAAATGTCTGAGATGATTTACGATGAGACGATCCCCGCCGGAGAGCCATGGTACAAAGTGGTTAAAGCAGGAGAAGTCTTGCGAATTGTTGATTTAGAAGGGTGCCAGGCGGTGGATACCCTCTTTTACAATGCCAATGATGTCTCTGAACGATATAGCGCTCCTCAAACCATTGTACGTCAAAAAAATATCTTTGTCGAGACGGGAACCGAGCTGATTTCCAATTTGGGAAATACGATGATGAAAGTGATCAGTGATACGTGCGGGCGTCACGATACTCTTGGCGGTGCGTGCAGTGCTGAGAGTAATACCGTTCGCTATGCGTTGGACAAACTCGATATGCATTCATGCCGTGATAATTACCTGTTGGCACTGGGGCAAATGGGGATGGATAAGCGTGATTTGGTCAGCAATATCAATTTTTTCATGAATGTTCCGGTAGAAGCAGACGGGACATTAGCAATTATCGATGGAATATCGGCTCCGGGAAGTACTTTGGAACTGTTTGCGGTGATGGATACATTGGTATTAATATCCAATTGTCCGCAGCTTAATAATCCATGCAATGCCTTTAACCCTAGTCCTGTTCGATTAAGTATCTATAAACCTGTTTAATAATTTATAAATTTTTCACGTGAGGAAATAAAATGTTTGCCAAAGTTCTGATAGCTAACCGTGGGGAGATTGCATGCCGCATCATCCGTACACTCAAAAAGATGAAGATCGCTTCTGTTGCGGTCTATTCGCATGCCGATGCCGGATCACTTCATGTGATGATGGCGGATGAATCCGTGTGTTTGGGTGAACCGCCTGCCAAAGAGAGTTATTTGGATATCGAAAAAATTATCCAAGCGGCGAGAGATACTGGAGCGCAGGCGATTCATCCCGGATACGGATTTTTGAGTGAAAATGCGGCATTCGCCCGCCGATGTGCCCAAGAGGGGATCGTTTTTATCGGTCCAACGCCGCAGCACATGGAGGAATTTGGTCTCAAACATACGGCACGCTCTATGGCAAAAGCACATGGAGTACCGCTATTGCCAGGTACTGAACTTCTCGAAAGTGTTGAAGAGGCGTTGAGTGCTGCTGCAGAGATTGGGTATCCGGTGATGCTCAAAAGTACCGCAGGCGGTGGCGGAATCGGAATGCAGCTGTGCTACAGTGCCCAAGAGCTGCAAAACGGTTATGAATCGGTTGGACGTCTCAGTAAGAGCAACTTCAGCCAAGGGGGCATTTACCTCGAAAAATTCGTAGCCTCTGCCCGTCATATCGAAGTACAGATTTTCGGTGATGGAGAAGGGAACGTTATCGCATTGGGCGAGAGGGACTGTTCGCTTCAGCGTCGTAATCAAAAGGTGATTGAAGAGACACCGGCCCCTGGGTTATCCCAAGAGGTTAGAGCTGCATTACGCAATGCTGCTGTGAATTTGGCTAGTTTTGCCTCGTATAAATCAGCAGGAACGGTAGAGTTTGTCTACGATACATTGGAAGAAAAGTTCTATTTTCTCGAAGTCAATACTCGGTTGCAAGTGGAACACGGGGTAAGCGAAGAGATCTACGGAGTCGATTTGGTCGAGTGGATGATTCTGGAAGCCTCAGGTGAACTGGGAAATACGCTAAAAAAAGAGTATACCGCCAACGGTCACTCAATCCAAGTACGCGTTTATGCCGAAGATCCGCTGAAAAATTTCCAACCCAGTTCAGGAATATTGAGTGAAGTGATTTGGCCCGATGGGGTACGATGCGAGACATGGATTGAACGGGGAAGTGTGATCTCTCCTTATTACGATCCGATGATTGCCAAAGTCATTGTCCATGCATCAACACGTGAGGATGCCATCGAGTCAATGTTGAGTGCACTCAAAGAAACAACGCTGTATGGGATCGTGACGAATCTCGGGTATTTGCAGTATGTCTTAGGTCAAGAGGTCTTTGCAAAAGGTGAGCAGACCACCAAATATTTGGGGACTCTAGCCTATGCACCCTCAATTGTCGAAGTGATCAAACCGGGAACCCATACCACGATACAATCAGCACCCGGACGAATCGGCTATTGGGATATCGGTGTCCCTCCCTCAGGTCCTATGGATTCACTCTCATTTCGATTGGGTAATCGCCTTTTGGGCAATGATGAGAAAGCTCCTGGATTGGAAATGACCGTTACAGGATCGACACTAAAATTTCATTTTCCGACGCGAATCGTATTGACCGGGGCCGTGATGAAGGCACAGATCAATGGGATGGATGTCTCTTATTGGGAGACGATTGAAATAAGTGCAGGTGATGTTCTTAAGATGGGGATTATCGAAGGCTCAGGTGCCCGTACCTATTTGTTAATCGATGGAGGGTTTGATGTACCGGAATATTTGGGCTCTACGGCAACGTTTACACTTGGAGAGTTTGGCGGTCATGCAGGGAGAATCTTACAAATCGGCGATCAGCTCACGACTCTTTCCGTAATGAGCAATAAGCCTTGTGCCGTATTGGATGCTCAATTGCGTCCTCAGATGTCAAAAGAGTGGGAAATAGGGGTCATTTACGGTCCGCATGGCGCGCCTGATTTTTTCAAAGAGGAGTATATTGAGACCTTTTTTGCTACGGATTGGGAAGTACACTACAACTCCAATCGTACGGGAATCCGTCTCATCGGTCCTAAACCGCTTTGGGCACGTGAAGACGGCGGAGAAGCAGGACTGCACCCCTCCAATTTGCATGACAATGCTTATGCTATCGGTACGGTCGATTTTACGGGAGACATGCCGGTGATTTTAGGTCCCGATGGGCCGAGTCTGGGCGGTTTTGTCTGTCCTGTCACCATTATCGGTGCTGAGTTATGGAAGATGGGGCAGTTGGGACCCAAAGACAGAGTTCGATTTGTCCCCGTGACGTATGACGATGCCGTTGTCATGGAGCGTGAATTGGAGGAGAAGATTGCAACACTGCATGGGGCTTTGCCTGTATTGCCGGTTTCAACCATTACGAATCCGATCGTAGCCACAATCGCTGCTAATGATTGTCATGATGCCGTCAATATACGTTTGTCGGGGGATCATTATATATTGATCGAATTTGGCCCTATGGAGCTTGATCTCACCTTGCGATTTCAGGTTCATGAACTGATGCGTCGTCTCAAAGCTGTGAATGATCCACGTCTGATTGATTTGACGCCGGGGATTCGGTCATTACAGATCCATTATGAGAGTCAAGAGTTGCCTCTGAGTGAACTGCTGACTAAAATTGAGAGTGAACTTTCCAGTATGCCTGCTACACGTGACATAATTGTCCCTAGCCGAACCGTCTATCTCCCCTTGTCGTGGGATGATTCCGCGACGAAGCTGGCGATTGAGAAATACATGCAGTCGGTTCGTGATGATGCACCGTGGTGTCCGAGTAATATTGAGTTTATTCGACGGATGAACGGTTTGGAAAGTATTGAGGATGTCCAAAATATCCTTTTTGAGGCTGAATATCTCGTTATGGGACTGGGTGATGTCTATTTGGGTGCTCCGGTTGCGGTTCCTGTCGATCCTCGTCACCGTTTGGTTACGACCAAGTACAATCCGGCACGTACCTGGACCCCTGAAAATGCGGTCGGAATCGGCGGAACGTATATGTGTGTTTACGGGATGGAAGGTCCTGGTGGATATCAGTTTGTCGGACGAACGGTACAGATGTGGAACCGTTATAAATCGACCCATGATTTCAAGGCGGGGAAACCGTGGCTTTTGGAGTTTTTTGACCGCATCCGTTTTTATCCTGTTTCAGAAGAAGAATTGCTTCAGATGAGAAAAGATTTTATTAACGGAACGTTTTGCGTGCGAATCGAAGAGGGGGAGTTTTCATTGGGAGAATATCTCGGATTTCTTGAAGACAACAGCGAAGACATTGCCGCATTCAAAAAGATTCAGCAGGACTCTTTTGGTGAAGAACGTGAACGTTGGGAAGCATCCGGTATTTCAGCTTATATTGCTGAAACGCTCGAAACCAATGATGAGTCTGATTTTACGGAAGTTCCTGCTGGATGTGAGGCAATTGCAAGCTTTCTTTCCGGAAATGTCTGGGAAATTAGCGTCAAAGTAGGCGATCGTGTTCAGGAGGGTGATACTCTCGTCGTGATTGAAGCCATGAAATCCGAAGTGATGATTGAATCTCCCGTAGAGGGAGAAGTGGTGCAGATTTTGTGCGCTCAAGGGGACACCGTCCATACGGGAAATACCCTCGTGATACTTAAAACAGAGGGTGTGTGATGAACAGCTGGGTTTTACTTGGATTGGCGATATTGCTTGAGGTTGCCGGAACGACATCTATGAAGCTCTCTGATGGGATGCAGAAAGTTTTTCCGACGGTGATGATTTTTGTCTTTTACGCCATGGCTTTTGTATTGATGCCGTTTGTGATGAAAAAAATTGAGATGAGCACGGTCTATGCTATCTGGACAGGTGCGGGAACGATCATGGTGACCATTATCGGAATTGCCTATTTTAGTGAGTCTTCCAACCCGTTTAAGCTTGCCAGTATCGCGTTGATTGGGCTTGGAGTTGTCGGGCTTCATCTCGCAGAACAAAGTGCCAAAGGAGCGATAGGATGAACACCTTAAAAACAATCAATGATTATTTACACAGTTATCGAGTGCAAGGGTATTCTGTTAGAGAAGTCGTACAAAATTGTCTTAATTTATCAAATTCTTTTGATGATAAGAACATTTGGATTACCAAAGCGGATACGGCATTTTTAGAACCCTATTTTTTACGATTGGAACAATGCGACCCCGCTTCATTACCACTTTACGGTGTTCCTTTTGCTGTAAAAGACAATATTGATGTTGCAGGATTACCTACCACGGCGGGATGCGCAGAATTTTCTTACGTCCCGTCACAGCATGCGTTTGTCGTTGAACAGTTGATCAATTCCGGGGCTATTCCTATTGGCAAGACCAATATGGATCAGTTTGCCTCAGGGCTAGTTGGTACTCGAAGTCCTTACGGAGAGGGGATTAACCTGTTTGATCAAGAGTATATTTCCGGGGGGTCAAGTTCGGGTTCCGCATTGGCGGTTACGGCGGCACTTGTCCCTTTTTCATTGGGTACCGATACGGCAGGCTCAGGACGTGTCCCAGCAGCGTTTGGGAATATTGTAGGACTAAAACCGACACGCGGTGCGCTGAGTATTCGAGGTGTTGTCCCTGCATGCAAAAGTTTGGATTGCGTCGCTATTTTCGCACAATCCTGTGACGATGCACAACGTGTTTATGATTTGTGCAGTAATTATGATGATCAAGATTCCTATTCTCGTAAAAAAAGCAGTTTCAACGCTTTTGAAGAGAGTTTTCGTTTTGGTGTGCCACGTGAAAACCAGTTGGAATTTTTTGGAAACAGTGCCTATAAAACCCTTTTTTGGGAGAGTGTTGAGCGTCTTGAATCCTTAGGAGGCGTACGTCAGGAGATTGATTTTACCCCTTTTATGGAAACGGCGAAATTGCTTTATCATGGGCCTTGGATTGCGGAACGGTACTGCGGTATTAAAGAGTTTGCTATGACGCAAAGCGATGCAATGCTGGAAGTTACACGAGGGATTGTTCTCTCAGGTGCCAAGCCTACCGCGATGGATGCTTTTGAAGGATTTTACCATCTCTCAGATCTAAAACGTAAGAGTGATGAGATAATGAAAACGATCGATTTTTTAGTGACTCCAACGGCAGGAACGATCTATACACGAGAGGACGTTCGCAACAATCCTCTTGAGTTAAATACGAATCTTGGCTATTACACAAATTTCATGAATTTGCTGGATCTGTCAGCATGTGCCGTCCCTGCAGGATTTACACAAGATGGTTTACCGTTTGGGATCACACTGGCTGCACCGGCATGGAGTGAACATTCGCTTTTGAATATCGGTGCAAAGTTATGCGCTAAAAGAGAAACAGTTTTATTAGCCGTTTGCGGGGCACACATGTCAGGACTTCCTCTTAACCATGAATTGACGAGCAGGGGTGCCAAGCTGTTGGAAAAAACTTCCACAGCTTCCGTGTACCGATTTTTTGCACTTGAAAGTTTTACGCCGCCTCGTCCCGGTCTTGTTCACGTGAATGAGGGTGGAGAGTCGATTGACGTTGAAGTGTGGGAGATCCCTTCCCAGATGTTCGGGTCGTTTTTTAATGGAGTTCCATCACCATTGGCATTGGGGAGCTTAACTTTGATTGACGGAAAGGTTGTTAAAGGATTTTTGTGTGAAAACTATGCGGTAGAGGGTGCAAAAGAGATTACAGCACTTGGTGGTTGGCGAACTTATCTAGCCAAGTAAACTATTTTCCCTAATGGGAAAAAATAGTTTAGACTGCTCCAAAAGCCAGTTTGCCTTGAGCCGTTTGAGTAGCTTTGATCTCTTCATACGTTTTGTCAGTGATACGTAGGTTGGTACGTTTCATTTCATTACAGACTGCGTCGATTTTCTCTTTGTCGGACATCTTTTTCAAATCCCCTTTGGATAGGTCTGCGTAGTCAAGCACTTCGTTCCATACTGAGCTTTCATCCAGTGCGTACGCGTAGAATGTGATCCCCTCGTAGACAAATTTCCCTTTGCCGTTGATATCAGAGATAAAGAGGAGATATTTTCCCTCAGGAGTCAAATACTCTTTGTATTTTGCAACAAATCCTTCAAACAAGTTGATGGTTGGAAGCTCTATTGCCAAAAAGTCGATGGTGTCGCTGTTGGTTGCCAACAATACTTGTTTCACAATCTCTTTAGGAGGGAGCGTATTTTCTGCTGAAATCACTTTCCCCTCGGTCACGATGAGACATCCGCGGTAGGCGTATTTATACGATTCGGTTGCTCCGTTAAATACGATCATCCATTCGAGTTTATTTTCTGCAATGTAGCTTTGTATTGACATTGGGGGTTCCTTTGGGTTTGTGTTTTTACATCCAATACAATTCTTGTTCTACCTTTTTTCGTCTCATTCGTACAAAATATGCATTTAGAGTTACAGAATAGATAAAAGGAATGTCATGAACCCTCAGAGTGCTAAACGCTCCCTTGCTCATTTGTGTGAGCGCAAAGTCCCCGTGTTTTTATGGGGACCACCTGGGATCGGGAAATCATCCATCGTTGCTCAGATTGCTCGTGAAGAAGGAATCGGTTTTATCGATTTGCGTCTATCGCTTCTTGACCCGACAGACCTTCGCGGTATCCCGTTTTTCAACGCCAAAAACGACACAGCTATTTGGGCACCTCCCGCATTTTTACCCGATGGCCGTGAGGAGAAGGGGATATTGTTTCTCGATGAACTCAACACCGCCGCACCGATGGTTCAAGCATCTGCATATCAATTAATATTAGATCGTAAGATCGGTGAATACCGTCTTCCTGACGGATGGGCAATCATCGCGGCGGGAAACCGAGAGAGTGATCGCGGGGTGGTGTTTCGCATGGCGGCTCCGCTGGCGAACCGATTTGTTCATTTGGAGATGGAGGCGAATGTTGAGGATTGGCGCAACTGGGCGATGGGTGCGGGGATTGATCCCTCTATTATTGCTTATATCGCTCATCGCCCCGATGCACTGTTCGTCTTTAATTCCGAGAGCCGATCGTTTGCAACGCCGCGTACGTGGGCGTATGTCAATGACATTATGGCATCACAACCCGAAGAGGATTTGGTGATGCCGATGGTGTCAGGGGCGATTGGTGAAGAGTTGGCGGCATCGTATCTGGGATTTCGTATGGTAGCGTCGCAACTGCCCGATTTGGATGCGATTATGGAGGGGACATGCATGGACATACCCAGTGACCCTTCCGCACTCCATATTCTCTGTACGGCATTGGCAATGCGGGTTAATGACTACATGGGGAGTAAGAAGCTCAACAATCTCATCACCTATTCTCTCAAACTTCCCGGTGAGTTTGCCGTGATGATTATCCAAGATTTACGTGCCCGTAAAATCGAGCTCGATCATTTGGAGAGCTGGCCATTATGGATGCGTCAGTTCAATACACTCTTACGATAATGTCATCCGAACAGCTTCTTTTAAAAGCCAAAAGCCTCTTGACCGTGAAATATCCCTATTTTGGGATGCTCGCCTCACGGTTGAATTTTGAGCCTAGTGAGGATGTTTCAGGATATGCCAGTAACGGGAAGAGGTTTATCTACAATGTAGAATTTTTAGAACGTCGCAGTGTTCAGGAGGTGATGTTTATCCTTACCAATGCCGTGATGCACCATGTCCTCTCCCATCAGCAGAGAAAACTCAATCGCAAAGGTAAGCTGTGGCAGTTAGCGACCGATTACGCGATCAACAATCTCCTCTTCAAAAGCGGTCTCACTATCCCAATGGGGGCAAATTACAACAAAGAATACGAGGGGATGTACGCCGAAGAGATTTACGACGCACTCAAAAATGATTTGAATCTGGGTGAGGGGGATGCCTTCGGTGAAAGTGGAGATAGCGCTCCCGAAGCTTCTATGATGGAGCAAGAGGGTGATGATTCGTCAAGTTTTGGCAACGTTGAGGGTATCGCAGATGAACTCGATACTGGGGATGAGCTGCAATGGCAATACGCTGCCTCGATCGCTCAAGAAGTAGCACAGCGTAAGGGGGCAATGCCGTTAGGATTAGAGCGACTGGGGAAAAAGGTTAAGCCCAGTGACGTAGATTGGCGGTTTGAACTCTACAATGCCGTCAACCGACATATGCGCAACAACTATGCCTTCATGCCCCCGAACAAAAAACACATCCATCGTGGTATCGCACTGCCATCACTCACCAGTGATACCCTCAGTCTGTGTGTGGCTATCGATACCTCAGGCTCCATTGATGATCAGCTATTGGGGGCATTTATGGAGGAGTTTAAAAGTATCATGCAAAACTTCCCCTCAGTCAAAATCGAACTTATCATCGCGGATGCCAAAGTCCATGCCCATCATACGTTTCAAGGGGGAGAGCGGATGGATTTTGCTCTTAAAGGGGGAGGGGGAACCGATTACCGTCCGACATTCGATTACGTCGAATCAAACCTGCCAATGACGACAATGCTGCTTTATTTCACTGACGGTGAGGGATCATTCCCCCGTATACCGCCAAATTATGAAGTGCTGTGGGCGCTGTCACGAAAAGCGAAAGTGCCGTTTGGTCGAGAAATGGTAATATTTAGCTAAAATATCTTTCATTTAATTATATAGGTCATACGTGAAACTATTTTTTGTCATACTTACTTTTATTTTTGTGTTACATTCAGCAGCTGCAGAAAAGATTCTTGATCTTTCAATACCCAATAAACAAATTGGAAATGCATTATCGGTATATGAAGATAAGAGCGGTAAACTCGATTTTTCACAAATTGAACAGCTCCCTTCGAATCTTTTTACTCCCCTAGAGAATGCTGTTGACGGGCATCTTTTTACTTCATCAGCTTTTTGGTATCGTTTTGAGGTAAATAATAGTAAAAATCTCCCTGTTGATCGTTTGATTGTTATGGAGATACCTTGGATTAATTCCATCGATATTACGATACTGCACAATAATGTCTTAATCTCAACTATGACCGGTGGAAATAACTATTCTTATTATCAAAGAGCCGTAGAGGATCATTTTCCGAACTTTAAACACTCCTTTTTACCAGGTGTTTCGACTGTTTATATCAAAGTCATGACAAAGGACCCGTTTATCGTTCCGATTTCTATCGTAGATCGGGAAACATTTTTGTCAGATAAAGCAGAAGCTTCGAGTTATACAGGATTTATCTATGGGTTTCTTGTCTCAATATTGCTGTATAACTTATTCTTGTATTTCAGTATCAAAACACGCTATTACGCTTTGTATGTTCTTTATCTGGGCAGTTTTATACTGGCGAATATGGCTTATAACGGATTTACCTTCAAACTCTTTTTTGCTGATTATCCCCAGCTCCAAAACTGGGCGCAGTCGACAACGATATTTTTATTCTCTATTTGTGGGCTATTGTTTACACAGTCGTTCTTAAATTTAAAAGAACATTCCCCTTCACTCAATCGAATAACGCAATTGTTTATACGGTTTTTTGTCGTTATGATGCTATTAACGGCTATTGCCGGGTACCATTATCACGTCATGTTCTCTATTGGTTTATCGATAGTTTTTAGTTTTTATGTTTTAGGAATTGCCATTTATTCACTGCTCATAGGAAATCGTTCTGCAAAGTTTTTTCTTTTTGGGACAATGTCCAGCTTGATAGGAACATCCATTACGGCATTAACTGTGATGGCGCTTGTACCGTATACGGATATCGGGTTTAAAGCACTTGATTATGGGATGGTTATGGATGCGATATTGCTATCATTAGCGCTTGCTGATCGTGTTCGCATTACCAATGAAGAAAAAACAACAGCCCAAAGAGAAGCAAAAACGGATATGTTGACAGGCTTATTAAACCGAAGAGCCTACTACGAAATCTGTACAAAAGAAATACAGCTGGCACATGAATACGGAACAGATTTAAGTGTGATTATGTTTGATATCGATCATTTTAAAAACATTAATGATATATATGGACATGCCGCAGGGGATAAAGTACTTCAATACTTCGCGGTTGTTTTAAAGCATGAATTGCGTGAAAGTGACTATGTATTTCGTGTAGGAGGCGAAGAGTTTTTAATTCTTATGCCCTATACGAAGATTGAGGATGCTGTTTTATTTGCGTCACGAATCCGGGCTGAAGTGAACGATGTACAAATTAATGTTGAAGAAAATGATATCGTATTTACGGTGAGTGGAGGGGTGGCCGAATATAAGACTGAAGATGGAAAGTACATTCATGCAGTTGAAAGAAGAGCCGATGAGGCCCTGTACAGAGCTAAATGGGCAGGACGAAACAACATTTCCCGTTAGCCTTCCATACTCTGAAGTACTTCATTGATCTGCTCCAATGCGAGTGATTTGGCATTTTCTACCTCTTTATTATCCCACCAATATTCGATGACGGCAAACTCGATCTGCTCCAGTTGTTCCATTCGCAAATGGGCGAAAATTTCATAAGAGCTAATCTCATCTTTACTTACGCCTTTTGTCTTGGCAAGGGCATTGAGGGTTTCTATAATACTTTCTTCGAGTGGTTTTGGGCTTATTTCTGTTCGGGCATGGTCGATCCATGCGCGGATCTCTTCCTCAAGATAATCGTGTCCCCATACTTGATAGCATAACATACGGTTTGGGCTATAAACCATTTTCTGATCTTCACCTAAGACATCGGATGTTTTGACTACACCGTCATACAGATAAACCTCAATACGCTCATTTTCGCGTAACGTACAGGCACGTTCAAAGGCCACTTTGGCATGTTTTAGCAGTTCACTGCGCAGGTTTTCATTCATTATTATCTCCTTAGGTTTAATTCATGTACGGTATGTCGAGAAGCGAGTCTCTGTCTAGTGCCTCGTATCCAAACGTAATTACCTTAGATATAGAAGTGATTTTTTTCTCTAGGACTATACGTTGTAATGGATGCAGAGGCATTTCATCGATAATACGCTTGATCACATCATGGTAGTGCATCGTAATGATCGGATGCCATAGGTGTTGGTTGAGCGTTGTCATATTAATAAAATTCTGGAGAGCATCCCGATCATTACTCTCTAAACGTGGCAGTTTTCGCATTACATTGCGGACAAACTGTTTCGTAAAAAAGGGTTCTCCCATTTTTAAAAGTTCTGAAGCGGCATCAATGTCGGCGATGTTCTCACTGTAGCTGTAGGCGTAACGAAAATGTTCACATACTGCTTCGATGTATTTTGGATAATGATGCAATACCATTACCAAGTGGGTTAAATCTTGATCGATTAAAACCTGAAAAAGGGTAATCGTCGTTTTTCCCATACTCGCCCAATGCGGCTCACCGGTTTTAATCGTATCTTTGTCCAATATACGACGGTATTGCTCGATTTCAGTAATGTCTTGGAGCAGTCGAACCGAGTTGGAATAGGTGTTCATAAGGCTCTTAGTAAACCGTTATGATAGTCCCATAGCCGTTTGTAATGGCTATCGAGTTCCGATAAAGTGGAATCAACAGTCATGAGTTCATTGGTAAATTCAAAACGGGTGGAATTTTTTTCATACCACTTTTCCATTTCAATCTTTAAAACATTGCGTTTTGCAGCCGTTTCAGCAATCAGTAAGCGTATTTCACTCATTTCTGTCGTGATAATTTCATTCATAAGTGCACCCGCCTCGTCCTTTATGTTATATATGATTGAAGAATGCATTTTTTGTTCTTCAATCATAGAATGACAATTGCAGTCATTAATTCAAATAGAGTGAGAGATAGGGGAGAACAATGGAAGAAGAGTCCTTGATGCAGCAAGCGATTATGGCATTTGATGCAAAAGATTATTTAAAAGCAAAAGCAATTTGGGAATCTCTTAGCGGTTCTAACTCGGATGCAATGGTGAATCTTGGGACAATATATGTTAAAGGGTTCGGGGTGGCTAAAAATATTAATATGGCATATGAACTGTTTGAACGTGCGGCATTGTTGGGACATGAAACAGCAGCATTTTATCTAGCAGGGATGTATGAAAATGGAATCGGAGTAACGGCAAGTGCGGCAGAGTCGATTCGTTATTACACTGTGGCGGCAGAGGCTGGTATGGCAACGGCACAACTCAAGCTTGGAATCTTACTTCGAAATGATGATGTACAAAGTTCGATGAAATGGATGATAAAAGCAGCACATGCGGGAGAATCTCAGGCGCATTCCCTTTTGACCTATGTGAGTAATCAAAACGAAGCATCTGACATAAATGTCGCATTTCGTATGATGGACGAAGCGTCCCAACGGGGGATTGTCGAGTCAGTAATCAGTGAAAATCTTGGACCCATACTGGCAAGTGATGGCGGAGGAGTGGAGCTTGTTCATTATGTGATTGGCGATACACCGGAAGTGTGGCTTCGTTATTTAGGTGCATGTTCAGGATGTCATCTGGGACCTACTACGACAGCGGGAATGATATTAGAACAGTTTGAAAAGGCGATTGATAAAAATATTATTATTTATCTATGGTAAGGACATGACATGAATGCTTTTGCGGCACGGGTCGAATCGATAAAAAGTGATGAATTCTTTAGCTGTATAACCATACGGGCAAATGGTACGGCATTTAAACTGATCAAAACCGAAACACCAAAATGGCTTAGCATCGGTGATGATGTAGAGTGCCATATTCAAGAAGCGGCTATCGCAATTTGTAAAGGGGCGAAAGAGGGTAGTGTTTCAATTGAAAATCATCTTAATGGTGAATTGCTACATTTTCGTAAGGGTGTGGTTCTTAGTGAAGTGAGTGTTGAGACACCATGCGGGGTGATGAATTCACTGATTACCACCGATGCCTTCAATCGGATGGAACTGTGTGATGGATGCGAAGTGACTTTGCTTCTTAAAGCAGTCGATATCAAACTAAGTCCAGTCTTGGATAGTACCTCGTATGAAAAATGCAAAGATAAATTATACCAAGCCAAACAAGGAGAATAAAATGGCCGTAATGATAACTGATCTATGTATCAACTGTGATGCCTGCATCGATGAATGTCCGGTGAGTGCGATTGCCGGTGAGGGTGATTCACCAAGAGGTGATTGGGAATTTACTTATGTAAAACCTGAAAAATGTATTGAGTGTGTTGGTCATGCCCAAACTCCTGCATGTGCCGCAGCATGTCCGACAGAGGACTGTATCGTGTGGGACATGCCATACACTGCAGAGCATAACGATTATTATGTTAATAGTAGCGAATATGTCATCAGTACGAGTAAAAAACGGGGATTATTGTCACCTGAAGTTTCTCCGCAAACTTTCCGCGATGATATTTCGATCGAAATGCGTCAAGCGCGTGAAGCGGTAGCCGTCTAAATGTTAATCGCGTTCGCTTCGTCTGATGGGATTCATGTCAATGAACATTTTGGATGGTCAAAGAGTTTTGAGCTGTATCGTGTCACTGATCACAGTGCCGAGTATGTAAAAACACTTGACAGTTCTCAAGATGCCATCGAAGACGAACACGAAAAACTGAACTACAAAATCGGCACGGTCAAAGAAGCAGACATCATGTTTTGCTCCCAAATCGGCCCCACGGCATCGAAGATGGTACTGGCCGCGAAGATTTATCCGATGCGCTCGGCTGAGAATGAATCCATAGATGAAGCAATTAAAAAACTTCAAGAATTATTATTGGGCAATCCTCCGCCATGGCTTCTTCGTATTGTTCACACAACAAAAGATAAGGAATAAACTATGTCTGTAATTATCGATGATACCTGCATCACCTGCGATGCGTGTTTGCAACAATGTCCCGTCAATGCGATTGTGGATGATATGAGTAGTCCAATGGGCAATAAACGTTATTACGTACAACCTGAGAAATGCATCGAGTGTGTCGGTGTGTACGACGATCCACAATGTGCGGCGATTTGTCCGAGTATCGGATGCATCACGTGGGACATGCCCTACACCAAAGAGTTTAATGCCCATTTTCTAAATGGCGAAATGTATAAGCTCGGTGAGAAAAACGGTGTTCCTAAATCTCCCGCCTTTAGAGAGAAAAAATACCGCAAAGACATACCCAATGAAGACCGCGGCATCGGAAAAATCGTCCAAGAAGAGCCTGAAAATCTTCAAGAAGTGGGATAATGAGTCCTTACGAAAAAGTTGCCGCCAATCTTGACACATTTGCGAGAGATTGTGCGGTGACGGTCGCTTTGAAAATAAGCGATGATTCGTGTAAGATGGACGATGAAAAACGAACTGTCTTTATGGCACTGTACGATGCATTGCCCTCTTATGAGAGTCAGATCTTTGCTGAGAATATCCACGCTTTGATTCACGAGGCGAGAACCGCACCCACTGCCGCCCATTATGCACGTATTAAAAAAGAGCGTGAAAGGGCGATGTTGATCATCACTCAAGAGAGAATGAAAGCGTTTAAAACCTCCGTTCGTACTGCATTGCTGATCGCGTAGTTAAATCAATAACCCAAAATATTCCCCTGCCGCAGAGGCATAATCTACATCACTTATCGTAGTGATACCCTTATCGATGATTTTGAGGCTGTTGTCCACGAGGATTTTTCTCCCAAAGGGTGTTTGCATCACGGCGAGTTTCTTTTGGGTGAAGATTGTATCAGGGTGAGTGGCGTTGAAATGATTAGCAAGACTAAACTCTATCCATTCTTGCGGTGTTAGGGCAAAGCCGTATTGGGGCGTCCATTCATCATTGACGAGCGAACTCAGGACATATTCCTCCTCAATCAGCTCTAAACGAAACCTATCACCGTTTTGTTCGCTTACCTTTGCATTTACAACTTCTAATGGCGCTCGCACACCATATCCTCCAAATCCAGTGTCACACAGATAGCTTTTTCCATCGATGATGACGATAACAACCATATGGGTTTTTGGACGACGCGTAGGGTAAAACATAGGCCGTGCCCCAGCAAAATACCATTCAAATCCGATGGCAGTGAGTGCCATAGCAAACAGCCCGTTTACTTCATAGCAGTAGCCGCCGCGATTGTTTATAACAATTTTATTGACAATATCTTCACTAATGAGCGATGGGATACGACCTGCTTGGACTTCAGTGTTTTCAAACGGCACGGATTGCAGCTGTGCACTCATGAGTGCAGTGAGAGTTGCAAAATCAGGATGAGTTTCACCGTTATAGTTAATACGGCGGAGGTAGTCGCGGAGGAAAAAGTTGCTAGAGGTCATTTTATAGGACCTTGCTGTTCCGAAATTTAGAAGAATGGGCAAAGATGATTAACCCAAAAAAGAGTGCGGAGATACCCCCTAAAATAAGAAGAAGCCATGTTTCACTCGGATCAACTTCCAACAAAATGAGTTTTCGGATGATAACGACAAATCCGATTTCAAGCAGTGTAAGGGCATAGATGTATCCATTACGTATGAAAAGTGTACGGACGATTGCCAGTACAATCAGCGTAAATAGCGCATCGGTCAAAATATTTTTCATACTCGTAAAGTCGAGGACACCATATTGCAAAGTTAAGTCGATAATTTTGGTTGAAAGGCCGATGAGACAGGAAAACAGATAGACGATCATTATTGCTATGAAAAAGAGACGAAGGAGTTGGATGACCCCTTGCATCATCTTTTCGATTTTATCTTCCCACATGGGGGTAGCTTTGGAAATTGACTCCGTTGTGTCGCTCATTGTAGACTCTTTAGTAGAAATTTTTATGATTATATCTCACTTTTAAAACTGTGAGGTTCTTTGCTAAACTACAATTGAGAACAATGCCTTACAGTTAAACAGTATCTTAGAACTCTCTCAAATCGTCCTCATTGAGAGGAAAAACATCCTCCGCTTTCGCCGAAAGTGATTTGCGTTGAGGCTGTACCGGAGAACGATGAGGAATAGCCGGATTTGGGTCTAAATGCTTCAGATTGATTTTTCGCTGAGGGTGAACTGGTCTATCGCTTTGCATCCCTACCATTGCAGCGAGGATACCGACGGTTTCCATCATAGAGGTTGCTTGTGCATTGAGTTCTTCAGCGGCAGCTGCTGCTTCTTCAGAGTTTGCGGCGACTTGTTGGGTTACTTGGTCAACTTGTCCCATTGCCTGATTGATTTGTGACATACCCTCGGATTGCTCTTTACCGGCAATTGAGATTTCACCGATGAGATCGGATACTTTTTTGCTTTGTTCAACGATCTCTTGGAATGAGGTGTGTGTCGCAA
>JBAZTK010000006.1:0-145012 GCA_041661985.1 Sulfuricurvum sp. | reverse complement strand
AAGTACTGTTTCGTCTTTATAATTTAGTAACAGACCCGTTTTTTTTCAAAAACAAATTTGATATGGTCTTTTGCCGAAATGTAATGATCTACTTTGACGACACAACCCGTCATGATCTCATAGAGCGATTTGGAACACTGCTACCCAAAGGCGCGCCTCTGTTTTTAGGGAGTTCAGAATCATTAACATCTCATCGCGAGACGTTGAAACTTCTGGGCTCTTCGATTTATCAACGACTGTAGGGGGAATAGAGTGGAGAAAACTAAAGATGAAAATGCATGCGAAGAGATTGCTTTTTTAAGCCGTAAAATATTGGATTTGAATAAACAATTAATCGAAAGTGAAAAAGCAAAATCACAATTTTTGTCGCTGATTGCCAGCGAGCTTAATAACCCAATGACGGGATTACTGGGGATGATTCCTCATTTGAAACCGCAGGGTAATGATAGGTTGGAAGCTATTTTTGAATTGGTTCATGCAGAGGCGCTTCTTTTGGAGTCACGTATTCAAAATCTTGTAGCTGCTTCTGAAATAGAGGATGGCACAATGGATGTTACCTATGCATCGGTTGACCCAAAAGTTCTTATTGAAGAAGCAATAGAAGCATTTAAGTATAAGCTGAAGAATAAAAAAATTACGGTTACGGTTGAGAGTACATTAACGGGTCCGATTGTGTCTGATCCTAAAAAACTGTATATTATTCTTAAAAATCTTTTAGCAAATGCCTGCGATTATGGAAATGCGGGGGCGGTGGTTCATGTGGATATTGAACAAAAGGACTCTGTAATTACCATTGCTGTTAAAGATCAAGGACAAGGCCCAAATGTGGAGCATAAACCGCAAGTTTTTACCCGTTTTACCCATGGGATGGAAGGGTCGCATGGCTTAGGATTGGGACTCAGTATTTCCCGAGAACTGTGTGAGCGTCTGGGCGGAAGTATCGATTATATTGTTAATGAAGGAACGGTGACGTTTACGGTAACTTTGCCAGTAGAAACAGCGCTTCCAGATTCATCGGCATGCGGTTCAGACGAATTTTTATTTGAATCGTTTGACGGGGCGATAGAACTTTAATGATTCAAGGCTGCTCTACGTTTATTCATGTTGGACAGATCCATGTGGACACGGCACCGACCGCAATTTCTACGGTTCTAGGTTCGTGTGTTGCGGTGTGCTTATACGATGCAAGTCTCGGCATTGGAGGGATGAACCATTATTTACTCCCTTTTTGGAATGGTAATGGCTTGCAATCACCAAAATTCGGGAATATCTCTATTCCAAAGCTGATTGAAGTGATGGTGGCAAAAGGGTCGACTCCTAAGAGCATGGAAGCTAAAATCTTTGGCGGCGCCTCTATGAATATCGGAGTGAACGATTCCATGATGATTGGACAAAAAAATATTATGGTGGCCAGAGAAATTTTAAAAGAGTATAAAATTGCCATCGTTGCCGAGGATATTGGCGGACAAAATGGGCGTAAGATTCAGTTTGATTTACAACGAGGCAAAGTACTGTTGAAGTATGCTTCTGGTAATAATTAGGGGATAGAGTATGGCGATACGGGTATTAATTGTAGATGACAGCGCAACTGCACGTGCGGTTTTAACGGAGATATTGGAGTCTGATCCGATGATCGAAGTTGTTGGCACGGCCTCGGATGCTTACATTGCACGTGATAAAATAGTCGAGTTGAAACCGGATGTTATCTGCTTGGACGTAGAGATGCCTCGAATGGACGGGATTACGTTTCTAAAACGGCTGATGCATTATATGCCTCTGCCGGTTATTATGGTTTCATCACTGACGCAAGCGGGAGCCAAAACAACCCTTCAAGCACTCGAAGCGGGAGCCGTTGATTTTGTACCCAAACTCCATTCCCATATTTATGATGGAAAAGATGAGATGCGCAGTGAGCTTCTGGCAAAAATAAAGATTGCCGCCAAAGTGAAAGTAAAGCAGCACGTATTGAGTAATACGCAACAGGCCAATACCACCTCGTTGGCAGAAACGACCCATAAAATTTTGGCAATAGGGGCGTCTACCGGTGGAACGGAAGCGCTAAAAGAGGTCTTAATGGGACTTCCCCGTAATGCTCCTGGAACCATTATTGTTCAGCATATGCCGGCTAATTTTACAGGGCCGTTTGCTGAGCGACTTAACTCTTTATGCGCTATGGAAGTGCGTGAAGCACGCAATGGTGATTCAATTACTCCGGGTCTGGTATTGATAGCACCGGGAGATTATCATATGGTGGTACGACGTTCAGGCGCCCGTTATTATGTTGAAATAGGCAGCGGTGATAAAGTTGCAGGGCATCGACCCTCAGCGGATGTTTTACTCAACTCGGTTGCAAAAATTGCCGGTTCCAATGCTATTGGTGTGATATTGACAGGGATGGGAGGCGATGGAGCCAGAGGGCTTTTGGCAATGCGCAATGCCGGGGCCAAAACCATGGGGCAAGATGAGTCTAGCTGTATTGTGTATGGGATGCCAAAAGTCGCGTATGAATTGGGAGCGGTTGAAAAACAATTGCCGTTGCATAAAATCGCGAATGGAATCCTTGAATTTATCTGAATTATTACCAAAAATAAAGTAGAATACGTTGGGCATCTTATAAGGATGTTTAGACAGATTCAAAGAGGCTCTCATTGTTAACTATTAATTCTACTGTAATCCCTCATGGCGACGAAGAACTTGGTGATAATCTCCTTTATTACGACTATAATATTGATCATCTGCTTTCGCTTGGGGCGAAGGGTCTCACCATGGAGGATGAAGCGTATGTAAGTGCTTTTCGCTCGTTTGAGGGAGAGGTCTATGAAAATTATATTTATGAAAAATTACTCCGTTATGCCGCTAATGAACCTCAAATCAAACAGTTTATCATCAAAGGCCCCCATAAACAGCGTACGCATGCGCAAAGCGATGCACTGTCTGTAAGCTGGAAGGGACAGATTATTTATCGTGCCCGCCATAAAGAGATTGGGGAGTTTGACGGACTGTTGTTTACCGAAAAAGAGCTCTATTTTGTTGAAATGACACTGGTGAAGTCCGTTAGCAATCTCAAAAAACGGTTACGTAAAAAACGGGCACTGCTTGAAGTGCTTTTCCCTCGTTATGAGGTAAAAGCACTTTTGGTTCTTAACGAAGGTGCTACAGGGACATCTGACTTGCCTTCGTATGCCAGCGTCTGGATGACGGAGCCTTACAGCGCCCGGCATATTTTGGAGAGTCTTAGCTCCCGTGCCCCTAAAGCCGAGATTGTACGTGTTGAAAGTACTAAGATTGCCCATGCGGACGAATTGAAAGTTGCAGCATTTAAATATTACAGCACGTTGACCTGGATGATGCGATCGTTGCGCAATGGAGGGACTCCTGTTAACTGGGATTTTTTCCGCAGAAGCGCAACCCAACGGTATCATGATATTTATACCAAAGTGTATGTCGGATATATGAGCATCGACGATTTTAAAATCCTTGCCCCTAACATCTCTTTTGAAAACAGCGGCGCCAAGCGGGCAATCGTTGCGATTGAAAAAGATCATTCGGGAGGCTATTTTCTCACTTATTTTTTACGTCATTCCGGAAAAAAATTGGACAATGTGACGATAACGGACGGAAATGCCAAGGCACTCAAAAAAGATCCGCTTGGGATAACGCTCACGGAGATGAATCATCTCGATAAAGCAATGGATGAAAGCTTTTATTTGAGTTTAGAACAGTTACGTGAGATTCAAAATACCCTCAGCACGATTACCCACAAATAAGAAAATCACTAACAGCATCATTATCTTTTTCGCTCTATACTTACAGTAGAAATTACCGTAAGGATGAGTATGAAAAAAGCACTGATATTAATGTTGATGGTGCTAAGTATTTGGGCGGTCCCTTATAAGGTTGGTCAGTCGGTTGCTCCTTTGGATTTTCAAGATCAATTTGGGAAACGGACTGTCTTCAAAGAGATGCCAAAAACGGTCATTATGGCATTTGAAAAAGGGACTTCCGGAACCGTCAATGATTTCCTGAATGCTCAAGATGTCGGATATTTAAAAAAGTTCAATGCAGTGTACGTAGCGGATATTTCGGGAATGCCCAATTTTATCACGGAAGTATTTGCGTTGCCAAAAATGCGTAAATTTACTTATCCTGTGTTGCTGATCCGTGATGAGGAACAGGGGTTAAAGTTCCCTGGAGAAGAAAAAAAAATCACTATCATGAAGTTTCAGGGTAATACTCTCACCGATATCTCTTATGTCTCAACACCTGCACAAATTAAAGCGGCAATAGAACAATGATCACCTCTCTCAAAGCACTGCGCAGAAATCGGTTCAAAACGGCACTCATATTTGTGAGCATGACCGTTTCCATCGCCGCGATATTTCTAATCAGTGCGATTGCCGGGGGAGTCGTGAGTATGTACAGTTCCATGCTTAAAACCGATGGCGATGTTATTGTCACTCAAAAAGAGATCGCCGATACTTTTTTCAGTGATATTAATAGGTCGTTGAGCGGGCCCATAGCGATGTTGCGTGGAGTCAAAGAAGTACACTCCTTGATCTTGGGGGCAGCTCCTGTTGAGCGCCTTCCGATTGTGGGGATTTATGGGGTGAGCGATAACCGATATGACAGTTATGTATTAACACAGGGCCATTATCCAAAATCAGGAGAAGTAATCCTGGGCTCCAAGATTTATGAAACACTCAAGCATCCCAAAAACATTCAGGTATCAAAACAAGAGTATCCCGTAAGCGGGGTCTTTAAGAGTGCCATCGGATTTGAGGATGGCGGCGTGGTGATGCCTTTGGGTGACGCGGGAGAACTGTTCCATAAAAGTACCTCTATCTTTCTCGTCAGCCTCTCTGATCTTGGAAGAAGTGACGCGGTTGTAAACCAAATAAATCGGTTAGATATCCAAATAGAGGCCAAAACAACGGATGCATTTATCGACTCTTACAATCAGTTCAAAATCATTCAAACGAGTTCAGATGTGATAGGGGCGATGGCATTTCTGATGGGGATATTGGGAATTGTCAGTATGATGAGCATGGTGGTAAACGATCGTAAGGCAGAGTTTGGCATTATGCGTTCCATCGGCCTCTCCTCGTGGACTATTATTTTAAAACTACTTGTGGAGACACTTATGATCGCGTTGGTGTCTTTCTTTATTGCGTGGGGGATCAGCGAGGGTGCATTGCAAATCATAGAACATGCGGATAAGTTTCAAGGATACATCAACGGAGAGATCACAGTGGTTTTGTTGGTCAAGGTGTTTGTTGTTACGATTGTGATGGCATTGCTTGGGACCCTTATACCTGCAGTGTATGCCTCACGAATTGATCCTATGAGTCTGATCTCTAAGGGGCTGCAATGATAATTAAGGCAGTAGGCTTGGAACATTTTTACGGCCACGAACAGGTGCTGCGAGGAGTGGATATCGAAATTCATCCAGGGGAGTTTGTGGCAATCGTAGGCGAGAGCGGGAGCGGGAAGACAACACTTTTATCGATTCTCTCAACACTGCTTCGTCCGACGAGCGGGAGTGTTACCTATGATGGACAAACTTTGGATAACATTGAGAACATTAACCGTTTTCGCCGTGAGCATATCGGCTTCGTTTTCCAGTTTCATTATTTAATAGCTTATTTGACACTACGTGAAAATATTGCACTTGCGGCACTTAGAGAGAAGAATAGTGATATTCTCATGCAGCGGCTGAAAATTGCGCCGTTATCACACCGCTACAGCGATGAAGTATCCGGGGGTGAGCGACAGCGTGCAGCAATTGCACGTGCGTTGGTCAATCATCCCAGTGTGGTATTTGCCGATGAGCCTACGGGCAATTTGGATACGCAAAATGCATTGGGTGTGTATGAGCTTTTTAGAGAATTTTCGGGGGAAGGAACATCATTAATCGTAGCTTCTCATGACTCGAAGATTAGAGATTTTGCCGATGTGATTATCGTGATGGAGGATGGCTGTGTTAAAAGTATTTCTCGAAACTGAGCTTCCGCTTGCATTGTTTTGGCTTATATTGGGTCTTTTTGCGGGATTGGTTTATTCGTTGGAATTGCTGGGATTGGATGGCAGTACGACTCTTCTTATAGCAGAACGCGCACGATCGCTCCATATTTCTCTCATGCTATACGGCTTTATTCCACTGATGCTTTCTCTTCTTCCTTTTGCTTTATTTGATCAAGACGGGGTTTTGGGCGAGCGAACGATAAAACATCTGCGCCGCTATTTTGCGGTATGGAATGTTTTTTTACTCTTTATGACGTTTGCTTTATTGTTTGGCAATTTGCGTGGCTTGCCATTTTACGATTTCCCCTATCAACTTAATTTTATTCTTGCATTTAGCGGAGTATTTTATTTACTCGCGTTAGTGGATGCATTGCGAGCTTATGAAAAACGCCCGCTGTGGGTAAATGTATCGTTGGCTGTCGTAGTGATTGCTCCGATATTGCTTATTGTTTTGATGAACCCACAATACGGTCAAGTGGAGCATACGCTGGTCGGTCCCCATGGGGATAACACTCTTGGGATGAGTTTTGCATTGCTTCCTCTATATTATTTGTTGATAAAGCTCAGTGCGCAGAAGACGTTTATCCCTAGAGGACATCTGTTGTGGATTATTCCTCTTTTGTGCTATGTTGCGTCACTCATAATCCGCAATTTTTTTCATACATTGACCTACAATGAAGAGTGGTTTTTTCAATATTTGACCTTTTTGTACGTCCCATTGCTATGGGTATGGTGGCGTGACTCCGAGTTAACCTTTAACCATGCCCCGTATCTTTTTATCTCTATTGTGGCGTTTCTCTTTGTCGATGTTGAAGGAAATATTCTTTTTATTCCGCAGATCCGCGAACTGATCCACCGTAACGATTTGGTCATAGGGCACGCTCATATCGCGATGGGCATAGGGGTTGCGTTTATGGCGCTTGCGATTATGCAGCGTATTCTTCCGGCCCTTATCACGCGTGTGTATGCCATTGGCTGGACGTTGCTGGTGTCGCTAATGGCGATTTTTCTCACAGTTGCCGGGACGATTGAAGCTGGATGGTCTGAGGGAAATATTCAGTGGTTTTGGGGATTGCGTTCGGCATTTGGTGTTCTATTGATTATGATGATAGGGCAGATGGCATGGAAAAACTTACCGAAACAATCCCTTACGCTCTTGTCCTGGTATCATCTGATCGGGTTCTTGAGTGATTTTGCCGGAGGGATGCTCTTAATCCTTGCCGGAACGTTTCTCTTTTCCCTGTTAGGGTTTCACTTTAGCGGAACGTATGAGTATGTTGTGTTTGCCTTTATGATGGGCACGGGAGTAATACATTGGTTGGGGCTAATGGGCAATGGCGCGAGTATGGCTCATGCGAGCGCACTCATCCGTTTGATCATTTCGGCGGTATTTATGGCTTTGTATATGGCCGGAGTTTTGGACACGATTGCTTTATTGGTTGCGTTGTACGATGGCGTTTACGCGATGATCTATTTATTATGGCTTAAAGAGAGAACATGAATTCGTTGGTAATTGTCCTAGCTTCTCAGCTTTTATATTACCTCTTGATTGTCCAAACAGGGGTAGTAGGAGCATTCCACTCTCATATACATGATATTTTCACCCTTCCCATAGGCGGTGTGCTAGGAAGTTTACTGAGTGCTTATTGGCGTCATTATAATCCACGCCAAGAGCTTTGTTATATGTTTGGACTGCAGATGATTATTTCATGGTATTATCCTGACTATTCACTGGGCATTTTATTGGTTTTGGGATTTGTTGTGGGATATACGACTCCGTTACTGCTGCATATTTTTGGTTCACAAAGCCGATTTCAGCTCTCTTTGGGGATGGCCATTTCGTATGCAATCGGAACGGCACTGTATGCCTATCCTTTTGAGAAAAGAGAATACATCGCAGTCTTACTGCCGATTATTTCGGCGAGTGCTTTGCACTTTTCAAAATTTCAAAAAAAGAGAAGAGTTGAAACGATCAAGTTTCCCTTGCACACGGTACTATTGATGATGTTGTGGATATTTGCCGATTCTGCATTGTTTGAAACGCTGAGCCGATCTGAGGATTTAGACATATGGGGTCATTTTACGCTGCTCATTATTACATCCCATCTGGCAGGGGTGTATTTAGCCTACCGCTATGGAAAATCATTGTATGAAAGCCGTTGGATAATTTGGGGCTTATTTGTGGTTAGTTATGGGTTATATTACACAGGTCAGGGATTGGGTATGGCAATTGTTTATCCGATTACTATTTCGTATTATAATGTGCTGTTGTTTTCCAAACTCATAGAGATACATGATATTCGTTTGATAGGTATCAGTATGGTAGGTGTTGGATGGATCGCTACATCGGTAGCTAACTTGGTTGCGTTTAATCATATGCTGCTGATTGCCGGAGTCATTTTACTCATAGGCGGAATCGTTTTATCATTTACAAAAAAGAGGGTGTTTTCGTGAAAAAAATAGGTTTGCTCGCCATCATGGCATGTGGGTTTTTGTATGCAGGGCCTTTGGATTTTGAATCAGGGACAATCAAGGCTCATACGGAGGTTTTAGGAGATTCTTCAATTAATCCGATGGCAAAAAAAGCAGTTTCTCATCTAATTATGGCAGAAAATCCGGCAACGTTACACGGTTCGATTGAAGTTAGCATGGCAGATTTCATGAGTGATAATCGCAAGAGGGACGAGCATATGCATGAATCTTTTGAATCGACTGTTTTTCCCAAAGCGACTTTTGAGATTAAAGAGGTGGTTGCAAAAGGGTCCGATGGTTACACGCTCAAAGGGTTGATGAACTTCCACGGCGTGACCAAAGCGATGAATTTTGAGTCGATGATCACTCAAGACAGCGGAAAGGTTCACATTAAAGGGACTGCTGATATGAAAATGTCTGATTTTGGAATGAAACCAATCAAGATGCTATTTTTAACGGTACGTGATCAGGTCGATCTTTCGGTCGATGTATTGCTAAAGCGATAAATCTCCCCAACTTCCAAAATACGGGCTGTAGGTGGTGCGGGAGTCTTTAAAATAGACTCTTGAAACCATGCTAAAGGTTCAGCTAATGGCTCATCGGAGAGGTCAAAGGTGCCATAGTGGATGGGAATGAGTGTTTGCGCTCTCAAATCAATGGCTGCTTGAATCGCTTCAGGGGGATTGAGATGATTTGGACTCATGATCCATTCCGGTTTATAGGCTCCTATGGGTAAAAATGCTTCATTAATTTCAAAACGTTCCCCAATGGTTTTAAAATGGCTACCCACAGCACTGTCTCCGCTATGGTAGAGGGTGTGTTCTTCATTTTGAATCACATACCCTCCCCATAAGACTTTATTGGTATCGAAAAGCGTTCGCTTACTCCAATGTTTTGCAGGAACAAGCGTGATAAATAATCCTCCGACCATCAACGATTCCCACCACTCCATCTCGAAACATTGTTCTCTGTCGATTATCCGCTTCATATAGCGCCAAAATCCTGCAGGAGCAACAATGATGAGGTCAGGGTTTTGCGCGAGTAAATAACGGATACTGGCTTGATCATAATGGTCATAATGCGCATGCGTAATGAGGACAACATCTGCTTTGAGCTCTTCTTTTGGCAGCGGGAGTGGAGTTATGCGGCGATGCATAGGTATGTTTCCCAAAACAGGGTCAATTGCGACAGTGGTTTCTCCCAACCGAAGCCAGAGTGTTGCATGCCCAATCCACATAGCGTATTCACCCTCTGGCAGCTGAGTATGCGTTTGAATGTCCAACGATGTTCTTTGCGGAACTTTTTTGGAAATGAATTTAGAGAACTGCCAACGAAGAATTTTAAAAAAAGGTATTTTTGGAGAAGTCATCTCTTCGGTCATAAAAAGCCAATTTGGTAAAAAGTAATATATTACGAACATTATAGTACAAAAATCCATTGGAATAAGCGCAAAACAGTAGAGACTTTTACACAGTTATTTGATTAAAAATGTTAGAATGTTTTAAACTTAAGCGTTCTAAATTGTTCTATTTCTTTAGTGGAATGAAATAATTCAGTTGGTACATGGTGAAAAAAAGAAGTAGAGGAATTTTAAAATATGATTCAAAATTGTAATAATACTTTTTATAATAAAGTAGAACAAAAGGGGTTTAGACCAGCTCATGTTGCAGAAGTTGGTGTATGGCATCCTCAAACATCTAATATATATAAATTTATCATAGAAGGGGTAAAAACGACGTTAGTTGAACCTGACCCCGCATCGATAGAGTTAATAAAAAATGAATTTAAAGACAAAAAAGTAACTTTATATGAAGTAGCAATTTGTGATTTTAATGGGAAAGTTGATTTATGTAAACGAGAAAGTTCAACATTTATAAGTAGTTTATCTTCTAGCCCAGCATTGGTGAATGATAATTGTAAGATAAGCGAAACAGAAACTTTTACGGCAAATGCAAAACTTTTTAATGAAATTGATGACGGGAGTATTGACCTTATCTCTATAGATACTGAGGGTAGTGAATGGTTTGTTATTAAAAATATGGTTAGTCGGCCAGCGATTATTTCACTGGAAACACATGGCGGAATATATACAAATCCTTATATGATGGAAATACAACACTGGATGGATAAAAATAAATATGTCTTATGGTATGTAGATAATAGTGATTCCGTGTATGTATTAGATGGTTCAATTCCAATTACCGTGTTAGATAAAATTAATCTCGTAAAGTCTAAAACGTTTGTTTTTTTGAAATATTTAAAAAAGAGACTGAGTAAGAAAATAAGACGTTTTTTAAGAAAGAAGTAAGATGGCGGGCCACCAAGGATTTGAACCTTGGGAGGTTTAACCCTCGCCGGTTTTCAAGACCGGTGCATTCGACCACTCTGCCAGTGACCCGCATAAAAATGAGCATATTTTTACATATTGGAGGTGGCACCCGGATTCGAACCGGGGGTCAAGGTTTTGCAAACCAGCGCCTTACCACTTGGCCATGCCACCACCCATGTAATGGTGCCCGGAGCCGGACTTGAACCGGCACAGTGTTACCACCGAGGGATTTTAAGTCCCTTGCGTCTACCGATTTCGCCATCCGGGCAACGATAACGAAAAAATACCTCAGTTAAGACATCGAAACCGATATTTCAGCTGAGGTATATGGAGCGGGAAACGAGGTTCGAACTCGCGACCCCGACCTTGGCAAGGTCGTGCTCTACCACTGAGCTATTCCCGCATATTTTTCGTGGAGTGGAAGTATAGCAACTTTTTTGAAGTCTGTAAAGAGCTTGACTTAATTTTATATTTTTGCAGTGTAATGAAAGTTTTTGAGAGTTCCTCTTAGGTATAATCGCAACAACTTAATGTATCAATTTATCCAAAGGATTTTCATGCGCAGCGATACCATCAAAAAGGGTTTTGATAAGACCCCTCACCGCAGTTTACTTCGAGCAACAGGCTTGAAAGATGAAGATTTCAACAAACCATTTATCGGTGTTGCAAACTCTCATATCGACATTATTCCGGGACACTTTTTTCTCCAAGAGTACGGCCGTATTGTTAAAGAGGCAATCCGCGAGGCAGGTGGGGTTCCGTTTGAGTTTAATACGATAGGCGTTGACGATGGTATCGCGATGGGGCATGATGGAATGCTGTACAGCCTCCCTAGTCGTGAACTCATTGCGGACAGTATCGAAACGGTCATGAACGCACACAAACTCGATGGACTCATCTGTATTCCTAACTGCGATAAGATCGTTCCTGGAATGCTTATGGGAGCGCTTCGTGTGAATGTTCCGACGATTTTTGTATCGGGCGGACCGATGAAAGCAGGGCATAAGAAAGACGGCACTCCGATCGATTTGGCAACAGCTTTTGAAGCAGTCGGGAAACACTCTGAGGGGAAAATGAGTGATGAGGAGTTGTATGAGATCGAGTGTGAAGCGTGTCCGAGTGGTGGATCATGTTCGGGGATGTTTACAGCCAATTCGATGAACACTCTTTGTGAAGCGATGGGGGTTGCATTGCCGGGGAACGGTACGGTATTGGCCATGACACCGGAGCGTATTGCGATGGTCAAGGTTGCGGCAAAACGCATCGTCGAGATGGTCATGGATGAAAATAGTGAAAAATGGAATATGCGCAATATCCTCAATGACAAAGCAATTCATAACGCATTTGTCGTCGATATGGCGATGGGCGGGTCATCCAATACAGTATTGCATCTTCTGAGTATTGCCAAAGAAGCAGAAGTTGATTTTGATATTACACAGATCAATACGATCAGCGAAAAAGTAGCGCACATTGCGAAAATTTCTCCTTCGCTCTCCACCGTACATATGGACGACATTAACCGCGCAGGCGGTGTTAATGCCGTTATGAAAGAGGTGAGCCGTCGCGGTGGTGTATTACACCTCGATGCGATGATGGTTACGGGTGAAACATTGGGCGAGCGAATCAAAGATGCTGTGATCAAAGACACCAACATCATCCATACCAATGAAAATGCATTTTCTCCTGTGGGTGGGCTCTCTATTCTTTTCGGAAACCTTGCGGAAGAGGGTGCTGTTGTGAAAACAGCGGGGATCACCCCTAATATGCGTCAATTTAAAGGGACAGCGATTTGTTTTAACTCCCAACAAGAAGCCATTGCCGGTATTATGGGGCACAAAGTAAAAGCAGGTCATGTGGTCGTTATCCGTTATGAGGGGCCAAAAGGTGGTCCTGGAATGCAAGAGATGCTTGCCCCTACAGCGCTTATTATGGGAATGGGATTAGGCGAGAGTGTAGCGCTTATCACTGATGGACGTTTCAGTGGTGCGACGCGCGGGGCCTCTATCGGACATGTTAGCCCTGAGGCTGCTGAGGGCGGTGTTATCGGATTGATCGAAGACGGTGATGAGATTGAGATAGATGTGGATACGCATCTTTTACAGTTAAACGTCAACTATGAAGTGCTTGAAAAGCGTCGATTGCATTTCACTCCCGTTAAAAAAGTAATTACTTCCAAATGGCTCAAGCGCTACAGTCTCCTTGTTTCGAACGCTTCCAACGGGGCTGCTCTCAAAACAGAACTTTAACTTAGAGTTGAGCCTCTTGAGTAAACTCAGGGACTATTTTTTTGAGAATATTCAAAGGGTCTTGAGTAGTCAGCAAGTTTTTAATGTCACTGTTGAGTAGATCAATAGGATAGTGCGTTGACCCGGCAATCATTATGGATGCATACGAGGTTTTTTGCTCACTCTCATCGATCAATAATTCTTCATACAACTTCTCTCCCGGTCGAAGACCGCTCATGACGATTTCAACCTCTCCTTGGGCATACAGCTTGATCATCGTACGCGCTAAATCAATAATTTTGACCGGTTCTCCCATATCGAGAATAAAGAGTTCTTTCCCTTTTGCAATTGCGGCCGCTTGTAAAACCAGCTGACACGCTTCGCTGATGAGCATAAAATAGCGTGTAATATTAGGATGGGTCAACGTGATCGGACCACCGGATTCAATCTGTGATTTGAATTTTGGGATAACACTGCCGCTTGATCCTAGAACATTTCCAAAACGAACGGCCGCTATTTCACTGTTTTTTGGGTTGACATTTTGGGCATAAAGCTCGACGATTCGCTTTGTTGTGCCCATGACATTAGTAGGGCGTACCGCTTTATCCGTCGAGATGATAACAATCTTGGCAACGTTATGCACAATGGCGCTGTCGATAACGTTACAGCTGCCCTGAACGTTGTTCATGATTGCGGACTGGATATTGGCTTCGCACAAAGGAACGTGCTTGTAGGCGGCTGCATGGATGACTATATCCGGCTTGGCCGCATCAATGATAGAATCTAGTGCAGCACGGTCAAGGATATTGCACAGGCGAAGCGAGGCTCTTGGAAGCTGCTCACCAATTTGATAGAGATTGTATTCGCTGTGATCGATCAGCACAAGACTCGATGCGCCAAATTGTTCACATTGAAGCGATATTTCACTCCCAATGCTTCCGCCTGCTCCCGTTATTAGAACCGTTTTATTCTGAATGAACGAGGAGATGGCCGATTTGTCAAGATCTTTGGGATGACGTGCCAAAAGATCCTCAATAGAAAATTTCTTCAAAGAAGCGGTATTGTTCTCAAGAATGACGGAGCGCTGTATATCATGAATGTTGTAAGAGGTTAGTTGATTAAGTAATACTTTTAGTTCATCCTGCGAGGTATCGACTGTAATGGCAACACTCTGTATATCGTAAGTCTTACACAGTTGTTCCAGTTTATTCGGATGATAAATTTTTATCGCATCCATGTATGATCCGCATAAGTGAAAAGTTGACGGTTCCCATGCGATGATAGCTTGAATGGAATAAGGGATATCTCCATTTTTGGCACTTTTAATCAAAGCTGCCGCTTTATGGTTGCTGCCGATAACGATCATAGGCTTAGTTGCTGTATTGGATTGTTGTTCCGAAATGATTCGTTTCGAGAGACGAAGGGCGCCAATCAACAACAGAGATAAAATAAAATCTATCGCGATCACGCTTCTAGGAAGAGGGATAAAAAGATCTTGATTCAGGACAAAAATAAGATAAAAACTCACTACCGCAAGAGTATGCCCTAGGACTATTTGTTTGGCGTTATGAAGACCAAAATAACGCCACGTCAAATGGTATACTCCAAAGATATATAAGCTAACCGATTTTAAAAGGGCCAATGTAAAAAAAATGAAATAAAAATGATTAAAATATTCGGAAGGTACCGAAAAATCAAATCGCAGAGCATAAGCAAAGTGAAGTGACACAAAAAATAAAATAAAATCAGCACCCAAAAAGAAAATTAGTCTTTTAGCAAAGCTGGGCGCGAAAAGCCCTATTTTTTCTTGCATATATTAAATCTTGAGTTTAAATATTTTAGTCATAGGGCTTAGAATAACCGGTTCGAATAAACTTTTATCATATTGCTCAAATACAAACATTTGTATGTATTGTGATTTTAAATAATAATCGTCAAGTACCAAAAACTGTTGATAGCTTGCTAGATAAATAACACTTAAGCCCTCAGATGCAAAATTTTGTTGACTCACGTGAACTTTTTGATGAGGATCATAGCCTACTTGGTAAAAAGATTTGATGGGTAAGCTTTGCGCACCTATTTTAAGAGTGCTTGTGGCCTTTATGATTGAGAGACCTTGCCCCAATTCAATCGTTTGGCCAGTATCCTGAACGGATCGCGTAGTATAAAAAAATGGCTGCTGAGGCTGATTTTTGCCCGTAAGATCAAGATTGCTAAACAGTGCTACGGTAGGAAAAATTTCCATCATGCGTAGGGGTAAATACAGATAAACATCTCGTGTTTTTTTAGGAATTTTGTAATCAGGAAGCGCTAGTGCCGTGACAAAATCATTAGGATCTTTATATCCTTCTTTTTCCAGCATATATTCAAAGTCATTTTTAGTCGTAGTGTTTTTACCTGTATACTCAGTATATAAACGCATCATATGGGCTGCTGAAATAGAATCTTTTGCGGTTAATGTAAACGAGGCTGGATAATTTACATCACCTGAGTGCTTGCCTCCATCAATCCATGTTTTGATATTGCCGTAATAGCGAATAGGGTAGCCGTAGTCCCACCAAGCTACGACAGTATCTTTATTTGACGCGATTTTTCCTAATTGATCCAAGGCTTCTACTTCATTTGTTGTCATAACAGTAGGCATAATGTATTCTTTGATATGTGCGTAGTTAGGATAAAGCGCTCCGATAGTTAACACTACTGTTGCGGTATGACGCAACCAAATGATTTGTATAAATCGGGAGAAGTAAATGATCAAATAGGCAAGACCAATAGCCATGACGGGGACGGCGTAGATTGTAAAGCGAAGTCCTGAAGACATTGCAATGAAGCCAAGCCCTAAAAGCGGAAGCGTTACGAGAAGTGGGCGGTATGCAATTACAGCCATTAGATAACCAATACATGCAAGCGCAAAAGTAATTACATGTCCGCTAATGCGCTCCGCAAAAAGAGTGAATGGAATATGTCCAGCTTCTCTTACCGTTGACATAACATTATAGTAAGTAAGAGTGGATGAAGCAGCCGTAGCTTCTGTTGATCCTCTGAATACATACCCTTTTAGCAGTTCCCAAATAGGGTCTACTCCTCCAGTGAAAAAATAAACTCCCAATATGGTTGCAAAAAGAGGCCAAAAGAGTTTTAAAGATAATTCTTTTTTGAAATGAAAGAGAGCAAAAATAATTATCGCTAAGCTAATTTTACTGATGAGTGGAATAGAGAGAATGCCGAGCAAAATAAAGAGAGCAATTTTATAAAAATAGAGGTTTTTGCGATCAAAAATTAGAGCAAATCCTACGATCATTCCAAAAAGGGCTGTATCTAATGCATAGGCTTGTGGATACCACCATTGATACAGAGCAATTGAGACTGTAATGGGGATAAGGTAGTGGTTGCGTTGATGAGTAAGTGCTAAAATTAGCGTATACATCTCTAGTACTGGAAAGACGATGTTGAGCATATCGGTATCATAGTATCCGGTCATGGTGCGGTTGTAGTAACTGTGAGCAATTGATCCAATGAGTGCAGCGATGAATCCTAGCGTTGTCTGATTAAGCGCACGTCCGATTAAAATAAGCGGTACAACGATCAGTGAACCGATAAAGGAAGGCATATAAAGAATAAGTGTTTCAAAACTAATTGGCAATATCTTTGCAAGAGCAGCGGTAAGGTATGCCAAAGGAGTTACCATTCCGTCAGGCTGTTGTACGGCTGTGTCATTGAGAAGGTATTGTGCCCATTGCGCAAAATAGTAGCCATCGTTGTTGTTGATCATTAGCTCGTTATTCCAGTGAAATTGTGGAACTGAACTGATCTCATTTACCCATATAAAGCGTATGGCAACAGAGAAAAGGTAAGCTATGAAGATAAAAATAAAAAGTGTCTTGGTAGTGGTGGACGTATCATCTAATTTGAACATGAAGGAAGTTTCCTCTTTTTTTAGTTGGCATATTCTAGCTAAATAGGGTTACTTTATCAATGACAAGTGATTAATGGGCGACACCGTCTTTGCGTAAAACTTTAATAAAGGTAAGAATGATAATTTTAAGGTCAAATAAAAAGCTCTGTCGATGTAGATATTCGATGTCAAGCGCCACTTTTTGAGGGATGGGTAATTCATCGCGACCATTGATTTGTGCCCATCCGGTTAGCCCTGGAGTTAGTGTATGAACCCCGGCAACAGTGCGCTGTGTGATTAAGTCGTCTTGGTTAAAGAGTGCAGGCCTAGGACCTACAAAACTCATATCCCCTTTTAGGATATTCCACAGTTGTGGTAACTCATCCAGACTGCTTTTTCGTAAAAAAGATCCGATAGGGGTTAATAGGGTTGCTGGATTATTTAGTAAGTGAGTAGCAACGGTTGGAGTATCGACCCACATACTCCGAAATTTCGGCATCAAAAATAGAGTATTATTTTTTCCGATCCGCTGTGACCAATAGAGTATCGGCCCTTTAGAGGTAAGTCGTACCATTAGCGCCACAAGCATAACTGGAATTAACAATATTACAGCGGCAATTATTGCTAATAGGATGTCAAAAGAGCGTTTAAGTGTCATTTGAAATCTCCTTCAATCATATGTTTGATTCCTTCTTCTACTGTGTAGGGGTTGTTAAATGCAAGCTGTTTTTTTGTCTGTGTGTTATCCACGATAAGATTTCCAAACAGTCGTTTATGCAATGATGGCTTTATGAGTTTTAGTATATATTCAAAAAGAGGGGCATCAATCAAATAAAGCTTTTTTTCTAAAGTAATTGCAATTTTACGGATAAATTCCGTTGTCGAGAGTGATACGTCATCGCACGCTAAAAAAACTCCACTCGTCTGATACGCTAATACGCTGTTTATTAAAGCACACAGATTGCCGACATAGACCATGCTTCGCTGATTTTTAGTATTGCCAAATGGCAAAATTGGAGTTTTACGAATGAGCTGGATAAGACTTTTGATGTTGCCTTTTACTCCAGTCCCGTATACGATGGGAGTGCGGATGATGGATACTGTGAAATGCTCATCGCGCAAGCGTTGAAGTTCCTTTTCTGCATGTAGTTTACTCATCCCGTAATCGTCTTGCGGATGGCATGGGGTAGTTTCACTATAGGCTGTATTGCTCTCTTCCCCGTAGACTTTTACGGTACTTATAAAAACAAACTGCTTGACGCCATCATGTTTTGCTTTTAGAGCCAACTCCAAGGTCCTTGTTACATTGATCTGTTCATACATTGCGGTATCAGCACCGTTCATTTGATGGACAAGTGCAGCGAGATGGACAACGGCTTCGTATTTTGACATATCCAAGGCATTGATGTCGCCGTTGTGAAACGAAAAGGGGGTGATCTCATGCATTCCAGCGTATTTGACGAAATGACTTCCGATAAAGCCGCTCGCACCGGTGAGGAGAAGTTTCATTTTTTAAAGAGGCCCAACAGTTTTTGAGGATATTTTGAGAGTATCATAATCCAATTAGTATGTATATTATTTTCTTTGCATGCTCTTAAAATCTCTTTATTCAAGGTATAGTTGCTTTTTAAATTACTAGTGCTAACTCCACCAGTTCTCATCTTTACAATAGGTGCTTGATAGTAAAAATAGCTTATTTTAAATTTACCTAAAAATCTTACTAAAAGCTCATAATCAGCTGCAATTTTATAATCAGTTTTGAAATAGCCGTATTTTTCATACATTTCTCGTTTTACAAAGAATGTTGGATGTGCAGGCATCCAGCCATAGGCAAACTTTTTTGGTGAAAAATGGCTACTATCATAATAACGGACTATTTTTTCTAAATTTTTAGGATGGACATAAACCAAATCGGCAAACATACACTCAATACGGTTTTCTTGAAATATTTGAACCACTTTGGAAATTACTTCCGTATGGGCATAAAAATCGTCACTGTTTAAGATACCGACGATATCTCCTGTCGCGAGTTTGAGCCCTTTATTCATGGCATCATAGATACCATGATCAGATTCACTAATAAATTTAGATATTTTATTCCCATAGCTTTTTATAATCTCTACTGTTCCATCAGTACTTCCGCCATCAATGATGATATATTCTATATCGGTATATGTCTGCGAGAGGACAGATTCTATGGCATCTTGGATCGTGTTGACATTATTATAAACGACAGTGATGATTGAAACTTTCATTTAGCGTTCAACGACAATATTACCCATAACGATTATGTCCATCTTGGTTCGTGCGAAACAGGCATATGCTTCTTCTGGCGTATTGACAATAGGCTCATTTTCATTAAAAGAGGTATTTAGTAAAATTGGAATATTTGTTTTTTGATAAAACCGCTTAATCAGTCCATAATATTTTGGCTCAATTGTTTGATCTACAGTTTGTAATCTTCCGGTTCCATCAACATGGGTTACAGCAGGGATCAAAGATTGTTTCTCTTTTTTGATAGTGAAGACTTTTTCCATAAATGGAACATCATCAACAGATTCAAAAAAATCACCAACATGTTCTTTTAGGATTGATGGAGCAAATGGACGGAAAGCTTCTCGCCGTTTGATTTTAACATTTAAAAGTTCTTTAGCATCATTGCGGCGCGGGTCAGCAATAATCGAACGATGCCCAAGTGCTCTAGGCCCGAATTCAGCGCGTCCTTGAAACCATCCGACAACTCCCCCATTAATTAAACATTCACTGATCTTTTCAAAAAGGTCAGTATCTGAATAAGATTGATAAGAAACCCCTTTTTGTTGCAGGTATTGTTCGATTTCCTGGTCACTAAATTGACTGCCAAAATACGAATGGCTCATCATTTCACTGCGGGGATTCCCTAAAACTTGGTGGTAAAAGTACAGTGCTGATCCAATGGCTGTTCCGGCATCATGCCCGGCTGGAGGTATATAAAGATTCTCAAAAGGGGTGTTTGCTAATATTTTTCCATTAGCAACAGAGTTTTGGGCAACGCCTCCTGCAATGGTTATGTTTTTCAAACCTGTTCGTTTGTGCAAATGGGTTAAAATATGAAAAATTGTCTCTTCGCAAACTCGCTGTACGGATGCGGCAAGATCTTTGTGGTATTGCGTAAGTTCTTCTCCTTGCGCACGTAAGGGCCCAAACATCTGAATAGTAGCATCTGTAAAAAGATCACCAACAGTGGGTTCGCCACCTTCCCAGCTCATTTCGACGCCTGCATTTGGATGACGAAAATATTTTTCATTTAATTTAAAAAGACCATCATCTGTAAGTTGTATAACATCCCATAGCTGTTGTGTTAAGGATGGATTACCATAAGGAGCTAATCCCATGACTTTGTATTCATCTCCGTAGTTCTTAAATCCCAAGAACTGTGTGAACATGGTGTAAAACACACCCAATGAATGAGGATAGCTTACGCTGTCAAGCACAGTGAATTGATTGTTTTTTCCGACTGCGGTCATGGTAGAGCTAAAATCACCAAATCCATCGATGGACAGTATTGCCGATTCCTCATAGGGTGAAGCGAAAAATGCACTTGCTAAGTGAGAGCGGTGGTGTTCAATGGAATGAATTTTTGCTTTGATTAATGCAGGATCAACTTCACATGACAGTGCTAATTCATCTTTCAATGAGGCAATTTTTTTTCTGTTTTCTAGACGATTCCAAATGGCTTTTATGGATATTCTGTGCGTCAAAATATGAAGAATTCTTGGTATGATCTTTGTATAAGGGTCTCGAGAAATAGTGATGTGATCAACTTCGGTGATTGCGACATTGGCTTCTTTTAAACAAAACTTCACCGCCTCCGAAGGAAATCCAGCCCAATGTTTGATACGTCTAATCCGTTCTTCTTCAATCGCAGCGACCAAAACACCATCTTTAAAAATGGCTGCAGATGAGTCACCATGATATGCATTGAGCCCTAAAATGATCATTCACATCCTTTTATAATTTTATTATATTCTAACACAAACTGGCTTGCAACTTCTTCGATTGCATAACTCTTTCGTGCCAATGCATAGGCATTTTTTGACATTGTCTGCAAATTGGATTGCAGCATTCTGATGATTCCATCAGCTATATGGTCAGGTTTGTTATCGTGGATGATTATCCCGCTTCCATTAGTTTCTAAATCATCAAAATTAGCAGATTTTGTAATTAAAACCGGAGTTCCTGATGCGACTGCTTCTAGCGCTACCATCGAGAGGACTTCACTATAGGATGGTACGACTAAGAACCATGCTTTTTTCAAAAATTTTTCTTTTTCTTCATTATTGGCAAATCCGGCAAAATTGACATATTCTTGGAGTTTTAAAGTTGCAGTTTTCTTTTTTAAGATTTCTTCGTATTGAGGTGATCCAGTTCCCGCAATGGTCAAATATATCGGGGGAGTCAAAGTTGCTAAACTATCCAATAAAGGCTCAATCCCTTTGATCGGATGCAGTCTTCCGATATACAGAATGGAAGGTGGAATATCCAGCTTTTTTTCTTCATAGGGTTTGATTTTGATACCGTTAGGAAGGGTGAATATTTTGATATTATTTGATAGTTTTTCAGCATTATTTGCTTCATTTGTTGTAATGGCATGAATAGCTGCAACATGTTTAAAATTTTTTGATTCGATGAAGTGCCAATAAATTTGTTTTTTTAGTGCTTTATGATGGAGCGCATAAGGTTCTATCATACCGTGAGGGGAAAGAACATAAGGTATTGAATGTTTACGAGCAATTTTTGCGGCTATATAAGTAGGGTACAGCCACATTCCATGAATGTGTACTATATCGTAGTGATGGATATTTTGTTCGAGCGCATCTTTTAGATCACTTGAATATCTCCAAAAACCGCTTTTAAAGAAGGTGATATCACTGTTGCCATAAACATCTTCAGAGATTTCACTTTTTTCATTTTCTGTATAGGCACTCCATATGTGAATCGTGTGGTTATGGTATTTTAATCCACTGTAAAGATTTAAAATGGAAGTTGTAGTTCCCCCCCATAATTTGGATAAGGATGAGGCGATAAATAATATTTTCATGATGCAGCTGCTTTTACTTTTTTTAGATGGTTAATGGCCTCAAGTAGAAAAAAAAGTAACGTTATAAGAACAATTTTTTTGATCCAATTATGCTCTAATGGAAAAAAAGACCAAAGTTTTTGTAATAACATCGCGACAGGTTGATGGAGGCATAGTAAATACAATGAATTTTTCCCTAAATAGGAAAGAATGGTTTTTATAATTGAATAGCGCACAAATAAAGTCGATACCCAAAAAACAGTTGCTATCCCGATAATTGCAGCAATGCTGAAATAGTGAAAGTAGCCTATGAAGTTATTATTTAGATCAACATGTTTTGAAAAATATGAATAATTGAGCAAGCTGAATTCGTACAATATTGGCATTGAAATTAATATAATAATCATTATTATCCAATTGCGTAGCAAGACAGATGACAGTATTATATTTCTACTATATATTCCTATAAAAGCGAAAGGAAGGGATATCCAAAGGATATTAAAATGCCATACATGAATGAATTGGGTGAAGTAAAAAGAAACTTCTAAAAGTATGAAAAGTAAAAAAGTTTGTAATTTAGAGATAGTAAAAGTCATTATAAATTTTGAGATAATAATCAATAAAAATAAGTGGGGTAAAAACCATAGTGCTGAATTAAATCCTGATCCTAAAAAGATAAATCCATAAATCGCAGTGAGGTTGAAACCATAAGTCAGTATATAGGCAGGCAGCATAAGAATTGAGCCAAATACAAAGTAGGGGATAAGTAAAGAAGACGCTTTTTTAAATACAAAATCAAAAAAATTCGTTGTACGATTTAAGGTTATTCCTGAAAGGAAAAAAAATAGCGGTAAATGCATAGCATAAATCATTGTCATTAGATAAGAAGGGATATTGCTATGCCCGGCAATAACCAAAAGGATTCCTATCCCTTTCATTACATCATAGAGAGCCGAATGTTCTATTGAGATATTTTTAAAATTACTTTTTGACATAAACTTGCTTTCTCCCTTCGTGCAAGAGGTAGGCTATGTATAAAGATAATAAAATATTATTAGGATAACTTTCAAAAATGGAGCCTGTGAATGAAAACAAGATGATAATTAGGCATAAAACAAAGCCGCTTGAATTTTTTATTTTTATTTGTAGGTATATCACATATCCTACGAGTCCTATGAATCCAAGTAATCCTAAATTCCCAAAATTGACCAAGAGTTGATTATACGTGGAATCTCCATACTCATATCCCGTTTGAATGTGCAAATAATTAGAGGCAATAGTGGCAAATGTTGTAGCAAATCCAAAATTATTGCTGATCCATGAGGTTAAAGCATAACTATCTAAAAACATAGTTATTCTGGGCATAAATGAACTATTAAATAAGTCTGCACGATCGACTAAAAATGGCAATGAGATAATAATTGTTAAAAATATAAAAGGGATAAAAATAATAATCTTTTTTATATTAGATTTAAAAAGATAAATAAATATAAACAATAAAATAAAAATGGCTAAGCCTGTCCCTGATTTTGTCAAGGCAATGCTCGCAAGGATCATCAATAGCCATGGGATGGATAATCGTTTGACGTGATAAAGATACCATAGCACGAGTATCGAAAATAAAGCAGATGAGTAAGGCATTAAAAAAAGACCGGCAGGCCTCATATAGGTTACTGCAGTTAGAAGATAAAGTGGGCTATCGGGGGTTATTTCTAAAATATATTTTAAATAAAGACTATAGCTTATTTCCACTAATTGTATCAGGAAGTGGATTTTAAACAGCGTTAAGAGAATGGATGCAGTTTTATTGACCAACTGTGATAGCTGAAGATAGTCATAAAACAAAAAAATCAAGACAATAGGATAGATAAAAACAAAGCCTGAAAAAACTAACAAGGGGTATTCATTAGTTAATAGAGTGTTTAGAATGCTTAATGAAATTAAGATGACAAGGAAAGGGATTATTACGGGGTAAATTTTAAATAAGGTAAATTTTTGATAGCGCAACAGAAGAATAGCCAACAGCAATTCGGGTCCATATTTTGAAAATATTTTAATCCAAATATTTGATGGCAAAAATCCATAATCAGGCGACATGAAGTAATAATGGTAAATGGCTTCACAATTAGCCAATGGAACCAGTATGAGCATCAATAAAAAGAGATAATTGATATTCCATAAACCAAAGTTAATGAGCTTATTCATAAAGCAAATGCTTTCACTTGAGCACTATCTCGTTTTTCAAAATCAAATGCGATGCAATTGTTACGAAATTGCAAATAATTCGGTATCAGATTATTTGTAATTTCTTGTCGCCATAAATCGATATCAAGAGGCAAGCTAAGGCCCGAATTTAGTTTTTGAACCATTTCATAGCTGCAACCAACTTGATCTGAAATAACAACCGGCAGTCCATGAAAAATAGCCTCTTCGACTACTAGCCCCCATGGTTCAGTGGTTGAAGGAAGTAAAAAGATGTCGTGAAGAGAATAAATTTCATGTAATTTTTCGTTAGGTATATGTCCTATGAAATGTACATTCTGAGGTGCATTGTGTTTTAACTCTTTGAGCAGAGGGCCATCACCGGCAATAGTCAATGCATAAGTAGGAAAGAGACGTAATAAATCAAGTAAAAAAGGGATATTTTTTTCGGGAGAAAGCCTTCCTACAAAAAGAAATTTTCCACGAAAATTACAGTGTTGATGATCAATAGCGGTTTTATGAAAAATTCCAACCCCACCTGTGGTGATTGTCCGACCCTTAAATCCAAGGGATAAGATGAGATTTTCTTGTGATTGACCGGAAACAAGAGCACTGCTCATTCGCGAAAGAAACAGTTGTTTAAGCCAAAGCTTTATCCCGGATTGAGCACCCTCATGTTCGGATGATTCAACCACAACGATATTTTTAGAACGGTTAGTTGAAAATGCCCCTAACCAGTATTCGGGCATATCCCAACCGCAAAGCATGAGGTGACTAAAATTAATTGATTTTAATAATTTATAAAGTCTCCATAATCGTTTTACAGAGATACGTTCGTAATCGTTATGGTCCAAAATGATATGATCAAAAACAATATCCCCTTGAATAAAATCTTGAGTACGTATCTGCGAATGGTCTGAAATGAAAATAACAAAAATTTTCGATTGTTCAGATAATGCATTCCACAAGTTGATTTTATAAAATGCGGGTATATTGGTGATGATCAACGTATCATATTTTGGTGTCATAAGATAGCGTTTTTACTCGCAAAATAATTGTTTTCACTTAATTGCGTGATAGTGTTATACCCATAGCTATGTAATAAATCAAAAACGTTTTGTTCTGAAAAACATTCAAACACAATTCCAACAATATCATAGTTAGTTAAGAAATCTTTACCGCCAAGGAAAAGCTGTTCTTCAAATCCTTCAACATCCACCTTCAAGATATATTTTTTATCTTTTGGATAAGTATTCTCAAGAATAAAATTATCCAGGGTAGAAACATTGACTTCAATTCCATTGGTATCATCTATGATATGATTAACGGTAGAACTTCCGCCAAAATCAGAGAAGTATATTTTTCCAGTTTGGTCTGCTAGTGCCAACTGCTGTACATTGCTTTCAGAGAGGTCATTTAATAAAAAGTTCATCTTGCATCGCTTAGCCGTATACGGATGGGGCTCAAAAGCAATTATGTGATCACAAAGATCCATCATACAAACACTATAAGATCCGATGTTTGCCCCAATATCTAAAAAAATAGTGTTTTTTTGATGCTTCAGCGCTAATTTTCTCAGAAGTAAAATTTCTTGTTGATCGGGAATAGCTGTATACGCATACATTGTTGAAACGTTACAATTAGGGTACAAAAAAATCTTTTTTCCATTAAACAGTTTTTTGGAAATTACGCTATTTGTCATTCGTTTGAATATTTGAAAGATGATTCCAAGCACAAGGTACTTTGGTATGTCAATAAACTTATTTTTTCTTATTATGTATTTGAATATTTGAAACACATTAGCCCTTTTTGATTATTCTTTTGATGTAATATTTAAGCAAAGTCCAAAAATTTATAATTGATAAAACAAAATTACTTGCAATGTTATTATCTCTTTTGATTTTGTCATACTCAGCCAGTATTTCCAGTATTCTACCATTCCCAAGCCCATCAGCACGCCATCGTGCTACAACAATATCTTTCATCACTACGTGTGGAAAATGCTTGTATGCTCTTAAGAGGTGTTCATAATCCATGCAAAATGTGTTATCTATGTCAAATAGCCCATATTGCTCAAACATGTTTTTGTGTGTAAAAAGACCTTGATGAGGGAGGGACATTCTAAAGAGTAATGATTTTTTGTTGAAGTGATGAGAATGTTTAGAAATAAACAATTCTTCGCCATCGATTGAAATTCTTTGTATTCTTCCGCTGATGAGCATATCATTTTCGGAGTCTATATTTTCGATTATTTTTGACACTGATTGTGCAGTATAAAATCCATCTCCATCACCTTGAAAATTTATGTATGTTCCATGGGCGAGCTTAACTCCTTTATTAAAAGCATCACTGATCCCTTGATCCTTTTCGCTGACCCAATAGTCGATAGCATGTTCATATTTTCGGATAATATCAAGTGTTCCATCGGTGCTGCCGCCGTCGATGATAATATATTCTAGATTTTCATACGTTTGCTCTAAGATACTTTGAATCGTTTCTTCGAGATATTTTTCGCCATTGTAGACAGCTGTAATGATTGTTATGAGGGGTTTGTTTGGATAGGAGGTCTTGAAGTGCCCACTAGTGTGTAAGCCTCCTTCCAGTTTCTTTTGGGAGTACAATTCAGTTATATTTATCATAAAAGTCCTCAGTTGCTTTTATAGCTTGCAGGGAGTATAGAATGTGCACCCATGACAAAGCTTTGGTAGTTTACCATGTATAAAATCTGTTTTAATCTTTTCTATTTTTTGAGAATTTGATAAGAGTAAAGACTCGATAGAATCATAGTTTGAAAGATTTTCAATAAATAGACCATCTTCCTCAGTCTCGATAGTTGAATCATAGCGACAGTTGCATAATCTAACATCACCATTTGCTAAGATGGCAAAATCTACCAATCTTGAGCATAAATTCACTTTCTTTAAAGGATAAATGGATTTAATCGGATTTATTTCAAGTTTTAAGCCTTTTGGTAGGTCAGATTGTTTTATTTCACCTCCCCAGCTATCGTATCTTAGAATGGGCTTGTTTATTGTGACATATTTTGGTACATACTTAGATATGAGTGTTATATATGTATTATTTTGGTAAATTTCATCTAAACTAATGCGAGATCTTGGCTCTAAAATTATATTTATAGGATTTTTAGATAAATAGTTTGTTTCTAAAAGTTGTAATAATGAACTGATGAAATCATCATACTTATCTACTCCATATACTAATTTATATTCGTTTTGATCAAAGCCCGGAAATGAAATTTTTAATGAAGTCAAACCTGAAGTCAACAAATCATTCATGTCAAATTTATTTAATAAAATTCCATTAGTGTATACGTCAATATATTCAAAACCTACCGCATTCGCGATTTTGATGATTTCAATTGCTTGTGGATGAATAAATAATTCTCCACCCATGCTCGTAAAATTTAACCTTTTGTACCCAAGTTCAAAACAATCTTTGGCATTCTTTCGGAATGTTTCTACATCCATTAGCTTTTTGGTTCTATGTTCATATCTATAATTACAAAATAGACATTTAGCGTTGCAAATGCTACAAACTTCAATATGAATTTCATCAGGAATACCATCATGAATAGTTGGAAAGAATATGTTTCGTATGGATTTTCCAATAAATCTAAAAGGTTGGGTAGAAATGAAAAAATTGTAAAATGTATTCACGGTATGCTCCTATAATGCAAAGCGAAAGTATGGCAAATGCTAGTATTCTTTAAATTTAAATCTATTAGAGATAGGTGGTTTTTATTTCCAACAAGCTCTTTTAGTTCTATAATCTTCAAAAATAATTTTAAGTGATTGCCAAAAATCCTTTTCCGTCCAATTGTGGAGTATTATTTTTCCTTTATCGATTTTTTCATCTCTTAAAGGTTTATTGTTTTTTATTTCATTTAAATTTTTCACAAGACTATCTGGATTGTTTAAGTCCATTAAAAAAGCAGCATCACCTACTTGCTCTCTAAGCCCTATTAAATCTGAATAGCAAACTGGACATTCTAAAGCAAAAGCTTCTAATGGAGGAATATTACTGGGTCCAAAATATGTAGGCATTACAAGAGCCAAGGCTTGCTGGTAAAGGTAAGGTATCTCTTCGGAAGCTACAAATCCTAGGTAAAATATTTGTTTTTCAATATCATACTCTTTAGCTTTTTCTAAAATATAAGTTAGATTTCCCATGTCAGAGCCAGAAAAAACTGCTGCAATTTCTGTATTATATTTTTCTTTTAATAACTTAATTGTATTTAAGATATAAATATGATTTTTGTGTGACCAAAATTGTGCAGGATAAAAAATATAATCACTGGTAATGGAGTATTTTTTCTTTATATCAAGGAAAGAATTTGGAAAGTTTTTATCATTTTTCTGAACTTGTTCCGAGTATAATAAAGGTAATACATGAACACGACATGAGTCAATGCCATATCTTCTGCATATATTTTCTTTACCAAGTTCGGATTCTGCTAAAATTGCAACTGCTTTTACTAAGGAATTAACATAAAATTGCTCTCTAATCTCAAACTCTTTGTATTTTGATACCTCAGGAAATTCTACATAGTCTCTATGGCATAAATCCCAAACGGTTGTAATGTAATTATGTAAAGATAAATCTAAGCAAATTGGATTTGACGATATGAAATAAACTAAATCTATATTCATTCTATTGAGGGTTCTGTCAATATTTGTCAAGTGCAAGTTATATTTCTTTAAGAGATTATATATACTTAAATTCTTAATGAAAATCCTGTAAATTTTTTGAAATAAACTTTCTCTTAGTAGTGTCGTTTCTATACCAATCTCTTTAAAGCTTGTATACGTTTTTTTATTATTTGTAATAAAAATAAACGTAAATGTATTATCAGGTACATTTTTAAGTATATTTGCAACAGTTACTTCATATTGAAATCCCCCTCCAGCTTGAAGGTTACTTCCTAAAAATACAGCAATATTCATTTTTTAACTACCCATACAACATTCCAACTCTTTAAATTAGGGTTTTCATTACTCATCCATTTGAACTTATTTAGTATTGTCAAATCCATAGAATCCATTATTAATTCTAATTCTGTATCAAAAAAATATCGAACATTATGTCGTTCTTTTTTCTCTAACACATTGGATAGCATATTCTTGCTAGTCACAAAAATATCATAATTCACCTCTACAATATTTGTTTGTGCGTGTATAGATGACTCAGCAATTCTTGTTACATGTACTTGTTGATTTTCTAGTCTTTTAATATTCGTAATCGGTGGATCTGTCAAGACAGCTGGCCCATACCAAAAATCAAAAATCAAAATTCCATTATCATTTAGATGATTTTTTGCCACTTCAATAGCTTTGGTCAATTCTTTATTTGAATTTTGGTAACACATCACATGAAAAAGTGAAACAATTACATCAAACTTTGTACCAAGGTTGAGTTCTGTAATATTTGACTGACTAAAGCTCAGCCGGTCTTCTCTTCCTAATCTGCGTAGTTCTGCTATTTTAAGCATGTCCGCACTTAAGTCAATGCCATGAACCATATATCCTTTATCAGAGAATAGCTCCGCATGTCTACCTGTTCCACATCCCATATCAAGGAGTGTTATAGCGGTAGGGTTATTCGCTTTGATCAAACCATCAACATACTCTACTTCACTTTGATAATCTTTATCGCTGTATAATAAATCATAATATTGAGAATAAAGGTCTCCAAATTGATTCATTATTCACTTCCTTACATATTCTGAAATAATTATATTTTCTAGAATTTTTATTTTATGCTTTAGAAAATTCTTTGATACATTCGCATATATATTGAATTTCTTCAGCTTTAAGTGAGCTAGATGATGGTAAATAAAACCCATTATCACTTAAATAATCACTAATTGGAAAAGAACCTGTGCAGTCACAGCCATATTCTTTTAGTGAAGGTTGTCGATGCATTCCATTAAATAAGAGCCTTGTGTCGACTCCTTTCGTATATAGATAATCACGAAGTACATCTTTATCATGTCCATACAAGTTTTTATCAATAACAACACTATTCATCCAGTGGACATTCTTTACATTGGCATTTGATTTTTGAAGTATTATTCCAGGAATACTTTTGAGATTTTCTGCATAAATATTAGCATTCAAAATTCTCATTGAAATATACTCTGATATCTTTTCTATTTGAGCTAGACCAATTGCCGCGGTTACATTAGACATTCTATAATTAAATCCTATGTCATTATGCAAATAATTACGATTACCATCTAATGAAAAACACATATTCTTGAAGTAACGGCATCTGTCATAATATTCTTCACTATTGGTTGTGACCATTCCGCCTTCGCCTGTAGTGATATGCTTATTTGCAAAAAAACTATAAGCAGTAATATCTGCATACTGAGTAACTTGTTTGTGGTTATATTCAGCACCATGAGCCTCTGCCGCATCTTCGATCAATAACAATGAATACTTTTTCTTAAGATCTAAGATTTTATCCATTTCAGAAGGATTTCCAAAAATCGATACTGTCATGATCGCTTTTGTTTTTTCAGTTATCTTCTCTTCAATCTTTTCTGTATCGATATTCCAGGTATCAGACAATGCATCTACAAAAACAGGTTTGGCTCCGATATAGCAAATAGCAAATGCAGATGCCGCCATGGTAAACGTTGGAATAATTACTTCATCACCGGGCTTAATACCTATAGTCAGTAAAGCAAGATGCAGAGCAGCTGTTCCATTTGTTGTTGTCGTAGCATATTTGTTACCACAAAAGTCTGAAAATTTCTTTTCAAATTCTTCAACATATTTTCCAGATGAAGAAATCCAGCCAGAAGTAATGGCATCACTTACATACTTAAGTTCATTATCACCCATGGTGACATTACAGACAGGTATCAACTGTTTCTCCAAATATGAATATCTACTATAAAAAAGAGTAAAATCAAAATAAACTAACGTCTAATCTGAATGTATCGCTTTCGTATTCTTTTCCTCCACGAGGACCTTTGGTGAAAACCAAAATGGTGGCATCTGTAATTGCCTTCAATGCATGAGCTTCATTAGGTTCTGTAGCGATAAAATCACCTTCATTCATTTCTATTTCTTCTACTGGGGCATCTCCCTTTTGGGTTCTCAGCAATACGGTACCCTTGATTACGTAATTCCATTGTATAGTTTCTTTATGGTAATGATTCGCCCTTACGGAACCTTCAGTAAATGTTATTTTTGTAATAGCGTCTATAGACTCATTTTCTAATAAGTCAGTTATTTCTCCCCGACTATCGGTAAAGTCTGGTTGTGTATTGATTTTATTCATAAAGAACTCACTTTATATTATGATTGGTTTTGGTATTGGTATAATAAATTTTCCGCCTTTACGCTTATATTCACTTAGATTATTCATTATTTCTTCAGCGAAATTCCAAGCTAGTAAAAGGGCATATTCCGGCATCTCATCCACTAACATCTGATCTGTAGTAACAGGTATGTGTACCCCAGGTGTGTAGCGACCTATTTTTAAAGTAGATTTTTCTGTTACGAAATCTATCAACTCATTTCCGAGTCGGCAATAATTAAGTAAAGTCATCCCCTTGGCTGGCGCGCTTACTGCAACTATCCTATTTCCTTCAGATTTTAATTTTCGGATTAACCATGTTAATTCCATTCTATTTTCAGCAACTTTTTTTGCAAAATCAAATAGCTTCTCATGGGTATATATTCCTGCTTCATTCTCGTTTTGGATCATTTTGCTGACGATAGAATCAACTTTATTTTTCCCCATTCTTGAAATAAATATTCTTACTGATCCACCGTGAATATCTCGTTGCTGAATATTATAAATCTCTAAACCAAATGAATTTAAATATCTAGCCAATGGTTTAATCGATATATACGACACATGCTCATGATAGATAGTGTCATATTCTAGATTCTCTAATAAATGTGCAAAATAGGGTGCTTCAACAACAAAAGATCCATCTTCTTTCATTAACAGCAACACGGCATCCATAATATTATCAAGATCATCAATATGAGCAAAAACATTCGTGCCTGTGATAACAGAAGCTCTTCCATGACTTTTTACAATCATCTCTGCAGTATTTAGATTAAAAAACTCATTTAAAGTCTCAATCCCTCTTTGCTCAGCAATTCTGACAATATTAGTTGCTGGATCTACACCTAAAATTTTCACTCCATTTTCTTTAAAAGCTGAGAGCAAAACCCCTACATTACTTCCAATGTCAACAACTAAATCATCTTTTTTCAATTGAAGTAAATTTGAGACAGTATCTGCAAATTCCTTCCAGTGTTTTTGTCCGGTATTTGTAATGGATGACTCATATGGATAATCATGTTTATATAATACTTCTGGTGAAACAACATGATCAAGCTGGATCAGACCACAATCATCACATACTGCAACTCTAAGAGGATAATATGTTTCTGGCTCTTTAAGTTGTTCTTTTCTTAAAAATTGATCTGCTGGAGGAGTATAACCAAGATCCAAAAACACCGTCCAGTGTTTCGATTTACACATTCTACAAACTTGAATCATTTATATATTCCCTCTGTATAATTAATCTAAATTTCTATGCCTTATTATGGCGTATATTTTATTGTAAAAGTCCTTAAACTTTATGTATAACTATGTTGTTGCAAGTGAATTCTTCGTAATCCGAAAGTATAAAGGAATACCCATTTTTCTTCTTTGTAGCTGTGGGTTATGAAATAGAAGTTATAAGTATTTATAAACTATCATTATGAATATTTAATCTTAACTTATAGCTTTAATATATTTTATTGCTTCGCTTGGAGTGGCTCGTAAAAAAGCATCTATCCAACTATTATTAGAAAGATTAAAAATCTCCAAACCTATATATTCAGAATAATACCTTAATTCCCAATATGATTCAAAAGCTGTGGCACATGATGCTAATTGTATGTGTAATCTTGAAGGTATGGTTTCCTCTAAATCAGACCAAAGTTTTAATTGTTTTTTACCATAAAAATGTGTATCAATATAGCTTAATTCATTCGTTTTTTGATCAATATATAAATTAGTATGCCAGTCAGCATCAGCGCCAGCAAGAAAAATTCTTTTATATTTTTGATTGATTGCAATATATAAGGCAGCATTTAAAACGGTTTGCGTTCTTGGTATAGCAAGGCCAATATTGTAAAAAAAATATTTAAACTTTGTAAATTTTGTTTTTAAAGTTGTTGGATTATAATATATTATTTTAAAATATTCATTATTAATATCTTTGATAAAATCTGAATGTTTTGCATAATATGGCACATATAAAGTCATTTTCCATGTGATAGTATTATTTAATTTATATAAAATATTTTTCTTTAGGTTTTCGATTCTATCTATACTCGTTTGTTTGAAATATACTGGATCAGCTAGTACATACACCGTTGGTTTAATCTCTAGCATTAACTCTTGTAATATAAAACTATTTACACAAACTGTATCACAAGATTTAGATAATTCAATGATATCATTTATTGATTGAAGTAATGATGGGCCATTCCCAAGAATAAGACAACTAGTTTTCTTAAATCCCTCTCTTTTTTCTAAAAAGAATTTTGAATAAATAAGTATTCTCAACAGATCATTCAGAACTATAGTAATGGATAAAAATAATTTGATGATTTTTTTAATAGAATTCATTTAAATGAACCTTTCAGTTTAAAAACATTTTCTGCAAGAAACATGTCTATTTCGTCATCAATATCAATAGAATTTATTTTATCCATTTTATAGGCAAAAATATTATTTTTGATCAGAAATGTTTTCGCTTCCAATAACTTTGCGGTTTCGCATATGTAGATAGCTCCATTTAGCCGATAGTAAATAGGGAGATCTTGGCTACGCCGATTTTGAATTTCCTCACGCAAAAAAAAGCTCATATCATCATTTTCGGGTAGTGTGTTGCTCCATAAAGGACTATGATCCATCTCGCACACTGATACCACCGCATTTGCATTTTTCTCAAAAAGTAGCTCAATTGCTTTATCAATTTGTTCAGCATTTCTAAGAGGGCTTGTAGGCTGCAATAAGACAATATAGTCATACTGTAGATTATTTTCTATAGCATGCTTGATTGCATCAAACGTTGTCGACGTGTCACTCGCAAGCAGGTCAGGCCTTTTAATGATTTTTGCCCCGAAATCTTGAGCAAGGGTGAGAATCTCATCATCATCACTACTTACCATCACTACATCAAGATATCGGCTCTGTAGCCCGGCTTCTATACTCCAGGCAATCAGCGGTTTCCCCGCTAGGTCAAGCATATTTTTACGTGGCAGCCGCTTACTCCCTCCACGTGCTGGGATAACAGCGAGAAAGGTTTTATTTTTGTACATTAAACACTCCATAATACTCACTATTGGCCCGCTCATATTCTTCCATTCGTCCGATATCGAGCCAATACTCGCGAATCGGAAAAGAGATCGTTTTTTTATCTTCTTTGATAAGCACTTCGAACAATGTAGGCATATCGTAAAATTTATTTTTAGGAATCATGGATAAAGTTTCGGGGCTAAGCATATAGATTCCGGCACTGACAAAAAACTTGTGAACGGGCTTTTCCTGAATCGAAAGGATACGGCTTCCTTCGATGTTAACAACCCCGTAAGGAACCTGAAAGTCATATTCGCGTACACACATTGTAGCTATGGCATTTTGAACACAATGATATTCCAAAAGGTGCTCAAAGTTAACATTGGTGAGCAGATCTCCATTCATTACAAAAAAGGGCTCATTTGGTACAGATGGGAGTAAGCTTAAAGCTCCTGCTGTACCCATACGCTGTTCTTCCAAGATATATTCGATATTCACGCCGAAGGTACTTCCGTCTCCAAAATAATCCTGAATGATATGTGATTTATAATTTACGCACATCACGATATTGATAAATCCGTATTCGGAAAATTTCTCTACAATAGTCTGAAGGATTGGTTTGTTTCCGACATTTAACATCGGTTTGGGAGTATCTTCGGTCAGAGGCCGTAGCCTGCTCCCTAAGCCGCCTACCATTAAGACGACAACGTTTGGTTTGATATGAGGTCTAACGAGTTCCTCAATCTCCTTGATACCGATTACCCGATTTTCCTCATCCACGATTGGTATCTGATGGAGTTTTTTCCCCAAGGCTTTTTGGAGGATATCCTCTTTAGTATCGCTTAGAGTGGCTATGGTCGGCGTTCTAAAAATGATGCTTTTGATACAATCGTCTAATGAAAGATTATTCAATAATCCTCTGCGAATATCGCCGTCAGTGAGTGTACCGACCAATTGGTCATTTTCATCAACAACGATAGCAATTTGCATCGCTCCTCTATCAATAATTTTAAGAGCTTCACGTATTGTCGACAGGGAGGTTATTTTGATGTTCTGTACTGATTTCATAAAATCCTTCCTAAATCATAAAAAGATTTTTTCAAAATATTTGATAAATCAACCTTTTTAATAACATCAATAATGAGTTTGCTCGCATTTCCATCGCCATAAGGGTTTTTAACTGTCTTTAGTGATTCTTGAAAATCATCCGAATAGACTCTTTCAAATGCTTGAGCGATATTCGCCTGCATCGGTTCGCAATCTATGACACTTTGAGCTTTAAGACGCCCTTTTTGTCTATCTCCGATGTTGATTGTTCCTATATTAAAACTTGGAGCTTCGGAAAGACCACTGGAACTGTTCCCCACTACCGCATCCATAAATTGAAGAGCACTGAGGTATCGTATCTGCCCCAATGAAGCAAATGCAATCGATTTGTCTTTGTTTTTGGCAACATAATCATCGATCATTTGATTGATAATGCGGCCGTCCGTATCGCTGTTAGCTTTGGTAAAGATGATGTGAGTATCCCTTAGGGTATCAAGAACATTCAAAAGTTTTTGGAACTGGGATGCGGCGGTAGAGTTTTCCAGCGTTACCGGGTGAAAAGTGACAAGTATATTTTTGTCGGCAAGCTTAAAATCGATACTCGTTTCGAACCCTTCTTTATCCAGAAGCTTGAGCCGTTTGATATTCTCGATCCCCATTCCGCCGACATTAAAAACACGATCAGGATGTTCGCCCAGCTGGATCACACGGTTATGGTACTCTTGGGCAGCGGTAAAGTGCAGATGGCTCATTTTAGTAATACAATGGCGAATCGACTCGTCAAATGCCCCTTCCGTCGTTTCGCCTCCGTGCAAATGGGCAATCGGAAGGCGTGCGATCATCGCCGCGCTGACGGCACTGAATATCTCATACCGGTCACCTAGAACGACCACTACATCTGGCTTTAGCTCTTCAAAGCTTTCCGCAAAAGAGATCTGCGCCAATCCCATCGATTTGGAAACCCCTGTAGAGGTATCGCTTGATAACAGCATTTCGATTTTTTTATCAATTGCGAATTCTTTTTCGATATCTTTGTACGTCAGACCGAACTCCGGGCTGAGATGCATTCCCGTGACGATCAGCTGCAGCTTCAAAGCCGGATCGGCTTCGATCTCTTTCATCAGCCAATACAGCTGACCGTATTCCGCACGGGTTCCAGTAACGACACAGACTTTTTTCATATCAGCTCATCTTCGCAGTAATCTTTTTTAGCAACCATCCCGATGATTTCGTCGAACTGCATCGGGTTAATGCCGTTGCCTGGCCGTTTTACCGTAATGTTTTCTGCGTTCAGGATTTCCCCTTTTGCGATTGCACATGATGCAACAAGACTTTTACGGGCTATGACCATATTTTTCGCTTCGCTTTTACTGGGTTTTTTGATTCCGTTACCCAATGCTTTTTCAATGTTTCGTATCCCCGCAACCATCGCATTCAGTTCATCGGGTTCCAGGCTCGCTTTGTGGTCGGGGCCCTCCATCTTTTTATCCAGGGTAAAATGTTTTTCGATGACCGATGCCCCCATCGCTACTGCTGCAATTGGGATTTCAATGCCGTTGGTATGATCCGAATAGCCAACTTTTACTCCAAAAGCTTTCGCAATCGTCTGCATGGCCTTCAGGTTGACATCCTCAATAGGGCAGGGATATTCCGTCGTCGCATGTAAGACAGTGATTTGTTCTTTCGATGTTCCCGATGCGGTCAAAATATCTAAGGCATCTTCAATTTCACCCAAATCCGCCATTCCGGTGGAAAGAATCACGTGTTTATCCAAAGACCCGATGTGGCGCAGATAGGGAAGATTCGTAATTTCTCCGCTTGGAATTTTAAATATCTCAAGACCAAGCTCGCAGAGCAGGTCAATGCTGTCATGGTCAAACGGAGTCGACAAAAACATGATGTTTTTATTCTTGCAGTATGAAATAAGCTCATGATGATCTTGCGCAGAAAGCTCTAATTTTTTGACCATATCCAATTGTGATTCTTCGCTATCGGTGGTCGCTTTTTGATACTCCGCTTTTTGTGCGTATTTGCTGATCACTTTTTCAGCTTTGAAAGTTTGAAATTTCACGGCATCAGCACCCGCTTCTTTTGCTACGTTAACAAGCTTTTTAGCCAAGTCGAGACTTCCATTATGGTTAACACCGGCTTCCGCAATTATAAAGGTAGAAAATACTTTCATCTCATCATTTCCTTTATTGATTTTCATACGCATTGCAACTCACTTTATTACTGTTGTATGAGATTTTATCAGTTGACCCAATTTAGATGAATCTAAAAAAAACTTGGCTTTTGAGCCTTTGTCTTCCAATACAATTTTGCCATTTATCCCGCTTTTTTTGATAATGCGCTTCGCCAACTCTTCATAACTCAAATTTTCGTCACCAAGATTATAGACGCCTTGAGCTGTAGAATTCAATAATGCTTCAATAATTCGGCATACCTTTTCAATGGAGATAAAGTTGCTGATTCTTTCTCCATTCCCGAAAACCGTAATTTGGTTTTTCTCAACAAGCTCATTTCGCATCATGGACATAATCCTATCTTCGCGCATTCCATCTCCATGCACTTGTGCTAATCGCAGGTGGATGATTGACGTGCCCCGGTTTTTTAGCAAGTAATCCAAAATATTCTCGCTGCAAAATTTTGAAAGGCCGTATAAACATTCACTGTTAGACGCCATCCAAACAGGAGACTCTTCCGAAAACGTGCCGTCCGTGTTTGGATATACGGCTATTGAGGAAAAGTTTATCAATTTTTGTATCGCCAACTTTTTTGAAATTTCAACGATAGACTCAGTCATTTTTATATTATCCAGCAATACCTGGATATCTTCAGCTGTTTCTACCCCGACAAGTTTACTTGCTAGATTAATCAGAATATCAATCCGGCAATGCACCTCTTTTTGCAATATTTCTACTGTTCGTTCTTTGTTCAAGAGGTCGCATTTAATAATTTGTTCGCAGCCAAGTAAGTCGGTATTTTGCTTTACAACTCCAATAACGCGGTGGGTCTTCCCAAGATTTTCACATAAATGCCTGCCGATAAATCCTGAAGCTCCGACAATCAGAATCGTCATTGATTTTTCTTGATGAACATTTCTTCAGAATACCGCTTCACCATTCCTTCTTTTAAATCAAAGTCTATAACTTTATTGTTCAACAATAGCTCCAAAATGAACTCTATTTCATTGAATCCGAAAAGAGCGCGCATGAACGTTGTACCGGAATGTCTGGCGTTTATTTCAAAAATTTTCGGGATCCCGTTGTCGTCTAACCGTAATTGAAAATTACACACGCCTAATATATCTAATTTTTTAGACACATCTAGGATATATTGCGTGATGATTTCTGGAGAGTCTTTTTGATAATAGGCAGCCGAGGTATTACCATCTTTAAGCTCTCTTCTTAATACTATGGTCTTTGTTATGTCCTTTATGACGATAACACCGCATGTATACTCAGTTTGACTATTTCCTATCATCTCCTGCACTATTGGTTCTTCTATCTTTTCAGCTTTTAAGAACAGCTCATCTTGATTTTGAACGATGTAGACATCCCTGCTTCGATACCCTTTTTTTGGTTTTAGAATAGTGGGAAATAGAATTTCTTTGGCCTTAATAGCTTCTTCAAATTCATCCGAAGTAAATGATTTTGGATAAAATAAATCATTCTTTTTTAAAAACTGATATGTCAGATATTTGTCATCGGCGATTTTTATGCACTCTTCTGAGCTAACCATTACTGTGCAGTTTGTTGTTTCTTCTATTAACTTTTTGTATTGAGCGAATAAAATCAACTCAAAGTCGACACCTATAAATAGCACTCGAATGCTTTCTTTTTTAATAATATCAATAATAGTAGCTATCCATGTGTGGTATAGTTTTTGTTCTTTTAAAATGTCGGGCAGCAAATAGTTTTTATCTACCCAATACGAACCGATGGTATCTTCAAAATAATCCATTCCGATCAGTTTATTGTTTTTAAAAGACGACTGTTTTATCGATTTAATGATTGCCTGCCCGACGAGTGAACCTGTTCCGGTAATTCCTATGACGTTCATGCTACATATTCCCTTAATTGTTTATTCCATTTGCCCATAGGATTTATATTATGGGAATCTGTTCCTATTGACACGCGAGGATTATATTTTTTCAGTAATGGATGCAATTGGTCAATGACTCTGGCGTGATATCTGCCGTTAAAATCGAACGCAATGTCATTTTTTATACACTCGGCTATTAGTTCTTCAAAAAAAAGGGTAGGAAACTCTTTAAAAAAGCTCAATGACATACCGCCTGGATGGCCTAAAACATTAAACCCGCCCTTTTTTAATGCAGCCAAGCTCAATTCCAATTCTATTTCCTGGGCAATGTTTTGCTTAAACTCTGAGGCATCATACAAATTACTGCCAAGTGGATATCGATGTACACTCACAATCGCTATATCCGCTTTTTGAACAACGTCTTTATGAACATCGATGTTGCCGCTAAAGTCCGCTACTTTGGCTTCAAAGCCTACATATACATTTAGCTCTTCTTCTTGATGATTCAAGTAGTCAATCTCTTTTTGATATTCACTAAAATACGTCGATTCTCTTCGTATATGGTCAGTGATTGCAATGGAGTGCAATCCATGGGTTTTTGCACTCTCGATGATTTCGGAGACAGTGTTTTTCCCATCCGTCCAGGTAGAGTGCAAATGGAAATCTACATTGAAAGCTTCTGGGTCCAATTCATTAAATCGCGGAAAAAAATCTATAGGTTTCATTTTATTGCCTCGCACTGCTCGGGATATTGACGATGCGTTCTTCCAAAAAGAAAGCATTTGTTAACGTATCACACTGGCACGACTTGAACATTTCAAGCTTATTCATCAGCGCCCAAATTGGGCGTGTCATTACGCCATGATTGTTGGTATAGTCTAAAAATTCATTACGCTGCTTCAAATCATCCAAAAGAACGGCATTTAGCCAGTAGTTTGACCGGCTCTCCTGCGGTTCTTGAATATATCGAATATTTTGAGATTTAAAAAACTCTCGATATTCAGATGCTAATTTTCTTTTATTGTTCAAAAAGCCCTGAAGCTGTTCGAGTTGAGCACAGAGAAGGGCAGCGTTGAGATTTGGAAGGCGGTAATTGTAGGCAATCTCGTCGTGAACGTATTCCCATTTGTGAGGGATCTTTGCAGTTGTTGTGATGTGTTTGGCCCGCTTCGCCAGCACTTCATCATCGGTAACAATAACACCGCCGCCACCACTCGTGATAATCTTATTGCCGTTGAAACTGAATGCCCCTAAGAGACCAAATGTTCCGGTATGTTTCTCTTTGTAAGTGCTTCCAAGAGACTCTGCGGCATCTTCTACCAAAGAAATATGCCACTCATCACACAGTGTTTTAATCTCATCGATACGGCACGGATGTCCGAATGTATGCATCGGCACACACGCTTTGATTGTTTTTCCGGTTGAGCGGTTGATGCATTTTTTGTCCGATACAATGCACTCTTGTTCCAAAAAGGTTTTTAAGGCAACAGGGCTGAGTCCCATTGTCGCTAAATCTACATCCAGAAAGATTGGTTTTGCCCCGATATAGCTGATCGCATTTGCTGTCGCGATAAATGTAAGTGGCTGTGTAATCACTTCATCATCGCGTTCTACTCCGGCTAAGATCAAGGATATATGCAAAGCAGCGGTTCCGTTGACCGTAGCAACGGCATACTTGGAGCCAACAGTACGTGCGAACTCAGTTTCAAATTGGTCGACGAATTTGCCAACACTGGAAACAAAGGTAGAGTCGATACATTCATTCAAATATTTTTTTTCATTTCCGGTAAAACGGGGTTCATGAAGAGGGATAAACTCTTTTGTTTTATAAAGGTTTTGAATGAAATCGACGCTCTCTTGAAACATTACATCTTCCCGTCAAGATATTTGCCTGTCTCTTTATGACCGAAAGCAGGGATCATCTCAAAAAACAGCTCGACAATCTGATCTTTTGTCCATGCGCGTGCGTTTTTCATTTTATGGATCGTGTCGGTAAAATGGTTTAGCTTTGATTCATCATAGAGCGGTTCATTTTTAATGACTCCGAGATTATGAAATTTTTCCATATCTAGTGTCTCATTCTCAGTAAAAAATTCCTCAAAATCTTTTTCACCCGTCGTATCGCTGGCGGTAAAAAGACACGGCCATTGGCCTTGATCGGGTAATGTCGCAGCTAAAGCTCTCGCTTCCTCTTCGCTCTCGCACAAATAGGGTTTGAATCCAAGATTTTCTAGATATCTCACGGCGATCTCGGCAAACGTGATCAAGTGAAGCGCTTCGCTGAGTTTTGGGAAAAAGATGTCGCGGTTACCACCGAAGATACAAGACATCAGGCATAGTTCTCCTGATTCTTGCGGGGTAACAAAATAACGTTTTATGTCATTGGGGGCGACAATCGGCTGGCGTTTTTGGATACGCTGATTAAATCCGTGAAGCAGTGAGCCATCACTGAATGCGACATTGGCGAAACGTGCCGTTGAAATTGCGATCTCACGGCTTCTGCGCATCAAAAACATCTCCATGATCCGTTTGCTTGCTCCCATCATATTGACGGGATTGGCCGCTTTGTCTGTGGAAACACAAAAGTATTTTTTCGTCCCTTTTTGGATCGATTGCTGCAGTGTTTTATCGGTATTGAAAATATTGACGTCAACCATCCGCATCAAGGTAAACGGGTCTTTTTCACTGCGGACGTGCTTAAGAGCTGAGAGGTTTAACACATAATCGTATTTTCCATCTGCCTCGATAAACGCATCGTATTCTATTGATCCGATATCCAGAGCAAAGGTTTGAAAATCTCCGTCAATATAGCCGAATGAACTTCGTATATCCCGTACCAGTTCGACCATATTGTTTTCACTGATATCGACGACATGAAGTTTTTTAGGATTGCGTTTGAAAATCTCTTTGGTGACTGCCTGCCCGATCGAACCGGCTCCTCCGATAACTAAAAATTTTGAGGAGGAAATTATATTAGCTAATTGTTTTTTACAGTTTTCTACATCTTGGACAAATAATTCGGTATTTCTGCCTATCAAATCTAACATATTATATGCATTCATTGTAGACCTCTTTCATCAATAAAGTATAAATTATTTTCTCATTAGGTGAGGTTCCAATAGTGCTAAACCAGTACCAGATTGGTGACCAATTGATGTTATGTCCAATTTAGGCAGCGCTAACATATGCCAAAAATCAATCATAGAACTAAGTAAAATATCATCAAATACTAAAAGAATGTCTTTTTCATTTTTAAGGTTTAATATATTTCCAAGCAGCTTATCTTCAAAAATACCATCATGTGGTCCATCTATGAAGATGATATCTGCATTTTCAAATAAATGTTTTTTGTTAGACCATACTTCAGAATCTGTGAGATTTTCTATGTGTTGCTTCCATCGTGTGTCAGAATAAATTGAGTCCTCTACTAGTTTCATATGTTTTTCATTAGAAAACCAGCCTTTATTGGTAGCAAGTGGATTAATATCCCAAGTGTTAACTAGTTTAACGGAATCAGAACGCAACCATGCCCAAAGTGAAGTACCAGCAGCAGTTCCTATTTCGACAATATTACTGGCCCCTCTAACTTGCGCCAAGGCACTTAATAGCAAGTAATGATTATTGTAGTCGAAAACAAAATTTAGATCTTCTTCTATATTATCTTTACGCTCAAGCCACTCTTTATTAAGTAAATGGACCACTTTATTTGAAATATCATGAAGTATCAAATTTGGAGGTGTGGTTTTTTGTCTATATTCAATAAATGTAAAATCGACACCCTGCGCATCCAATTCACTGTACTCTGGATAGTGTAAACGATCTTTTTTTAGGTGAGTCAAAAGCCGTATTTTAAAGAAAGCTGATTGCAAAAAACGATATTTAAGATTACGTAATTTATTACGAAATAATTTCGGGGCATAATTTATCAAGAGCATTTTTGGAAAATCCTTTAGTGTGTAGTGTAATATTCTTTTGAAAACATCTTTTGGACACTGATTGTATGTTTCTATCAGTGCATGAATTCCTGCTATAATACCATGATTTAAATAAGAGTCTCTAAAGCTATCTATTGCGCCATTTACCGCTAAGTCATGAATGTATTTTTCAAAATCTTTCGCGAAATCTTCTCCACCTATTTCATTATGCAGTTTATATATGTTGTACAATTCAGAAAATTCACTGTAGTTTCTATAATAAATCAAGCCTTTTTTTGTTTGTTTTTTATTGGCCTGCGCCTCATGGTGCCTCCAATAAAGTTTTGCTGATTCATCAAATCCAGAATCTCCATGCACGGCAAATTTGAAAATCTGACTTTGATCGTTTATATTATCGAACCCTCCGCAATGAAAAACCAAATCAGATTTTGATGCTAACACCCCACCTGGTGAAAGAATCTTTTCTCCTTTATTCATAAAGTCTTTTGCAAGTTCAATACCATTGGTGTATAAATACCTTTTATTATGCATTTTTAAAAAATAAGTTCTTTCTTTATTTATTTCACCTTCGTTATTAATGCTAACCACCGATGGTGCCGCAGTTTGACACTCTGAATTATTCATAAAAAGGTTAACCATTTTTTCGACATAATCACTGGATAAAATATCATCATATGATAAAAAGTATATATAATTTCCAACGGAACAGAATAAGCCTGCATTCCATAAATTAGGAATCGGATCTTCTAAATCATTCAGTAATGGATTGTACTGATGATATGCTACATCAATGAATTTAACATTTTTATTATTTAAAAAATTATCTTTTATTAATTCGTGAACCACTCCTTTCGCACCATTATTTATTAGTATTATCTCTGTATTTTTATATGTTTGAGACAAGACACTTTCCAAGCTGTCTTTGATATAGCTAATATTCGCATCATATATGGTCAATACGATTGTGAATACAGGTATATTCTGATTGATACTACATTCTTGATGTGAATAAACTTTATAATCCAAAGAATCAAGATATTCAATTCTTTTTTTGATTACCGTATGCTCGCATTGTAAAGCTCTATTGGTAAACTTTGGTATTTCATGTATTTTTACAGATGAATTTTTATTCATTTAACGATCCTCTAGTCTATTTTATAGGTAATTTTTTATTTCAATCTGTGCCAAAGCGTAGCTTTCTATTGTTCCTATGTCCCTATGATAAATATCATTTTTGAAGGTATTTATCTTCCCAATATAATTCGGTAATACTTCAGTGCTTATATCAATTATTTTTTTATGAAGATTTTCCATGTATTCAATAACCGAGGGTTCAAAGATATATACAGCACCATTTGCGAGGTTGGAAGGAGGGTTGAGTACCTTTTCATAAAAACCAATTACAACGTTTTTCTCATCCAAATCGACAATTCCGCAACTTTGCGGGACATCGGTTTCAAATGTCATCATAGTAATATCACATTTTTTAGGTCTATGATCATGTGTCTCAAAAAACTGTTTAAAATCACATAGGCAGAGATTGTCGGCATGAACTACCAAAAAGGAGTCATGTTTGAAAAAATCCTTATTGGCTAATATTGTGCCACCAGTCAGTAAAAGTTCATCTTCATGAACGAGCGTTATAGCATCTTTATACTTGGAATTTTCAACATACATTTCCATCTGTTCGGCAAAATAGTGAGTATTGATGAGAAATTCTTCGACTCCTGCTTTCGACAGAGAGTCAAGCCAATATTCTATAAGAGGTTTGCCATCTATTGGAACAAGGCATTTTTGTATTTTATCGGTTATCGGTCTAAGCCTAGTACCAAGTCCGGCAGCGAGTAAAAGAGCTCTTTTCATATATCTAACTCTTTAAGAATATCGGCTTTTTGAAGTGGTAAATTACCGATCCTGCTCACTTGGCAGGCTGCAGCTATGGAGGCGAGATAAGACGCCTCCCATATAGTTGCCCCTACGGCCAGAGCCAAAGATGCAGTAGATATCATGGAATCCCCTGCACCCGCAACATCTTTGGGATTATTATTCATAGCCGGCAGTCTATCGGTAAAAAACTCATCGTTCGAATTATATTTATTAATGATTACACCTTCGGAGGCTAATGTAATAAATATATTGCGGGGATTTGATTTTACTTTTAATTTATCGGACAGAACAATAAGCCCTGATTCAAAATCATCGACTGCGAGTCGTATCTCGCGCTCTGTTGGTGTAACCAAAGTCATATCGTTAAACCGAGAAATATCTCCGGTTTGTGAAGAAGATTGACTGTCCGCACACATAATAACATCATGTTTCTTGCCTAAATCGATAATACTATTGACTAATGTTTGCGGTAAACACCCATAACTGAAGTCTGAAAATATGAGTACCTGAGCATCTTTTATCTCTTCTTCTAAATCTTTTAATATGGCCGCTTGATGTTCAATGGATATATGATGCTGCTTGAGGTGGTTGACCCTTAGCAGTGTTTTATTTCCGGCACGAAATCGTTGCTTAAGATTTGTTGGCCGTGTATCATCAGGATAGCAAAAAAAAGTTATTCCATATTCAACGAGTTTCTCTTTTGCAAATTCAGAAGCTTCATCGCATCCTAAAACCGTAAAAAAACTAACCTTGGATCCTAGCCCTTTGGTATGGGCTGCAACAATCCCGGCTCCACCTAGATATTTTTCGCTAAATAAAGGGGATACAACTATAGTCGGATCCTCTTGACTCATTCCGAGGGCTTCACATGCAATGTATTCATCAATAATTGTATCGCCGATGACAATCGTTTTGAGAGTATCAAAACGATTTACGATTGTTTTTAATTCTGTATATTTGAAGTGATGTCTATCGCAAAAATCTATAGGTTTGTGGATTGATGAGAGGTCTATATTTTGAAGCTCCGCCCTTAAAAGTTCTATGGATGAGAATCTGCTGTCCCCGGAACTAAAGATTAATTTTCCACCATACTCTTTTAAAATTTCCAATTCAGGATTGAAGTGAGTTTCATGCTCATTGCCTTTTACTACAATATCAGGTTTTGTTTTTTTAATATATTCTTCAGGGGTGGTATCGAGAAGAACCGCTTTGTCTACAAATATTGATGATTGTACGGCCTCAAGCCTTAGATCTTCGGGGACAAAATATTTTCCGAGAGAATCTGCATAAACACCTACTTCTAAAATATCTCCGCTTTCTTTGGCAAATTTCAATAGCCTTTGATGTCCGGGATGAAGAACCTCGAATTTTCCATGTACGAATACTGTTTTTCCAGTTTTATTCATTTAATATACCACTCATTTTTCTTTAAAAATTCTTTACCTATTGGTGTTTTAACTTCCCCATACTGAAGGGATCTTGAATGTATTAATTGATATTGATTCTGCAACTTTTCGTCTTTTTCAGTTTTTTGACTTTCACCATTTAGTTTTTCAAGCATTTCTTTGCATAGATCTAATATTTCTTCTGACGTATTATTTACAATTTCTAAATTATTATTACGATAAAACTGTGTTGAATAATATTCATATACAGCCTGTTTATCTAGCTCTATGGAGTCTAAAAGATCAAAATACTTAGCTAAAGGCAAAAAGTCTTTAGTTGATTTTTCTCTTAGTTTTTTTGGTATAAAAATACTATTTTTTGAGATGGGTCCATAATCGATAGGCATAATATTGACTCCGCAAAATGGGGTATCGAAGATTGCCGCTACATCTGTTATCCCTGATGGTGTTCCTATTACCATTTTTGCTTTTATTTGTAAGAAAACATCCATGAAGTCACTGTTATATTCACTAAATGGGTAATCTATAAATTTCTCGTGTGTAAAAGCCATTTTATGTTCTACTAAATTCCCGCTTCTGATGACCCATCCACCTTGATCTATTATGTAGCTTGCTGCTTCAATGTATGTGTTGATATCGGCATCTCTATAATCATGATACGATGTATCTGTCTCAGGATATAGTTTCTTAAGATAAGCACTGTCTCGCGCAAAAATGCAAACAAACCAATCTTCTTTGCCCAACCCCATTTTCGCAAGTATTTTCTTCCCTTTTTCTTCATCATCTATACTTAATTTGAGCGAGGGCATAGTATTATTAAAGAGATCGTATTCATTGCTATCAATAGGAGTCTCCTGATAAAATCTAGAAGAAAAATACACAAGAGGGGTTAGCAGTATTCGTAAAATTCTATTATCGACAATAAAAATATTTTTCCCCCACATATGATATAAAGCATGATTTGCAATATTATTTTTATCTGCTAGAAATATTGTAAATTGCTTTTCCCCCATATCTTTTAAATTTATATTTCTAAGAAACGCCTCTGTATTAAGAGCTAAATGGCCTATTCTTGCTGTAATAAGTAAGGATACTTTCACGGGCTTGAAGAGGTTCAGAGTAACGAAGAGTAAATATATGAAAGGGTATATAATTAAATATAAACTTTTTTTTGAAATTGTAAAAAGATCTTTTGGCATTTGCAAATTTTTCCTTATAGTTATAAATGTAAATCGTAATGCTGTATATAATATGCTGGTGGATAAATATATCTTTCTTTAGGATTTAGGTGAGCCATAGATGCGGGCATATTTTTTACAATTAATTTTATCAGTGAATCACAGCACTTTACTACTATAGATTGCCCATTGATTAAATATATTTTTCCATATTCCATATTTTTGACCCATTCTTCATCTTGTTCAAAAACTTCAGCTTCCAGGATACTAATAATTTCTTTTTTGAATATTAATTTGGCGCAAGGATATGGATGGGTAAAAGATTTTACATGATTTATAATGGCTTCTGAGCCCATTCTCAAATCTATTATTGAATCAAAGATATTTCTAGCTCTCCAATAATTTGGGACTCCTTCTTGTTGTTTCATATCTAAGGTAGAATTTTCGATTTGTTTACATATTGTTTTTATGCCAGTATAAGCAACTGCTGCAGCTTTTTGATTTAATGTATTTATATCATCATGCTTTTCTATCTCAATTGGCAGTTGAAGAAGAATTTTTCCACTATCAATACCACTATCCATCCAGAAAAAACTCTGTTTAGTCTCTTTAATCCCAAGAGCTAATAGCCAATGCAAAGGGTGTCTTCCTCTATTGTGAGGTAAATTTGTTGGATGTGTTCCCACTAAAAGTTTTGGAAGAGTTAAAATTTCATTTTTAATGATTTTTGGCCAAGAAGATACGATGATATCAATATTTAAATTTTTAAGCGTATCAACAGACTCTTGAGAGTTAATATCTTCAAACTCAAAATACATTACATTGTTATTTTTGGCAAAACTTTCAATATCTGCTGAGTTTATAGGCAATGTTTCTCTTGGCATTGATATTAATGCACAAAGCTGATTTCCAGAATGAAGCACACCTTCTGCTAGCTTAATTGTAAAAAACGATGTACCTAAAACTGCGTATTTCATTCCTATCATTTTTAGATATTTTTTATTGTTTTAATGACATATTCAATATTTTCAAGAGGTTGATTCGGGCCGCTTGGCAGATACACGCCGTTAGATCCATATTTTAAGGAATTCGGAAATGATAAGCTTTGTTGCTTAAAGTAAATCGCATCATTCATATTGGGGTAAAAAGGTCTTGTTTCAATCCCTTTTTCTTCTAGTTTTCGGATAAAAGTATCTCTATGATCGACTAAAAATTCATTATAGACTGGTATCTCACCACCTTCTATATCGACTTTTATTAGGTTTAGAGGGGTAGATTTTAAACCTTCTTCATACATTGAGTATATTGTTTTAATGTGATTGACTTTTGCATCGATTCTTTTTAACTGCTCCAATCCAATGGAAGCTAAAACATCGGTATATCTAAAATTGAAGCCTGGCATCACCCAACTATTAGGGTCTTTTACATTTTCTACACCGTGCGTTCTTATAGCTCTTAATCTATTGGCCAACTCATAATTATTCGTAACAACAAATCCACCCTGCCCGGTATTGATAGCTTTGGCAACAGACAGCGAAAAGCATCCCATATCTGATTGAGTCCCTAAATATCCATCAGTGTTTCTAGAATATATTGCTTGTGCAGCATCTTCAATCACAAAAAGATTGTATTTTTTTGCAATCCTATTTATCTCGCGCATATTCGGAGAACGGCCATTTAGCGCTACCGGCATAATTGCTTTTGTTTTTTTTGTAATCTTTTCTTCAATTTTTGAGCTATCGATAATCGGGCGATTCTCTTCCACATCTACAAATATTGGTTTAGCACCTAAAATATGTACGGCATGTGCGGTTGCTATCCAGGTTCGATTGGGGACAATCACTTCATCGCCACATTGTACTCCTGCAGCCATTAAAGAAGCTAGTAGAGCAACACTTCCACTTGAGACACAAATCGTATGTTCTACGCCCAAAAGTTCGCATATTTTATTTTCAAATTCTTCGGTTACTTTGCCCTGAGAAACACATTTGTTCCTTATTGAAGCGGCGATGTGTTCGATTTCATCCTCAATAAAATCGGTTCTCCACCAATTAATGGTATGTGCCATTATGCAAGTACCTCAAAATATGGTAGAGGAATGATAATTTTAGCATTTAGGTTGGGGAGTTTGCGTAATATGTTCTCTTTATAGCGCCATGCTAATATAATTAAAACATCAATGCCGTCTTCGTTTAAAATTTCAGGGCCATACACAGGAATATGATAACCAGGACTAAAGGTATCTATTTTTCCTGGATTTTCATCCACTAAGTAGCTGAAGTATTCATGTAAACCAAAATGTGAAATCAAAGTTGTAGATGTCGCACTTGCCCCATAACCTACAATCTTCTTTCCTTTATAAGGTTTTAAATATTCTAATAAGTTTTCTTTCTCTCTATTGATTTTTTCTTCCCACTTTTGAAATAAGGTCAATCCTACATTAGCATCTTTTTCTTTTTTGCCAAGTACTTCAACGGATTGATGAACATTCCATTTGGACCCTTCTTTGGCAAAGAAGTATCGCATAGAGCCACCTTTGGTACCAACTTCTTGAAGGTTTATTAGTTTCATATTAAATTTCTTAAAAAATGTCATAAGCGGTAAAATGGAAAAGTAAGATAAGTGTTCATGGTAAATAAAATCAAAAACCATATTATTTATCATATCAAGAAGGTAAGATGATTCTATGACTAAAACACCATCTTTTGACAAAAGAAATTCAACACCTTTTGTGAAATTCTCCAAGTCATCTATATTTGCATATAGATTATTAATCGTTATTAAATCAGCATGTGAATAATTGTCAATGATCTTCTTTGCTAATTCTTCATTAAAAAAATCAGGAAGCGTATTGATCCCAGTTTGATTGGCGATTTCTGCAGCTTTAAACGAAGGTTCTATTCCTAAAACTTTGTGACCTATCGATTTAAAATAGCTTAGTAGCGTCCCTTCATTACTTCCAATATCAACGGTGAGATTTGACTCCGTGAGTTTTAAAAAGTCGCATACTTCATGTGCATATTTTTCAAAATGCTCCACTAGTCCTAATGAACTTGTTGTAACATAGATATAATCTCTGTATATTACTTCCGGGTCTATTACTGTGTCTATTTGCACAAAGGAACACTCTTTACATAAGTATAAATTTAAATCATAAAAGGTCTGTTCTTTTTTTTCTTTAATATACGCATCGCATAAGGGGCTTTTTTTAAGAGGTAAAGCCAAATCTAAATGCTTACTTCCGCACAATCGACATGAATCACGTTTATAAAATTCTTTCATATTTTACTATCATCCTTTAATTTATTCATAAATGCTTTTATCTCTTCACTTTCAGATTCAATTGGACTCCAGGGAGCAAAGAGAGTCTCTTCTTTATTAAACGGCCCTTTTGTTATCTCTAAAAAAACAAGCCATTCTGAATGTATGACAAGTGAGTGATATTCTTCACTATTTATACGTGTATAAAAAGTTTTACCACTTTTATAATCCCCCATAGATTCAATATCTGAAATATTGCCATATTCATCAAATATAATATAATCAACTTCACCTTCCAATACAATCATAGATTCAGATTTATTGATATGTTTATGAGGTCTTACGTATGCATCTTTTGGATGCACAATAAACATTTCATGCACAATCTCATCTGCTGAAGAATGAGAGCAAAAGCGAACTCTTTCTCTGGTATTCTTTTTTGCTAAGGTAATTAAGTTTTGCATATCATCAGAATTAATTTTTATATGATTTTCATTCGATAAATAAACTTCTGATGTTTCCTTACGTTGCGTATCTAAATTAATCATGAATAAGCTTATTCCAAAACTCTGGGATAAGAGATGACGGTGGCAGGACAGAATATGTCGATTTTTTATCCAATTGCCGTTTTTGAATTACTTTATGCTCATTCTCAGTATTGACACCAAGTAAAATAGTATAGTTTCTATATTTTTCATCCCATGGTTTTATCGGGATATCGCTTCCTGGAACTAAAAGATTTTGTTTTTCAGGTTGATCATCGATAAAGGCTTCTATTAAATCGCCAATAGACGTAAAATTTAGAAATGTCGAGGATCGTGCGCCGCAGCCATAGATTACAATCGGCTTCTCTTGCGAGAGTAAAAACTTTCTGAGCCCATCTTTAAATTCAGGCCATTCATTTTTATATTTCTCTATTTTTTCTTTATCAGTGCTTGCGATGACTGAATTCTTTATATCTTTGTTTCTTTGGCAAAAAACTGTTAATGCCTTACCGGAAAATAATGTTGTTTCGTAATGAATAATACTAAAGCCATGCAATGCTAAAAGCTTTTCTAGAGTGCTTTTTGTAAAATAATTCACATGTTCTTCCCACAGTGCATAATCCAAGTGTTCTAAATTCCAATTAGAATCCGGAACCTCAATTATAAGGTGCCCCTCATCGCTGAGGATAAGGTTTATACCTTGCAAAAAATCTTCTAAATCAGTAATATGTTCCAATACTTGCCTTGTAACTACCACATCAAAAAAATTCTTTTTATACAATGTTTGAGCTGTATCTTTGCCGAAAAAACCATGATGAATATTAGGTAATTTAGTAATGGCAGCATTATAGGCATCATTAGTTGGTTCGATGCCAAATAATTTTTTATAATTTAATTCATTGAGTTTTTGTAAAAAACTACCGTCATTACACCCGATTTCAAGTATATTTGAATCTTTTTGAATCCCTGTTATATCTTCCATTACAGTTATTAAACGTTCTACGTGAGGTTGATTCTTCCAACTACTCAATGTGAAATAATTTTCATACAAAATATTAGGATCAATACAATCAATAAGCTGTAAAAGGTCACAATTAGTGCAATGCCCCAATTTGAAAGAATATTTTTTTGATATTTCATCGACAGTTTTTTTTAGATTATGGACAATGGGCTGCTCTCCAAAGTTTATAAGCAATTGAACATTTTTTTCACCACATAAACGACATTTCATTTTAATAATTCCTTGTTATTTTTTAAGCTAAATGGCTACCTATTCACCATCTTCATTGTTAGTATAAAATATTTCTGCGCATTCGGCTACTGGACCACTTGAAAGTTTTATAAAATATCCTTCTTTTGTTCCACTTCTTGCAAAGCTATTTTTTACTCTTGTATCAAGGCTCCATCTCGTATTATGGGATCGGTTGATTTCCTGCCCATGAATTACTCCCAATCCAAAAATCAAGACTTGTCCGTATTTTAGAGGGATTGGCACCTTATTTATTGTGTAATTTTTATCAATTATTTTAGGAGCATAAGGGAATCCTAGCTGATTTTTAACGTCACCTTTGTTTACATCTGCACTTTTTACTTTTTCATATGGGATTTCACCTCTTTTATGAGAGCTAGGCTCAATAAGTAAAGCATTGTTTTCATCCAAATCAACCAACGGTATGAAATTTGAAATCTCATACGCACTATTTCCATACATTCCATCCCGATGAAAGCCAATATTGTCTTGAGGGGCATTTGGTCTTGCTATTCTTAGATAAGGTTGGCTTTGAATGTCTAAATCTTTGCCAATCATGTCATGATATATATTTATGTTGTCTTCAATAATTTTAATATGAAGCTGCTGATCCCAAATCATTTTATTGATTTGATACTGTAAGTCTATTTTGTCACTGTCTGAGATATCACATTTATGAAAATTTTCAAGTGTAATGGATTCGTTTTGAAGTATCTCTCTCATTTTATTCAGGATAAGAACCTTGAATTTATTTAAATACTCTAATGAATACAAATCTAACACTACATACCCAAGTTCTGCAAATTTGTTTATATCTCTGTTGATTTCCACTTTCTTCCCTTTATTGGATATATTATAGTAAACACTTACGGATTAAACCAGTAGTAATCAGCATTATAGCCCACTTCCTCAAAAAATTCTTTCCATTCATCCGTATGCATCATGGTCAGCGCAGTTAAGTTCCAGGCTTCCATTCTTAGCTTTTCCTCTTCATTCCTATACGCATCAAGAGTAATAAATGCATCCTTCTTGGTGACTCTCATGATTTCTTTTAATGCAATTTTCATGTCATTTTTATCTAAATTATGCAATGTTGTTATTGAAACAACTAGATCGAAGCTGTTGTCCTCAAAAGGTAACGCTCGGGCATCTGCTACCATCAAATGTTCTTTTACCTCTTCTAGTGCATTGGAAATTGCATATTCAGAAATATCTATCCCTTGAATTGTTATCCCTGGTATCAATCTTTGGAAGTCGTAAAGCATAAAGCCTTTTGCACATCCAATATCTAATATTTTACTGTTTTGATCTAGGTTGTAATATTCTTTAAAAGTTGGAATTACAGGTTCCCAAAATCTGGGGTTATAGTTAAAGCCGCCATACCCATGATTTCTATCCCCATCAAAAAAATCTTTTCCAAATTTTCTAGCAAGAACTCTGTCTTCGGGAGTTTTGTCTTGTAATCTTTGAGAATAATCTCTAGCCGTTTTTGGATAGTTTTCCATTAAATTTATTTCTATTCCCATATTGTGTCCTTCGTTATACAAAACTTAAATGGTTTTTATCTATATTTAAATAATCTAAAATCAATTTATTTTTTTCATTCGCGATACAGTGATGATTACATACTTTTGACGGATTAATAATAAAAAATTTATTTTTGTCATTAAACCAGAAATCTTTAAAAGATACCTCTTTTATACTTCCAACAATACCGGTATCAAGGTTATATGCTTTATCCTGACAACTGTAGACATTTAAATCCGCACCAATAATAGGAAGTATTTGTACATATGGGCAATATTCGTATTCTTTATCAAATTTCTCTTCAAGTTCATGGTAAGTATCATTTATTTCAAATGTAGCACTTGAAAAATCTTTTATTGCCTTTTCTATATATTTTTTAGTTTCCTCATAAATAGGTTTATGATACTCATTATTTATTTTTCCATCATCATCGACAATACATGGAGATAATTTGATGCTATCAGCACCTGTTTCTTTGATTAGTTTTATTACATCGTATACATATTTATAATTCTTATTATCAATAATATAGCTTATTCCTAAAGAACATTTCCCACCTATCTTCTTGAAGTTTCGTATATTATCCATAAGTTTTGTAAAAGAGCCATCTTTTATCTTGCGATATTCAGCATAACTTGCATCATCCCACCCATCAATTGAAATTCTTAACCATTCTGCATTGTGTGCAAATACTTCAGCTATTTCACCTTTTAATTTAGACCCATTAGAGAGGGAGGCAAATTTTATATTACTATTAGATAACTTTTTAGCCACTTCCAATAAATGTGGATAAAGAAAGGGTTCTCCCCCTCCACTAAAAGTTATTGCTTCTACCCCCATTTCAATACAGTCATCGATTATTTGAAGCATTTTTTCTCTTGGGATCATATCTTTGACTACCATATCTTTGGCTAATTGAATATCATCCAGACTCTGATAAGAACAGTACCAACATGCATGATTGCATACATTAGTCGGTTTTATTCGAATATGTATTGGTGCTTTAATATCTTGAATATCTCGAGGTAATGAATCAAGTTTATCTTGAAAGTGAAATACTTTATACTTTGAATATTTTGTTGCCATTTTATTTCCTCTTGGTTGTTATCTGCATCTCAAATACACAGGCCCATTGGTTTCAAACATCAATTTGATGTCTTCTTGCAATGATTCTGTGCTTGGCGAAAGAATTAAAAAGTTTTTAAAAATTTTCATCATCTCAATATCATCATTATCAATACAATGACTTCTACCGAGCATTGAAAAGTAGTTGTCTGCACCAACCCCGATGAGTTTTACATTCATTTTATGTTCATTTATATCATATCGAATTTGTTCATACGCGCGCATAACCAAAAATGGTACTTGGGAATAATATAAAGGTTTCATTCCTGCCAAATACATACCGGCGGCCATGCTCATGGTCCCTTGTTCATTTATCCCTGTATTGAATGTTCTATCTTTATGATTGTCAAAAAAATCATCCAATACGGCAAAACCCATATCACCGACAAGTAAGCACATGTCCTTGTCTTCTTTGAAATAATTATAAATCTCTTTCATTACTTCTTGTTTTGATGCAACTTTACTCATCATTCACCTCAATAACATAGCCATCTTGGGTAGGGCATCTAAAGTGATGGGCTATAGAATTTTCAAGTATTTCAACGCCTTTCCCTTTTATGGTATTGCAAACAACAACAGAAAAAGAACTATTAGTGTCTTTAAAAAAACGATTGAATGTTTCTTTGAGTGCAGTTTCATCATGCCCATCTATTTTTGAAAAATTGTCGGTGTATGCGGCTAAGACTTTGGATAACCGGTTATTGTCTAATCCCACGTCACATACTCTATCCATGGCCTGAAGCTCATTTGCGTCAATAATTAATAATAAATTATCCAATTTAAAACGATAAGCCAATGCTAATGCTTCAAAGTTGCTCCCTTCTTGCATTTCACCGTCACCGACGATGCATACAACTTTATTGGCTTTATTTTGCATTTTGAAAGCTTGAGCCATTCCGACAGATATTGGTAAACCATGACCTAAAGAACCGGTAGACGCCTCAATCATATACTCTTTGTTTTCCGTCAAACAGCCTTTGAGACTTGATCCCTCGGTATAGAAGTTTGCCAGTTCAAAATCAGGGATAAACCCTAATTCATTCAATATGACATAGTAGGCATAAGCACCGTGACCTTTACTGAAAACTAATCGATCTCTTCCATCAAAATGTGGGTTCTTTTCGTCAAACTTTAAATAATCTCTAAATAGAACGGTTAACATCTCTACGGTTGAGAGGGCGGGTGCCAAATGTCCCGCACCACTGGTACAAGATAATGTGATTGTCTTTTTTCTTATCGTTTCTGATGTAAGAGTCGTACGCATTATTTTTCTTTCCCCAAACACTCGAACCAATCTTTTGTTGCTTCTTCGATGGAATTTTCATCCCACACAGGAGCATCCCGCCATTGTTCAATGTTATCAAGCATGATCTGGACACCTTCTTCAATGGTGATTTTAGGCGTCCATCCCAGCATTTTTTTAATTTTACTAATATCTGCAAAAGTGCTGTCAGGTTCACCCGGGCGCTTAGGAATATGAACCTTTTCTCCACCTAGTAATTGAACAAGATAATTGATACTGTAAGTATTTCCGCTTCCAACATTTAAAACTTCTTGAACAATATTTGAGACAGCCGCACTGTAGCAAGCCTCAACGATATCGGTAACATAGGTGAAATCTCTCGTTTGTTCACCGTCTCCAACTATCGTTAATGGCTTTTTGTTTAATAGTTGTGCTAAGAAAACTCCAAATACAGCTCCGTATGTTCCGCTTGTTCTATGTCGAATGCCATAGACATTGAAAAAGCGCATAGATACTACAGGCATATTATAAACATTGCCCCAATGCAGGACATATTGTTCACCGACCGTTTTTGTATGTGCATAAGGATACTCAGGGGCTATTGGTGATGTTTCTGGGGTAGGATAGGTATCAGGAATACCATAACATGATGATGATGCAGCATACACAAACTTTTTTAATTTTTGTGATTTTCTTGCTGCTTCCAAAACATTAATGGTTCCATCAACATTCGCTTTATGATATTTAAGCGGATTATTGATAGAAGGGACAATATCGGCTAGGGCAGCATAATGAAATACATAGTCAACATCTATAAAATATTCTTCAAGATCGATACTGTAATCTCCAATATCAACATTGATGAATTTTACATTGTCTTTATGGTGCGTGATATTCTCCAATCGGCCATTGGTTAAATTATCGATAACGGTTACCGTATAACCATTATTGACCAAAAGATCTACCATGTGTGAGCCTATAAACCCGGCACCACCTGTTACTATAGCCTTCAAGCGAGTCCTTTAAATAAAATTAACATGCGCATTTGGATGTTTTAAATCCCATAGATAACGATTCACCGAATCCATTCGACAATTGGTTCGGCATTGAGAAATATCCAATTTTGTTCTAATAAATTCTAAGTTCGCCTTTCTTTTGTCACTTTCCCATATCTCCTGAAAGGTGCTGTCATTAACGTTGCCATAGCAAAAATTCTCTTGTGCCAAATAACAACTGCATCCATAATAGTTACCGTCTGTAGAAATATAGCCCCAAAAGAATGGAGTTGAGTAACAAGTAGTATAGCTTGGGGCTGGCTCTTCAACTTTTTTCATCGTCTCTGAACGAAATACGACATTGAAATTTTCATCATTAAGCGTTTTGAGTTGTTCTTCTAATTCCATCATCCCTGAATAGCTCAACCCTTCGTATTGCTTGGTGATACTAAAAAGATGTTGGGAGTAAGGTTTGATCACAACATAATCCAAGCCGATCTCTTTCATGGTTTTTGCTAGTAGGAACATTTCGTGATGATTTTCAGGTAGTAATAGAGCCTGAGCTCCAAGGGTACAGGTTAATTGATTTGCTTTTTTAACTTCAACTGCTAGGGCCAAGTTTTTTAGCAACAGATCGAAATCTGCTTCTTTGGTTTGATGGATTGCGGCATAGGTAGCTGCTGTTCCTGCATTGACACTAATTTTTATCCAGCTTGCATACGTTAGATAAGTTTCAATACCTTTTGCATTCACCGGAATAAAATTAGTTGTTATGGAAACATCAATGCCGGATTTTTTGGTATGCTCAACTATTTCTGGAAGATCCTTATGCAATAAGGGTTCTCCTTCGCCTGCATACATAATACTTTTAACTCCAAGCTGACCCATTTGGGTAAGTTGTTTTTTGAGAACATCTGTGTCTAATTTTATATTTTGGTAGCCCATATAATCAACACCGCAAAAGGTACATCTGTGATTACAGCCACCATAAGGAGAAATCTCAACATACAAAGGATAAACTTTTTTTTCTTTTTCCCAATCACCTTCTGCTGCAAGCCACTGCGCGACTCTCTGGGGATGATAAATGAGCTTATGACTGTCTATTTTAAACTTATCAGACATTTTGAGTACCTTTGGAAATATAATAGGAATAAATAATATGATCAAGAATCATATGGATATCTTCAACTAATCCGTATTCTCCGCTAGGAGCATCAACGTGAAAGTTTATATCGCTTAGGTGTTTTAGCTCACCGCCATCAAAGCCTGTTATCCCGATAATAGTTGCTCCTATACTTTTAGCGTATTTTGCAGCTTTTAAAATATTATCCGAATTTCCACTGCATGATATAGCGATAAATAGGTCATCTTTTTTCAGCAATCCTTCCAGCTGCATATAAAAAATATTCTCATATCCTATGTCATTTGCGATCGCAGTTGTGACAGGGGTATTGTCAGCCAAGCTGATGATATCAAAATTAACAATTTTTCTTCTGCGTAAACCGGCTCCTAAATCATTTACCATATGCGATGCTGTTGCTGCACTGCCACCATTTCCAGCTAAATAAATTTTAGACTCTGCCGTTATTGTTTTTTCTAACGATACAATAATTGATGCTAAAACGTTAGGGTCAATTTGATGTAATAATTTGATTAAACGCTGAGTATAGTTATGTGTAAAATCTTGAATATTAATCATTATATTCCTTTGTTCAATATATTTAAATCAAGTATTCTGTCGCATCGTTCTGTAGTGGATAGTCTATGGGCAATTATAATGAGGGTTTTATCTTGACTGATATTATAAATTTCTTCCATGATTTTAGATTCTGTCTCATTGTCAAGCGCAGAAGTGGCCTCATCAAGAACTAATATTTCAGGATCACTATAAAGAGCCCGCGCTATCCCTATTCTCTGTTTTTGTCCACCGCTGAGTTGAATTCCACCTTCACCGACCTTGGTGTGAATTCCATTTTTGGATTCTAAAAAGTCCCATACATTAGCTTGTTGTAATACATGCACTATTTTCGCCTCATCTGTGTTTTTGCCAAAAGAGACATTTTCACCCACTGTTCCATCAAATAAATAGATAGACTGCGGTATATAACCAATTTTAGAACGCCACGATTTTATATTATTAACAGTTAATTTTTTACCATCTACAGTGAGTAATCCATAACAAGGTTTAAATATTCCTATTACAATATCGATTAATGTAGATTTTCCACTTCCACTCTCGCCAACAAAAGCAACTTTTTCACCTTTTTGTATAGATAAATTTATATCATGAAGTACATTGTCTTTTCCATCGTAACCGAAAGTAATATTTTTAAGTTCGATAACGCTTGTAAAATCTATATTTTCAGTTCCTTCATCTTCATTGTTGTACACTAAGTCAGCGTGGACAATATCTAGTGATTTTCGTATAAACAGTATATTGTTATAACTGTTTATGATACGGTTAATGGAAGGAAGTATTCGATATAAAGCAAGTGCATACATCGAAATTATTGGTATAACAAAGGCGACATTATCGTATTTGAATATAACATAAATTACCGTACCTACTAGTGCTGAAAATCCTATTGTTTCCAATGCATTTTTTGGAATGCTTGCTATTGTTCCATTAATTATATTTGTTCTTGCAAACCCGTGACTTGCTTGAGCAAAGGAATCAAGAATGTTTTTTTCATTTCCTATAAGTTTAACTATCTTAAAGTTACCAAACGCTTCACTGATTATGCGGTAAAATTTTTCTTGCAGAACCGCTCTTTTTTCACCTTGAACCTTAATAATTCTGGAGAGTGTCTTAGTGAGGAAAATGAGTTTAACCCCTAAAATAAGGCTTATTATTAGCGTCATCTTCAAATTCGCTATAAGAAGAACAGTGTATATAAAAAGAACAGTAAAAAAATCTGAAAGTAACATTATCGAGTATTGAATAAGCGAAGTAAGATAACTTGTTTCAGCTAAAATTGTTTTGGTTAAAACTGCTGTATTGCGATTGATAAATTTTTTATATGGAAGCCCTATATATCCTTGAAACAACTTAAAAGCAAAGTTATGATAAGTTCCAAATATGAACCGGTTTAAGAGATATGAATATGCTATATTTAAAAGTGATCTGAATATATAAAAGCTTATGAGTACAAATCCAAAGGTGATAATAAATTTACTCTTTTCTTTGAATTCAAAGAAATCATACACTTGCTTATAGTAACCATCATTTACTAACTCTGGATTGGATGCGACGGAGATAAATGGCATGATCGCCGAAATCCCAATCGTCTCAATTAGTGAAATAAAAATAGTAAAAACAAATAATAGTGATAGAAACTTTTTATCTTTTTTTGTAAGTATGGATAGAAGTTTTCGAATGTATTCAGTCATTAAAGATTATAACCCTTACTTTAGTAATTCAAATTTTTCAAGTTCATCCAGTTTTTCCCACGGATAATCACTCTGTCCAACTTGCCCACGGCTGGCAACGTCAGCATAAAGAAAAGTCTCTTCGCTCGGGTGATCAAGATTAAATTTTTTGGTGATCCAGTTTGGGGTTAGGGAGAAGTTGTCCATTACAAACTGGGAAAGGATATCGTCATTGAGCCCATCAATACTGGTCCCGTAGGTATCAACGGCAACTGAAGTCGGTTTAGCAACACCGATGGCATACGATATTTGTACAACACATTTTTTGGCCAGTTCCGCGGCAACGATGTGTTTGGCAATCCATCGGGCTGCATACAAGCCTGAACGGTCGACTTTTGTGTAGTCTTTCGAGCTTTGTGCCCCACCACCGATAGGGGCATAGCCGCCAAAGCTGTCTACGATAAGCTTGCGTCCGGTTAGACCACTGTCGTGTAAACTCGAGTGAGAAACGTATTTACCTGTTGGATTGATATGGATAATACATGTTCTTGGATCAAACAATTGTGTCGGAAGACCTGTATCGAGGATAAGTTCCATGATCAGTTCACGCACTTGCTCAATATTCATCGTATGGACACAAGGTGCTGATACGACAATCGTATGAATATGCTGCGGATTGCAGTTTTCAAAGTTGTCTTTGACCCCATAATCCATCGTTACTTGGGTTTTGATATCAACACCGAGCTTGTGGGGATGTGCTAATGCATAGTGATAAACTTTTTCCATCAGCATACGAGCATAGGTAATGGCACTTGGCATGTAGTTAGCAGTTTCGCAGTCAGCATAACCGAACATGATCCCTTGATCGCCTGCGCCTGTTTCACCATCATCTTGATCAACACCCTGATTGATATCAGGACTTTGGCGGTTAAGAAGAACTTGTACCTCTACATCATCGGGGTGAAGACACTCTTCTTTTGTAAAATGTGGGTTGCCGTTATAGCCGATTTTTTTCAAAGCATCGATAACGATTTGTTTGTATCCTTCAATGCTAAGCTCAGTTGCCGAGGTTACTTCTCCACCGATAATGACATGCTTTCCTGCAACAAATACTTCGCTGGCGACACGGCTCTTTGGGTCACCGATGATGAGACGATCGACAATGCTGTCCGCAATGATATCGGCACATTTGTCTGGGTGGCCTGGGCTGACTACTTCTGAGGTGAAAAGATACATTTAACTATTTCCTTATGCGGTTTTTGTTTGTAATATTAAGTGAATGTAATTATTTTTAAGATTATAGTCAAAAACTTCTGTAGGAAGCTGAAAAAACTTTGCTCCTTCCTTTCTTTTTCATAAGAAACGAAGCGAAAGAAAATCGTCCCAACACCAGAACGCTTCCGATATTCCTGTGCACGGCTGCACGAAATCGGGCTCTGTATGGGTGCTGTTGGGGCAGGGGGTTATAGAATAAAGTATAATTAGATTAAAAAAAAGAGCAAGCTTATGAGCCGTGTGGATAATGCAACATTTTATCATGCCGCAATCGCTGAACATGGATTGAATGCCAGAGGCGTTCATTGGCATTCACGCGAAGCACAGGAAATTCGTTTTGATCAGCTTTTAGCATTATTGCCCTCAAACACCCGTAGCATTGTGGACGCCGGATGCGGATTTGGTGATTTTTATGCTTACATGATAGAACAGCAAAGAGATCCGATGGTGTATGTTGGATTGGATATGCTGGAGGTTATGGTGCAAGAGGCATCGGCACGTACTTTGCAGAGTATTCATCAATGTGACATACTAAATGATCCTCTAGTGCATGGAGAATTTTATCTTTGCAGCGGAGCGCTCAATATTTTGACCCGCTATGAGGCACACCGCTTTATACGGCGTTGTTACGATGCGTCGCAAAGAGGAATCATTTTTAATTTTTTAGAAGGGGAAGATACCTCGATGACCTATAATTATCTTCAACTAAGTCAGATTGAAGCCTTGGGGCATCATTTGGGTGCGCGTATGGAATTTCGCTGTGGCTATTACAAAAATGACTGTACGGTTGCATTTTTCAAGGACGTTTGCTGATGTGCGGGGTTTTCGGAATCATTGGGGAATATTCACCCCAAAAAGCACGTGCGGCATTGGCCACTTTGGGTCATCGAGGGAGAGACCACTGTGGGATTGTAGAGAAGCAGGGGCTTTTTTTGGCGCATCAGCGTCTTTCTATCACGGATACGCATGAGCGTTCTCATCAGCCGATGCGACACAAAGAACTTTTTCTTAGTTTTAACGGAGAGATTTACAATCATCGGCAATTGCGTTTTGAATTGGAAGGGTATGTTTGGCAGACGCACAGTGATGCTGAGGTGATTTTGGCGGCTTATGAGAAATGGGGGGTTGAATGTGTCAAGCGTTTTGAAGGGATGTTTGCATTTGCGCTCATTGATGGTGAGAAGCTCTATTTGGTGCGTGATCGATTTGGAAAAAAACCGATGTTTTATCATCGAACCAATGAAGCATTTATCTTTGGTTCGGAGATCAAAGCGATTAAGCCTTTTTTGAAAACAGTGAGTATGAATGAAGACGCGATGCGCTCGTATCTCAGCTTTTTGGCTCCTGCCCCGCCGCATACGTTTTATCAGGGAATTGAAAAACTCGAATCGGGTGAGTGGCTTTGTTTTGAAAATGGGACTGTACGTAAGCATCGTTATTATGACTTATTAGAGACACCTTCATGTCAAATCACCACTTATGATCAAGCATTTGAGGTCATTGAGGCACAACTGCATCGATCGGTTGCAATGAGACTGGAATCAACTCAATCCACTGCGGCGTTACTTTCTGGAGGTATTGACAGCGCGTTGATTTGCGCAATCGCCGCAGGGCAGGGACAAAAATTGCCGACTTATACGCTTGGGTACGATGAGTACAGCGGCTACGATGAACGTGCGAATGCGAGAGAGAGCGCAAAAGAGCTTGGGCTGGAACATACCGAAGTGGTAATAGGGCAGAGTGATTTTATCGATCATCTGGATAGTGTTCTTGATCATATGGATGAGCCGTTAAATGACCCTGCGGCAGTGCCGCTGTATTTGTTATTTGAAGCCATAGCCAAAGAGGGGCACAAAGTCGTTTTAAGCGGTGAGGGATCAGATGAACTTTTTTTAGGGTATCGGCAATATTTTGAATATTTAGACATCGAAAATGCGGCATCACTGCACCATAAAAACTGGCTCAAAAAATACTTTCACAGCAATTTTTCAATGAATCGTGAGTGGGAGTGGTACAAACGTATTTTTGATGATACGCTGTTGTTTCGTACTTCAGGAGAAAAGTTTACCGATTTGCAACAAAACCTTTTACTGCGACGTAATGTTCGGGACAACGAATCACTTCGTTTTTTACAACCGTATCGAGAAGTATTTGAAAAAAGTGCACACAAACATCCGGCACAATGGTACAGTGCCATTGATCTAAAACTCTTTGTCGGAGAGCATTTTTTGACGAAATTGGATCGCGTGTCAATGGCGCATACGCTTGAAGCACGTACCCCATTTTTGGATCATACTTTAGCACAGAGTGTTTTTTCGATTTCTCCCCAACTGCGAATAGGTGAGGGGGGAACGAAATACCTGCTCAAGCACGTGGGGCAAAAGTATCTCAGTGAAGGGATTTTGAATCGGAAGAAAAAAGGATTTGCAAATCCTTATATGGAGTGGCTGATTGCATCGGGGAAAATTGATTTGATTGCGGAAGTTAACGCTAAGACCGGGCTTTTTCAGCCCGATGAGGTTGAAAAATACATTCAATTAGCACATAAAGGCAAGTTTAAGCAGCACGTATGGGGATTGTATGTTTTAAGCCACTGGATAAACAGAGAACTCTTGTAGGGTATGGCTACTTTTTAGTATTTTCCATCAAGAGAGCCAGCTCCAGCGTACCGCTGATGTAATTGGCAAAAAAGCCCATGATCCCCTCATCGCTCTCATTAAAATCTCCGTTGTATTTGTTGAGCAGTTGAATAACGCCGATGACATTTTGTTTGGAATTGAAAATCGGAACAGTGAGAATATTTCGGGTAACAAAACCGCTTTTTTCATCGATCTTAGATAAAAAGCGCGGATCTTCATACGGATTGTTGGCGATAACCGGTTGCTCAGTGGTTGCAGTAACCCCTACGATGCCAGAGTTAATATCTATAGCAATGCGGCCAATGCCATCACTGAGTTTCGTCCAGAGCATATTAGTACTGTAATCGATAATAAAGATAGAACATCGCTCGGTATTAATGATCGCTTTCGCCTCTTCGGCAATAGCAGGCAATGTATCTTCGATGTTATCGAACTGGGTAAGTTTTTTCCCAAAGACAGCTATGCGCTGATACGTTTCAATACCCATGAGTTTCCTTTTTGAGCAATGACCCTTGATTGTCATAAGAGATAGCCAGTTCAAGATAGGTACTGATGTAGTGCGCGAAAAAAATCATAAATTTTGAATCTTCGGCGCTAAAACCGTCAGGTTTGTTGAGTAATTGAAAGACGCCGATAACGCGTCGTTGAGAATCAAAAATAGGGATGGAGGCAATATTATGCGTCACAAATCCTGTTTTAGCATCAATTGAATGCAAAAAATTCTCATCATTGTAAGGATCATTGATTAAGAGAGGTTTATTCTCTTTGAGTGTTTGTCCGGCGATACCGTCATCTTCATGAATAGTAATCGTGTCCGTCCCATCAGCCAGGGTAGTCCAGAGAGTTTTAGAAATGGGATTGCGGATAAAAATCGAACAGCGCTCAGCACCGCTGACTTGCTTGGCATAGTCAGAGATCAAAGGGAGTCCCTCGTGTAGATGAGGACGAGACAAAAGTGCACGCCCAAAATCGGCCAACTTACTAAAAGTAGGATTTGGATCCATGGATTCTCCTGTGAATTAAAAATTCATTATATCAATGGCAATAATACTAACATTGGAAACCTAAAAGTTGACTCAAATGGTAAAAGGGAAATATTGGGGAGAAAAAGCCTCAGAAGAAGAGGCTTTTGAAAGATTAAAGGTTATGGTTCTTTTTGTAGTCAATAATCAAAGCATATGCCTCATCTTTGAGTAACAGCTTTTCTTTTTTTAGATTTTCCATCTCAGCGTCAGTCATTGGAGTTTCGCCATTTTCAGCTTTAGTGATTTGATCATCAAGCGCGTTATGCTTGTCAAAAATTTTCAAAAAGTGAGCGTTTGTTACGTCGTCTTCTTTCATCTTGGTAATAACATCACGGTATTCATGTAACATGGCGTTTCCTTAAAGGGTTGGTTTTCGAAATTTTACCACTTATTGTTTTAAAATACGTGGAAGGGTGATCCCTTCTTGCCCCTGATATTTGCCACTTTTGTCTTTATAGCTGGTTTCGCACACTTCATCGCCTTGTAAAAAGAGAACTTGAGCTATCCCCTCATTGGCATAAATTTTTGCAGGAAGAGGCGTCGTATTGGAAATTTCGATGGTGATATGACCTTCAAATTCCGGTTCAAATGGTGTTACATTCACGATGATACCGCATCGGGCGTACGTCGATTTTCCCAAACAAATAGCAAGGACATCACGAGGGATTTTAAAATACTCAACGGTCCGAGCCAGCGCAAATGAGTTGGGAGGAACAATACAAACGTCACCGATAAAGTCAACAACATTGGCATCATCAAAATGTTTTGGATCAACAACCGTTGAGTTAAGGTTTGTAAAAATTTTAAATTCATTAGTGACACGAATGTCATATCCATAAGAGCTAAGGCCGTAACTAACGACTCCAAGCCCTACTTGATCTTCGCAAAAAGGGGTGATCATTCCCTCGTTTAATGCCATTTTTCGTATCCATCCGTCGCTTTTGAGACCCATTGACTTATCCATTGTTAAAATATTTTGTGGTAGTATAACACATCTATTACCCTACTTTTAGGAGCCATTACCTTATGGATATGAAACAAATTAAAAGCCTTTTGTCAGATTTTGATGCAAGCGGTTTGTCAAAACTGAAAATTACGCAAGAAGCATTTTCGATTGAACTCGAAAAGAATACAGGTACTGTAATGGTACCTATGGCCGCACCTCAAGTTGCTGCTCCTGTTGCAGTGCAAGCTGCTCCTTTAAGTGCTTCTTCTGAGGCTCCTGCGCTGATCGGTGATGCTATTTTGTCACCAATGGTGGGAACATTCTATTCTGCTCCTTCTCCTGATTCAGCACCGTTTGTTAAAGTGGGCGATCGTGTGAAAAAAGGTCAAGTTATTGCTGTATTAGAAGCAATGAAGATTATGAATGAACTTGAAGCAGAATTTGATTGTAAAATTATCAGTGTTTTGATTTCGGATGGACAAGCGGTTGAATACGATATGCCACTTTTCGCGGTTGAGAAACTTTAATCATGGCGGAAATCAAACGTATTCTCGTTGCTAACCGGGGTGAAATTGCTCTTCGGGCAATTCGTACGATCAAAGAGATGGGCAAAGAGGCGGTTGCCGTTTATTCAACTGCGGATAAAGATGCTTCGTATTTGAAGCTCGCGGATGCAGCTATTTGTATTGGGGCTGCTCCAAGTTCACAAAGTTATCTTAATATTCCAGCGATTATTTCGGCTGCAGAAATCAGCGGGTGTGACGCGATATTCCCAGGATACGGGTTTTTGAGTGAGAATCAGCATTTTGTTGAGATTTGTACCCATCATGGGATTAAATTTATCGGACCAACACCAGAAGTTATGGTGATGATGTCGGATAAGTCCAAAGCAAAAGATGTCATGATCGCCGCAGGTGTCCCTGTCGTGCCTGGTTCTGATGGTTCTATCAAAGATATCGCAGATGCAGCGGTACGTGCGAAAGTGGTCGGTTATCCGGTCATTCTCAAAGCGGCAGCTGGCGGCGGCGGACGCGGTATGCGTGTGGTCGAAGATGAGAGCTATCTTGAAAATGCTTTTTTGGCAGCCGAAGCGGAAGCGATTACCGCGTTTGGCGATGGCACCATCTATATGGAAAAATTCATCAAAAATCCACGTCACATTGAGGTACAGATCATTGCCGACAGTCATGGCAATGTTTTACATATCGGTGAGCGTGACTGTTCGATGCAGCGTCGTCATCAAAAATTGATTGAAGAATCTCCAGCAGTTGCATTGACTCCGGAAATCCGTGCTGCACTGCACGCTTCTGCGGTACGTGCAACGAAATACATCAAGTATGAGGGTGCTGGGACATTTGAGTATCTTTTGGATGCGGACAAAAAGTTTTACTTTATGGAGATGAATACGCGTTTGCAAGTAGAACACACTGTCTCAGAAATGGTAAGCGGTTTGGATCTGATCGAAATGATGATTCAGGTGGCTGAAGGCGCTGTTCTTCCTGCGCAAGAGAGTGTCGTTTTGAGCGGTCATTCAATCGAGTGTCGTATTACCGCCGAAGATCCGATCAAGTTTTTACCATGCCCTGGCAAGATCACGCAGTGGATCGCTCCAGGCGGACGTAATGTCCGTATCGATACGCATGTACATGGGGGCTACATTGTCCCTCCGACATATGATTCGATGATCGGAAAGCTAATCGTTTATGGAAGAGATCGTAATGATGCGATTGCGCGTATGCACCGTGCCTTGAGTGAGTTTACGGTTACAGGGATTAAAACAACGATCCCTTTTCATGCGAAAATGATGAAGAATCCTGATTTTATTAACAACAACTTCGATACAAAATATTTAGAGAATTACCAAGGGTAAAACTCTCGTTCGTCATCCCGTGCCACGACACGGAATGACGGGTTTATTACGGTAATCTCAAAATTTTGATATCTGCGCTGAGGCGTAACCGCGTAAAATAATCATTCAAGACTTGATTACGTTTTTCCCCCATAATCATATTAGCAATTTGTGGACGAACAGAATCGAGGTTCTCGGTTACTAAATTTTGTTTATCTTTCATGTAAAAACTCATAAAACCATCTTTACCATTGGGTAAGATCGGTCCAAATTTCCCCACCTCTATTTTATTTAAGATTTGAGCCAGCTGCGGATTGATATTTTTTGCTGGAATGTTCTCATCTTTGGTACTAATATTGGCAACATTATGCATTGGATCATCTATCTTACTTTGCAATATTTCGGCTGAATTGGCAACATAAGTAGTAACAGTGTAACTGTCAGGACGTGAGAACTCATCAAGATGCAACTGATAATAATCGGCTTCCTCGGTTGGGGTTGGTTGCGCCATTTTTGAAAAAGCGATACTGCTGTAAAGCTTTTGACCGCGAACGCTCTCTTCGATTTTAGCTTTCAAATCACTTTCACTGATACCGCGTGCGGTTTGCATAGCATCCAGAAATTGCTCAACTGTTAGGTTGTTTTGTTTGGCCATTCTCTCCATCTCTTCTTTGACTTCGGCGGGGGTGACGGAGATCTTTTTTTCTTGGGCTTCGAGCTGCTCGAGCTTTTTGCGGATAAGGGCATCGGCACTTTTGGTAGCGTCCGTTCCGCTTTGTTTCATTTCTTGAGTGATTTCATAAAGGGTGATCGGACTGTTTTTGACCAGCACGGCGACACCGCCAACGGGAGCGCCTAGAGCAAAAGTAAATAACAACGACGAGAGTATGAGTGAACGCATCAAAGCTCCTTGAGATAATGGCCTATTTTACCCGCATTTAACCTAGTCTTAACTAAAATTCAACAATTGTAAAAAAGGATTTTCTCATGGTTGTAACACGCTTCGCCCCTAGTCCGACTGGATACCTGCATATCGGAGGTCTTCGTACGGCTTTGTTGAGTTATCTGTGGGCACGTAAAAATAACGGGACCTTTTTATTGCGCATCGAAGATACCGATTTTAGCCGAAATGATGAAGCGGCGGCGTTGGCGATTGTTGAAGCATTCAAATGGGTAGGCCTAAAGCATGATGGAGTAATAGAGTATCAGTCGAGCCGTTTATCAATTTATCAAGAGTATGTTCAAAAATTGCTTGATACCGGCAAAGCCTATAAGTGTTATATGTCTAAAGAAGAGCTTGAAGCCCTTCGTGAAGAACAAACCCAACGCAAAGAACGTCCAAAGTATGACAACCGTTATCGCGATTTCACAGGAACTGCGCCTGAGGAACGTGAGGCCGTTGTCCGTATCAAAGCTCCTTTGGAGGGAAGCATAACGGTTCATGATGGAGTCAAAGGGGATGTGGTCTTTAATGTTAACGATATCCTAGACGATTTTATCATCGCACGCTCAGACGGCACCCCAACCTATAATTTCGTTGTGGCGGTGGATGATGCATTGATGGGAGTGACCGATGTGATACGCGGGGATGACCATCTCTCAAACACGCCAAAACAGATTGTGGTCTATCAAGCGCTCGGCTTTGCGGTTCCTAAATTTTTCCATGTACCGATGATTCACAATCATGATGGCAAAAAGCTCTCAAAACGTGATGGGGCAACGGATGTCATGGCGTACAAAACAATGGGGTATACGCCTGAAGCGTTACTCAATTTCTTGGTGCGATTGGGTTGGAGTCATGGCGATCAGGAAATTTTTTCAATGAGCGAAATGCTGGAACTTTTTGATCCAAGTGATATTAACCGTTCAGCCTCGGTTTACAATGTCGAGAAACTCGATTGGCTTAACAGTCATTATCTCAAGAATATGCCCAATGAAAAATTGTGTGAATTGCTCGAGTTTCATGGCGTAATGCTGATCAGTCATGATAAGCGGGAAATTCTACTCGATGCGGTCAAAGAGCGCGCCAAGACGTTGGCTGAAATGGCGGTACAGATCAGTGAAATTTTGGCACCTCCGGTGATCTTTGACGAAGCTGTTTTGAAAAAAGGGTACAAAGAAGACAGTAAAGAAGTACTAGAAAAATTTGCTGCAGCGCTTGAAGCCGCTCAAGACTTGCATCTTCCGAGTGATTATCATCATGTTATGGAGAGTGTAGTGGCTGATATGGGAATCGGTTTTGGAAAAATTGGTCAGCCGCTACGTATCGCCTTGCTGGGTAAACTCTCCGGTCCTGGGTTGGATAGCGTTATGGCGATTATCGGGGTTGAGGAGACGTTGGCTCGGATCAAAACCCTGATTTCATACTGATCTATATCGAATGGCTCCCAATGAGGGAGTCAATCTCCTCTCCTTCGCTTCTCTCATAAATTTTTTAAGTCCCCGTTTTTCTTTTTCGCCGATACGATAGGTTATATGGCCCAAATAGTGTTGTATTTGTTCAGGTGTGAGATTACTTTTATGGGCATTGTCTTTTAAAATATAGTAGGGAATTTTGATCGGTTGTCGGATAAAAACTCGGCTGAGCTGTTTGAGTTCAGTGTTGTGATTATGGGTACACAGCAAGGCAAAGACAAAGGGCAAAGCAGTTTTATCATACCAAGCTTGCGCTAAATCGATGCACTCACCACCGTTGTAATAGTAGCGTAGCGCTTTGTCTCCGATAAGGACTTCTCCATCGATACCTAGGACTTGAGCAAGGAGATTTGAGGTTGCGGAATCGGTGTCGTTTTTATGGAGATTGCTTGGCAATGAGAGGACGCTAAGAACGCTTTTTTTTGCGACGATTCCTACATTGAAATGGCGGCAATCGCGTGCGGTAATACTGGAGATAAAAGCAGCATCAATACGTCGTGCGGCAAAGGCGCTGTTTAGGGTTGAGGGTACCCCTTTATGATAATTAAGGCTTTGCAGTATTCGGAGTGATTTTGCGTAACGTTTCATAAAAACATGAAAGGGCAAGAGGTTCAAAAAATCAATTTTCCCAAAAATCACAATCAAAACCTTTTTATCTAAGAGGTGCTATTATACTAAAATTACAATAGGATTTGTGAGGAATTTTTATGATAACTGTAGAATTTTTAGGGCCGATTAAAAAGCCTGTTTTGAGTATGGAAGCATCAACACTGCATGATGTTGCACGCGTTTTAAAAGAAGATACTGAGATGGGGCAATGGATTGATAGCTGTGCCGTTGCTGTGAACGATACCCTGGTTTCCTCGTTGGATACAGTGTTGCAAGACGGTGATAAAGTATCACTTCTTCCCCCTGTGTGTGGAGGATGAGTATGTTGGAACTCCATGACGGGGCGTTGAATGTTCCGGAGATTTTAACACGTTGGTATGCTCAAGAATCTGACAGTAATTACGGTGCCTATATCCCGTTTGTGGGAACAGTACGCGAAGAAGACGGGATTAAGGGGTTGAGTTTTGACGTGTATGAGCCCATTTTAAACAGTTGGTTTGATGCTTGGGTGACAAAAGTAGCACCATTGGGAGCAACGCTCAAAATGGCACACAGCCGTGGAGATGTGTTGGTTCATCAATCTTCCTACATTGCAGCAGTTTTTTCACCGAAAAGGCGCGTAGCGCTTGAAGTAATTGATCAGTTTGTGGAAGATTTCAAAGCTTCGGCTCCGATTTGGAAATACGATCTGATAAACGGGGAACGCATCTATGCGCGTGAGCGTTCAACGGCCATTGCAGGTGCAGGTATTTTAGGAGCAAAATCATGATTTCCTACGAAACGTCGCAAAATATGATCAGCCTTTTACCCGTAGGAGTACTGCGGAGTGAGCGTGTTTTCTTGAGCGCTGCACTTGGGCGCGTATTGGCCCAAGACATTGTGGCAGATGAAGACTATCCGACGCATCCGACCTCTGCGATGGACGGGTATGCGATGATGCATAGCGACTTTTCCGAACATAAAGCGCTGGCAATATTGGGGGATAATCCTGCGGGTGCCGATGAAGTAGCCGAAGTAGAAAGCGGGATTTGTATCAAAACATTTACAGGGTCATTGATGCCAAAAGGATCAGACACCCTTATTCCTATTGAAAATGTTACCGTTAAAGATGGGTTGATAATGATAGACAAACCTGTTCCAGCAGGTTTTGCGGTTCGTCCTATCGGGGAGAGTTATCGTAAAGATGAGGTTTTAATCCCGTGCGGAACAACAATCGGATTTGCAGAGGTTGGGGTTTTGGCAGGTATTAATCGTGTGATGATTTCAGTGGCCCAACGTCCGCGTGTGAGTATTATTGCTACGGGCAGTGAAATCCTGGATATTGGTGAGAACGCGCGCAATGAGGGTCAAATCCGCAGTTCCAACAGCTATACGCTTCAAGCGCTCGTCACACAACTTGGCGGTGAATGTCTTCAGATGGGGATTGTAGGCGATGATAAGGGTTCGATTATGGAACGTTTTGACGAGGCACTACGATCAAGTGATATTGTGGTCAGCACAGGAGGTGTAAGTGTCGGGGATTATGATTTCGTCAAACACATTGTGCCAAAACTAGGGGCTGAGGTTATATTCAAAGGGGTCAATATCAAGCCGGGGCAGCATGTCATGGTAGCTCAACGCGGATCGAAATTCATTATCTCATTGCCTGGATTTGCTTATTCGTCTACGGTGACATTTATTCTTTATGCGGCACCATTGATCGCGCGGATGATGGGACGTGAAAATCCTTATGAGCCGATTGAAGCGACCCTCAAAGTTCCTTTTTCAAAGCGCTCCAATAAAAGCGAATTTACGGCGTGTAATCTCCATTTTGAAGACGGACGTTATTGGATTGATTTTGAGGGTAAAAAGACAGGTAGTTCTGCCATTTTAACGAACCTTTTGGGTAAGGCTGCCTTGATGATTTGCGGTGAAGAGGATGGGAATTTGGAAGCGGGGACGCTGGTGAGAGTAATTAAACTCTAACCTTTTATTTCATTATTTTCACTTTAATAGCTTCTTCATCCATCATTTCTTTGCGATACTTAACGACGACTAAATTTTCGGTCTCATTGATATACCACTCCGCAATATGCTCGTGTTCTAGTACAGCTAACTTTTCTTGATCTACGTGTTCCATAGGAATGTATAAATGGGAAAAAAGTTGAGGATTGCTCAGCTTCATTGTCCACAAAAGCCACAAAGTGCTAACAATAACCAATGCAAGTGTTAAGGTTTCTTTGTTGGAATATTGAAGAGCAAGTCCGGCTACGATACCGCCGATAAATGTCATAAAGTAGGCAAATCCGTTGGCAATACCCAGCGCGGCCCCTTTTTGATGAACTTTTGCAAATTTACTGATCATGGACTGCACTAAAGGCTCCATCATGTTAAAGGCCATAAAGAAGCTGATAACGCCCACTACAAATTCCCAGTTCTTCGTTGCAAATCCCATTAATGTGAAAGAAATGATAAATAAGACGATGGAGATGATAAAAATTTGCTTTGGTTTATTGTATTTTTCTCCAAATACTGCGGCAGGTCCCATCGCTATAAGTCCGAAGATAAGGGCGGGAACGTAAACTTTCCAAAGCTCTGCTTTTTCCCAGTTGAATCCGTATTCTCCTTGTGTCAGCAAAATAGGGATGAGAACGAATGCGACCGTCATAAGCCCTTTTTGCATCCCGTTTATGATGATCATATTGAGGAGATTTGGATCTTTTAAAATATCACTGGTGGTAGATTGTGAGTGATAGATATGACGGATACGAGGAGGGGTGGGAACTTTTGTGAACAATACTATCATAGAAAGAACAGACAATACCGCTGCAATCCAAAACAAAGAACCAATTCCGTAATGTGCAGCAATGACCGGGCCCAGCCCCATTGCAAAAGCAAAACTGATAGCGATGGTTCCACCCATAAGGGCCATAGCTTTACCACGAGTTTCTTCGCTGACCAAATCACTGATCATTGCAGGAATGACCGCGCCGATAGCCCCTGAACCCTGCAAGAAGCGTCCGAACATGAGGGTATAAATATCGGTACTTACAGCACAGATGATGGAACCTATCAAAAAGATAACTAAGCCGATGAGGAGTGTGGGCTTGCGACCGATTGTGTCACTCATAATTCCAAATGGGAGTTGAAAGATAGCCTGAGTGAGGGCATACCCCCCGACGATAACACCGATAAGAAGAGGTGTTGCCCCCTGAAGTGTCAGTGCATACGCCGAAAGTACGGGTAAAACTAAAAAAAGACCGAAAAAGCGAAGCGATAGAATCGCGGAGAGAGGCATGACTGTTTTAAACACGCTGTGACCTTTGATGAGATAAAATTGCCGTTATTATAATATATTGTGGACAATGAAAAGTCATACGAACACAATAACTAAGACTACACTAAGGATATGAATTAATGCGCATCGTTTTAGCCACTTCCAACAAGGGAAAAGTACGAGAGATCAAAGAACTTCTGCATGATCGTGAAGTTTTTCCGTATACGGATTTGATGGAAGGATTTGAGATCGTTGAAGACGGTGATACGTTCAAAGAAAATGCGCTTATCAAGGCGCGCGCAGTTTATCGAGTACTGGGTGATGAAAATGCAGTAGTTGTTGCCGATGATAGCGGGATTAGTGTTGATGTGTTAGGCGGTGCTCCGGGAATTTACAGCGCACGTTATGCGGGCGAGGGTTGCAGTGATAAAGATAATCTCAATAAACTTGTAGATGCCGTAAAGCATGCGGAAGTTGAATCATCAAGCGCTCACTATACTGCCGCAATTGCTATTGTCTCAAAAGAAGGAGAGAGTTGTGTGCACGGGTGGATGCATGGAAATGTTTCGATATATCCTCGAGGTGAAAATGGGTTTGGATATGATCCTATTTTCATACCCACTGGGCATACTCTCACATTGGGAGAATTGGACAGTGAAGTAAAAGTGGAAATTTCTCACCGTTCAAAAGCACTGCATTTGGCAAAGATTTTGATCGATCAGATCAAAAATCAGCGGAGTTAAGCTGGAAGATTTCCGATGATGTAGAGAAAAATAAATCCTACGATAATGCGATAAATAGCAAATGGTACAAATGTATGGCGGCTAACGAATCCGACAAACAGTTTGACGGTAAAAAAGGCAAAAACGAATGCCGTGACAAACGCAACGGCAAGCATACTCCAATCATCTACAATCATTTCATGACGGTGCTTGAGTAAATCGTAAGCGGTAGCGACAACCATGGTCGGGATGGCCAGCAAAAATGAAAATTCTGCCGCATCCCTGCGTTTGAGCCCTAGCAAAAGACCTCCGATGATCGTTGCTCCTGAACGGCTTGTTCCGGGAATCATGGAGATACTTTGAAATAACCCGATTAAAAAAGCTTCTTTATAAGAGAGCTTGCTCAAGCTTTTTCCCTCATCAATTGCTTTGTCACGTCGAAAATATTCTACGGCCAAGAAGACAACTCCGCCGGCGATTAGCATAAAGCTGACCGTTTCAACGCCAAAAAGCGCTTTGATATGTTTGTAAAATAAAAATCCAAGGATGCCCGTAGGGACAAAAGCGATGGCAAGTTTGATCCAGAGGGTTTTATCGTTCATCAGATGCTTGGCGTACAAGAATAAAACGGCGAGAATACTTCCCAGCTGAATGGCTACTTCAAACGCCTTATGGGCATCGGTTTGTTCAATCCCAAGCAGTTGAGAAGCCAAGATGAGGTGTCCCGTAGAGGAGACGGGAAGAAACTCAGTCACCCCCTCGAGGGCACCAAGCAACAGGGAGTCAAATAAGGTCATGATGATCTCTTTTTTTGGTGCAATTCTAACATACTAATGGTAATCTTAAAGGAGGACTAACCTGTCACTTGTTATAATTCGCACAATTTCTTAATAAATTTATACTCCTCAATCACAAGGAAAACAATGCTCCTCTTTACTCCAGGACCCACTCCAGTACCAGAATCCGTGCGTATCGCGATGGCGGGAGAAACTCTGCACCACCGTACTCCTGAGTTCGAAGCCATTTTTGAGCGTACGCGTGCTTTGTTATTTGAACTTTTTGAAATGCCTGAGGTGCTGATGTTGGCATCTTCGGGTACGGGTGCGATGGAAGCTGCGGTGATCAATCTATCACATTCCAAGCTCCTTTCGATCAACTCGGGAAAATTCGGGGAGCGTTTCGGCAAAATTGCAGCGGCTCACGGAATTGCTAACGTTGAGATCAAGCATGAATGGGACACTCCTGCGACTGTTGAAGAGGTGCAAGCAGCATTGAATGCAAATCCTGATGTTGATGCAATCGCAATTCAAATCTGTGAATCTGCAGGCGGACTTCGCCACAATGCAGAAGCAATCGCGGCGGCAGTAAAAGCGTATAACCCCTCTATCATGGTGATTGCTGATGGAATTACTGCTGTGGGTGTTGAGAAAATCGATGTGACCAATATTGACTGCTTGATTTCAGGGAGCCAAAAAGCGTTGATGCTCCCTCCCGGATTGGCCATCATGGGTCTCTCACATGCGGCAATCGCAAAAATTGGCAAAGGAAAAGGGTATTATTTTAACCTTGCCACCGAGATTAAAAATCAGCAAAAAAATACAACAGCATGGACAGCGGCTACAACGCTGATTGTTGGGTTAGAGAGTGTTCTCAATCGTATTAAGGCAGAGGGTGGTTTGGCTAAGTTGTATGACGAAACAGCACGTCGCGCACGTGCAACACGTGAAGCGCTGGTGGCGATCGGACTGCATATCTATCCTACGACTCCTGCGGATTCGATGACGACCATAGATGATGAACAAGCCCCTAAAATTCGTTCTATGCTCAAAAAAGAGTTTGAGATCAACATGGCAGGCGGTCAGGACCATATCAAAGATTTGATTTTCCGTATCAATCATATGGGGCTTATTCCGGCATACGAAGCGGCTTGGGTTGTGAACAGCATTGAACTTGCGTTAGCAAAATTGGGACGCAGAGCGTTTGACGGTACGGCTAATAAAGTATTTAGCACCGTTTATTTTGGGCAGTAACGTATGATTTTTGAACACGAAATTCCAGAAGGTTCCAGGCTTTATTTCGCAGGTACGGCAAAAACAAAACGTCTTATTGAATCAAAAGCGAGCGAACTGCTCTGCGCCGCCGGATTTGAGGAGATCGTAACCCCTCTGTTCTCGTATCACCAGCACCAAAGTGTGTGTGAAGAGCGCGAATTAATCCGTATCGGTGATGTTGAAAATCATGCGATGAGTCTGCGGGCGGATTCGACGATTGATGTCGTTCGGATCGTTAAAAAACGTCTAGGGACCAACACAACGCACAAAAAATGGTTTTACATTCAGCCTGTTTACCGTTTTCCCTCGATTGAGCAGTATCAAGTGGGGGCAGAGATCATTGATGAGTGCAATTTAGCAGTCGTTTTAAATGAAGCAACCGCTATTCTCAGTGCGTTAGAGATTGAGCCGTTGTTGCAAATATCGAACATCAATATCCCTCGAATTCTTTCAGAGATGTTGGATTTAGATTTGGATGATTTTCGACACGTCAATATAGAGAAATTTTTGGCACTTAAAATTGAGTGGCTGACACAGTTGGTTTATCTTGAAAATGTAGATCAAATTGAGCCTCTTTTGACCTTGGTTCCGGATGTTATACGTGAAGAATTACTAAAAATCAAAAAGCTGTGCATGGGACTTGAATATCCAAATCTTGTTATAGCTCCTTTATATTACGCTAAAATGCTGTATTACGATGAGCTATTTTTTCGTGTTATTGAAAAAAATGAAGTATACGCCATGGGCGGACGCTACAAAAACGAAGAGACCGTTTCGGTTGGATTCGCGATTTATACAGATGCTTTGGTCGAAGCACTACACCATTAAAATAGGAAATACATGAAAGCAGATTTAATTGTCGGTATCCAATGGGGTGACGAAGGAAAAGGTAAAATCGTCGATTTGCTCGCGCAAAAATACGATGTTGTTGCCCGTTACCAAGGTGGACATAATGCAGGACATACCATTGTTGTCGATGGTAAAACCCATGCACTTCATCTTATCCCATCGGGAATTTTGAATCCTAAAGCTGTCAATATTATCGGCAATGGTGTTGTTGTTTCACCTGAAGCACTGATTAAAGAGATGAAGCAGTTTGACAATCTTTTGGGTCGTCTTTTTTTGAGCGAATCTGCACATATGATTTTGACGTTTCATACGCTTATCGATCAAGCGAAAGAAATATTGCGCGGTGAAAAAGCGATCGGTACGACGGGTCGCGGTATCGGGCCTGCTTACAGTGAAAAAATTGCTCGTGCCGGTTTTCGTTTGGGAGAGCTTCGTAATGTCCCGGTTCTAACAGAGCGTGTTTTGGAGTATTTTGTTCAAAACAAAGCGATTTTTGACGCATTGGCGATTACGTTGCCAAGTCGTGAAGAATTGACGGCGGAACTTATTGGTTTTGCAGAAAAATTAGTCCCATTTTTAGCGAATACGACACAAATGGCGTGGAAAATGATGGATGAAGATAAAAAGATTCTTCTTGAAGGTGCACAGGGGACGATGCTGGACATTGACCACGGTACTTATCCCTATGTAACAAGCTCCTCTACGATCTCTGCGGGTGCATGTACGGGTCTTGGGATCAATCCAAAAGATATTGGAAAAGTGACCGGAATTGTTAAAGCATACTGTACCCGCGTTGGCAATGGACCGTTCCCGACTGAAGATCACGGCGAGATTGGTGAGCGTCTGCGCAAACAGGGAAGAGAGTTTGGAACAACAACAGGGCGTCCGCGTCGTTGCGGTTGGTTTGATGCGATTGCCTGCCGTTATGCGAGTCGACTCAATGGATGTGATGATCTTTCAATTATGAAACTCGATGTTCTTGATGGATTCGATGAGATCAAGGTATGTGTAGCATACGAAGTAAACGGTGAAACGATCGACTACATGCCGCTTGATCTTGATGCAGTGACGCCTGTCTATAAAACATTTGCCGGATGGGATAAAACAGAAGGGGTTCGCCGCTTTGAAGACCTGCCTGCAACTGCACAAACGTATCTTAAAGCAATCGAAGAGTTAACACAAACGAAAATCGGCATGATTTCAACATCACCGGATCGAAACGATACGATTTTACTTTAAAACAGAGATTCTAATCCAAAGGGGGAAGAGGTGCAATGAAATCACGTTATGAACCCTTAGTGAAGCTCAAGAAAAAAGCATTGGATAAAGCAGAGCAGCAGCTCATGAATGCTAATACTGAAGTTACCGTGAGTGATGCTGTATTGCTTAACGCATATGCGGAACTTTCCTCTTTAGAATCTCCCCTTAATGGTGCTATTGGTGAATTTTTTCAGGCACAAATGATCCTTCAGGCGCAGCACCGTGAGATTGAAGCGTGTCGTATGAGGGTTGAGCGAGCACATATAAATCAACGTGCAATGCGTGACGCATTTAAATTTGCTCGTATAGAATTTGAGAAATTTAATTATTTGGAGCTTCAGGAAGTTGAAGCTATGATTAAAAAAGTTAAATACGAAGAGGCAAAAATGCTGGATGAAATCGGAACAATGACGTATAAGAAGGCTTTGCTGTGAGATACATGATCCTTTTACTTTTTTGCAGTGTAAATCTTCTAGTGGGTGCTCAAAATACAAAATCATACGAGTGCACCAAAATTTTTGAATCCCGAAAAAATGAGCTGTTGGTCGAGTTGGGGCACATTGATGAAGAACGACAGTCTTTGGATGCACTAAAGAGAGCAACGGAAGAGTTATTGAAGAGAAAAGAGTCATTGGTCAAGGGAAAAGACAGCCGGGTAGACCAGAAATTGCAAGAAATAGCAACACGCGAAGCTTCCACTAAAAAAATGCTTGAAGAGAATAAGAAAGTGCTCGAAGAGATAAAACAGCTCAAATCGGACAAAGTATCCCAAACCTTCGCTAAAATGAAACCATCTGCCTCAGCGGGGATTCTATCTCAAATGTCTACCCAAGAAGCAGCGTCAATAATGAGCACGCTGAACTCAAAAGTCGTAGGGCAAATATTGGCGAAAATGGATCCTAAAAAAGGGTCAGAAATCACAGCGGATTTACGTAAAATGCCCTCAATAGAGTCTAAAAAATAACTCAAAAGCGTCATCTAAGCCATTTTAGAGGACATCTTAAGTACAATAAGAAAAAAGAAATAGGGCCCAATTATGAAAGTTTCACTCTCACATATACCCCACATATCGAGTCGAATTGCCGTAGATCTAAGTCGTAGTGGTCTAGTGACGATGACTCAAGGTCTAGAAGCAACAGCAAAAGAAGCTGAAAAGATATTGGTTGAGAGTGTTAAGCGTGAAATGGCACTCGAAGAAAAAGTAAATGAAATTGTTAATGCAAACGAAGAGCAGATAGACTATTATCTTGCAGATGAGCGCCAACTCTTTTTTATGATAAAGAAAAAGTTAGCACCTGATTTTGACGTCATTTTATCGTATGAAGATCGATATTCAGATATTGCACACAAAATTCTCAATGAGCTCTATGAAGAAGATTTGATTAAATATGATGTTAGCGAAAACCGTGTTAAAAATATTATTTACGATTCAATGACCAAATTTATTGCCGATGCCGGTGAAATCGAATCTGCTGTTTACGAAAAAATCAAAAGCTACAAGCGCCGTGTAATTCCGGGAACGGATGAGTACGAAATTTTGTATGAGAAATTTTACAAAGATGAATTGGCGCGAAGAGGACTTTCATAATGCGTGATGTATGGATTTATCTAGAAAACGGGACCTATTTGCAGGCGAAGAGCTTTGGTGCGGATACGACGAACGTCGGTGAAATTGTTTTTAATACCTCACTGACAGGGTATCAAGAAATTATCTCTGATCCGTCGTATGCAGGTCAATTTATTACTTTTACGATGCCGGAAATTGGAAATGTAGGTGTCAATGACGAAGACATGGAAAGTAAGGCTGCGCACTGTAAAGGTGTCATTGTTCGTCAATATCAAAGTGCTTATTCCAATTTTCGCGGTACCGAAGCGCTGCATACCTTTTTGGAAAAACATGGAGTGATTGGTATCTGTGATATTGATACTCGCTATTTGACAAAAATGTTACGTACGCAAGGGGCGATGATGATGATCGCTTCTACGAAAGTGAGTGACAAAGCACAGCTTAAAGCTCTTTTAGAAGCAGCTCCTCGTATTGAAGAAGTCAATTACATCGAAGAAGTCAGTACCAAAACAAAATATCGCCATGAATCTGGAGTGTATGATCCAGTCACATTTAAATACAATGATACGCCAAAAGTCAAAGCGAAAATTGCAGCAATTGATTTTGGGGTAAAACGCAATATTTTGAATGAACTCACTCAAGTAGGACTGGAAGTAAACGTTTACCCTAATACTTTCAGTGCTGATGAGCTGATTGCCCAATACGATGCACGCACTATTGATGGTATTTTCCTTTCAAACGGTCCCGGAGACCCTTTGGTGCTCAAAAAAGAGCAAAATGAGATCAAGAAACTTATTGAGCGTAAAATTCCGTTGTTCGGCATTTGTTTGGGACACCAGTTGCTGAGTATCGCACACGGGTATGATACGCACAAGTTGAAATTTGGGCATCACGGCGGAAACCATCCGGTTAAAAATTTAAAAACAGGAATGGTAGAAATTACCGCGCAAAATCACAATTACAATGTTCCTGAGTCAGTTCGCGAGATTGCGGATGTAACGCATGTAAATCTTTTTGACAATACGATTGAAGGATTGAGCTACAAGACAGGACCCGTCTTCTCTGTTCAGCATCATCCGGAAGCCAGCCCAGGCCCAAAAGAGAGCCGTTATATTTTCGAAGATTTTCTAACCCTTATTCAGCGGTAAAACTTTTCTTTTCTGCGCCGATTATTTATAATCGGTCCCCCTATACTCCACATAATTCTTTTAAAAATCTTAAAAATATCAATAAGTTATCAAAAGAAGCAAAAAAATTAATAATTTAAGATTTATTAAATATTCGTATCGCTATCATTAGTGTGTCTAATAGCCTAGAACAGTTACATTTGTGTTAAGAAGCACAAGAAGGCTTTTATGCTTTTGAATTTTAAGGAGGTTATATATGGAAAATCGTCCATTAGAGTACGACTATACAGTTGCAAAACTGTTTATGTACAACGCCATCTTTGTTGGTGTAATCGGTATGCTAGTAGGTGTCATTTTGGCATGGCAAATGGCATTTCCCGGTGTAAACACTTTTCTTGGTGTGAATTTAGCTGAATACACCAATTTTAGCCGTTTGCGTCCACTGCATACGGACAGCGTTATTTATGGCTTTACGTTGAGTGGCGTCTGGTCTTCATGGTATTACATCGGACAACGTGTATTAAAAGTATCCATGGCAGAATCAAAAACATTAATGTTTATTGGTAAAGCGCATTTTTGGATTTATTTTGCAGCTTCTGCTGTCATTGTCATATCTCTTTTATTGGGTATTACAACGTCGAAAGAGTATGCAGAATTTGAGTGGCCAATCGATGTTGGTGTAACTGTTATCTGGCTTTTATGGGGTGCTAGTATCGCTGGATTGATTGGTATCAGACGCGAAAAATCACTTTATATCTCAATTTGGTATTATATTGCGACATTCTTAGCGGTTGCAATGCTGTATTTGTTTAACAATATGGAAATTCCAACGTATTTCATGTCGGGCGGAGTAGGTGCATGGTATCACTCAGTTTCTATGTACTCAGGTACGAATGATGCGTTGGTACAATGGTGGTTTGGACATAATGCGGTTGCATTTGTTCTAACAACACCGATCATCGCAATGAGTTACTACTTTTTGCCAAAAGAATCGGGACAGGCTGTTTATTCGTATAAATTGTCTTTACTTGCGTTTTGGGGCTTGATGTTCGTTTACCTTTGGGCAGGCGGGCACCACTTGATCTATTCAACCGTTCCGGATTGGATGCAGACCATGGGTTCTATATTCTCTGTTGTATTGATTCTTCCATCATGGGGTTCTGCAATCAATATGATGTTGACGATGAAAGGGGAATGGCATCAAGTTGCAGCGAGTCCATTGATTAAGTTTATGGTTATGGCATCGACTTTCTATATGTTCTCGACTCTTGAAGGTCCGATTCAAGCGATCAAATCAGTTAATGCTTTGGCTCACTTCACGGACTGGATCATTGGGCACGTTCATGATGGCGCTCTTGGTTGGGTTGGTTTTATGATTATCGGGTCAATGTTTCACATGGCTCCACGTATGTTTAAACGTGAGATTTATTCAAAATCGTTGATGAGCACACAGTTTTGGATTCAAACTCTTGGGGTTATTTTGTATTTCACATCTATGTGGATTGCAGGAATTACTCAGGGGATGATGTGGCGTGCGCACGATGAATTTGGTAATCTTGCATACTCGTTTATTGATACGGTAACCGTGTTGCACCCATATTACATTATTCGTGCTGTTGGTGGTACTTTGTATGTTATTGGTATGTTTATGTTTGCGTACAACTTGTACAAAACCATGACAAGTTCACGCGTCGTTGAAGAGAGTGAACTTCAAAACGCAACGCCTATGGGCGCTTAAGAAGGAGGGGAAAATGTTTCATTGGTTAGAAAAAAACCCGTTCTTTTTTGCGGTTTCTGTGTTCGTTGTTATTGCGTTTGCGGGTCTTGTAGAGATCGTGCCAAACTTTGTTCAGGCATCTCGCCCGGTCATCGGTACGAAGCCTTATACGACTCTTGAACTTGCCGGTCGTCTTGTATACATCAAAAATAGTTGTAATGCATGTCACTCTCAGTTGGTTCGTCCATTTAAATCAGAAACGGATCGTTATGGTCACTACTCTTTGAGTGGAGAATATGCGTATGATCGTCCATTTCTTTGGGGTTCAAAGCGTACTGGTCCTGATTTGCTACGTGTAGGTAACTACCGCACTACGGATTGGCATGAAAATCACATGAAAGATCCTGCAGCCGTTGTTCCAGGTTCAATTATGCCAGCGTATACTTGGTTGTATAAAAATACTGCTGACATTGATACAGCTTATGCTGAGCAAGTGACGGTTATGAAGGCCTTCTCTGTCCCTTATAATAAAGAACTTCCAATGGCAGATGGCTCAAAAGCAACGGTTACTTTGGCAGATAATGTTGAAGGTGCCCGTTTATCAGCAATCGATGAGGCAAAACTTATTGTTGCAGATATGAAAGATCAAGATGTTAAGGATGCGGTAACAGCAGGAAAGATTCCTGAAATTGTTGCTTTGATCGCGTATCTTAATAAGTTGAAATAAGGAAATTGACGTGGACATTGCTACATTTCAAGCGTACGGGTATTTTATTCTTGTAACTTTAATGGTTGTGTTACTGTACTCGTATATTTATCACATCTATAGTTCTCAGAAGAAGGGAATACGCGATTATGAGAAATATAGCAATCTCGCGCTCAATGACGAGGTCACTGATGAACCGATTGAAGTGATTGATAAAGACGATGAGATAAAAAAGTAGGAGGCATAGATGAATAAGACAGTATTAGCTGCTATTGCAGTGATCGTCGCGATGCTGGGCGCTACTTATCTAGCGGTTGGAATGGCCGGTGGTATAGGTGGTGATGGTGGTTTGGTTAACAAACTTGCAGTATTGGGTGCGGGAGCTCTCGTTATCATAACAGTGTTTGCCGTAACTAAATTTGTTCGACAAATGCAAAATGATACTGCAAGCGGTAAATTGGCAGAAGAGACTTGGGATGGAATTGGCGAGTATAAAAACGAACCTCCTTTTGGATGGGCAGTTATTTATCTCGGTGCAATTGCTTGGGCAATCTGGTATTTTCTTGTAGGATTCCCATTGAATTCATATTCACAAATAGGTGAATATAATAAAGAGTCGAAAGAGTATGACAGCAAGTTTGTAGGTAAATACAAAAATGCTGACGAAAAAACACTGATTGAAATGGGCGAAGCCAGCTTTACAGTCAATTGTGCTCCATGTCATGGATTGCAAGCAGATGGTATGGATGGTAAAGCAGCTGATTTGCACCAGCGTCTTAGTGAAAAATCTGTTAAGCATGTCATCATGAATGGTTCTAATAGTAATCTTTTGGGAACAGGTATGATGATGCCGGATCGTAATGGTTTGGTCAATATGTCAACCAGTGCCCCGATTACGGATGCTGAGATTGATGCAGTTTCTAAATACGTAGCGGGCAACTTAAAAGGTACTGAGGGTGCAGCTGTATTTGCAGGAACGTGTGCATCATGTCATGGACCTGACGGCAAAGGTATGGATATGGTTGCTCCAAATATTGCTGAAATGTCTCCGTCAATGGTTGATATGGTTCTTCATAGTGGTAAAAAAGGTGCAATGGGTACTATGCCGGCATTTAAAAACTTCAATGAAATACAGTACAAAGCACTTGACGCATACGTTGCTAGCTTAAGTAAGAAATAAGGGGCAAATGATGGAAAATCGTAGTATATTTACACTAAACAGTCTTGGTGGAATGTTGATTGCCGTGTTATTATTATTGGCTGTATTGACCTTTTTAATGGTCATGGCAATCGGTGCTCAACAAGACAATGCAAGTAATTTTTACAAAATAGACAATGAAAAAGAGATTCAAATGTTCAGCAAAGACAGTGCTAAGCATTTGGTCGATGTAAAATAAGGAGTTTGGTATGGCAAAATACATGGATAAACTCATCACACTAGGGCTAGTTATAGCCGCAGTGGTTACATTGTGGGCGGTTTTAACGCCGAACCACCTGTTCGTCGGATAAGGGTCTTTATTGAAACTTTCACGAGGGCTCGCGGCCCTCGCACTGCTAACAACACTTTTTTCTTCCCTACATGCTAAATTTTTGTATAAAGATGATGTTGTCAAGAATCCGGAATTTACAAAGCAAATAGAAACAATAGGTGCTGAGCTTAAAGCAAAAACGGGTGTTTCTCTTTATTTGGTAATGGTTCGTGATTTGGAAAACAATCAATCGATCAGTGATTTTGAAAAACGTATTAGTGCAGAGACAAATGATTCTGCTGTAATAATGACGTTTGTTGAATTGCAAAAACAAGTTGATATTTTGGCGCATCCAGCGTCTTTATACAAAGATTTCAATAAAGCTCAAATTCTTAGTCCTAATGCAACATTTATTGGAGCAGTAGTGAGCAGCATAATGTTCGCTAGCAGCATCGATGAAGTCAAAGAGCTTCTTTCTAATACCGGCGGGACGATATTACCTATTTTGGGAGAGCGTGCCAAAGGTACAGACATTGTTAAAAAGTATTCGGTTGGAATGTTCAATGGATATGCAGACACTGCAGAGCAAATCGCGGCTTCTAGAGGTAAAACACTCAGCTCTTCTGCTGGAAAAACGAATCAAACTTTTATTAATATCATTCGATTAATATTTTACGGTACACTATTGGTCGCTTTGGGCAGATATGTATGGGGACGTTTTTTAAAAAAAAGAGAGCAACAATGAGCACGATAGATAAAAATACGGGTAAAAAATGGCCTTGGATCATTGGTTTGTCAACTCTCGCCATTGTCGGTTTTTCTATTGCAACGATTAATGTCGCTATGAGAAATCCCGTTGAAATGTCGGATTACGGGATGCAAGGCTATCATACGTATGATGACAATGCAAATGATATTATTAACGCAAAAATCGCATTTGACAAAAGGTATACGATCTCATTTTTGACATCGCAGATTCTTGAAAAAAAATCGGTCCTTATCTATCAAGTAAAGGATAAATCAGGAAAAGCAGTCAATGACGCTAAAATCGATGTGGTCTTAACGCGCCCCGATACGACGAAGTTGGATATAAATCTAACAAGTCCAAGCGTGAATGAAGGGGTTTACACTTTTGCGGCAGTTGATCTCCCTAAGCTGGGGCGATGGGATGTTCTGGCTAAAATAACAGTTGGTAAGAATCAACGCTACTATAGCCTAAAAGCAGATACACGCAATTCTAATACTTCCGAGTTTTAATGCTACGTGCCTGTGTCGTATTTCCGACATCACGTGCGATCAGGAATGCACTCGATGGATGTGTCGAAGGATTTTTGCCCACTTTTATGGGGATGAGTGATTTTTTAGATCGTGCGATTTTGACCGAAAATGTCGTTATACCTGATGACGACTTACGGCTTCTTGGGCTTCATGAGGCTTCTGATTTTTCTTCTTTTTCCAGTTTGCAAATCGAACGCAACTTTTTTACTTTTATTCAAAATTCTCAGTATATATTTCGCTTTTTCGAAGAGCTCAGCGGTGAAATGGTCGATATCAGTGCATTAGAAAATGCGGATATTTACGGTGAGTATGAAGAGCATATTACGATCTTAAAGCATTTATTACATCGTTATGGTGAAGTCACAATAGCAAAGGGTTGGAGTGATCCAATTTTTTCTAAGTCGGTTGTGAAGATTAATGAAGGATATGTGCGCGAATTTGATTCTGTCACGGTGCACGTCGAGGGATACTTGAGCCGTTATGAGCTCAAAGTCTTAGAGGCATGTGCTGCGATCACTCCATTGCAATGTGTCTATCATGCGACAGCGTATAATGAAAAAATGACCGAACGTTTACGGAAATTATCAATAGAAGTAGAAGAGGGACATCGTATTGTCTTTTCATTAAGCACTCGTCAGATTATCGAATCTATGCCAATAGAGAAGCTCGGTAATGTTATATGTGAAGTCTTTCGCAATCGTCTGATCCAAGTCGGATTTGTGAAAGCTAAAATAGCCAATATGGTCGAGGATGGCATTTCTCCTGAGAATATTGTGGTCGTTGTTCCGGATGAGCAGTTTGCCCGTTATTTGAGATTATTGGATGAAGAGAACAATTTTAACTTTGCGATGGGAACGTCGATGGAAGATGAACGTATTATTCGTAACATCGACGCCATCGAACTCTATTTGGAAGAGCAAAGTGCAGAGAATAAAGCCCGTGTGAGTAAAGTTGATTCGGATTTGATTGAGTGGGTGAAGGGACATTATCGTATCCCATTTAGCTATGTGGATTTAGAGCATCTTTGTGAAACGCTGAGTGAGAGTATACAAAGGGCAGAAGCTAAAGAGATATTATCTGAGGAGCTTCATCGTTTTAAGCCTCTCTGTGATGCTTTAAGCACAGTTGAGTTCAAGTCCGCTATGCGTATTTTTCTCAACCGGGTTAAAAGCCGCTCTATTGATGATGTAGGCGGAGGCAAGATTACGGTTATGGGCTTGCTTGAGACGCGCGGAATGAGTTTTGAGGGGGTCATCGTTGTTGATTTTAATGAGGGGTATGTTCCTCATCGAAGTCAAAAAGATCTTTTTCTGAATACGCAGACCCGTAAAATAGCAGACCTTCCAACAACAGCGGATCGAGAATCACTTCAAAAACATTATTACTGGATGCTTTTTAATCGTGCGCGAAAAGTGGCGATTGCATGTGTACAAAATGCGGAGTCGGTACCCTCACGCTTTTTATTGCAATTGGGGATACGCATGCGTGAAGCAAAGGTAGATTATGCGAGCGCAATCTTGCCCAAGCCTCTTTTTAATGAACGTGAAAGACGGGTTATCGAAAGTGAATATGATTTTACAGCGCACGCCCTCTCCTCAAGCGGATTGAAAAGTTTTTTAACCTGTAAGCGTCAATTTTATTACAAATACATCGAAAAAATAAAAGAGCATGAAAAACCGCAAGATCTCTCTAGGGAGCGTGAGGTTGGCAATCGACTTCATAATGCGCTTGAAAAAATCTATGCCTTGAGCGACCATTATAAAAGTGCATTAGAGATTAAACAAGCACTAGGAAATGCATTGCATGCAGATGAGTCGTACGATGTACTGCAGCGCTATGTAGAGGAGCTATGGATAGAAAAATTGGTTCCTTTTTACGAGTATGAGAGTAAACGTTTTGCATCGGGCATCAGGGTGGGGTATCGTGAAAAAGAATCGGATGCCATCATCGAGGGAATACGGCTGACCGGACGCATTGACCGTATTGATCGGACGGATGATGGGCTGGAAGTACTTGACTACAAAACCGGTAAGTACGCATCAACCTCCAGTGATGTAAGTGATAAGGATGTCGATTATCAACTTAGTATTTATGCTTTGTTATGTGAGCAGTTAGGAACCGTAGCACGATGCGGGGTGTATGACCTCAATACGGGAAAAATCGAGTTTGAGCAATTTTTAGAGGCAAAAACACAAAAACTGAAAGAAATTTTACAGATGCTATCCTCCAACAAACAATGGGTGTGGGAGATGAGTGAGGACTTGAGCCACTGCCGATACTGCACTTATGCAACGTTGTGTGAGCGGGAGTTGTAGATGAGCCAGTTTGAGCCCTATTTAGCGTATGAAGCAAGTGCGGGGAGCGGTAAAACGTTTAATCTTGTTGTCCGATACCTGAGTCTTCTATTTATGGGAGAAGATCCCTCGTCTATTACGGCACTGACGTTTACAAACAAAGCAGCCAACGAGATGATGGAGCGGGTGATTGAAACACTTAAGGGACTAGAAGAGCGTTCAGAGCTTTCGGAAATAGCACGATTGAGTGGATTAAATACAGAAGATATACTGGCGCAGAGGGAAACAATTCTGTTGCGTTTTTTACGCTCTGATATCCATATTTCGACTATTGACAAGTTTTTTGGAACCATATTGCGAAAATTCGCACTCAATGCCGGCATCATGCCAACCTACACAGCGGCAACGGCACATCATGAGATTAAGTTTTTAGAGCGGTTTTTGCATGAGGTAGAAGTGGAAGGGGAGATGAAATCTTTGACTCGATTGGCACAGTTAAGCTCCAAACGTCTGGATGATATTTTCACCCTTCTCTCACAACTGTATGCGAAGCACAAAGAGTTTGATGCGATTGAACTGCCCAGCATAACACTCGAGTTTAATCCGTATGAGCATGCTCTTGGTCTTGCAAACGAATTATCGACGCTCGTATTAAGTAAGCCTCTGAGTGATCGCGCGCGCAAAACGATGATGATTGAGGATTATGATGCCTTATTAGGCAAAACATGGCTTTTTAAACCGAGTTTGGAGTATTGGGATTTTAAAAAAATCTATGAGCCAAAAATGGATGAATTACTGCTAAGCATACAAGAGACAGTACGTTTACAGATGCAAAGTCGCGAAACTGATTTTTTTGCAGGCTTGTTTCGACTTTTAAAAATTTACATCAAAAGCCGAACGGTTATCATACGCCAAAATCAGGAACTCACGTTTGATGATATAACATTGATGGTTCACTCTCTTTTGAGAGGAAAAATCGAGAGTGAATTTCTCTATTTTCGTCTCGATTCACGGATGAAGCATCTCTTGCTCGATGAGTTCCAAGACACCAGCGTCATACAGTTTGATATTTTGCGTCCGTTGATTGAGGAGATCAGTGCGGGTAAAGGGATTAATGAGGGAGGAAGTTTTTTCTTCGTCGGGGATGTGAAACAATCGATTTACCGTTTTCGTGGCGGAGTGAGTGCATTGTTTTATGAAGTAGCCAACCATTTTGAGGTTCAAGTGCGTCCGCTGGAAGTGAACTACCGCTCCAAAAGCGAAGTGGTTGAGTTTGTAAATCGTGTATTTGGTGCAAAAATGAACCGCTATATCCCGCAAGGTTCACCCGAATCGAAGAAGGGGGGATTTGTAGAGGTGCTTCTCAGTGAAGAACCGCTTAAAACGGTTTATGAGGGGATTGATGGATTGCTTAAAATCGGAGTTGCGTCAGATGAAATAGCCGTTTTATGTGTCACCAATTCCGATGCCAGAAAACTGCAAGAATATCTCGAGGAGCATGGTCTGGATGTGGTGAGTGAGGCAACTTCCCGTCTGATACATCAGCGAAGTGTCAAAGCGGTGATAGAGTATCTGCGCTATTGTTATTTTCGCGCGGATATTTATCGGCACAACTGTGCGGCACTTTTGGGTGTTGGCGTTGAAACGATAAAACACAGTGAGATTACGGACATTCAAGCGCAAGCCATCGGTTTTATACGTCACCATAAAATCGGCGACAAGAGTGCCATGATGTTTATTGAACAGCTGAATAACTACCGTGATATTGAAGAAGTAGCATTTGAGATAGAGCGGTTGGAGGCGAATGCACCGCAAAGTGATCTTCACGGGATACGGATCATGACGGTGCATAAATCTAAGGGACTTGAATTTGAACACGTGCTCGTTATGGACCGATTAGGGATACCTAGAAGCCGTGGAGAGAGTATTGTCTATGAGTACGAGGGTTTGACACTCTCAAGGCTCTTTTACCGTATCAAAGGGCGTGAAGAGTTGGACATTGCCTATAAAGCGGCGTTGGGTAAAGAGAAAGTGCTAGAGAGTGAAGACCAGCTCAACGGTTTGTATGTAGCCTTGACCCGTGCGGTTCAATCGTTAAGTGTGATTGCTAAGCCCAAATCTTCTTGGTTTTCTCCGTTGGAGCTTGCTGAGGGGACATGGGGAGAGCGTATATTTGAGTCATCTCATGCGTCAGTACCGCAGAGTTTAGAGCCGTTGGACTATACAGCAGTGTCGTATGGAAGACAAGATGAGGTTGTTGCGCATGAGCAAAATGAAACTTTTGACTATGATGCGGTGCAATATGGTCTGGCACTTCACTACGCATTGGAAATGATGGGTGATTTCAAATACGAATCGATACATGTCGCGATCGAGTCTGCACGCAAGCGATACGGTGCCCGCATAGGGATCGAAAAGATTGAAACCATGCGCAGTGCATTGGAAAATTTACTTCTTGATGATACATTTTGTTTGCTGACACGAGGAAAGCACTACAAAGAGAAACGTTTTTTTTATAAAGGCGAGATGCGTATAATAGATTTGCTTGTTGAGAGTGACTTGGGAGGTTGGGTTGTCATTGATTATAAAACAGGGCAAGAGGAGAGCTTATCCCATAAAATCCAAGTAAAAATGTACCTGGATGCTGTCCGTACTCTTACGGGTGCGGACGCAAAAGGCTATCTTTGTTATCTCAATAGCGTGAGTGTAAAATTCATAGAGTGCTTATAGAAAACTTAATTTAAGTAAGTTATAAGTTTAAATGGGTAAAATTTCGCCACTATTTATAGAGACTAATTAAGGAGACTCGTGATGAAATTTACTAAAATTGCAACACCTGAGCAAATCGAACGTAAATGGATTTTGATTGACGCAGAGGGGAAAACATTTGGTCGTTTGATGACTGATGTTGCTGCTCGCCTTCGCGGAAAAGATAAACCATATTTTACTCCAAATGTTGACTGCGGAGATTTCGTTGTTATTATCAACGCATCTAAAATCGTTATCAACGGTGGCGGTAAATTGGCTAACAAAGAATACCACACGCACAGTGGTTATTTTGGTAGTGTTAAAAGTGTAAAAATGACAGAGCTTTTGGCTAATAACACTGAAAAACTCTTCAAACTTGCAGCTCGCGGTATGCTTCCAAAAACAAAATTGGGTCGCGCGATGTTGAAAAAACTAAAAGTCTATGCAGATGCTGAGCATCCACACTCTGCACAGCTTGCAAAGTAAGGATTAACTATGGCAAAAACATATGCAACCGGCAGAAGAAAAACGTCAATTGCTAAAGTATGGATGACTCCAGGTACGGGTAAAATTACCGTTAATGGTCTTTCACTTGATGCATGGCTTGGTGGTCTTGAAGCAAAGAAATTGCGTGTTACTCAACCGCTTTCATTGACTAAACAAGACACATCTGTAGATATTACAGCTAAAACTACCGGTGGTGGATTCTCAGGTCAATCTGATGCACTTCGTCACGGTATTTCAAGAGCACTTTGTACTTTTGATCCTGCTTTCCGTCCAGTACTTAAACCGTACGGTATGCTTACTCGCGATTCACGTATCGTTGAGCGTAAGAAGCCGGGCCGTCGTAAAGCACGTCGTTCACGTCAATTCTCTAAGCGTTAATCGCTTCTTTTTTTCCTTCCCTCTCTTGGGAAGTTTCTCTTCTCTCTTTATTTATTTTCCCTCTTTTTTTATCTTTAAAATACAATGTATTTGAATAGCCGATTATTTATTAGGAAGGCAAATGGTCGAAGGTGACCGAAAGAGTTTCTTATTGTAAAGATCGTCCATCACTTTGATAAATGCCAATACATCTTTTTCAAGCTCAATATCATGAGGAGCGCTTTTCAGATGTTCGTTTTGATAGGTAAATGTCAGAGCCGTTTTGTTCGGCTGAATAATAGCAATTTTATCTTTCACACGCAAAGCGAAAGTATCGTTAAACATCATAAGTGATACTTCTTTTTTGGTATCACTGTAAATAGAGTGTCCCAATACCGGATAAGTAAGATTCGTCCCAAGTAGATCAAGCGCAGTAGCCAGAACATCGGGCTGAGTACTCATACGGTCAAATCTTTGCCCTTTGAGTCCATCGGCTATGATTAGGGCAGGGATATGAAACATATTGACGGGTACGAGATCATCCCCATAGACTCGGATATTATGATCGGCGACAACAACGAAAACAGTGTCTTTGTAATAAGGCTCTTTTTTAGCCAGTTCGAAAAAACGTCCAATTGCATAGTCAGCGTATTTAACGGCATTGTCCACACTTTGGTGCGGTTTATCTTTGATAAAATCGATTTTTCCATCGGGTAGTTCGAACGGGGAATGGTTGGATGAGGAGAACATCACGCTGACAAATTTTTCATTTTTTTGCGAGTATGCTTTGAATCTATCGTTGGCTTTAATGACTAAATCTTCATCGCTGACTCCCCATGTACTTACAAAGGTTGGATTGAGGTAGTCTTTTTGTTCAATGACTTCATCAAACCCATTTCCCATATACCAGCTGCGCATGTTGTCAAAACGTCCCTCGCCTCCGTAGATAAAACATGATTTATAGCCCAGAGGTTTGAGCAGTGAGGCGACGGTGAAAAAATCGCTTTGGGATTTATTGCGTTTGACAACTTCTTCACCAGCGAGCGGAAGCCATCCTGATGTCATGGCAGAGAGTCCTCGTATAGACCGTGTCCCGTTACTAAAGAGATTGGTAAACGCTAGCCCCTCATGAGACAGTTTTTCAAGATTTGGGGTGATACTAACATCGCCACCGCTGAATCCTACAAATTGTGCCCCTAATGATTCTTGTATAAAAATAACCAAATTTTTAGGTTTTTTGGCGGGAAAATGAGTTACTTCGAGACGTTCAAAAGGGATTTTTTGCCCTTTTGGAATATTGAGACGTTGTGAAACTCTGGTATAGGCCTCATTCAAATTAATGTTTCCGTAACTCTGGATCAGTTTGTCGGATTCTTTGCTGTAGCTGTAGTAGGCATATCCGATACTGTAGAGTGAATTTTTTGCAATTTCATTGACCATTCGGTTGGTGCAGTAGAGCGCATCAGAGATATTGGCAGGACGGTGGCCAACGGAGGATCGAATTCCGATAAAGAGAAGTGCTCCAATTGGGAGTATTAAAAGCATACGGCGCCAAAGCGGTGTGCGAATGGCTGCTTCAAGCTGAAGCGGCGAAAAACGCAGATAGCCCCAGGCTGTGATAATGAGCATGACGAGTGCTGCCACGAGCTGCATCGGATACTCTTTGAGAATCATCGAACTGACTTCTTTTGGATATTTTAGATATTCGATAAACAAGTAATTGGGTCGAACATCGTATTGTGCAACAAAAGGAAAAGTGGCATTTTCAACGTACATGGCAATCAATAAAAAGATCAAAACGTACCCACTGGTAATCGCAGCCATCACACGTGCAAACCTCTGAGGTGCAATGGATAGGATGAGTGCCGGGATAATGAGGATAATTGACGCTGTCATCGTGTCGAGCTTTAGTCCGTAGAGAAATGAGAGCAGTGATTCGGCGAAGCTTATATCGCTAAGACGATCAAAATAAAGGACATAAAGGCCGAGTCTTCCGAGGAAAAAGAGGGCAATAAAAAGAAGGTACATTTTAAGAAGTTCTTTGAAAACGAGCATAGGGATTTATCCTTGATAAAAGTTGCGAAATTATGGCATAAGTACGGATAATAAAACGTTAGCTATAAGTTAATAGGGGAGTTGATATAATTTCGGCATTATTTTAAAAGAGAGTCTTTAATGTCTGTATTTTCAAAACCTTTTCATCCACGAACAATCATTTTAAGTATTTCCCTTTTTCTGGTTCTTTTTACTAATGGTTCTTTTTTTAGACATGTGATTGAGACATACGGCCTGACATGGGCAACAGTTCCTACGATTCTTTCACTGGGGATTGTTTTAGTGGCGGTTTTGGTAATTGTATTTACCTTATTTAGTTCGCGTTATCTTCTCAAACCTTTTTTGATCATTGTTTTACTCCTCTCCTCTTTAGCTGCATATTTTATGAACACCTATGACATTATCGTTGACAAACTGATGATTCAAAATATTTTGGAAACCAATATGAATGAATCAATGGATTTGCTGAGTATTCAGCAGGTTCTTTATTTTTTGATTTTAGGGGTTCTTCCCTCACTGGTGGTTTATCGTGTGAACCTAAAGCCTATGAAATTTAAAACGGCTTTTTTAGAGGGGATAGAAAGTATTGTTGTCTCTTTAGTCGTTGCCGTACTGCTTATTTTTGTATTTAGTAAATTTTACACCTCATTTTTTAGAGAGCATGCTCCATTGCGTTCGTATACGAATCCTGCTAATTATCTCTATTCCATTGGAGATTACATTTATGAATCCTCCACCCATAAAATGACAGGATTGAAAATTATAGGAGGGGATGCTAAGGTCAGGGAGTCAAATGGAGCTAGAAAATTGATTATTTTAGTCGTCGGAGAAGCAGTACGTGCCGATCATTTCTCTCTCAACTCTTATGCAAGAGAAACAACTCCGTTGCTCAAAAAAGAGGATGTGATTAATTTTCCGCAATTTACTTCAAGCGGGACGGAAACCGCCATCTCTGTTCCCTGTATGTTTTCATGTTATGGACGAGAAGTGTATGATCGAGATATCGCGCAACACACCGAAAATGTACTGGATGTTTTAAAACATGCCGGTGCAAATATTTTGTGGCGTGACAATAACTCGGATTCCAAAGGGGTTGCTCTACGTGTTGCGTATGAAGATTATAAGACGCAAGAAAAAAATACAATGTGTGAGGATGGAGAGTGCCGTGATGAGGGGATGCTGGTAGGATTACAAGAATACATCGATGCGCATCCAAAAGGGGACATCGTCATCGTGTTACATCAGATGGGGAATCATGGTCCAGCGTATTACAAACGTTATCCTAAAGCATTTGAAAAATTCACACCGGTTTGCAAAACGAATCAGCTTGAGCAGTGCAGTAAGGAAGAGATTACTAATGCGTATGATAATGCTATTCTCTATACAGATTATTTTCTCTCAAAAACGATTGGGCTGCTCAAAGAAAATGATAAAAAATTTGCAACGGCAATGTTTTATCTAAGCGATCATGGCGAATCGTTAGGGGAGAAAGGTCTTTATTTGCATGGTTTTCCCTATGCGATAGCTCCTGACGCCCAAAAGCACGTACCGGCAGTCATGTGGTTTGGTAAACAATTCAAAGTGAACAAAACGGTGTTAAAACAGCGCGCGGTCCAACCTTATACGCATGACTATCTTTTCCATACGATGCTGGGATTTATTGAAGTCAACAGCTCGGCGTATCACTCCCAACTGGATATTTTACAGGGTGCTCGATAAGCTTTTTTATCAATACTCCCGATAAGAAGTCATAAATGGTATAATCTCTCCCAAAAAACGGGCAGAGATTGAAATACTTTTTTCTTTTACTTCAAAGTGTCTGGCTTATCGCCTCGACACTTCATCTAAGTACCTCGTCCAATCCCGCACGTCTTAATCCTCTTATCGCCACGGATTCTGCGAGTTCCTCTATAGCCGGATATCTATTTAATTCTCTTGTTAAATACGATGAAAGCGGTCAAAAGATTATTGGGGATTTAGCTCAATCGTACCGCTTTATTACGCCAACGCTTATCGAGTTCAAACTTCGACATGGGGTGAAGTGGCATGATGGTAAACCATTTACTGCGCAGGATGTGGTGTTTACGTACGATTTAATCCGATCACCAAAAACCATCACCCCCTATGCCACGGATTTTCGTGTTGTTAAAGCGGTGAGAGCAGTTGATGACTATACCGTGCGTGTAACGTATGAAAAGCCGTATTTTAAAGCATTGGAAATATGGATGATGGGGATTGTTCCTCGGCATAGTCTTACAAATGAAAAAGATATTATGGGTTCGGATTTCAATACTCACCCGATTGGAACAGGTCCCTATGTTCTCAAAAAACTTGAATTTTCCAAACAAATTGTACTGGAAGCGAACCCTGCATATTTTGAACACCGCCCAAAAATTGATAAAATCGTATTTCATGTGATTGCCGATTCGATGACCCGATTTTTGATGCTCAAAAATGGTGAGATCGATATTGACGGTTTAGAATCGATGCAGTACGAACGACAGCTCAGCGCTGATTTTCACAAAAAGTTTGCAACGGCAGAACTTACCTCACACAGCTATACCTATTTGGGCTTTAATTTACGGCTGAAAAAGTTCCAAGACCCAAGGGTACGAGAAGCGCTTTCACTGGCAATCGACCGTCAAGCACTGATTGATATCTTATTTTTAAATCACGGGAAAATCTGTACAGGTCCTTTTTTACCGGGGAGCAAAGGATTTAATGATCAGGTAAAATCACCCAAGCGTAACCTTGCACGTGCACGTGAATTGTTAAGACAAGCGGGATATGATGCTGCTCATCCTCTGTGTTTTGAAATTGCGACGTCTAACTCGAATGCGATTCGACCTTATGCGGCAGAAATCATGCAGCGTCAGTTGTTGGAGGTGGGTGTAAAAGTAACACTTAAAGTAATGGAATGGCAAGCATTTCTCAATACGGTCGTTATGCCTAAAAAATTTGAAACGGTTTTGTTGGGCTGGGGATTGTCGTTGACTCCTGATCCCTATATGATTTGGCACAGCAACGGGGATGTTCCAGGCGGTTTTAATATGATAGGGTATCATTCAGCAGTGACGGATACACTTATCGAAGAGATGGAAAATTCGGTTGATCCTGAAAAAACAGCAGCTTTGCAACGTCGTATTTTTGCGCAAATTGTTAGCGATAATCCGTATTTATTTTTGGTTATACCCAATGATTTACATGTCTATAATCGAAGAATAAAGGGAATAAAACCTGGGATTAACGGTATTTGGGAAGATTATATAGATTGGGAGAAAAAGTGAAAAAGATATTGTTATTTGATTTGGATGGGACGCTTATCGATTCGACGGAAGCAATTTTGGAGAGTTTTCATCATTCTCTAGCGGTACTGAAACATTCGCAAGCCTTGGAAGATGAAGCGATTAAAGCGCTCATTGGCCATCCGTTAGAGGTCATGTTTACACGCCTTGGATGTGAGATTGAAAAAATAGATGCGCATGTATTAGAGTATAAAGAACACTATCGAACGATATCAAGAGCTAAAACCTTTTTATTGCCATATGCTGCAGAAGCGATTGAAGAGGCTTCAAAACACGCACGATTGGGAATTGTGACGACGAAAACAGCACGTTATTCAAGAGAGCTGATGGAACATTTTGGATTGATGCACTATTTTGAAGTTTTAATTGGACATGAAGATGTTCAGGAACATAAACCGCATCCTGCGCCTATTCATAAAGCACTTGAGGGGATGAACCACACGTTAGAAAAAGTGTGGATGATTGGTGATACCCGTTTAGATATGGAGGCATCTCAGCGTGCTGGAATAGACGCGGTAGCAGTTTTGACCGGTTATGATAATTATGAACAATTATTAACATTCAATTTTATTATAAAAGATAATGCATTAGAAGCAGTCCGTCATATTATAAAGCGGGGATAAAGTAACACTAACGCCTTGGTTTTCAACCTGTTTAAAAGTGAAAAGCTACATTTAAGAGCAACTTTCATAGAATACACTTATTGATAAATTTCAACTTTATAATTAAAGCAAGAGGGAGAAGGTCATGCTCGAAATACGATGGCATAGTCGTGCTGGACAAGGTGCTGTTACTGGCGCAAAAGGTTTGGCGGACGTAGTATCTACCACCGGCAAGCATGTTCAGGCGTTTGCATTTTACGGTTCTGCAAAACGTGGAGCCGCAATGACGGCATATAACCGTGTAGATGATAAGATTATCATGAACCACGAAAAATTTATGAGTCCTGATTACGTACTTGTTATTGACCCTGCTCTCGTTTATATCGCCGATTTTACGGCGCATGAAAAAGAAAATACGGTTTATATCATCACCACACATATGACTACTGCAGAACTCATAGCTTCTCAACCGAAGCTTGAGGGCAAGAAAGTCTTCACCGTTGATTGTATTAAAATTTCGCAAGAGACAATCGGAAAAGCGATCCCTAATACACCAATGCTTGGTGCATTGATGAAGGTTTCGGGTATGTATGAGATGGATTTCTTTAAAGAAAACATGATTCGTGTATTGAAAAAATTACCTCAAAAAATCATTGACGCCAACATGATCGCGATTCAACGCGCTTATGATGAAGTAAAGTAAGGAGCCTAGAGTGGAAAAAGCAGGATGGGACGGGTTTGAAATAGGCGCAATGCTTCGCACGTTTGATGGAGCGATAAAAGATATCGCAACAACTTTGCCGGAGGATAGAGCCTATTCGCAGTCAAGTTCGTTTACCGCGAGTGTAGCCGACTGGCGTATTGAAAAGCCATTATTCAACAAAGATTATTGTATTGATTGCCAGTTTTGCTGGGTTTATTGCCCTGATATGTCAATCATAGCACGCGACAAGAAAATGATCGGTATCGATTTTGATCACTGTAAAGGATGCGGAATTTGTGTGGAAGTATGTCCTACGAATCCAAAGTCACTATTGATGTTCCCAGAGCAGCAAGATGAAGACCTTGCACTTGAACAGTGGCCTAAAAAAGAGAAAAAAGAAACAGAAACACAAGTAGAGGAAGACTAATGGCTGATACCATGGAACTACGAGACATTGAAGTCTGGGATGGAAATATGGCGGCAAGCCAAGCGCTTCGCCAAGTTCAAGTTGACGTTGTTGCAGCTTATCCGATTACTCCGTCAACGCCTATTGTTGAAAATTATGGAAACTTTACGGCAAACGGTTATGTAGATGGCGAGTTTGTTATGGTTGAATCTGAGCACGCGGCTATGTCTGGTTGTATCGGTGCATCTGCTGCTGGCGGACGTGTAGCTACGGCTACATCATCACAAGGTTTTGCTTTGATGGTAGAGACGCTTTATTCTGCGTCAGGAATGCGTTTACCAATTATCCTCAATGTTGTAAATCGTGCAATCGGCGCACCATTGAACGTTAACGGTGACCACTCTGATATGTACTTGGGGCGTGACAGCGGATGGATTCAATTCGACGCTTATTGTCCTCAAGATGCATATGACCTTAACTTTATTGCGTTTAAAGTTGCGGAAGATCATGACGTACGGCTACCGGCAATGGTTCACCAAGACGGCTTTATGACCTCTCATACAGCGCAAGGTGTTCACACTATGACGGATGAGCAAGGCTTTGCATTTGTTGGTGAATTCCAACCGATGAATGACATGCTCGATCTCGATCATCCGGTTACTCACGGGGTTCAAACTGAGGAAGATTGGCACTTTGAACACAAAGCTCGTCAGCATCATGCGCTTATGACAGCAGCGTTACCAAAAATTCAAGATGCATTTGATGCATTTGAAAAATACACAGGACGTAAATACAATCTTGTAGAAACGTACATGGTAGAAGATGCAGATGCAGTTGTTGTTTGTATGGGAACATCGGTTGAAACTGCTATGGAAGTTGTTGATGAATTGCGTGCAAAAGGGCTGAAAGTAGGCGTTGTCGGTATACGTGTATTCCGCCCATGGCCATTGACTCAGCTTGCAGAGGTTCTTAAAAATGTTAAGGCTATAGCTGCGTTGGATCGTTCTAGCCCACACGGCACAGTTGGTATGCTTTACAATGAAATCGCTGGAACGATGTTCAATACAGATACAAAAGCTGTTTTGACTAATTACATTTATGGTCTTGGCGGACGTGACTTGACGAAAGCTCACTTGGTTGGTATCTTCAATGACCTAAAAGCAAATGCAGATGCTGGTAAACCTACCACTGCCTTGCAACAGTATATCGGTCTTCGCGGACCGAAGCTTTCTTTTTTCTAAGGAGTAGACGATGTCAGAAATTAAAAAAATTAAAAATCTAAAAGAGTTTTCTACCTCTTCAGATCGTTTTGAAGGTGCAAATCTTCTTTGCCCTGGATGTGCGCACTCTATTATCGTCCGCGAAGTATTGAATGCGACGAATGACGATTTGATCCTTGCAGCATCAACGGGATGTTTGGAAGTATGTACAGCGGTTTACCCATACACATCATGGGATGCTTCTTGGATTCACATCGGATTTGAAAATGGATCTACTGCAGTTGCAGGTGCAGAAGCCATGTACAAAGCACTCAAAAACAAAGGTCGTCTGAAACAGCCTGATCGCAAGCCTAAGTTTGTCGCTTTCGGTGGAGATGGTGCTACTTACGATATCGGATTCCAATGGATTTCGGGTTGTTTTGAGCGCGGACATGACATGATGTACGTTTGTTTGGACAATGAAGTGTATGCAAATACGGGCGGTCAGCGTTCTTCTTCTACACCGATTGGTTCTTCTACGACAACTGCACCGGCAGGTCGTACGAGCTACGGGGAGAAAAAGAACAAAAAAGACATGCTTGCAATTATGGCAGCACACGGTGCTCCATATGTTGCACAGGTTTCTCCAAGTAAATGGAAAGACATGGTTGCTAAGATCCAAAAAGGATTTGCAGCAGAAGGCCCGGTTTTCATTAATGCAGTTTCTCCATGTACCACTGAGTGGAAATTTGCGCCGGAAGATACAATCGCTATTGCTGATTTGGCAACAGATTCTTTGGTCTTCCCATTGTATGAAATCATCAATGGTTCTGAGCTAAATATTACCTATCGTCCTAAAAATATCATTCCGGTTCGTGATTATTTGGGTGCTCAAGGGCGTTTCAAACACCTTTTCACCAAGCAATATGAGTATTTGATCGGTGAATGGCAAGACCGTGTCGATGCAAAATGGGAACAGCTTCAACGTCGTGAAGAAGCCCGCGTTTAACTTTTTTCTTTCCCTTCGGGGATGATCTTATCCCCCATTCTTTATAAATTTCCTCATTTTTTTTTCATTTAATGTTGATATCATTGTTTGTAAGATCAAAGGAGATTTCATGAATAAAAAATTTATTTTTGCATTGGTTGCAATTTTACTCGGAGTTGGAATTAGCGTGGTAAGCGTTGATAGATCCCTTTTTGCAGAGAGTGTTGTGTTAACGGATGCACAAAAAGCGTCACTTCTTTTTATGTATCAAGAAGAGAAAGTGGCGCGTGATGTGTATATTACATTAGGTAAAAAATATCCGACTGCAACGACATTTTCAAGTATACAGCTATCCGAGCAAACACATATGGACACAGTTGAAAGTTTATGTATCAAATATGGTGTAAATATTTCAAATATCGATGAAAGTACAGTTGGCATATTTGTGGTTCCTGCTCTCCAGGAATTGTATGACACACTTGTTGTTCAAGGTGCAGTATCTTTGCTAGAAGCTCAAAAAGTTGGTGCCGCAATTGAAACAAAAGATATCACTGATATTCTTGCTGCGGAAGTAGGTATGCCAAGTGATGTAGTGAAGAAATTCGAAAATCTGCGTGAAGGTTCTTATAACCATTTAGATGCATTTAACAAAGCGATTGCATCATTGCAATAATACTGTGACAAAGCTGGCGCCTGGCGCGCCACTTGCCTTCTTCTTATGGATTTTCGTGCCCGCTTTTTTTGGAATCTTATTTGCTTTGCAGTATGAAACAAATCATTGGATTAAACATGTATCGTATGACCTATAATAATAAAGGTGTCACCGGCTGTTCAGCGCGCGGTATAGCGAAACGTGAAACCGAAGAAGAACTTCATGCCTTGGCTGAGCAGCTCAAAGAGGGCATCTGCAATGTACACATAGAAAAAATTATAAATGAGGAAGAACAACATCTTCCTCTAAACCTTTTTACAAACATGAAAACGCTTAAATGAGCCGCTATTTTCTCGTTATAGATGCAGGGACCGGAAGTATCCGTGCCATAATCTTTGATACATTAGGAAATCAAATTTCGATTGCTCAATACGAATGGGATCATATTGCCGAAGAGGGCATTGCTGGATCAATGAGATTTGATTATCGCGCCGGATGGGAACTTGCTAAAAAGTGTATACAAGAATCCATTGTAAAATCGAAGATAGACACTAAAGATATTATAGCCGTTTCTGCCTCGAGTATGCGCGAGGGAATCGTGGTCTATGATAAAGATAGAAATGAGCTGTGGGGAGTTGCCAACGTTGACTCACGTGCAGGTGCTGAAGTCGCACTTCTTAAATCTGATCATCCAGAGTTGGAACGTGAGTTTTATCAATCCAGCGGGCAAACCTTTGCCCTTTCAGCGGCTCCGAGACTGCTATGGCTCAAAAACAATTGCCCGTCTTTGTATGAAAAAGCGACCTATTTTACGATGATCAGCGATTGGATACTTTTTAAACTCAGCGGTGAATTAGCCTGTGAGCCATCCAATGCAGGTACGGCCGGGGCATTTAATCTCTCCACTCGAAATTGGGAGAAAGAGCAGTTTTCCAAGTGCGGTTTGAAAGATCTATTTGTCCCTATTTTAGAGAGTGGAGATGTGCTGGGCCGTGTATCGACACAAGCTTCTGATGAAACAGGTTTAAGTACAAAGACGCTTGTGGTGATGGGTGGAGGTGATGTACAAATCGGTACTGCTGGTCTTGGTGCTAATACTTTGGGCGATGCTGTAGTCTTAGGCGGGAGCTTTTGGCAGCAAGTGGTGAATGTGCCCGCAAATGCGAAACTCTCCGATGCAATGCTTCTACGTGTCAATCCTCATGTGGTTAAAGGAATGTCTCAAGCTGAGGGGATTACTTTCTTTACAGGGCTTGTAATGCGTTGGTTTCGAGATACGCTTGGCGGCGGGCGAAGCTATGGAGCACTTGAAGCAATGGCATCGACTGTTCCGGTAGGTTCGTATGGAATTCTGCCTATTTTCAGCGACAGCATGAAGTACGGTGAGTGGATACATGCAAGTCCTTCATTTGTAGGCCTTGGCATTGATCCTCTCAAATACAATATCGGCTCCATGTTTCGTGCCTTGGAAGAAAACGCGTGTATTGTAAGTGCTATTAATCTTGAGAATATTAAAGCGTTTAGCGGCGTATCGCCAAAGTCATTGATTTTTGCCAGCGGTGCATCGCAGGGGCCACTTTGGTCACAAATTCTAGCAGATGTCACAGGCTTGGAAGTCAAAGTACCTGTTGTCAAAGAGGCAACAGCATTGGGAGTCGCAATGGCGGCAGGAATCGGTGCTGGTGTCTATGGCACTTTTGAAGAAGCGGGTAAAAACATCGTAAAAATGGAGCGTTCTTACCAACCAAATTCAAATCATTTCCAAGCGTATCAAGAAATTAAAGAAAAATGGACTAAGGTGTACACTAAGCAGATGGAATTGGTGCAGGATGGTACACTGGAACCTATGTGGAAGGCTCCCGGAATTTAAAACCCGTAGACTGCTTCGTCTAGAATCTCTAGGTCTTCCGTATATTTGTCTTCGACAAACGGCTCATAATGAGATTTATAATAGGCATAGTGTTCAGTGTGTTTATGCCCCTCAAGTGCATCATTGTTTGCCCATGATTCTACAGCAAAGAATTTTTTAGGATTGCTTTGGGATTGGAAGATGTAGTAAAAAAGACATCCAGGTTCTTTTATTGAAGGTGCGACCATATCTTCGAGGAGTTTTTTAACCATTTGTATGTGCTCTTCTTTGGCAATAAACGTCACTTTTTTGGTTATTTTCATTTTTTTACTTCCTTATTTTTTTAATTTAGCTTGTTCGAGTTCCCAATACTCCATCTCAAACATTTGCGCAAGACTAAGAGAGGTCCATCCTTCTAGCTGCTCGGCGCAGAGAATAGCGGTGATGGTATGGCAAACAATATCGGCGATGATAGCAGATTCTTTTTCATCTTTACCCAGCGCAACGGCACCAACCCCTTTGATTATAGTGTAACGGGGAGCTAGATCGAGACATTGATGCGTTTCATTGCTGTACGTATTAAAATAGTCTTGATAGTCTCTGACGAATTTTTTTATCCCTTCTTGAATATCATCGGCGATAATGGCGGGAAATGGTTTGATGCGGATAACGTGTTCTGGGGTGAGTTCCCCTTTTTTCATCAAGGCATCGAGATTTGGAAAGAGTGAGAGGAGTTTTGCACGCGGTGAATCGATGACGATGGGAAAAATAGGAGAACCTCGTACTGCTTCTACGGCGTGTGCGATTTGATCTATAACTTTAGGATCACTTTGTCCTGGGCAATCTTTGCACGGTAATGTAACGTTTTGTTCAAGATACTCTTCTGCTACGGTGACGATCGCGATCATTTTCTCATACGCTTTTTTGGCATCGTTATCAAAAGTAAAAACACCGTGATTGAGGAGGAGAATACCGTCTAGCGTATTCCAATCGATGTTTCGGGTTACGTCATAAATATGTTTTGCAAGGAGGAATCCTGGCATAACGTAGTCAATGAGAAGCATATTTTCGCCGTACAGCTCCTGTACCAGTTTTTTGCCATTTGGGGTATTGGTAAGGGTGACTACCGCATCCGTATGGGTATGATCGACATAATCAAAGGGGATGATGGCGTGAAGGATTGCTTCGATAGAAGGATTTGGGAAGCTTTGATCGCTCATGGCCGCGCGTTGCTCTTTGACCATTTGGGTGTCGCTTAACTCATCTCGTTTTGCCATGGAAATAAGGGTTTCTAAATCAACGGGAGAGAAACCTCCTTTTTCAATCGTATCGAGATTCCAGCCGGAGCCTTTGACATACAAAATCCCGTCTATTTTGACAGAGGTATTTCCGCCACCGTGCAAGACGAGTTCTTTGCTTTGACCCAGAAGCTTGGAGGTGTAAACCCGCATGCCCAGCGGATCATTGGCATACTGTTGGGCGATGGTATCATCATAGAGGCTTTTCATTATTTGAGTTCCTAGTATTAGTGGTCAAATTATAGCGATGCAATGGTGAAATGTGTTACTATTACTCAAAATAAAGTCAAATATTTAAGGATTACCATGCCATTACTCGACAGTTTTACCGTAGACCACACCATTATGCCAGCACCTGCAGTACGCCGTGCTAAGGGTATGAAGACACCAAGCGGTGATGATATTACCGTATTTGATTTACGTTTTTGCCGTCCAAATGAGGCAATTTTGTCTCAAGAGGGGATTCACACCTTGGAGCATTTGTTTGCAGGATTTATGCGCGATCATCTCAACTCCGGTAAAACAGAGATCATTGACCTCTCTCCTATGGGGTGTCGTACCGGATTTTACATGAGTGTTATCGGAAGCCCAAGTGAAGAATCGGTTGCTGAGGCTTGGGAAGCGTCAATGCACGATGTTATCGCAGTTGAGTCTCAAAATGACATCCCTGAGCTTAATCTCTATCAGTGCGGTACGTGTGCGATGCACTCTCTCTCAGATGCAAAAGCGATTGCTGCTGAAGTACTTCGTAAAGATATCGATATCATGGATAATGAAGCGCTGAAGCTTGATCTATCGAAGGTTGATCAGTAATGTTACTTCTGTTGCCTATGAATGGAGACGATACTCAGGAATCTGAACTCGTCTCTATCAATGAACTGTCGTTTTGGGCAACGGTTGAAATCGAGGAAGGGCGTGTTATAGAGATTAATTTCTACAAAGATCGATCCGAAATCGAGGGATTTTTAGACGCGGTTATCGTCGTAGGAAACTATGAGCCGGTGATGGATTTTATCGATGAACAGATGATGGTTCTCGTAGCGCACGCGCAACGCACTATTGACGACGTCGTTGAAGCGTATCTTTTCCGAGAGTTGCACGATTTATCACTGTAATTTGAACGCCATCGGAATGCATCCCGATTGGCTACGTTAACACTAGGTTCTCTTCAGCAGAGGGCTCAATTCACACGAGGTGAATTTTATGATCACTCAGCTTCTTCATCCTACACCCAATACTAAAATTATGGTCGTGACCAGTCATTTGGATGGGATGATAGAAGAATTATCCTCTTTTTTATCCCCTTATGAAGGTCTTATCGATATTTCTCTTTTCCCAGGCGAGCATCAAGAATGTTCCACCGTTTGTATTCATAAAATACACACAATAAAAGATTACAAATCTCCCGCTGGAGGAATTCCGCGCGATTATGCATCGGTGATTGTGCAAGATGTTCTCCATCAACATGAATTTCCTCTCAAATTTTTACAACTGATTTATCGCACATTGCTCAATGCGACGGAGATTGTTATTGTCCAAAAAAAGGGATCGATGAGTATCAGTGAAGTCGAAGATTTGTTGGATAAAGCAGAGTTTCGTGCTACGAACACCATTATGGATTTTATTGATGGATATGAGGTTATAGTGGCAAAAAAGATGCATATGTGGGGCGCGGGGCTGTAGTGGAGTGGGTCCAAAGCGACGACGGAAGTTACACGGCATTTAGCGCCGAATATAATGAACATTATCACTCAACCAAAGACGGTGCATTGCAAGAGTCGCTGGTAAAACATGTACAACCTGCATTTTCACTTTATACACAAAAAAAGCATCTAAAAATTATCGATATCTGTTTTGGATTGGGGTTCAATACCCTTGCCACGCTGTATTATCGTGACACTTATTATCCTGAGACGACCGTAGAGATTTTTTCGCCTGAGCTTAATGGAGAGCTTGTTGCTTCTTTGGTTGCCTTTCCTTATCCTGAGATTTTTAAACCCTATCTTCCGATTATTACTGCACTTGCGCAATGCGGCATTTACGAAGACGACAAAACAAAAATTATGGTCATTATTGCAGATGCCCGAGTGGCGATGCGAGAGCTAGTAGGTGTGTGGGATGTGTGTTATCAAGATGCTTTCAGCCCCTCGGTTAATCCGCTGCTCTGGACGAGAGAATATTTTGCGGATGTGGCACGGTTAATGGGGGATGAGGGGGTCGTGACAACGTACTCTATTGCTTTGGCTATACGGATGGCACTGCATGAAAACGGTTTTAATATCTATCTCAATACGGGCGAGGGATATCGCAGTGCAACGGTAGCATCTGTTCGATCCCTCACTGAATTTGAAAAGATCAATGTAGAGCACAAGATGAAGTGTAATCCCGGCATGACATCTTTACGCGATAAAATGATCACATCGCTTTGAGTGTGTAACGATTATCGCGTTATAATTTCAAACTTTTTAGATAGGATATTTTATGGAAATGATTTTTATTCTCGCCGTCGCTCTTGCTATGGATTCGGTTGCGGTTTCCATCGCTATGGGTGCAAAATACAAAAAACTCCGCTTGCCAAAAATACTCTTTATCGCAGCGGTTTTTGGGGTTTTTCAAGGGGTTATGCCTTTGGCTGGTTATTTCATCGGTATTAGTTTTGCCAATTATGTCCAAGCGTATGATCACTGGATCGCATTTGTGTTGCTGGTTGGATTGGGCGGTAAAATGCTTTATGAAGCCTATCAAGATGAATTTGATGAAGAGGTTACAGATCTCTCTACTAAAACGCTTATCACCCTGGCGATCGCTACGAGTATTGATGCGATGGCGGTTGGGGTGACGTTTGCATTTTTACAGACCGATATTTATACGGCATCCGCAATTATTGCTATTGTGACATTCGTATTATGCTGGATGGCAGTGTATGTCGGGAAAAAATTGGGATCGCTTTTGGAAAGCAAAGCCGAAATGCTCGGAGGCGTTATTTTGATCGGACTTGGATGCAAGATTTTAGCAGAGCATTTGGGACTAATATAAAGAGCTGATATGATCGATGTCGTTCCAGCTGAGATCTTTTTGACTTGACGTGGTCAAAATGTGTTTCATATAGCGTGCGAATACGTCCGTTTCGATATTGACACGAGTCCCTTTTTTATAGGTACCAAAGAGTGTTTCACGCATGGTGATGGGAATGATGGTGAGGCGGAAAGCGTCTTTCATCACTTCGTTTACCGTTAAGCTCACACCGTCAATTGCGATAGAGCCTTTTGGAGGGATGAGCGTGATGAATTTTGGATCGACGCTGATGATGACGTCAAAGCTGTTACCGTTATTGGTGATGGAAGCGACGGTCCCGATGGTATCAATATGTCCTTGGACGATGTGTCCTTCAAAGCGATCTCCCATCATCATGGCAGGTTCTATGTGGACTTGACCTTTGAGTTTTTCAGTAGCGATATAGGAGAGCGTTTCAGGTGAAAGTTGGACGGTGAATCCGTCACTTTCAATGCTTACAACTGAGAGACACGTGCCATTGATGGCTATGGAATCTCCCAGCTTTGCTTGATGATCTGCTTTGAGAGAGAGGCGATTTCCACTGTAGTTTTTGACAGTTGCCATTTCTCGAATCAATCCTGTAAACACGTATTTCCTTTGATGGTTTATGGATTTATTATAGCTAATATGTCTGAAACGAAGTATATTTTACTTTTTCAATGTATTATTAAACTAAAATTACACATAAATAGGAATTGATGATGAAGTTTGGATTACGTGCACGAAGCGCAACGGTTGGAATTGCTGTTTTTATCATCATGAGTTTTATAACTTTTCTTTGTATACGCTATTTTTCGACGAACATTGCTCGTGATTTGGGAAGCAAATATGCCCAAGAAAATGCAATGCGTTATGCTGAAAAAATCAAAGGAACCATTGACTTTGATATAACGCTTACACAAAAACTCGCTTCTCGTATTCCCATACGTGAATGGGCAATGGATGAAAATAATTCGCAGGTAAAACAAGAAGTTTTTACTATTTTGAATGATTATCTTGAAGTGAGTAAAGCAGGGAGTTGGTTTATCGCATTTGAGAAGAGTGGGAATTATTATTTTAATGATGCCAATGGGAGTTACACGGGTTCGGAATATATTAAAACGCTTTTAGCAAATAATTATAATGATACGTGGTTCTTTCATACTCTCCGATCTCCTGATCCCTATAATCTTAACATTGACTACGATGAAGCTTTAGGATTGACAAAGTTGTGGCTTAATATGCCGATCATTCAAGATGGTAAGCGCATCGGTGTTGTAGGTGTTGGATTTGATTATACCCACTTTATCAATGAGTACATTGCTGAGGATAAAGAGGGATTCACGACAATGATTCTCAATAAAAAGGGTGCTATTGTTGCCCATAAAGAGAAACGTTATGTCAATTACAAATCAGAAGTAGTAGATTCGACATCATGGATCACATTGGCATCTTTGGTAGATAAAGGCCATAATGAAGCCGAATTTTCAAAAAAATTGGCAGCATTAGCTACGCAAAGAGTAAGTAGTACAAGTTTTGATCTGTACATGAACGGTCGTCATTACATCGCTTCGGCAACCTATCTTCCGCATTTAAAGTGGATTAATCTTTCGATGGTTGATCTTGACAATGTTTTTGGCACACGGGAAATGGCAGTTATTGGTACCGTTTTTATCATACTGGCATTTTTAGCGTGGGCAGTTATCTTTATGCTCAGTCAGCGCTATTTGATCTCTCCGATCAGGGCAATCTCTGAAGTCATGAGAAAGATAAAAGAGGGGGACTACACGGTACGTCTTGATGACAAGCGTACCAGATGTGATGAAATTGGTGAGCTTTGCCAAAATATCAATGAAATGGTTGAAAAGATTGAACACTCTGCCAAACATGCCGAAGAAGAATATCGATGGCTGGCCGATAACATGTCGGATGTTATTTGGATCATGGAATTGAATGGACGCTTCACCTATGTCAGCCCATCGGTGCAACGGCTGCGTGGGTATACCCCAGAAGAAGTTTTACAGCAAAAATTGGAAGAAGTAATATGTGAGGGATCACTAGAAGCGGTAAGGGCAAGTATGGCGGAAGCATTTACAGAAGTAGCCTCCGGTAAAGAACCAACGGCAAAAACCGTTATGATTGAACAGCCTCATAAAAATGGCTCAACAGTATGGACGGAGGCTAATTTTCGACTTATTCTCAATGATGAAGGTAAACCGTTTCGTTTTACGGGAGTGACCCGTGATGCCTCTGAACGAATGAAAGCAGATGAAGAGATCCGTAACCTCGCTTTTTACGATCCGCTCACCTCTCTTGCAAATAGGCGGTTACTGCTCGATCGTCTTGAACAAGCAATCGTTGCAGCAAAACGTACGGGTTCATATGGAGGACTGATTTATCTAGATTTGGATCGGTTTAAACCCCTTAATGATCGTTTTGGGCATGAAGCAGGGGATCAGTTGTTAATTGAAGCTGGACGTCGTATAAAAGAGTGTATCCGTGCTACAGACACGGCAGCCCGATTTGGCGGAGATGAGTTTGTCATTCTTATTAATGATTTAGAGGTTATACGAGAAGAAGGGTTGGAATATACACAGGCGATAGCGAAAAAAATTCAGACGCAGTTGTCCTTGCCTTATGTGCTTGAAATAACGACGTATTCTCTCTCTGCCAGTATTGGCGTAAGCCTTTTTGGGCATGAGATTGCTACGGTGCATGAGGCAATTAATGAAGTGGATAAGCTCATGTATCAGGCAAAAGAGGCGAAACAAGAGGAAGAAAGAGGACATTTTGCTTCAAATATTTGAAGAGTAGCCCTCTTGAATAGTTAGGTATTTTCCTGCTGAGAATCCCAAAAAAGCAGCATTAAGTCGTATTATTTTAGCGAGATTTTCATCGGGATGGTCCATAAGCTCTTGCATTGCATCTAAACTCATTTCTTCTTTAGCACTTATCGGCTCAATCCCAAATTCTTCAGGGTCAATATGATGGGTGGTTATCTCCCCGTTTTCGACGAGTTTGTATTTTGTTTTTTTGAGAATTTCCGGTGTTCCCTCGTGTCCTTGAACGATAATGAGGCGCTGATAGTGTTTTCCGTACAATGATGCATACAGATCAAAATAAGGAGCATGATGCATTCCGATGAGAGCTGCAGGGGCTAAGAAGTTGAGTTTTTCAAGGGTATTAAATGCGGTACGGATTCCGATGTCGTTGCGCAGTGTGGTTAAGTCACTTAATCCTTTGTAGAGGTCACGGCGATTGTGAAGAATCACATTGGCAGCAATATTTTTAAACTCATTAAGGCTATAGCCATACTTCGGTCCCAGTGGAAGATCGTAGGAAGTATGAATTTCTAGATCACTGAGGTATTGGGCAGCTTTGAGCATAACGGGAAAAAATTTGCCTTTACCATCGAAAGGATAGCCGATTTCGATTCCTGTTTTTGTGATGGATCTCTGCTGTTGTGCGAGCCAATCAACACAGGCGCTGAGTTCCTCATCGCTTTCGATTTGAACGCGCCAGCCGAGTAAAAAAGCGGATATGGCAACATCCGGTACGCGACGTTGTACGATGAGCTCAAAGGCATCAGACATCTCTTCATAGCTCAGATGACGATTGCCTTTTGGACCGGTTCCGACACAGCGGATGTAGGAGAGAAAGCGGATGTGTTCTTGTGAAAAGGAAGCGTTTGGATGGGTTACCAAATGATTTTTCCCTCTTCTTGCAGCCCTTGGATAATCTGTTTGGCTTTTTCGTGACCGTTATAGGCGGCTTTTCGGCACCACTCTAGCGCTACGTCATGATCGGCGTGTGTGCCCAACCCTTGATCGTACATGAGACCAAGATTGTATTGCGCTTCGGGGAGATTCAGATTGGCGGCACGTGAAAAGCAGATAAACGCTTTGTTGTGGTCTTGTGGTACACCATGACCTTCTTTGAAAAGGACACCCAGATTGTTAAACGCACCGACGTGTCCGCGCTTTGCAGCTTCCTCGTACCAAAATGCCGCTTCACTGTAGTTTTGCATACATCCCAATCCGCGCTCTAAACTGTGACCTGCTTCAAATTGTCCTTGCGGGAATTCGAGGATGGCGGCGCGCATAAACAGTTCGTAGGCTCTGAACTGATCATGAGGTACGCTCACTCCATCGGTGTACATAAGACCCAGGTTATACAATGAGGTCGGTTCATCCAGTTCGCTTCCGCGAATGTAGTAATCGCGTGCTTTGTCAAAATCAACAGCAACCCCAAGACCATTTTGGTAAATGTAGCCCAAAGAAGCGATGGCTGTGGGATGACTTTGTTCAGCCAGGGTGCTGAAAAGGGAGAGGGCTGTTGCATAATCTTTGGTGTTAAAAGCGGTAAAAGCAGCTTGTATCATTGTGTATCAGTACCTGTTTTTTGAGTAATTATAACGTGCTGTTCTTAACGTCTTACTTTTCGCTCGCCACGATTTTTTTCTTTAAGTTTTGTGATAACATCTTTTATTCGCTCTTTTTCTTTTAACAGATCATCACGAATAAGATGCTCTTCATCTCCATCCACGAGTGGATCGTATTGCATCGGGGTCTGATCGTACTCTTTTAGGAGTTCTTCTAGTGTTTTTGCTTCTTTACTGCTCATGTTTTACAACTGCCATCAAAATGTTTTCTTAATTGTAGGATGATTTACCTTTTGTTTTTTATAGGTTTCAACAATGAAGGTTATAATTGCACTAATAATTTACGTATTAAAGAAGTAATAATGATTTATGACGTTATCGTAGTCGGTGGTGGACACGCAGGAATCGAAGCGGCGCTTGCCTGTGCACGTATGGGACAAAATACCCTTATGATCTCTATCCTTGCCGAACAAGTGGGAGCCACGAGCTGTAATCCGGCTGTCGGCGGTTTGGCAAAAGGACATTTGGTACGAGAACTTGATGCTCTTGGCGGAGAGATGGGTTTACTCACCGACGAGGCAGGTATACAGTTTCGTATTCTTAACATTACTAAAGGGCCTGCGGTTCGTGGAAGCCGTGCTCAGATCGATATGGATCGTTACCGTATCATTGCTCGTAATAAAATATTGACAACCCCAAATCTCAGTTTGATTCAAGAAACGGTCACCTCTTTGATTATTGAAGAGATGAGCGTTGTGGGTGTTCGAACTGATTTACTAAATGAGTATCGGGCACACCGTGTGATCATCACGACGGGGACGTTTTTAAACGGTATGATTCATATTGGTGAGATACGTCAAGAAGCGGGGCGTTTTGGAGAATTTTCAGCAAAAGGGCTCACCAATTCGTTGCGAGAAGCGGGACTGAATGTAGGACGGCTTAAAACGGGTACATGTCCGAGAGTAGACAGTTCATCGATAGATTTTTCCGTGATGGAGATGCAAGGGGGGGATGAGATTCCCAATCCGTTTAGTTTTCGCACCGACAGAGAAAAATTCGCACTCGAGAAAAAACAGCTCCCATGTTACATCGCCTATACGAATGAAGATACTCATACCCTCATAGAGGGGAACTTTCACCGGGCACCACTTTTTACGGGTCAAATCGAGGGGGTAGGGCCGCGTTATTGCCCCAGCATCGAAGATAAAGTAAACCGTTTTCGAGACAAAGATCGCCATCATCTCTTTATCGAGCCGCAAACGGCGGAAAATACGGAGTGCTACATCAATGGGATGAGTACGTCACTTCCGCCCGATGTACAACGTCAAATGATTCACTCAGTTCACGGTATGGAAAACGCTAAAATCGTTCGCTATGGCTATGCGATAGAGTACGACTATGTTGATCCTACTGAACTACGCCACACACTGGAGACCAAAAAAGTAAAACATTTGTATCTTGCAGGACAGATCAACGGGACAACAGGATACGAAGAGGCAGCAGCACAGGGGATGATGGCGGGTATTAATGCCGCATTGTCGCTGCAAGGAAAAGAGCCTCTCGTATTGCGCCGTGATGAAGCGTATATCGGTGTTTTGATCGATGATTTGGTGACCAAAGGGACCAAAGAACCGTATCGTATGTTTACCTCCCGTGCCGAGTATCGCTTACTATTACGTGAAGAAACGGCCGATTTGCGTTTGGGACGTTATGGGCATGCATTGGGGCTTATCGATGATGCCCAAATGGAGCAAATTGAAACCAAACGTCGCCAAATAAATGAAGGGTTAGCACTTCTTGAAGAGACGGTATATACCCCCAATAAAGAGTTTTTGGCTTTTTTAGAATCGATTGATGAAGAACGCATCAGCGATAAACTAAACGGTACACAGTTGGTGTCGCGTAAAAGTTTTGAGCTTGATAAGCTTCCAAAACTGATTCCGAGTTTCGCAACCCTCGATCCGTATATCCAAGAACAGATATTGATCGAGGCAAAATACGCCCGTTATGTCGAAAAACAAAGTGATGATATAGAGCGTATGTCAAAAATGCTTCATATTGCTATTCCGGAAGATTTCGATTTTAAATCGGTTTCTGGACTCTCAAATGAGATCGTGGATAAATTAGGAAAATTTAATCCTCCGACACTTCAAGCGGCATCTCAAATCAGCGGAATGACCCCTGCCGCATTGGATATTTTACAGATCTACATCAAAATGGCACAACGAAACAAATAAGGGATTAACCAATGAGACTTTTTTATTACGTACATACAGGTCATCGTATCGGCCTTGACCGATTTCACCGTGCCGCAGCAATCATCAACCAATTAGGGGACGTGGATATAACGTTATTATCTCCTGATTACCGTATTGCGGCAGAGGCAAAAGATTTTGGGATCAAACGTTCCGTAGGTATGGATGTGGTTCGAAATATTCCGCAAATAGCCCAGTATGGGGACAAAATAATATTTGATTCGGCTGAGCTTAATCCGATGCTGTTGGATGATATGAGCCAATTCTTTTCTACCTTTATTCGTATTGGAGACTCACCTACAGATACCAAGCATCCAAACGAGTTTTTGATCTCTCCTTATTTAAGCGGTGAGGGGATCGGGCAGGGGATCGTTGTCGGTGAGCATTACTATGAACAGCGACCGAAGACAATACCGATGGCTCTCTTTTTCGGGGATGATGACTATGAAAAAGATTTAGAAATTCACCAAGCGATGTTTGCTCCTCTTGATATGGATCTATTGATGGGGTTTTATCACTTTTTGGGCTACGAAAAAGTGTTGCAAAAAAGTTTTAAAACCATACATGAGTGGGAAGAATATGATGAGGTCATCCGCAGCACGGATGTTTTGATTACTGCTTCTCCGATGGCAGCTTTGCAAAATTTAGCAGGGGGAGGACGCCCTATTTATTTGCAGCGTCCTGACTATGCAAGCGATTTTGTTCCTCTTTTTAAATCATTGAATATACCGGTCGTTGAGGGGTACAATTCGGAATTCCTTATGACAGCTGTAAGCTCCCTGCACGAGGTAGCTTATGGCAAGTTGTCACAATCGGATCACAAAGTTATTGAATTCATCAAAAAAGCCTTTAATTTAGGGTAAGTTAAACCTTTTTCTCTTATGATAATGCATTAAATTCTAGACTTAAGAGAGATCATTATGATGGATGAAAGCAGAAGAGGGTTTGTCGGCAAAGCTTTTGGTGCCGTCGCTGCAGTTGGGGGCATTGCATCGCTTATCGCGATGAAAAAAACGTGGGATCCCCTTCCTAGTGTTATGTCAGCTGGCTTTACAACGGTAGACGTATCAGGCTTAGAAGCTAATAAACTTGAAATTGTGGTCTGGCGGGGCAAGCCGATCTTTGTACTCAAATACAGTGCAGATATGAAGCCGACTGATGGGAGAAGCGTCAAGATCGGTGATGATTATTTTTCTGTAATGATTGGTTTATGTACGCATTTGGGTTGTATCCCTGGCTATGAGGGTGATACAAAGCTGTTTAAATGTGCCTGTCATGGCGGCGAATATACCGCTGATGGTAAAAACACCTTTGGACCCCCTCCTAGACCTCTTGATGTACCTCCATTTAAACTTGATGGCGTGACACTGGTATTGGGTGAAGAAGGCCCGGAATACAAAGCCATGATGGCGAAAGCGTAAGGAGCAGATTATGGCAGAATTTAAAAAAGCAGATTCAATGCTCGAATGGTTCGATCAACGACTAGGTGTTGTCAAATTTGCTAAGGTGATGATGACAGAATATTGGATTCCTAAAAATATTAATTTTCTATGGGCGATGGGTGTATTGTTGAGCGTTATGTTCGCGATCTTGCTCGTTTCCGGAATTTTCCTCCTAATGTACTACAAGCCTGATATCAACATGGCGTTTGACAGTGTTAACTACACGATTATGCAAGAAGTTGGCTACGGCTGGCTTTTCAGACACATTCATGCGGTTGGTGCATCTGTTGTCTTTTTGATTATTTACATTCACATGTTTACCGGTATCTATTACGGTTCGTATAAGCGCGGACGTGAGATGATCTGGATCAGTGGTATGATCCTTTTTATGCTATTTTCGGCTGAGGGCTTTAGCGGATACATGCTCCCATGGGGGCAAATGAGCTACTGGGCGGCGTATGTTATTACGGAAATCTTTGGTGGTATTCCTCTTATCGGTGGAGATCTCGTAGTTTGGATTCGCGGTAACTTTTATGTTGCAGATTCAACCTTAACCCGCTTCTTTATGCTTCACGTATTGTTGATTCCTCTTGGGATTATCGGTGCGATTGTTCTTCACTTTTATGCACTGCGTTTTCCTCACGTTAACAATGTAGAAGGCGAGTTTTTCGATTTTGATGAAGAAGCAGACAAATATTTAGCGGGCAAACACAAAGAGTCCAAAGTTGTCCCTTTTTGGCCGGTATTTTTATCCAAAGACTTTTTTGTACTGGGTGTCTTTTTAGTATTTTTCTTCTATTTGGTCTTCTTCCATTACGGTTTTGCGATGGATCCGATCAATTTTGACAAAGCAGATAACCTTAAAACACCCGCACACATCTATCCTGAGTGGTATTTCTTGTGGAGCTATGAAGTATTACGGGGTTGGTTCTTTGAAATCGCCGGTATATCTGGAAAAGATCTTGGACTAATGGCATTTGGTTTTGCGAATGCAATTTTCTTGGTTCTTCCATGGTTAGATCGCTCACCAACGGTAAAACCTGCTAATCAGCGTCCTTATTTTGGCATTTGGTTTTGGCTGATGATCGCGGACTTAATGGTGTTAACCCTGTTTGGTAAATTACCTCCTACGGGAGCGAATGCATGGGTTGGCTTTGGTGCATCATTAACTTTCTTGATCTTATTTATCGCTCTTCCGTTTATTACTACGGCGGAAGCTAAAAAAGCGAAGGGAAAATAATATGAAAGAATTTAAAATTTTAGCGGTTCTTGTCGCACTCGTCGGTGTTCTTTATTATGGTATTGAACCGTATGCACACAGTGTTATGCACCCCGAAGTTGCCCCTACCAATTTTAGTTTTGATGACCTTAAGCATGTTGATACTTCCCTCAAAGGGAATAGTGACAATGGTAAAGTTCTTGTAGAAGCGAACTGTATCGCCTGTCATGCTATTGAAAAAGCGGGTCACCTGCAAATTATGTCCAATGCGGATGCAGCAGCAGCGTATGGAGTTAATCCTCCTGACTTGAGTCATGCGGGGCGTATCTATGACAAAAATTTCTTGGCAAATTTCATTTTTGATCCGGTCAGCGCGATGCAACTTGAGCACAAATATCCAGTGGGCGGAGCAAAAGCGTTCCCAATGCCTTCGTACAATTGGATGCAGCCACAAGACATTATGGATGTTGTTGCGTACTTACAATCAATCGCGCCAAAAGTGCTTGATGATAAAGCAGGGCATGAAATAACATTCAAAGCGGCATGTGCACGTTGTCACACTATGAAATACGGAAATCTTGAAGCGACTACACCTGCTGAGGCATTAAAAACGTATTTGGGTGCAACACCGCCTGACTTGTCACAGCATATCAAAAGCCGTGGTGAACATTATCTTCACAGCTTCATCAACAACCCTCAAGTGCTTCTTAAAGGGACTGCGATGCCACGTGTTGGTTTGACGGAACAAGCCCAAGAAGAAGTGATCGCTTACATGGAAGAGATCGGTGATTCGAAAAAAGCTGAACGCCAAAGTGTTGGTCTTTGGGTCATGGGGTACTCGGTCGTTTTTGCCTTGTTAGCATATCTCTGGAAACGTAAAATCTGGAAAAAAGTACACTAATATTCTTCTTCTTTCACCCTTAGGGGTGAATCTTGGTCTTAATCCGCAAACTAAATAAAACTCCAAACTACTTTTAGATACCATCGCACATAATGAGTTATGCCTAAGGATGAACGTGTTAATAGATAGTTATGGCAGAACGGTTGATTATTTACGGGTTTCGGTGACGGAGCGGTGTAATTTTCGATGTCAGTACTGTATGCCCGAAAAACCTTTTTCATGGGTACCAAAAGAGAACTTACTCAGCTTTGAAGAATTGTTTGAATTTATGAAAGTGGCTATTGATGAAGGGGTTAAGAAAATTCGTATCACAGGCGGTGAACCCCTGCTTCGTGAAGATTTAGATGCCTTTGTCAAACTGATTCATGATTATAAAAACGACATTGATTTGGCGATGACGACGAATGCCTTTTTACTCAAAGGTGCCGCACAAAAGCTCTACGATGCAGGGCTTCGCCGGCTTAATGTCTCGATTGACTCGCTTAAACCTGAGATTGCTGAAAAAATTGCAAAAAAAGATGTTCTCAAAAATGTTCTAGAGGGGATTGAAGAGGCGCTCAAAGTTGGTTTTCGGGTTAAGGCAAATATGGTCCCGATGAAAGGGCTTAATGACAATGAAATTTTGGATATTTTAGAGTACTGCAAAGAGCGTAATATCGTGGTCCGTTTTATCGAATACATGGAAAATGTTCATGCCGAAGTGGACATCAAAGGGATGCAAAGCCATGAACTCCTAGAGATTATCGGAAGTCGCTATGCATACAGTGATGAGGGTTTTGACGGTCATTCACCATCGCATTATTACAAGCTTGATGATGGGTATGAATTTGGGATTATCGAACCACATAAAGATGACTTTTGCACCAAATGCAACCGTATCCGTCTTACGGCAGAGGGAAATTTGATACCGTGCTTGTATTTTGATGAGGCGATGAGCATTCGTGATGCGATACGACGCGGTGACATCAAAGAAGCGGCACTGGTACTTAAAGAAGTGATCCGTACCAAGCCTGAAAAAAATCGCTGGTCTGATCCGGATGGCGAAGCTTCAAAACGTGCATTTTACGAAACGGGCGGTTGAGATGCTTCAGCTAGTTGAACACTTTTATTCTATCCAAGGAGAGGGAAAATATACGGGAGTTCCGTCACTGTTTTTTCGATTTGGCGGATGCAATCTTACGTGCGCTGGATTCGGATGCCATGAAATAGCCCCAAATGGGCGTGAGATTATCGGATGCGATACAGTATATGCAGTGGACCGAAAAGCATTTGGGGAGCTGTGGCAGGAGATTGAAGAGCTTCAAACGCTGATATGGATTATGAACTCCTATCGTCTCCCTCCTCATGTGGATGTGGTACTCACGGGCGGTGAGCCGTTGATTTATGCGAATGAGCCGGTATTTGTTGAATTTATTGATTATTTGATTTCTCAAGGCCATCGGGTGACGTTTGAGACCAATGCGACCATTGCTCCTGATTTTGCCAAATACCCTTTTTATAAAGAGGCCGTCTATGCCCTCTCGGTCAAGCTCTCCAACAGTGGTGAGCCGTATGACAAGCGGGTAAAATTTGAGATTCTTGATTCCATCATTGCCAACACAAACGGAAGTTTTTTTAAATTCACCGTGGATGAGCCTTCCCTTGTTTCGCACATTGAATCTGAAATTGATGAAATTATTGAACACTATCATCATACATCGGTATATTGTATGCCATTGGGTGGTGATAAGGCTCATATTGAAGCAAACTGCGAAGCGGTGATCGAGTTTTGCAAACGCCGAGGATTTATCTACAGCGATCGTCTTCATATTCGCATTTGGGATCAAAATCATGGAGTGTAGCCGATGATTATTCGTAAACTTTTTAAATTTGAAAACGCCCATGTTGTCCGTGGATGTTCGAGCGAGCGATGCCGTGCTTCAGTGCACGGCCACTCCTATAAAGTCGAGGTGCTTTTTGAATCGGATTATCTCGACAATGGACAAATGGTCTATGACTTCGGACTGATGAAGCAGGGGATGAAAGCATTGATTGACAGTTTTGATCACGCGGTCGCTTTATGGGATGGTGATGATAGACAGTACATCGAGGATATGAAACGTCATTCACAGCGTTGGGTACAGCTTCCCGTTTCCCCCTCAGCAGAACAATTCAGCCGAGTGATTTTTGTGATGATTGATCGTCTTCTGGGATGTACTCAAACGATCAACGGTGAGCACGAAGTGAAGTTGCACAGCATTATCGTTCACGAAACCGATACGGGGTACGCGCAAGGCTTTCGAGAGGATGCTTACTCTCAAAAGATGGGATTGATTGTACTCGAAGAGATTATATTTAGTGAGGGTGTACGAGAAGAGTGGAACGATTCACAGCTCTGGGACAAGATGATGTCCAACGAGGTCTTTATTAACCCCGATACCGTTTAAAGTGTTATTAGTGAAACTTGAGTGTCGGTATTCATGCACCAGCGCGTAGGGATGATTTTTATTTGTGCATCTTGTTCAAATTTTTCCACACTTTCGTCCACCATCATATAACCGTTTGCACGAGAGAGTGGCAGTATCATTCCAGGACCAAAGTTGGGGCTTGGGGTGAAAGAAGAACCGTCAAACCATCCGGGGATTAATGCGCGTTTCCCTTTTTTCATGACAAACGGTTCTGCTATACGCGTGGTGATAGTCGATAGATATTTGTCTTTTCGACCGCTAAGAGAGTGGATGATGCTTTGCCCAAAGAGCTCAAAGCACAGCGCTGAGGCGAGTGGATTTCCAGGTAAATTCAAAATTAGCGTATTGTTGATACGTCCGAAAGTTGTCGGCTTCCCTGGTTTAATGTCAACCGATTCAAAGAGACCCACGAAGCCAAGTTCTTGGAATGCTTTCTTGGTATAATCGGCATCTCCAACGCTTACTCCACCGGAAGTGACGATTAAATCTGCATCCAAAGAGTTGACGATATGATTTTGAATCGATTCAACCGTATCTTCAGCTGTCCCTGTAAAGATCACTTCGCATCCCAATTCCGTAGCACGTGCGGTAAAGGTTGGGGTGTTGGTGTTATACAATTGATTGTTGTCTAGCGTTTCAAAATGCATTTTCAGCTCATTGCCCGATGAGAAAAACGCGACACGAATACGCCGATACAGTTTGACATGTGTTATCCCTTGAGAAGCCAGAAGTGCAATGTGATGCGCATTTAGAAAAGTGCCTTTTTCCAGCAGCAGCATTCCTGATTGGATATCCTCTCCTTTTAGGCGAATATGTTGTGCGGGTTTGACGTTTGAGGGAAAGGTGATATTCTCCCCGTCAATTAGCACATTCTCAATGGGAACAATCGCTTCACACCCCTCAGGAATTTTTGCTCCGGTCATGATACGAATGCATTGATCTTCGGTGAGTCTGACGTCATTGACATCCCCTGCAAAGATAACGCACGATTGGGGCAGAGTTTTTCCGCTGTCGCTGACACGAATGGCGTATCCATCCATCGCTGAGTTATCAAAATCGGGGAGGGAATGCGTAGCAGTAATGGTTTGTGCTAAAACTCGATTGATTGCATTTTCGATAGGAGCAATCTCGGCACTCAGTGGTAATGCAGCGGAATAAATATGATGAAGTGCCTCTTCGACGTTGATGGCCATTATGTCTCCTTGAGGTCGTTCCCTGATGCTTTGGGAATGGTTGTGAAGATTATAAGCAAACTAAGGTAAAATCCCCTTTATGGAAGCATTGTACGCAACAGGATTAGAGATCCATTTTGTCGGAGTTATTGTTTTATTATCGGTTGTGATGTTTAACATCATTATGCTGGCCCTCTCACATCAGATTATTCGCTATGTTAAACGATTTCGAATCGTTATGCCAATATCCTTGTCGCTTATTACGATTACGATTTTCACAGGTATTGTGATGATGGCAGCAAAACATTTGAATTTCTCTTCTGCCAATTTAGCAATGATTGTGGTGAGTATTATTTTTATTGTCTTGGAAACCAAGCGGTATAAAACACTCAAACATGAAACAAACATCAAACAAGAGGGTGCATTTTGGGAGTACAAAAGAAAAGCGTTTCGACTTTTGGGAGTTGAGATACTGCTGTTAATCGCGATAAGTGCTTGGATGCTGCTGTGAAATTTATACTGAGTTCCGATGCGGGAAAAGCGCAGTTGCGTTTGAGCGGTGATGATTACAAATATGTGGTCAAGGTGCGTCGCCATGTCGTTGGCGATGTTATCGCATTTCGAAACCGAACCAGCTTGAGCGAAGAGTATCGCTATGTACTTGAAAGTGTAGATGGCCGTTATGCTGCTTTCGTCTTGGATAGCCATGATCATCTGCCTTGCGAAAGTGCGAAAAAACTGCACATTGGATGGTGCATCATTGATCCAAAAACGGTAGAAAAAGTCCTTCCGATGTTTACGGAGATGGGCGTACATAAAATCACTTTTATTCAGTGTCAGCGTTCTCAGCGTAATTTTCGTTTTGATTTTGAACGTTTTGAGCGTATTATGGAAAGCTCGATCATGCAGTGCGGACGTACTTCGTTTATTGAGTTTAGCGAATCCGCTTCTTTGAGTGACTTCTTGGTTTCATATCCTGAATCGGTGATTTTAGATTTTGGAGGAGAAGAGCTGGACCGTGCTGAGGTATTCGAAACAGTGGTCATCGGATGCGAAGGGGGATTCCATGAGAGTGAACGTGCCCTTTTTGCTGAGCACCGTATCCGCCATTTTAGTTCGCCGATGATTTTGCGCTCTGAGAGTGCGGCAATAGCCATTGCATCACGCCATTTGTAAAAACAGGATTCTTTGGCTATAATTCGCATCCAACAATCCGTCCCCAGGTACGGATGTAAAACTCAAACCGATTGACGTACAACGCCGTCACTCACTAAGGTAAATAGTATGAAAAAAGAACTTCACCCAAATACTGTTGAATGTACTGTTAGCTGCGCATGCGGTAACACATTCAAAACAACAAGCACAAAAGAAGCCTTTCGTGTTGATATCTGCAGCGACTGTCACCCGTTTTACACAGGTTCTGAGCGTCAAGTAGATACCGCTGGCCGTATCGATAAATTCAAAAAACGTTACGCACTAAATTCATAATTTGAACGCCATCGGAATTAAATCCCGATTGGCTACGCTAACGCTAAGTTTCCCTCAGCGGGAAGCTCACGTGCAGTAAACCGCACTGTAAGAGGAACAATGCTCTCTCTTGTACCTACTCCTATTGGAAATATTTCTGATATTTCGATTCGTTCCCTTGAAGTCCTCTCTACTGCTGATATAATTTTGTGTGAAGATACCCGTGTAACCAAAAAGCTGATTCATTTACTCAAAGAGCGTCATAGTCTCACTACGAGTGAACCTCAATTTTTAAGTTTACATTCTCACAATGAAGCCGATTTTGTTGCCAAATTAACCCCTGACTTTTTTAATGCCAATGTCCTTTATGTAAGTGATGCAGGGATGCCTGGGATTAGTGATCCGGGACAGTTGCTGGTGCGTTATTGCTTAGATAATGGGGTAAAGTACGATATCTTACCCGGTGCCAATGCCGTGTTGAGCGCTTTTGTCGCAAGTGGATTTGTGAGTGTTAAAATGCTTTTTTTTGGCTTCTTGCCGCATAAAGGTCAAGATAGGGCAGCAGCCCTGCAAGAGGCTCTTTTTAACGGTTACACGACCGTTTTATATGAATCTCCCAAGCGTCTGGATAAGTTGTTGCATGAGATTGTGGTTTCAGCTTCCGATCGTCAGGTGTTTTTAGCCAAAGAGATCAGTAAAAAATTTCAACGGTTTTATCGCGGGACGGCATCCGAACTTTTGAAGGAATTAACCGAGGAAATCCGTGGTGAGTGGGTAGTGGTGATTGAAGCCTCTGCTCATCAAGGTGGAAACTTGAGCGAACAGGATATTCTTGATTTGGATATTCCAAAAAAAGCAGCCTCAAAACTCATAGCCAAAATTACCGGTGAAAATCCAAAAGAGTGCTATCAGCGACTCTTAAACACATAGAGATATAATAAGTGTTCAAAAATATTTTTGAGCCAAAGAGAGCAAAATGCTAATTTACGGAAAACAACCTGTATTCTACGCCCTAGAGCGTCATCTAGATCGTATTAAGACCCTTTATCTGGCAAAAGAAGTGGATAAAAAAGAGTATTCATTACTGATGAAGATGGGGATAGAAATTAAAAGAATCCCAGAAAATGCGGCACAATCAATGGTAAAAGGCGGTAATCATCAAGGTTACATCGCCGAAATGTCTGCATTGGTCCCGTATGCATCTCCCTTTTTAAAAAAATGTGAGTTTATTGTTATTTTGAGCTCCATTACCGATATGGGAAATATCGGTTCATTGGTGCGAAGCGCTTATGCATTAGGTGTAGATGCTATGGTGATTTCAGGTATTAAAGAGCCAAACTTTGAATCTATTATTCGTACCAGCAGCGGAGCGGCACTTGATCTGCCATTTGTCATCATCCATAATATTCACGATGTCATGCATGAACTGAAACAGTCTGGATTTACACTGTACGGAGCGATGGCTGAGGGGATCAGTGTCCGTGAAATGAGCTTTACATCTAAGCGTGCACTGATTTTGGGCAGTGAGGGCGAAGGCTTAAGCGGTAGAATTCAAAAAGGGATTGATCATGGTGTGTCGATTCCTATGGCACATGATTTTGATTCACTGAATGTGGGTGTTGCAGGTGCAATCTTAATGGAGAGAATGCGATGAGTAAGATTGAAACGTTTGATGATTTACAAAAATTAGGGGTGAGTGTTCTGCATGAACAAACTCATATTGCGCGTAATAAACTTGAAATGATATTGACTAAATCATTTGATGAGTTAACACGCGTTCAATTTATGGGATTTGTATCTATTTTTGAGCGTGAATACGGCATTGATCTTTCATCTTTACGGGAGGAATATGATCAGTTTATGCAATCTCATCCAAGTACCTTGATTGCTAAAGAATCGGTTATTTTACAAGTAAAATCCCGTTCTAGGCAGAAGTGGATACTCGGCGGAATTGTTGCCATTGTTGTATTGCTTGCTATGGGATGGATAATGCAAGGGCGATTGAGCATTGCCCCATCAGAAGAGATGATAAAGCTTAGCGGTACTGATGTGGAAGTAGTAGATCAAAATTTGGATGGAATTGTTCCTATGGAGATGAATACTACGGTGACGACTCCTATTATTGAAACAAGTGTTCCTGCCGCTAAGCATGAAGCCAATTTGAGTACGGAGCCTATGATAAATTTAGAGAGTACCGTGAGTATTAAGCCCATTGCAAAAGTATGGATTGGAATAATGGATTTAACATCAGGCGTAAAGACTCAAAAAATCACAACCGAACCACTCGTTCTTGATAGCAGTAAAAATACGCTGCTGATGTTCGGACACGGCCGTTTGGAGATTACAACCCCTCAGGGAAAGAAGACGTTAAAAGAAAGAAATACGGTTTGGTTTACGTATGAGAATGGCAAGCTGCAGCAGATAAATCAAGAGCAATTTGCAGTTAGAAACAATGGAGCAAACTGGTAATGAAACGGCTACTCTGGCTGCTAATGGTTGGATTCACATTGGCAGCGGGAGAAACAAAAATCGAAATGCATCTGAATGTTGCACAGGGAGGGTTGCTTTCAACTGCAATCATTCAACGCGTATTAGGATCAATGGGTTTTATAGTGGACACACACCGTCTCAGCCGCTCTGAGGGAATAATTGAAATGGATTTACTCCTGCATGGCAAAAAAGGGCTGGATGTAGAAGCGTTCGTTGAAAAATTACGCGAGCATCAAATCACGGCACAAAATAAACAGCTAAAAAATAAACAATCGGTCATCGAATTGGATGCTTCCCAAGTATTCTGGAATCTGCCCGCTATTAGCGAGGATGAAGGGGCACAGCTTGAGCGGACAACACTTCCTTATTGGTTTGCAGTGAACAAATCAAAGGGAATCTCAGTTGAAGCTCCCTATGGAAATCAATGGTTTCCTGAAATTGCTATTTTTGATGAGAATATGCAGGTTTTAGCCTCCCTGAAAGAATTTCAAGCCCGTGATCGTATGAGTTTTAAGTTACCGGAACATGCTGTGTATTTAAAAGTTTCCAACGCAAACGGAATGAAATTGCTCAAAGAGGGGATGTGGATAGAGTCTGCGAATGATGAACAACAATAACTATAAGCTTTTTAGGAGTCCCGCTATGTTAGAATGGCGCAATTTTTTTTTAACAGGTTGCAATAATGTTTGATGAAATACAGTTTGATCGTATTAAACGCCTCCCTAAATACGTCTTTGCAGAGGTAAATGAGCTTAAAATGGCTCGTAGACGTGCAGGTGCCGATGTAATCGATTTCAGTATGGGAAACCCTGATGGGGACACGCCGGAGCATATTCGTGAAAAGTTGATAGAATCAGCACAAAAAACGAAAACACATGGTTATTCGGCTTCAAAAGGAATTCCAAAGCTTCGGCAAGCAATTTGTGATTGGTATAAGCGCCGTTACGATGTTGATCTTGATCCTGAAACGGAAGCGGTTGCTACTATGGGTTCAAAAGAGGGGTATGCGCATTTGGCTTATGCGATTACAAATCCAGGCGACGTGGTAGTAGTACCCGATCCAACCTATCCGATTCACTCGTATGCCTTTATCCTTGCAGGGGGAAATGTTCAAAAAATGGAACTTCCTTTTGATGAAGATTACAAAGTGGATGAAGATCTCTTTTTTGAACGTTTAGAAACTGCTTTTCATATATCCTTTCCGAAACCGAAATATGTGGTAGTCAACTTTCCGCATAATCCGACAACGGCAACGGTGACACCAGAATTTTACACACGTATCGTTGAGATGGCGAAGCGTGAGCGTTTTTACATTATCAGCGACATTGCGTATGGTGATTTGACGTTTGACGGATATAAGACCCCATCTATTCTCTCTGTTCCTGGGGCAAAAGATGTGGCAGTTGAGAGTTTCACCCTTTCAAAGAGTTACAATATGGCCGGATGGCGTGTTGGTTTCTTTGTAGGGAATGCTAAACTCATCGGTGCATTGCAAAAAATCAAAAGCTGGCTTGATTATGGAATGTTTCTGCCTATTCAAGTCGCAGCAACCGTTGCACTCAATGGAGATCAAACCTGTGTTCAAGAGATTACCGATAAATACGATCACCGTCAGGACGTCTTGCTAGAAGCCTTTAACCGCTCAGGATGGCCAGTTAGACGTAATCAGTCGTCGATGTTTGTATGGGCACGTATTCCTGAATGTGCACGACATTTAGGTAGTTTGGAATTTTCAAAGCGTCTTTTAGTAGAGGCTAATGTGGCCGTTGCTCCAGGTATCGGGTTTGGCGATTACGGGGATGAATATGTTCGTCTTGCATTGATCGAAAATGACAAGCGTATACGTCAAGCGGCTAAAAATATCAAAAACTTTTTACAGCAGTTTGATTGTAAGGGCGCTGAGTGATTCGTGTCGGTGTTATTGGTGTCGGAACAGTCGGGCGCTCTGTCGTCAAGATTTTAGAAGAAAATGCGGCTATCATTACTGCACGAGCAGGAGACAGCATTGTTGTTACGCGTGGAGTTGTTCGTGATTTAGTTAAAGCAGGTGACTTAGGTATTAATCTTTCACAAAATCCTGATGACGTTATCAATGACCCTGAAATTGACATTGTTGTTGAACTTATGGGTGGGGTTGAAGAACCTTTTCGAATTCTCAAATCAGCCCTCGCCAGCGGAAAAGCAGTGGTAACAGCGAATAAAGCACTGTTGGCCTATCACCGGTATGAACTTCAAGAGATTGCGGGAGATATCCCTTTTGAATTCGAAGCAAGCGTTGCTGGTGGAATCCCAATTATCAGTGCATTGCGTGATGGGCTTTCCGCCAACCATATTCTTTCCATTATGGGCATTATGAACGGTACATGCAATTACATGTTGACCAAGATGATGAATGAAGGGATAGATTTTGATTCTATTTTGGCAGAAGCACAGCGTCTTGGATATGCTGAAGCAGACCCCACGTTTGACATCGGTGGTTTTGATGCGGCACATAAACTTCTGATTTTAGCTTCCATCGCTTATGGAATAGATGCAAAACCTGAAGAGATATTGATCGAGGGGATTGAGGGGATAACCCAAGCAGACATCGCTTTTGCAAAAGAATTCGGTTATACGATCAAACTATTGGGAATTGCAAAGCGAGACGGAATGGAAGTGGAACTGAGAGTTCATGCTGCATTGGTCAAGCAAGATGCCATGATTGGCAAGATTGATGGTGTTATGAACGGCATCAGTGTTGTCGGTGATCGTGTTGGAGAGACACTTTACTACGGACCTGGTGCCGGTGGAGATGCGACTGCAAGTGCGGTAGTGGCCAATATTATTGATATTGTCCGTTCGGGGAAACGCTCACCGATGCTCGGGTTTAATCATCCGCTCGAAGAGGGGTTGACACTCAAAGATCCGGGAAATATTCGTTCTAAATATTATTTGCGCTTGCGAATCAGTGACAAACCGGGAATGTTAGCGCAAATAACGCAACTGTTTGCGGATCATAGGATTTCAGTAGAAACGATGTTGCAGCGTCCGTATGAAGCCCAATGTGCGCATCTCTTATTTTCTACGCATGAAGCACTTGAAAGTGATGTTTGCGCAATGATCAAAGATCTTGAATTACTTGATGCAGTACTCGAAAAGCCGTTTATGATTAGAATCATTTAAATATACAAAAAAGCTTGCCCGTTTGAGGGTGAGCCCTTCACTTCTTTTTCATCTTAATAAAACTTTAACTTAAACTTATGTAAAATACGCGTCCACTTTGCCCTCTCAGACAAGCGTGATTGAATGTTTGTAACTGCTTTTAAAAGTAGTAACAAGTATTGGTATACGTTCGCGTGTACCTAAGAGAGGTCAAAGAAGCTATATAACGGAGCTTACCGATGAAAGTACGTTCTTCAGTGAAGAAAATGTGCGACGATTGTAAAATCATCAAGCGCAAAGGGGTGGTTCGCGTAATATGCAAAACCCCTAAACATAAACAAAGACAAGGATAAGCATGGCACGTATCGCCGGTGTGGACTTACCTAAGAAAAAACGTCTGGAATATGCATTAACTTATATCTATGGTATTGGTTTGCATACGTCTCGTAAGATTTTGGATGCTACAGGTCTCGATTACAACAAGCGTGTATTCGAATTGACTGAAGATGACGCTGCAACAATCGCGAAAGAAATTCGCGCGAGTGCCGTTGTTGAAGGTGACCTTCGTAAGCAAGTTGCTATGGATATTAAAGCGTTGATGGATCTCGGTTCTTACCGTGGTCTTCGTCACCGTAAAGGTCTCCCATGCCGTGGTCAAAAAACCAAAACCAATGCACGTACACGCAAAGGTAAGAAGAAAACTGTCGGTTCAGTCACAAGATAAGGGATTAGAGTATGGCAAAAAGAAAAGCAACTCGTAAAAAAGTCGTCAAAAAGAATATTGCAAGAGGTATAGTACATATCCTTGCAACATTCAATAACACTCTTGTAACAGTAACAGATGAGATGGGTAATATGATCGCATGGAGCTCAGCCGGTGCGCTTGGTTTCAAGGGTTCAAAAAAATCTACTCCGTTTGCTGCTCAACAAGCGGTAGAATCGGCTTTAGAAAAAGCAATGGTCCACGGAATTAAAGAAGTGGGAATCAAAGTTCAAGGACCAGGTTCTGGTCGTGAAACTGCAGTTAAAAGTGTTGGTGCTATTGAGGGACTACGTATTTCATTTATGAAAGACGTTACTCCATTGCCACACAATGGATGTCGTGCGCCTAAGCGCCGACGCGTCTAAGGAGCAAAGCTATGGCAAGATATAGAGGACCCGTAGAAAAAATCGAAAGAAGATTCGGTGTTAGCCTTGGTCTAAAAGGTGAGCGTCGTCTTGCAGGTAAAAGTGCACTTGACAAACGTCCATACGGACCAGGTCAACACGGTCAACGCCGTACAAAAATTTCTGAATACGGTACACAGCTTCGTGAAAAACAAAAAGCGAAGTTCATGTACGGTTTGAGCGAAAAGCAAATGCATTCATTGTTTGATGAAGCAAAGCGTCGCCAAGGAAATACAGGTACAAACTTGGTATTGCTTCTTGAGCAGCGTCTCGACAATGTTGTATACCGTATGGGTTTTGCAACGACTCGTCGTTTTGCCCGTCAATTGGTAAATCATGGTCATATCATGGTTGATGGAAATCGTGTTGATATTCCGTCATACCGTGTTAAGCCTGGTCAAAAAATCGAAATTATTGAGCGTAGCAAAAAGAATAACCAAATTATTCGTGCAGGTGAGCTTACAAATCAAACTGGCCTTGCGGCATGGGTTGACATTGATCAAGCTAAATTATTTGGTATCTTCACTCGTTTACCAGAACGTGAAGAGATTGTTATTCCTGTTGAAGAACGTCTAATCGTCGAGCTTTACTCGAAATAATCACTAAATAAGGGGCACTCAGCATGAAAAAAATTAAAACATCTCCGCTTCTTCCGAAAGAGTTTGTCGTTGAGCAAATTAGTGCGAATGAAGCGAACATTATTGCATATCCTTTTGAAACAGGATACGCAGTTTCAATTGCCCATCCGATTCGCCGCTTTTTATTGAGCAGTTCAGTCGGTTTTGCTCCAATCGGTATTAAAATCGAGGGTGCTAAGCATGAGTTTGACTCTGTGCGCGGTATGCTTGAAGATATTTCTGATTTTATCATCAACTTAAAAGGCATTCGTTTCAAATTGAAAAACGGCCTTAAAGAAAAAGAGATCAACTATACTTTCGCAGGCCCTTGTGAAATTCATGGTAGTGATCTGGAAAATGATGATGTAGAAGTTGTTACTCCTAATGGATTTTTAGCGACGTTGAATGAAGACGCAACTCTTAATTTCAGTGTCAAAATTCATCAGGGGATCGGCTATACACCAAGTGAAGACATTCGTGATATGTTGGGCGATGGGTATATTGCGCTTGATGCGTACTTTACTCCGGTTCGTCGTGCTACGTATGCTATCGAAAACATCTTGGTTGAAGACAATCCTAACTTTGAAAAAGTGATTATTAACATCGTAACTGATGGTCAAATCTCTCCTGTGGATGCATTTAAAAATTCACTTGAAGTTATGTATGCTCAAATGGCTGTATTTAACAGTGAAGTGAGCATTAAAACAACAAATACTGTAGTTGCGAATTCAGATGAGCATCCTGAACTTAAACGTTTAGGTGCGCGTATTGAAGAACTTGGCCTCAGTGCTCGTAGTTTTAACTGTTTAGACCGTTCAAATATCAAACATATTGGTGAAATCGTAATGATGAGTCAAAATGATTTGAAGGAAGTTAAAAACCTTGGTAAAAAATCGTTTGAAGAGATTTTAGAAAAAATCAATGAATTCGGTTATGCAGTAGGGCAAGAACTCGCGGATGATCTAATCACTGCGATCAAAAAGAAAATCGAAGCTGAATAAGCTTTAATACAATAGAGGAAGTATCATGAGACATCGTCACGGATACCGCAAATTAGGTCGAACAAGCTCACACCGTGCTGCTTTGTTGAAAAACCTTAGCATTGCGTTGATTGAACACGGCAAAATCGAAACAACGTTGATTAAAGCAAAAGAAGTTCGTTCATTTGCTGAAAAATTAATTACTACTGCACGCGTAGGCGATGCAAACGCTCACCGTGCTATTTTTGCTGCACTTCAAAATAAAGAAGCAACTAAAAAGCTTCTTAATGAAGTAGCACCGAAATACACTGAACGTGATGGTGGTTACACCCGTATCGTTAAAACTCGTATTCGTCGCGGCGACGCAACGGTTATGGCATACATTGAACTCGTATAACGAGTTCAATTCCCCTTTTTATTCTCCAATCTTCTTAAAAGAAACTTCGCTCTAAAATTATTGAGTTCCTATTAGTACTTGTTTAGTGCAATTTCTCTATATTGTCATATTCATTTCCCAAAGACAAGGTAATATACTTATGATTCCATTTACAGATGAAGAATTAATGCAACCGGTGCGTAATGTGATTGATAAGGTTCGTCCTAATTTGGCACTTGATGGTGGTGATATCGCATTTTTGACGGTCAAGAATGGGACAGTTTATGTCCAGCTGCAAGGGGCATGTGTCGGCTGCGGCAGCAGTGGGAACACATTGAAATACGGAGTTGAAAGACAGCTTCGTATGGACATACATCCAGAACTTATGGTCATTAATGTACCACAGGGGATGGAAAATCAAATTGATACATTATAATTTCGATATTATGTCGATATACATTTAATATAATTTTGGAGGGAAACCGTGAAATTGACAAACTTATCTAAAACCCTCAACCAGGCAAACGAATATTTTTTAGCGGGTCAGTACGCCGATGCAATACGTGAGTATTCCTTTGCACTGCAAGCCAACCCTTTATCTAAAGAAGCGTATAACGGAGCAATCCTTGCTGATATGGCGATCAGTGGAGAAAATGGTGCCGAGGCCTTATTTGATTATTACGCAATATTGCGAGGAGAAGATGCGCAGCAGGCTGATGTCATCATTTCAGAAATTTTAGAAACGATGGATGGAACGCTGGATCAGCTTGGCACTCTCTTTGATGAAAACATGAAACAGCGCATGGTGTATGAAGACGGAATCATGTACAAAGAGTTTAAAGAGCTTGTGGAAGATGGCAACGACTTTAATCGTATTTTTGAAAATATTATGTTTTCAACACGTGTTATTATCACCGAAAAAGAAGATTTTGTAGATTTTCTTGATAATTTGATTGACCACGGGTACAAAGAGATGGCATTGGGATATTTAGAAAGTGCTTTGGGTGTTTATCCTAATGATAAGCAATTGCGTAATTTATTACGACGTTTAGCAAAAGGGAAGCCGCTTGAAAATTGAGCTCTCAGGTCAACAATATCGTTATATTTCTGAGAATTCTGCTGATTGCTCAAGTGATTGTGCATTTTTGCTTACCAAACAGAATGAAAAATACAAAGAGGATGCTATTGCACATGGTGCGCAGTGTATAGTCACACCCGATGAGTGTTGGAAAATTTTTGGTTTGGATCGCATTAAGGTTATTGGGATTACCGGTACCAATGGTAAGACGACCACAGCCAGTGCTGTATACTCTATATTATTAGATTTAGATCATAAGGCTGCAATGCAGGGAACGCGTGGTTTCTTTATGAACGATGAAATCGTTGAGGGGAAAACGCTGACAACCCCAACGGTTATGAATACCTATCGCCACATTGCGCAGGCGATTCAAGCGGGCTGTGAATACTTTATTATGGAAGTGAGCTCTCACGCTATCGAGCAGGAGCGAATTTCCGGTATACAGTTTGCCCTTAAAATCTTGACGAATATCACGCAAGACCATCTTGACTATCACCATACGCTCGAAGAGTATGTTCGTGTTAAAAATCTCTTTTTTCAAGACGAGGGTAAAAAGCTTATTAATAAAGATGAGCCTAGAGCAGATTTTAATTTTAAAAATGCATTTACGTATGGGATAGAGAATCCCGCAACGTATAAAATTTTGGCGTATTCACTCAACAATGGGATAAGCGGCGTATTGAAACATTTTGAAGAGATGGTGACTTTTGAAACATCGTTGCACGGTTTCTTTAATCTCTACAACATTACAGCAGCGATGGCGGCTGTGCATCTTGTTAGCGGGGATAGTTTTGAGAAAATCACCGAAGCGGTTGAAAATTTTGGCGGAGTCAGCGGTCGAATGGAAGTGGTCAGTGATACACCGCTGGTTATTGTTGACTTTGCCCATACACCGGACGGTATGCAGCAAGTCCTTAATGCTTTAAAAGAAAAAGAAGTTTTGGTCGTTTTTGGAGCTGGAGGAGATCGAGATCGTTCTAAACGTCCAATGATGGGAAAAGTCGCGGCATCGTTTGCTAAAAAAGTATACGTAACAAGTGATAATCCGCGTTTCGAAGATCCTGATGCCATAATTGAAGATATCTTAGCGGGGATAGAGGATAAAACGAATGTGTATGTTGATGTAAACAGGCGCAATGCCATTGCGAAAGCACTAAGTGATCGAACGGGTGATGAAGTCGTGCTGATCTTAGGAAAAGGGGATGAGACAATGCAAATCATCTATGATAAGCAATTCCCTTTTGATGATCGTGTTGTGGCTCGTGAGATTTTGGAAGCACTTTAAATATTCCCTGAAGTTAGGAATCTGTTTTTAAAGCTTAATGCGTAAGATTTGAATTTGGCTATAATTCCATTTAATTTTAAAGTGCACAGCACAAAACCAATTAAGGAGTCTACGATGGGTATTCCACAACCAGCGTTTTATATTTTCAAATGTGAGCAAAGTTCACCACCGGGCATGCCAAAACCAAGTTGTGTCAACCCTCAGACTCAAGACCTTTTTCAACATCTTGCGCAGACGCTTATGCAAAAGGGGATTATTGGTACGGTTCAGCCAATTCGTTCTGCATGTTTAAATCGTTGTAATGTAGGTCCGGTAATGCTCGTAGAGCCAGGGCATGTTATGTATGCAGGATTGACGAAAGAAAAAATTACCGAGATCATTGATCGTCATATTATTGGTGGCGAAGTGGTAGAAGAGTATGTTATCTCACCGGAACTTTGGGATGCTCCGATCACTCCAGAAGCCATGATGAAGCAGATGGGGCGCTAAACCATGTTATTGGAAATGCTGTACAGCAAAATTCACCGGGCAACAGTGACAGATGCTAATTTGAATTACGTCGGATCGATCACTATCGATGAGGAGCTTATGGAAGCTTCGAAGATGCGTGTTGGTCAAAAAGTAGAGATTCTTAATATAAATAATGGTGAACGGTTTTCGACCTATGTTATTCTTGGAGAGCGCGGACAGCGTGATATCTGTTTGAATGGTGCCGCGGCTCGAAAAGTGCATAAAGGGGACAAAATCATTATTGTTGCGTATGCGACGTATAATGATGTGGAACTTGAAACGTATAAGCCGACGGTTGTGTTGGTGGATGACGACAATAACATTACCGAAGTGATAGAACAGATTTGATGTTGGGCGAATTGACTTCGTTTGACGCTAAATCAAGTTCCTTCATGATAAAATTTCACTAAAAAATAGTGGGGATCATGGAACAGTTCGAAGCATTTTTGGTGAAAAATTTACCAATCTCAGAGAGTTTCCATCCTCATTATGAGGCTTCTTTACGTCAAATGCTACTAGGTGGCGGGAAGCGGTTCCGTCCTGCTTTGTTACTTGATGTGGTGCGGGCATACAATCCTTTGATGGTTGAAAGTGCTTATCACGTTGCTTTGGCTATTGAACTTCTGCATACTTACTCTTTAATTCATGATGATTTACCCTCAATGGACAATGCGGACCTGCGCCGTGGAGTCGCAACATTGCATAAAACATATGATGAGATGAGTGCTATTTTAGCGGGTGATGCTCTAAATACCTACGCATTTGAGGTATTAAGCAATGCTCCACTTAGCGCAACAGTTGTGGTAAAGCTGGTTCGAGAACTTTCCCATAATGGGGGTTTGAACGGCATGGTACTGGGGCAGGCAATTGATTGCTATTTTGAAAATCAGCGTCTTGAATTAGATCAAGTAAAGATGCTCCATATCCACAAAACAGGGATGCTTATTGCGGCGGCGCTTAAAATGGGAGCAATCATTGTCGGGCGCGATGATATTGCTGATTCTCTTTATACGTTTGGAATTGATCTTGGACTGCTGTTTCAGATCCAAGATGATATTTTGGATGTCACCCATGATTCTAAGCGTGCGGGTAAAACGACTAATAATGATGAAGCTAAAAACAGCTTTGTCACATTATTGGGATTTGAAGAAGCGATGCAAGAAGCAAATATACTTGCAGAAAAATTGTTCCGCCAAATGGAAAGTTTTGATGAGAATTTGCATCGTGAATTGTCACCAACACTTACCAAATACATTAATCGACATAAGGAATAAACAATGAGTAATGCAATGCGTCAAAAAATGGCCGACACGATCCGATTTTTGGCAGCTGATATGGTTCAGCAAGCCAATTCAGGTCATCCCGGTGCTCCTATGGGCCTTGCAGATATTGCGGTCGTTTTGTCAGAGCATATGAACCATAATCCTAAAAATCCTACGTGGCTAAATAGGGATCGCCTTGTTTTCTCAGGCGGACATGGGACAGGACTTATTTATTCATTAAATCATCTTTGGGGCTATGGATTGGAAATTGATGATCTCAAGCAGTTTCGTCAGTTGAATTCAAAAACTCCAGGGCACCCTGAATATCGTCATACGCCAGGTATTGAAATCACAACAGGTCCATTGGGCCAGGGGATTGCGAATGCGGTTGGGTTTGCGATGGGTGCAAAATATGTGGGGTATAAAGTAAATTCCCAAACGGCATCGTTAATTGATCACTGTGTGTATTGTTTATGCGGTGATGGTGATTTGGAAGAAGGGATCAGTTATGAAGCGTGTTCGATCGCAGGGCATATGGGATTGGACAATCTCGTACTTATTTACGATTCCAACCGTATTACGATTGAGGGTTCGACGCAACTTAGTTTGAGTGAAAATATCCGTGACCGTTTTGAATCTCAAAAATGGGCGGTGTTAGAGATTGATGGGCATAATTTCGATGAAATCGATAGTGCATTGACGCAAGCCAAAACAATTTCAAGACCTGTCTTGATTATCGCAAACACTGTTATCGCAAAAGGTGCCGGAAAACTCGAAGGTTCTCACCATGCGCATGGTGCACCATTGGGGCATGATGTGATTAAAGTTGCAAAAATAGCTGCTGGCTTTGATCCGGAAGCAACTTTTGCCGTAGATGCAGATGTTCTTGAGCGTTTTCGTTGCGCAATTGAAAAAGGGGATTTGGCACAGCGTGAGTGGAACCATCGCCTTAAAGAACTTCCGTTGATGGAGCAAAACGAAGCGTATGAACAGCTTCTAAATCCTGATTTTGACCGAATCCAGTGGCCAACATTTGAAAAAGCGGACGCTACTCGTAATACTAACGGGATTATTTTAAATGCGATTGCTAAAGCAATTCCTGGCTTTTTGGGCGGGTCTGCCGATTTAGCGCCGTCCAATAAAACTGAGTTGATCAACATGGGAGAGTTTCCGCAAGGCAAAAATATTCATTTCGGTATTCGTGAACATGCGATGGCATCGATTACGAATGGGATGGCGTTATATGGACCGCTCTTGCCTTTTAGTGCTACCTTCTTTGTTTTTAGTGACTATCTAAAACCTGCTGCACGCATCGCTGCACTAGCAGGTATTCAACAGTTCTTTATTTGGACACATGACAGCATCGGTGTGGGTGAAGATGGCCCAACGCATCAGCCCATTGAGCATTTGAGCCAATTTCGTGCGCTTCCAAATTTTTACGTTTACCGTCCGGCTGATGGAGCAGAGAATGTAAAAGCGTGGCAAAAAGCGCTTTCCATGAAAAGCTCACCAAGTGCCTTTGTCTGTTCACGACAAAATCTTCCTGTATTGTCAGCACCACTTAAAGGGGATGTTGAGAATGGCGGATATTTGTTGAGTGAAGTATCCAATGCAACGGTTACGTTAATGGCCTCCGGTTCTGAAGTTTCTTTGGCTTTAGCAACGGCAAAAGAGCTGGGGGAGCGGGGTGTGATGGCGAATGTGGTGAGCGTACCGTGTTACGATCTCTTGATCGAACAAGACCAAAGTTATATCGACTCGATTATCAAACCCGATACGAAGAAAGTGGCTATCGAAGCAGCTCGTGGATTGGAGTGGTACCGTTTTGCCGATAAAGTTATTTGTATGGACAGCTTCGGTGCGAGTGCTCCTGCGGATCAACTGTTTGAATATTTTGGATTTAGCGCTCAAGCAATCGCTTCGCGCGTATAATAATGACGGATTCTCCCGAGTATTTAGAAAAAAAAGCTTTTTTTGATTCGCTTATTACCCTTTATGGGCGTAATGTAGCGGTTGAAGTGTTGCGAGACGATACTATTGAGATACACAAGCTTCATCTCTCTAAAAGCAATCGCAGTGATGAGACAATCGAAGAAATTCTCTCTCTGGCAGAGATGAGAGGTGTCGAAATAAAGTATCACACCAAAGAGTCACTTTCCCGTATCTCAAAAAACAGCGCACAGGATCAAGGGGTGGCGATTGATGTCCACTCCTCCAATTATCGTCATGTAAACGCTATCGCGCAAGATTTCCCCAATGAATTTCGTTTCTTGGCGCTGGATGGAATCAACAATCCACAAAACCTAGGGATGATTGTCCGTTCTGCTGCTGCGAGCAGAATCGATGGGATTATCCTTCCGCGCAAAAACAGCACAAAGCTTTCACCATTGGTGATGAAAGCAAGCGCAGGTACACTTTTTAAAATTCCTATTTATTACTGCAATGATTTGGAAGAAATTTTAACACTTAAAAATACAGCAATCATTACATTATCTTCCCATGCGTCTGATGATATACATTCATTGAAAATTCCACTGCGCTCTATTTTTGTTTTGGGCAATGAGAGTGACGGGGTGAGCGAGAAAGTAGCATCAGCCTCATCTCATAGCGTTTCGATTCCAATGTATCGTGGGGTTGAATCTCTCAATGTTGCCGTGACCGCAGGGATAGTTAGCTTCTTACCGTGAGTGTAGGCACGTGAAATTTAATCGTGCCTATATTGAAATAACCAATGTGTGTGGCTTAGCATGCAGCTTTTGTCCTCCCAAAGATCAGCCGACTCAAACAATGAGTCTCCCTTTTTTTGAGTCTATATTGTTACAGCTTCAAGATTACACTCGTGATGTTGCCCTGCATGTGATGGGGGATCCTATGGTGCTGTCCAATTTGGATGATTATTTGGATACGGCTCTTCGATTAGGGTTTTCGGTTATGATTACCACGAGCGGTTTTTATCTCGATGAACAGCGTCGTGCGATGTTGTTTCATCCTTGTGTTAAGCAAGTCAATGTTTCATTAAATAGTTTTAATAAGAATAGTGTTTCCCGAACTTTTGAAGCCTATATGAGCAATATTCTGGCACTTTGCGATGAAAAATTGGGTCAGGATCGCGAATTTTTTATCAATTTACGATTGTGGAATTTGGATGAGGCGTGTAGCGAAGAGGCATTTAATGAATCACTTTTTATTCTTTTGGAAAAACATTTTGGACTTGAAGAGGGATTTGTCCGTAATTCCATAAGCGGTGAGCGACAATCCTTACGAGTAGCATCTAAGATATTACTGCATTTTGACCGCTATTTTCAATGGCCAAGCTTACATAATGAAGTTTCAGGGGATGGGTATTGCCATGGATTGAGCAAACAAATTGCGATATTGGCCGATGGACGTGTGGTGCCGTGTTGCTTGGATGGGGATGGGATTATCGAGCTAGGTAACCTACATGCAACAAATTTGGGTAAAATTCTGCTATCTGAACGTGCTTGCACAATTGTCAATGGATTTAAAGATGGCAAGGCGGTCGAAGAACTGTGTCAAAAATGCAGGTATAAGAAACGATTTGAGAAAGGATTATCATGATTAAATGTTTTATCAAGAATGAAAATGCAATTGCATTGATCGATACCATGTCTGAACTCGACGGAGACGTTATCGATAGAGTGATTTGGATTGATATGCTTATGCCTACTCATGATGAAATTATTTTTATTGAAAATACCTTCGGGATTAAATTTCCGACAAAACAAGAAACGGAAGAGATTGAGATCAGTTCGAGGTATTGGGAAGAGAACGACAAGATTGAAATCAACAGCTACTTTTTGATCAGTTCCAATCAGCATTCTTTTAATGAAACCGTCTCTTTTATACTTTATCGTGGACTTTTGATTTCAATTCGTTACGCTTCATTGTATACCTTTGAAGAGTTTAATCGTAAAGTCTATGCAACGCCTCAGCAATTTGAGAGCGGTTACGATGTTTTCTGTAATCTCTTGGATATCCGTATCGATGCGGATGCTGATATTATTGAAAAACTTTCACGTGACATTGCGCGAATACGTAAGCACGTCTTTACCGATTATAAAAATGATGATGAAGAGATCTTGGAAAAAATTTCCTCTTTTGAGGATCTAAATATGCAAATTCGAGAAAGTTTGACCGATAAACAGCGAATATTGAGCTCATTTTTAAAATCGGATAAATACAAACCGTCATTAAAGCATGATGTAACGATCATGCTTAAAGATATAAAATCTCTCGTGGATTACACGGATTTTAATTTTCAGCGACTTGATTATTTGCAAAATGTTTTTGTCGGCCTTTTGAGCATTCAGCAAAATAAGGTTATTAAAATATTTACGATTGTGAATGTTATTTTCTTGCCTCCGACATTGATTGCTAGTATTTATGGGATGAATTTTCAGATTATGCCGGAATTAAATTGGGAATATGGTTATGGCTTATCGGTGTTCTTAATGATTTGTTCGTCGATTTTGCCGATTTATATTTTCAAACGAAAAGGGTTGATTTAAAAGATCATTCTATGAGTACTGATATGCTACTATATGCAACTTAATACATAAAAGGACAAACTTTTGGACAGGCGGATACGCTATTTTATAGAAGATTACTGGGATATATTCACGGGAATTGTCTCCATGTTACTTGCTTTTTTCTTTCACTCTCTCGGTGATGGTGCTATGGCCACACTTTTTGCAGCCATTGGTATTGCCGCGCTTTCTCTTACGGTTGCTGAGGTGGCTGATATACTCTCTGAACGTTTGCATGAGCCCTATGGCAGTTTTGTTTTAACATTCAGTGCGGTAGTTGTTGAGATTGTTTTGCTTTATATGATTTTACTTGAAGTACGGCATAGCCCTGAAGTCCTCGAAACAGTCAAAGGAGGGATTATTTCTGCGGTTATTGTGGACTTAAATGTACTTCTTGGGCTTTCAGTTTTTTTAGGGGGTCTTGCATTCAGTCAGCAACAGCACAACAAAGAGACTTCGAGTGCTTACAGTACGGTTTTATTTGTTGCTTCGTCTGCTCTGCTTGTTCCGGGATTACTAAGCCACACGGAGCATGGCTCTGAGTCGTTAACCCAAGTAAGCCATCTAATAGCCGGTTTGCTTATGTTCTTTTATTTGATTATTTTTATTTTTCAAACTCAAACGCATACCCATTTTTTTAAAGCGACCGCACGGAGCCGTTTTTTCCGTCTTAAGCGTAAGCTTCAAGAAGAAGAGGGTGAAATTGATGAAAATGATTCCAGTGATTATATTTTTGAGCATTTAAGTACGGCGACCAATTTTATTACTATTTTTATTTTGATTGGCATTATTGCTTTAGGGGCAGATATTTTTGCTGAGCATGGAATTAAATTAGCTCGTGATTATGGTATTTCAGCTGGTTTATCTGGACTTATTATTGCGATTATCAGCGTTTCACCTGAAATATTTACGGCAGTACGTGCAGCACGCAACGACCAAATTCAGCGTGTTGTGAACATTGCGATGGGGGCATCAACCGTTTCGATTATTATGACGGTCCCGATTCTGATGCTTTTGGCCTATTTTTCAGGTATTAATCTTACATTAGATTTTAATCCCCTTCAAATTGGAGCGTTATTGTTAACAATTCTCTTGGTATGGAAAACGACGGAAGAAGGGGAGACCAATTATTTTGAGGGAGCCTCGCATCTAATGTTCTTTCTAAGTTATGCCATTATTGCTGCGTATTACTGATTATGACTATTCTATTTGCCCCAAGTGAGGGAAAACGTCCAGGGGGCGATTCCCCTAGTCTTGCTGCTGCTTCTTTAATTTTCCCGGAGCTTTATGAGAAACGTTTCGAAGTTATTTCCCAATATGAGAAGCTCATAAGAGAGGGAGAATACAGTGATCTTAAAGAACTGTTTGGTCTGAAAGATGAAAAAGAGTTTGCGCGGTTTAAAACTCCATTCGATAGAGCACCCACTATGAAGGCCATAGAGCGCTATGACGGTGTTGCATACCATTATCTTGGTTACGGTCAGTTAAGCGGTCCTGCGCAGGCCTACATAGATAAGAATGTCATTCTCTTCTCAAATTTGTTTGGTCCTATCGGTGCAGGCGACTATATACCCGACTATAAACTAAAACAAGGGTCTGCTCTTGATTGCAGGGCTCCTGAAAAATTTTATAAAAAACATTTCACAGATCCATTGGATGTTCTGATAGGCGAGCAGGAAGTGCTTGACCTGCGTGCAGGATTTTACGATAAATTTTATACACCCGGCCGTCCTCCAATGACGTTAAAATTTCTGAAAGAGGGAAAAGTGGTAAGCCACTGGGCAAAAGCATATCGCGGCATAGTGTTGCGTGCGGTTGCAATGAAGCATGTTCAATCATTAGAAGATTTCAAGGTCATGGAGATTGATGGGCTCACAATCGTAGATTTAATCGAAACAGGTAAAAAAAGGGAGATTATCTACGCAATTGGATGAATTGCAAATAGCTCTTGACTTTTAATGAAAAAATGCATATAATTTCAGCTCCATTTCGCCAATGCCGGCATAGCTCAGTTGGCTAGAGCAGCTGATTTGTAATCAGCAGGCCCGGGGTTCAAGTCCTCGTGCCGGCACCATTGAACGAAATCGGAATGCATTACAATTATCAGTGTTAGACCAGATTAGGCCGTGGTGAGATACTCAAGTGGCCAACGAGGGCAGACTGTAAATCTGCTGATTTTTATCTTCGAAGGTTCGAATCCTTCTCTCACCACCATCTGCGG
>JBAZTK010000005.1:0-190419 GCA_041661985.1 Sulfuricurvum sp. | reverse complement strand
TCGAAGGTTCGAATCCTTCTCTCACCACCATCTGCGGGAATAGCTCAGTTGGCTAGAGCGTCAGCCTTCCAAGCTGAATGTCGCGAGTTCGAGTCTCGTTTCCCGCTCCACTGGGAGCTGAAGTACAATTCACAAAACTACTTCATAATTACCTAAAACCGTAAAATAGTTTTTAAGCTTCCAAATGCAAATGTATCATTGTTTATGCTTACGTGGCTCAGGGGTAGAGCACTTCCTTGGTAAGGAAGAGGTCGGCGGTTCAAATCCGCTCGTGAGCTCCAGTAATAATTTGTAATTTTTTGAAAGCTTGAAAGCTATTTCAGCTGTTTTTAGGTATAATTCCATTTTCGTTTACAATATTAAGTCGGAGGACACTATGGCAAAAGAAAAGTTTGCACGTACTAAACCACACTGCAACATCGGTACTATCGGTCACGTTGACCACGGTAAAACTACATTGACAGCAGCAATTACCGCTGTTTTGGCAACCAAAACTGGTGCTAAATTTATGGACTACGATCAGATCGATAACGCTCCAGAAGAGCGCGAGCGCGGAATCACGATCGCTACTTCACACGTTGAGTACGAAACAGAAGCACGTCACTATGCTCACGTTGACTGTCCTGGTCACGCCGACTATGTTAAAAACATGATTACGGGTGCCGCACAAATGGACGGCGCTATTCTTGTTGTTTCTGCAGCAGACGGCCCAATGCCACAAACACGTGAGCACATTTTGCTTTCACGTCAAGTTGGTGTTCCATACATCGTTGTTTTCATGAACAAAGAAGACTTGGTTGATGACGAAGAGCTTCTTGAACTCGTTGAGATGGAAATTCGTGAACTTCTTGATATGTACGATTTCCCAGGTGACGATACTCCAATCGTAGCTGGATCTGCATACCAAGCGCTTGAAGAAGCGAAAAAAGGTATCATCGGTGACTGGGCTGCAAAAATCCTTAAATTGATGGATGAAGTGGATCGTTATATCCCTCAGCCAGTTCGTGAAATGGACAAAGATTTCTTGATGCCGGTTGAAGACGTTTTCTCAATCTCTGGTCGTGGAACAGTTGTTACTGGTCGTATCGAGCGTGGTACTATCAAAATCGGTGAAACAATCGAAATCGTTGGTATCCGTGATACACAAACAACAACTGTAACAGGTGTTGAGATGTTCCGTAAAGAAATGGAAATGGGTGAAGCAGGCGATAACTGCGGAATCTTGCTTCGTGGTACTAAGAAAGAAGATGTTGAGCGTGGTCAAGTTCTTTGTAAGCCTAAGTCAATCAATCCTCACACAAAATTTGAGGCAGAGATTTACGTATTGAGCAAAGAAGAGGGTGGACGTCATACTCCATTCTTCAACGGCTACCGCCCACAATTCTACGTTCGTACAACAGACTGTACAGGTGCTATCACCTTGCAAGAAGGTACTGAAATGGTTATGCCAGGCGATAACGTTAAAATTTTCGCTGAGTTGATTCACCCGATCGCAATGGAAGAGGGAACTCGTTTCGCTATCCGTGAGGGTGGACGTACTGTCGGTGCAGGTGTTGTTTCTAAAATCCTTGCATAATTTTACCCGGCCCTAGGGCCGGAACATAAGGTCTAACATGCGCGAAAATATCCATTTAGCTTGTGAAAAGTGCACACGTCGTAACTATCACATTACTAAGAATAAAAAAACTCATACTGAGAAATTCTCAGCAAACAAATTTTGTAAATTCTGTCGTGAGCATACGGTTCACAAAGAAGCAAAACTTTAAGTTGTCCCCTTCGGGGATTGTATAGGTCAGTAGCTCCAATGGTAGAGCGCCGGATTCCAAATCCGATGGTTGCGGGTTCGAATCCCCCCTGGCCTGCCACAAGCATTTTAAACTAATGATGCTTTCGGGCTTTATTCGTTGGAAATGTCCTAAGGATCATGGTATGAAAAACAGTGTAAACAATTATTTCAGATCGGCTAAGCTCGAGTTGGCAAAAGTTATTTTTCCAACAAAGCCGCAAGTTAAGCAGGCGTTCATCGCGGTTCTAGTAGTGGTGACTTTTGTTGTTCTTTTCTTGGCATTGGTTGACTTTACTATGTCATCATTATTATCGGCAATTTTGGGTTAAGGAAAAAATATGGCACATCGTTGGTACTCAATTCAAACTTATGCCGGCAGCGAGCGTAGTGTGAAAGCTGCAATCGAAAACATTATTGCTGAAAATCATCTTGAAGAGGTGATAACGGAAGTTATCGTCCCTACTGAAGACGTTATAGAAGTAAAAAACGGCAAGAAAAAAATAACAGAACGCTCACTGTACTCGGGATATGTGTTTGCTAATATCGATCTTAGCGTCGATTTACAGCACAGAATACAATCTCTTCCAAGAGTTGCAGGCTTTATTGGTGAGGGCAGCAAGCCAACACCATTAAGCGATAACGATATCAATGTTATCTTGGATCGCGTTGCCAATCGTGCTGCTCCTAAACCAAAAGTCTATTTTGACAATGGCGAGATGGTGCGTATTGTGGATGGTCCGTTTGCAAACTTTACAGGTACAGTGGACGAGTATGATCTTGAGCATGGTACATTAAAACTCAATGTTTCTATCTTTGGCCGTAGTACGCCGGTTGATATATCGTATACACAAGTCGAAAAAATAATTTAATCTCAAAAAAAGGAAGCACAAATGGCAAAGAAAATTACAGGTTACATTAAGTTACAAGTTCAAGCTGGCGCGGCTAATCCGGCACCACCGGTTGGTCCTGCCCTTGGTCAACGTGGTGTTAACATCATGGAATTTTGTAAGGCGTTTAACGAGCGTACAAAAGATAAAGCAGGATTTAAACTCCCTGTAGTTATCACTGTATATGCGGATAAAACGTTTTCATTCATCACAAAACAGCCCCCGGCATCTGCTCTTATCATGAAAGCAGCTGGTCTTAAAAAAGGGACTGATAATCCGATGAAAAACAAAGTGGGTAAAATCACTAAAGCTCAATTGATGGAAATCGTTAAGCAAAAAATGCAAGACATGAATACAGATGACATTGATGCAGCAGCAGCAACGATTACTGGTTCAGCACGTTCAATGGGCGTTGACATCGTCGACTAAAGGAATACCTCTTCGACCGCAAAGAGACTAAATCATGCGGCAGATTCTATTTTATGGAGAATTATCATGGCAGGAAAACGCTATAAATTACTAAGTGAAAAAATTGATTTGGCAAAAAGCTACAGTGTAGTGGATGCTTCAGCATTTTTACAAGAACTAAAATCTGCAAAATTCGACGAAACCGTTGAAATTGCTCTTAACCTAAATGTTGATCCTCGTCACGCTGACCAGATGATCCGTGGCGCTGTTGTGCTTCCTCACGGTACGGGTAAAGTGGTTCGCGTTGCAGTATTTGCAAAAGGTGCTAAAGCGGATGAAGCTAAAGCAGCCGGTGCTGACATTGTCGGTGCTGAAGATCTAGTTGATCAAATTAAATCGGGTAACATCAACTTCGACATCGTTGTCGCTGCACCTGATTGTATGGGTCTTGTTGGTCAAGTTGGTCGTATCCTTGGGCCAAAAGGTATGATGCCTAACCCTAAGACTGGTACCGTTACGGCTGATATCGCTAAGGCTGTTTCTAATGTTAAGGGCGGACAAGTAAATTTCCGTGTTGACAAAAAAGGAAATATCCACGCGGGTGTTGGTAAAGTAAGTTTTGCTGCAGATAAAATTGCTGAAAATATTCAAGCATTCGTTGGTGCTATCAACCGTGCAAAACCTTCAACTGCAAAGGGTCGTTATATCAAAAATGCGGCACTTTCATTGACAATGAGCCCGGCTATTAAATTCGATATTCAAGAGCTTCTTGATATTCGTTAATAATTTTTAATATTTTATCTTATGGACTTAAGACAGTAGGGGGCGCAAGCCTTAATCAGTATAATCTGCCCCGCTTGAAGTTGTGTCTGGAAAGGAGAAACGATGAATAAAACACAAAAATCAGAGATTGTTAATACTCTTACATCAGAGTTTAAAACAGCTGCTGCTGTAGTAATGTGTGATTACCGTGGCCTTACTGTTTCAGATCTAGAGTCACTACGTAGTATTGCACGTGCTAAAGATACGAAAGTTCAAGTGGTTAAAAATACCCTTGCTTCTATCGCTTTAGCAAATGCGGATATGACGGGTATTGCTATTACTGATACCAACATTTTTGTTTGGGGTGCTGATTCAATTGCAGCTGCTAAAACAGTTGTAGAGTTTGCAAAAGCTAAAGATAAATTTGTGATTCGTACTGCATACATCGATGGCAAAGCTGCTGACGAGAGTAAAGTACGTACATTTGCAACCCTTCCAGGTCGCGAAGAATTGCTTGGTATGTTGGCATCTGTTTGGATGGGTCCAGTACGCAATTTCACAATCGGTCTCGATGCGCTTAAACGTAAAAAAGAAGAAGAAGCAGCTTAATCACTGTTTTGCGTCAACGCCGAATTTAATTTCGGCATAGTAAAAAAATAAAAAAATCTAGGAGAATACAATGGCTGTTACAAAACAAGACGTTCTTGAGTTTATCTCAAACCTTTCTGTCCTTGAGCTTTCTGAGCTTGTTAAAGAATTCGAAGAAAAATTCGGAGTATCTGCTCAACCGGTTGCGGTTGCTGGTGGTGCTGTAGTTGCTGAAGCTGCTGAAGAAAAAACTGAGTTCGATGTTATCCTTAAGGACGCTGGTGAAAAGAAAATCAACGTTATTAAAGTAGTACGTGCACTTACGGGTCTTGGTCTTAAAGAGGCTAAAGATGCAGTTGATGGTGCTCCAACAACTATCAAAGAAGGCATCAATAAAGAAGACGCTGAAGCCGCTAAAAAAGAGCTTGAAGAAGCTGGCGCTGTCGTAGAAGTTAAATAATCATTTTATGATTGGAGGGTTTACCCTCCGTTCAAACAGAGGGCACTTTTCCGAGTTGATTTTTTCATTTTGGAAAAGTGCCCATACGTCGTTATATGGTTGAGGAGACTCAACTTGATGGACATTGCATTTATCATCCCTCTGGGATTACAAACTTGATTGAGGTAGCCTATGTTAAACACTCTTCACTCTGGAAATCGCTTGCGCGTTGATTTCGCGAAAACTCCCCAACAAATTGAAGTTCCAAATTTATTACAACTTCAACAAAGTTCGTACGATTCATTTTTGATGTTAGATCAAAAAGATCGTTCAAAAAGCGGTATTGAGCGGGTTTTCCAGTCCGTATTTCCTATTCACGATTCTCAAAATCGTCTTTCTCTTGAATATTTAGGTTCTGAGGTCGGTCGTCCTAAGTACACTGTCCGTGAATCTATGGAACGCGGTTTGACCTATTCGGTTTCTCTTCGTATTAAGACACGTCTTGTTATTTGGGATCGTGATGAAAATACCAAAGAAAAAATTGCCGTTAAGGATATCAAAGAGCAAACGATCTTTATTCGTGATATCCCTTTGATGACTGAGCGAACCTCTTTCGTAATTAATGGAGTTGAGCGTGTTGTTGTAAATCAGCTTCACCGTAGCCCAGGTGTTATTTTCAAAGAAGAGGAATCATCAACTGCCGGCAGTAAAATGATCTTTACAGGTCAAATTATTCCTGACCGCGGTTCATGGCTTTATTTTGAGTATGATCCAAAAGATATCCTTTATATGCGTATTAATAAGCGCCGTAAAGTTCCTGTTACAATCATGTTCCGTGCACTGGGTTACAGTAAACAAGATATTTTGAAGATGTTCTACCCGCTTCAAAAAATTCGTCTTGAAGATAACAAGTATCTTTTGGACTTTGTTCCTGAACATTTTGAAGGACGCTTGGCCTATGATCTTATCGACAGTGACGGTAAATTGCTCGTGGCTGCTGGTAAACGTTTATCTGCTAAAAAAGCGGAGAAAATGATCGCTGATGGTGTAACTGCTATTCAATATCCGATTGAAATTATGATTGAACGTCACCTTGCAGAGCCGATTATTGACGCATCGACTGGCGAAGTTATGTTTGATACCATGACGCAGCTCGATGAGACAAAATTGAAAAAAATGCTTGAAGCGGGCGTTACAGAATTTGTTGTCGCGAATGACTTGGCAGAAGGGCATGACAGCTCGATCATCAATGCATTTATGGCAGATGTTGATTCACTCAAATTATTGAAGCAAACAGAAGACATAGAAGACGAAAATGCTCTTGCGGCAATCCGTATTTATAAAGTAATGCGCCCAGGCGAGCCGGTTACCAAAGAAGCAGCTCGTATTTTTGTCAATCAACTTTTCTTTGATCCAGAGCGTTATGATTTGACTCGCGTCGGTCGTATGAAAATGAATCACAAATTGGGTCTGAACGTTCCTGAATACGTTACTGTTCTGACCAACGAAGACATCATTAATACGGTTAAATACGTTATTAAAGTTAAAAATGGTCTTGGTCGTATTGATGATCGCGATCACCTCGGTAATCGTCGTATCCGTTCAATCGGTGAACTTTTAGGCAATGAGCTTCATAACGGTCTCGTTAAGATGCAAAAAGCGATCAAAGACAAGCTTTCAACAATGAGTGGTCAAACGACAGAGTTGATGCCTCATGATTTGATCAACTCAAAAATGATTACGTCAACCATTATGGAATTTTTCAGCGGCGGACAGTTATCCCAATTTATGGACCAAACAAATCCATTGTCTGAAGTCACCCATAAGCGTCGTCTTTCAGCACTCGGTGAGGGCGGTCTTGTTAAAGAACGTGCCGGTTTTGAAGTTCGTGACGTTCACCCGACTCATTACGGACGTATCTGCCCGATTGAGACGCCTGAGGGTCAAAACATTGGTTTGATCAATACGTTGGCAACTTACTCAAAAGTTAATGAACATGGCTTTATTGAGGCACCGTATAATGTTGTTAAAGACGGTGTTGTAACAACTGAAGTTGTCTATTTAACAGCGACACAAGAAGAAGGTAAAGTTATTGCTGCTGCCTCTACTCGTATTGATGACAAGGGGAATTTCCTCGACGATTTAGTTGAAATTCGTAAAGACGGCGAAATTCAGCTTGTATCACCGCAAGGATGCGAACTTCGTGACCTTACGCCACATATGGTTGTCGGTGTTGCGGCAAGTTTGATCCCTTTCTTGGAACATGATGATGCGAACCGTGCTTTGATGGGTTCAAACATGCAGCGTCAAGCAGTACCATTGTTGAAACCGGAAGCTCCTATGGTCGGTACGGGCGTTGAGAAGCTCGTAGCTCGTGATTCATGGGAATGTGTCAAAGTTGAGCGTACGGGAGTTGTAGAAAAAGTCGATTCTAAGCATATTTATGTGATGGGTGAAGACGAAGACGGAACCTTTATTGATTACTATCCATTGGAAAAAAATATCCGTACGAATCAAAATACGACATTTTTACAAAAACCAATCGTTAAGCAAGGGCAAACGGTAACAAAAGGGCAAATTATTGCGGATGGTCCGAATATGGATCAGGGCGAACTTGCTTTGGGTATCAATGCGCTTGTTGCGTTTATGCCATGGAACGGTTACAACTTTGAGGATGCTATCGTTATGTCTGAGCGAATGATTCGTGAAGATGCGTTTACTTCGGTACACATTTATGAAAAAGAAGCAGAAGCACGTGAATTGAAGCACGGGGTTGAAGAGATTACTCGTGACATCCCAAATGTACGTGATGATGAGTTAGCACACCTTGATGAAAGCGGTATTGTAAAAATCGGTACGTATATCAAAGGCGGGATGATTATTGTTGGTAAAGTTTCACCAAAAGGTGAAGTCAAACCAACTCCTGAAGAGCGTTTGCTTCGCGCAATTTTTGGTGAAAAAGCAGGTCACGTTGTCAATAAATCTCTCTACTGTACGCCAAGTATGGAAGGGGTTATTGTTGACGTTAAAGTATTCACGAAAAAAGGTTACGACAAAGATCCACGCACGCTTGAACTTGAAAAACAAGAGCGTGATGAATTAGAGCGCGAACACTATGATCGTCTATTGATGATTGACAAAGAAGAGATGCTTCGTATTGCTTCTTTGTTGACAAAACATCCTTTACAAAGTGCGGTAAGTGTAAACGGGACTGATTATAAAGAGGGTGATCACGTCAATGCGGATGACCTTAAAGAAGTTAATCGTTTCGCAATGAATAGCATCGTTAAAGCATTTGCCGATGATATACAAGAGAAATATAACCAAACAAAAAACCATTTCCAAAAAGAGAAGAAAAAATTCCGTGATGAACACGAAGAAAAACTTTCTATTCTAGAAAAAGATGACATTCTTCCTAATGGTGTTGTCAAATTTGTAAAAGTCTATATTGCAACAAAGCGTAAGCTCAAAGTTGGAGATAAAATGGCGGGTCGTCACGGGAACAAGGGTATCGTTTCGATCATTGTTCCACAAGTTGACATGCCATACATGGCCAACGGTCGAACTGTCGACGTTTGTTTGAATCCACTAGGGGTTCCATCACGTATGAACATCGGACAAATTCTTGAAATGCACCTTGGTATGGCGGGTAAAGAGCTTGGCTACCAAATCCAAGATATCTTTGAGAGCAAGCAAAAAGAATTTATTGGCGAACTGCGCACCAAGATGATTACGATTGCTGACGTTGCTGGACTTATGGATGCCGTAAACGCTATTGGTGCTATGGATGATAAAACCCTTCTTGGGTATGCACAAGATTGGAGCAAGGGTGTTAAATTTGCAACTCCAATTTTTGAGGGTGTTACACCTGCAGAGTTTGGACGTTTGTTCGAACTTGCAAAATTGGATACCGATGGCAAGATGGAATTGTACGACGGTAAAAGCGGAGACAAGCTCAAAGAGCGTGTTAACGTAGGTTACATGTATATCCTGAAACTTCATCACTTGGTTGATGAAAAAGTACACGCTCGTTCAACTGGACCGTACTCTTTGGTAACGCAACAGCCCGTTGGTGGTAAAGCCCTCTTCGGCGGACAGCGTTTTGGAGAGATGGAAGTTTGGGCACTTGAAGCATACGGTGCCTCTGCAGTTCTAAAAGAGATGTTGACCATCAAATCAGATGACGTTGACGGACGTGTCCGTGCGTATAAAGCGATTACCAAAGGTGAAAGCGTTCCAGCATCAGGTATCCCTGAGACGTTGTTCGTATTAACCAAAGAGCTTCAAGCCCTTGCGCTTGATATTGAGATTTTTGACGAGGTAGATGACAATGAGTAAGCTAGTACCAATTGCAGTGACTGAAGACAATCGTCCAACAGATATTAAACAAATACAGTTTCGCCTTGCAAGCCCAGAGAAAATTCTCTCTTGGAGCCATGGTGAAGTTAAAAAACCGGAAACGATCAACTATCGTACGCTTAAGCCTGAGCGCGACGGATTGTTTTGTGCAAAAATTTTCGGACCGGTTCGTGATTACGAATGTTTATGCGGAAAATACAAAAAAATGCGTTACAAAGGCGTTGTGTGCGAAAAATGTGGGGTTGAAGTAACTTCCTCTAAAGTTCGTCGTAACCGTATGGGACACATTGATTTGGTAACTCCTGTTGCTCATATCTGGTATGTCAGTTCACTTCCAAGTCGTATCGGTACGCTTTTAGGCGTAAAGATGAAAGACCTTGAACGCGTATTGTATTACGAAGCATACATTGTAAAAAACGGTGGAGAAGCGCACTATGACGGTGCACAAACATCACCGGTACTTAAATACGATGTATTGAACGAAGAGCAATATCGTACGTTAGTGCAACGCTATGGAGATACCGGTTTTGCTGCGGAAATGGGCGGACAAGCTGCTCGTGATCTTTTGGATGAGTTGGATCTTGTTGATCTTTTCTCAAGCCTAAAAGAAGATGTACAAAAAACAAATTCTGAAGCAAAACGTAAAACAATTATCAAACGCTTGAAGGTTATTGAATCCTTTTTGAATTCCGGTAACAACCCTGCATGGATGATGCTTACAGCTCTTCCGGTATTGCCTCCTGAGCTTCGTCCTTTGGTCAGCCTTGATGGTGGTAAATTTGCGGTATCGGATGTCAATGACCTCTATCGCCGTGTTATCAACCGAAATCAGCGTTTGAAGCGTTTGATCGAACTTGAAGCACCTGAGATTATCGTACGTAACGAAAAACGTATGCTTCAAGAAGCGGTTGATGCGTTGTTTGACAATGGCCGTCGTGCAAACGCGGTTAAGGGGGCAAATAAGCGTCCTTTGAAATCTCTTTCAGAGATTATCAAAGGTAAGCAAGGACGTTTCCGTCAGAATCTTCTTGGTAAACGTGTTGACTTCTCGGGCCGTTCGGTTATCGTTGTAGGACCAAGCCTTCGTATGGATCAGTGTGGTCTTCCAAAGCTAATGGCACTGGAGCTCTTTAAGCCGCATTTGATTGCTAAACTTGAAGACAAAGGGTACGCAACAACCGTAAAAGCGGCGAAGAAAATGATTGAAGAGAAAACCAATGAAGTTTGGGAGTGTTTGGCTGAGATCGTTGATGGTTATCCAATCATGCTTAACCGTGCGCCTACACTTCATAAGCTCTCCATTCAAGCGTTTCATCCGAAACTCATTGATGGTAAAGCGATTCAATTGCACCCTCTTGTTTGTGCTGCCTTTAATGCGGACTTTGACGGTGACCAAATGGCGGTTCACGTACCACTGGGCGCTGAAGCGATTGCTGAGTGTAAAGTATTGATGCTCTCTTCTATGAACATCTTGCTTCCAGCATCGGGTAAGGCAATTGCCACCCCTTCTCAGGATATGGTCTTGGGTCTTTATTACCTGACATTGGGCAAGAATGAAGTCAAGGGATCAAATAAGCTTTTCAGCAATGTTGATGAAGTTATGATCGCGATTGAACATCATGCACTTGATTTACATGCAAAAGTACGTACCCGTGTTGATGGACGCATGATCCATACAACAGCTGGGCGTATGATTCTAAAGGATATCTTGCCTGATTTCGTTCCTGTTGAGCTTTGGAACGTCATGATGAAAAAGAAAAATATCTCTATCCTTGTTGACTATGTTAATAAGCACGGCGGTATTGCTATCACAGCTGAATTCCTTGATAATTTGAAAGACCTTGGTTTCTATTACGCAACCAAGTCAGGTGTTTCGATTTCAATTACGGATATTATTATCCCTGAGGGGAAAGCAGCCCTTATCGTTGCGTCTAAGAACCGTGTAAAAGAGATTCAAAAGCAATTTGAAGCGGGTCTTTTGACAGAACAAGAGCGCTACAATAAAATTATTGACGTTTGGACGGATACAAATAACACCGTTGCAAGCGGAATGATGGACTTGATCCAAGCGGATAAAGACGGATTTAACTCTATCTTTATGATGGCGGACTCTGGAGCGCGTGGTTCTGCGGCTCAGATTCGTCAGCTTGCCGGTATGCGTGGACTTATGGCAAAACCGGATGGTTCAATTATTGAAACGCCGATTATTTCAAACTTTAAAGAAGGTTTGAACGTCCTTGAGTACTTTATTTCGACTCACGGAGCGCGTAAAGGTCTTGCGGATACGGCACTTAAAACGGCGAATGCAGGTTATTTGACGCGTAAACTCGTAGACGTTGCTCAAAATGTCAAAATCGTAGAGCACGATTGTGGTACGCATGAGGGTGTTGAGTTAACCGATATCTCTGTGGGTAACGAATTGATCGAACCATTAGAAGACCGTATTTATGGTCGTGTATTGGCGGAAGATGCGATTGACCCTATCACTAACGAAATTCTCTATTCAGAGGGTACGTTGATTGATGAGATTATGGCATCTAAAATTGTTGAAGCGGGCATCCGTGCGGCACATATCCGTACTCCAACAACCTGTAAATCGGTTGACGGCGTCTGTGCATTGTGTTACGGTCTTAACTTGGGTACAGGCGAAATCGTTAGACGCGGAGAAGCAGTCGGTATTATTGCAGCTCAGTCTATCGGTGAGCCTGGTACACAGTTGACCCTTCGTACCTTCCACGTTGGTGGTACGGCATCGAGCACAAGAGAAGAACGTCAAGTTCTTGCGACTAAAGAAGGTTTCATCCGTTACTACAACATGAAAACATACCTTTCTAAAGAAGGTAAGCAAGTTGTTGCAAACCGTCGTAATGCGGCAATCCTATTGGTTGAACCAAAGATCAAAGCACCGTTTGCGGGTACCGTTGAGATTCAAACGATCCATGATGAAATCATCGTCAGTGTGAAGGGTGAATCGCAAACACAGCGTTACACATTGCGCAAAAATGAAGTGGCTAAAGCCAACGAATTGGCCGGTGTCAGTGGTAAAATTGAAGGCAAATTTTACCTTCCATATGAAAATGGTTCGATGGTAAAAGTTGATGAGTCAATCGTTGAAACCATCAAAGACGGCTGGAATGTGCCTAATCGTATTCCGTATGCTTCTGAAATTTTGGTAAAAGATGGTTCTCCGATCACTCAAAAGATTTTTGCCAAAGAGAAAGGTACTATTAAATATTACCTTCTTAAAGGTGACTATTTAGAGCGTCACCACGAAATTGCTAAAGGTTACAGCGTAGAAGAAAAAGGTCTTTTCGCCGTTGTTGCTGACAGTGAAGACCGCGAAGCGATCCGTCACTACATTGCACGTGGTTCGGTGATTGAAGTCAACGATGATGAAGCAGTAAAAGCAGATACACTTATTGCTAAACCTCTTAAAGAAGAGTCGGTTGTTATTGCTGAGTGGGATCCGTATTCGAACCCGATTATCTCAGAAACAAATGGTGTAATTACCTTTGAAGACATTATTCCAGGCGTTACAGCATCAGAGCAATTTGATGAGTTGACGGGTAAAACGCGTTTGATGATTAATGAGTATGTTGCTCCTGAATTTAAGCCAGCTATCGTATTGGCTGCAGCAGATGGGACAATTATTCGTTATGCTGTTGAACCAAAAACAGCGATTTTTGCACAAGACAGAGCAGAAGTTAAAGTGGCAGATATTCTTGCTAGAACACCAAAAGCACTTCAAAAATCTCGCGATATTACCGGTGGTCTCCCGCGTGTATCTGAGTTGTTTGAAGCACGTAAGCCAAAAGAAATCGCATTGATCGCTGAACTTGATGGTGTGGTGAGCTTCGGTAAACCGCTTCGTGGTAAAGAACGTATCTTGATCACAAGTGAAAACGGAATGGTCAAAGAGTATTTCGTGGATAAAAATCTTACCGCTATGGTACACGCCGGTGAGTTTGTACACGCCGGTGAGCGTTTGACAGATGGTGTCTTGAGCTCTCATGAGATTTTGAGAATCTTGGGTGTTAAAGCCCTGTATCACTTCCTTGTCAGCGAAGTACAGCAAGTTTACCGTCGTCAAGGGGTTAATATTGCGGATAAGCATATTGAGGTTATCTTTACTCAAATGTTGCGTCAAATTAAAATCCTTCGCTCAGGTGACACAAAATTCATCGAGGGTGATGTTGTATCTAAGGTACAGTTCAAAACTGAAAATGAAAAAATCCTTCGTCTTGGCGGAGAGCCTGCGATTGCTGAGCCATACCTTGTTGGTATCACTCGTGCATCGGTCAGTGCGGATTCTATTATTTCAGCTGCATCGTTCCAAGACACAACCAAAGTCTTGACTGAAGCTGCTGTATCTGCAAAAATCGATGACTTGACGGATCTTAAAGAAAACGTTATCATCGGTCGTACGATTCCGGTCGGAACAGGTATTTATAAAAATCAAACCATTCAATTTGGCGAATAAGGTCTTTCCTTCTCGTCATTCCTGTGCTTGACACGGGAATCCATCTTTTAATTAATGCCCTCTAATTTTGCAATCTGTCATATATTCTCATGCGCTATTTAAAATCACTATACTGATTATCGAATATTTCTAATATCTATTTAATATATTGTTGTGTAAGATTGTGTAATCAAAGGTGGCATAATGAGTAAAAAAGACAAACTAATCAAAGCCATGAAAAATAACCCTAAGAATATTCCTTTTGAGGATATTAAAAAACTTTTGGAAGATTATGGTTATGTTTGTCACAACAGCGGCGGCAGTCACTTCGTTTTTCGTAAAGAGAATACGGCAAGTATTGTGATCCCGTATCATAAGCCTATAAAAGCGATTTATGTCAAACACGTATTAGAAATTTTGGGAGAATCCAAATGAAAAATTTAGCCTATTATATGAATCTTGATTATGAGATAGTTATTAAAAAAGTGAGTCCCGAAGATGGAGACGGATGGTTTGCCTATTACAAAGATTTCAAGGGGGTAATGGGCGATGGGGAGACTGCTACCGAAGCAATTGAATCGGCGCAAAATGCTTTTGCGGCTTTTATCGAGGTTGCACTTACACATGGAGACATGATTCCTGAACCTCATAGTGCAGAAAAAAGTTTGAGAATAAATATCTCCATGCCTGAAAATTTGGTAAAAAAGATTGACAGTTACATTGAGCCATTGCATTTGAGCCGTTCGGCATTTTTACAAAAAGCGGCACTTAGAGAGATAGGTTACAATTAAAACAAACCTGCTCTTGCTTCACTTTTTGTTTGAGTAACTGTATAATTTTTTACAATACCTTTTTTATTAAATAGAATAACTAGTGCTTTTCTATCACTACTAGTGCCCGCGGTAAATAGACTTACAATTGGAATAAAATTAGTTGCTGATGCAGTGACTTTGTTGTATGAATATTCCCATTCTTCATTATTATTAGACAAGCTCACGCTTTCAGGATCTCCGAACATTTTTTTAATATCTACTTTTGTCGTTTTTCCTTTAACAATATTTTTTTCAAGCATAGGCTTTTCCATCTTTGCAAGATTTTCATTCCCACCTTTTGCGGTACATCCACTGATGAAGATGGAAACTACAATAAGCATAATAGGTATAATTTTTTTCATATTCTTATCCTTTTTTCTGGTTCATAACTTTCACATTTTTGAAGATGATGTAGATTGTATCCTATCATAAATGAATATTTAGATACAAAGAATATTCGTTTTTAGCTATAAGTTGCTAAAATCGTAGATTATTTTATTTTTTTAAGGAAAAGTATGTCTTATGAGTATGGTTCATCGTCGCTAGGAATTAAAAATCCTTTTAAAGTTGAAGGAAAAATATTAATCATCACAGGCTCTTTAATAAGTCTTGTCGGAATGTATCTACTTTTTTCAGTTAGTGGAGATTTAAAAGCAAGTGCCATACTAGGCTGGAAAGATGTTTCAGTAGGAGTAATGATTCTTTTATGGGGCTTTGGATCGATTGGACTTGGGATATTAAAAGTTACTCGTTTTTATGTTGGTAGAAACGCACCTTCTTCTTTGGCAAAAAACTTAAATCCAGTCGAAGCGACACGAGAAAATGCTTATTATAATAGTGAAACTTTAGAGTCAATGCTTGTTGGACGAAAAAACACAACCTTTGAAGAACCTAGCAACTTGGTTCAACGTATTTTATATACTGTGATGCCAAATTTACTTTTTACTCCTCCACCTGTGTATAAATTATTGATTGAGATAACAGTATATTTGATTAAAATGATTAGCGCATTTTTTATTTTTAGCATCGTTTACTTTATTGCAAATATCGGTTTAATGGGTGAGTTTGGTATGAAATTAAACTCTATCTTATCGTTTATCTTTTTATCAGCTCTTGCTTATTATTTATTTGATCTTTCTAGAACGCTTCATAATATTCAAATACTTTCAAAGCTAAAAATGTGGGTAGGATCAACAATTTTAGTTATCTTCGGATTAATCATGGTGAACTCAATAGGTGAAAAAGGTCTTGAACTACAACCAGTTTATTTTAACGCATGGCCATCAATGATTATTTACTTAGCGCTGACGATTGTTATTTCAACTCTTGCATTGATAATAATTAAAGAAAGAGGATATGGTCAAACAAAGACAGAAGTAAGTGAATATCGAGAATATATTCAAGAGTCAATCCATCCAAAAGAAGTAATGATACATTTAGAAAGTATTATACTTGCTAACCGTAGATATAAAGAAATTCCAAACAGACTCTATCAAAAACTAGACGGAAAACTTCAGAGTGAAAATGATGTAAAAGGTCATTTTGCAACCAAAACAATGATTGAGACACAGCCTGAATTTATCGAGACAGAAAATACGACGCATTTTGGAAAAATACGATTAGCTACAACTATTATTGCTCAATCTTTTATAGTTATTTCGGCAATTTTGATTGCATGGCTAGGGCATGTTATTATAGCTGAGGGCATTGAATCATCATTGTCAAAGATTTTAACCATACTTTTTGCTGCACTTGCTTTATATACCAGTGGTAGTGTATTAGAGCGGTTATCACATATGTTTTGGTCTGAATTACGATTTAAAAGCTTATTGTTGTGGATGAAACTAGATGGAACATTTACTGAAAGTAAAATTTCTACAGGTATGGCCGTCTATGATTCTACAAGATCAGAAAATACGCTAGTTCGCAGTTCTATTACAAATTGGTTGGTTTGCAGTCGTGTCACAACTACTACATTTGTTGAATCAGGAAGTGACAATGTAGAGGGTTCTCGATATGTTTATGAAATGGAAAAAGATGAGCACGAAGCACAATCTATCGTGTCTGAGCTTAGAAGTTTCATGTCTACTAGAGAGAACATAGCCAAAATGAGCCAAAAAGATTCAATTAATGTTTCTGAAATTAAAAGTGTTAATCAAAGCTCAAAGGAAGAATTTGCTACCGAGTTTGTGGAACCAAAACAAATAGCCATTGCATCTGAATCTAATGATGATACGAATTAATCAAGCTCATTGAATTTAGACCACCCGCTTTATTGAACACTGTAAAATAATTTATCCCTTTTCACCCTTCGACTAGCTCAGGGCGAACGGTGAGTGTTTCTGATATGTAGTTCTACTCTCTTACAACTTCCTTAAAATAAGCTATATTTAATCATAAAACAGGTAGAATTGCGCGTTTATTAGTCCCCTATGGGTGGATTAAAATTCTACTGGAACATTTCAAAACAAGGAGATTGTATGCCAACAATCAACCAGCTTATTCGTAAAGAGCGACAAGCGGTAGTGAAAAAATCAAAATCACCCGCTTTGGTGTCATGCCCACAACGTCGTGGAGTATGTACTCGTGTTTATACTACAACCCCTAAAAAACCAAACTCGGCGCTTCGTAAAGTTGCTAAAGTTCGTTTGACTTCAGGGTTTGAAGTTATTAGTTACATCGGTGGTGAGGGTCACAACTTGCAAGAGCACTCAATTGTTCTTGTTCGTGGTGGTCGTGTTAAAGACTTACCAGGGGTAAAATACCATATCGTTCGTGGTGCTCTTGATGCTGCGGGTGTTAAAGACCGTAAAGTATCTCGTTCTAAATACGGAACGAAAAAAGCTAAGGTTAAAAAATAATCATTTAACCCGACAAGATTCGGTTTATGATGACCGTTTTTTGAGTAAATTTTAAAAATTGAAGGAAACATTATGAGAAGAAGAAAAGCGCCCGTACGCGAAATTATGCCTGACCCGGTTCATGGCAGCAAAATTTTAACAAAATTCATCAACAAAATTATGTGGGATGGAAAGAAAAGTACTGCTGAAAAAATCATGTACAGTGCATTGGACATCATTGCATCACGTGGTGAAAAAACGGGTATCGAAGTTTTTGATGCAGCCATCGAAAACATCAAGCCGGTTATCGAAGTGAAAAGCCGCCGTGTGGGTGGAGCGACCTACCAAGTTCCAGTAGAAGTACGCCCTGTTCGTCAGCTTTCACTTGCAATCCGTTGGTTAACGGATGCTGCTCGTAAGCGTAATGAGCGCACAATGGCTGAGCGTTTAGCAAATGAATTGCTAGAAGCTGCCAACGATAAAGGCTCATCGTTCAAGAAAAAAGAAGACACTTACCGTATGGCAGAAGCGAATAAAGCATTTGCTCACTATCGCTGGTAAGCTAACCTATAACCTTTCGGTAACCTTTTCGGGTTACCATTCTCCCAATAAAAACTACTTTTAAGGCTATTATCATGGCAAGATCCCATAAACTAGAAGACGTTAGAAATATCGGTATCGCTGCACACATTGATGCGGGTAAAACAACCACTACAGAGCGTATCTTGTTCTACACGGGTGTTTCACACAAAATTGGTGAGGTTCACGAAGGTGCCGCTACTATGGACTGGATGGAGCAAGAGCAAGAGCGTGGTATTACGATCACTTCTGCTGCAACAACTTGTGAATGGCGCGACACTCAAATCAATATCATTGATACTCCGGGCCACGTTGACTTTACGATTGAAGTTGAACGTTCTATGCGTGTACTTGATGGTGCAGTAGCAGTATTCTGTGCGGTAGGCGGTGTTCAGCCACAATCTGAAACGGTATGGCGTCAAGCAAACCGTTACGGTGTACCACGTATGGTTTTCGTTAACAAAATGGACCGTACCGGTGCTGATTTTTATAACGTTGAAGAACAAATTCGTGCACGTCTTAAAGCAAACCCAATTGCTATTCAACTTCCAATCGGTGCTGAAGACGGTTTCAAAGGTATTGTTGACCTCGTTAAGATGAAAGCGATCCTATGGGATGAAGATGCTGCCATGGGTTCTAGCTATCATGAAGAAGAAATTCCTGCGGATATGGTAGAAATTTCCAATAAATACCGTGCACAGATGATGGAAGCGGCGGCTGAGGGCGATGACACTTTGATGGAGAAATTCTTCGAAGAGGGTGAGCTGAGCAACGAAGAGATTATGCGCGGGATTAAAGCCGGATGTCTTAAGATGGAAATCATCCCTATGACATGTGGTACTGCGTTTAAAAACAAAGGGGTTCAAACTCTTTTGGACGCGGTAATCGATTATCTCCCATCACCACTTGAAGTGGCTCCGATTAAAGGGACCATGGAGGATGATGAAGAGGTTGAAGTAGAAGTTCCATCAACAGACGATGCTCCTTTTGCTGGTCTTGCATTCAAAATTATGACCGATCCGTTTGTTGGACAACTTACTTTCGTGCGTGTGTACCGTGGGGTTCTCGAATCTGGTACGTATGCTTATAATACTATCAAAGGTAAAAAAGAGCGTATCGGACGTATCGTTAAAATGCACGCGAACAAACGTGAAGAGATTAAATCCCTTTATGCTGGTGAGATCGGTGCGGTTGTTGGTCTTAAAGATACAACGACTGGTGATACATTGTGTGACGAGAAAGAGCGTTTGGTGTTAGAGCGTATGCACTTTCCTGAGCCGGTTATCTCTGTTGCGGTTGAGCCTAAAACAAAACCTGACCAAGAAAAAATGGGTATTGCTCTTGCAAAACTTGCGGCAGAAGATCCATCTTTCCGTGTTCACACAGACGAAGAGACAGGACAAACGATTATTTCAGGAATGGGTGAGCTTCACCTAGAGATTCTTGTTGACCGAATGTTTCGTGAATTCAAAGTTGACGCAGAAGTTGGTGCACCACAGGTTGCTTACCGTGAGTCAATTCGTGCGGAAGTGAATCAAGAGTACAAATACGCTAAGCAATCAGGTGGACGTGGACAATTTGGTCACGTTTATCTTCGCGTTAAGCCGGGCGAGCCTGGTAGCGGATATACTTTCCACAACGAAATCAAAGGTGGGGTTATTCCAAAAGAATACGTTCCTGCTGTTGAAAAAGGGTGTAAAGAAGCAATGCAAAAAGGTGTTCTTGCGGGTTACCCGATCGAGGATATCGAAGTTGCGTTGTATGATGGTTCATACCATGAGGTTGACTCATCTGAGATGGCGTTTAAACTCGCTGCGTCTATGGGATTCAAAGAGGCTTGTCGTAAGGCAAACCCTGCGATCCTTGAGCCTATGATGAAAGTTGAAGTAGAAGTACCTGAAAACTTCATGGGTGACGTTATCGGTGACCTTAACCGTCGTCGTGGACAAGTAAACAACATGGGTGACCGTTCAGGTAACAAAATTGTTGATGCATTTGTTCCATTGTCTGAAATGTTCGGTTATTCAACTGACCTTCGTTCTGCGACACAAGGACGTGCAAGTTATTCTATGGAATTTGATCACTATGCTGAAGTTCCACGTAACGTTGCTGAAGAAATTATCAAAAAGCGTAACAGCTAAGTTAATCTTTTCCCTCTCTCTTCTTGGGAGAGATCCTTTTAGCTTCACTTCCCCTTTCTATCAAGCACACAATTCTTTAATAGATCAAATCGTATTTTAACTGTTTAGGGTTTTCCATATCGGAGTTTCATTCTCCTCAGGTCTGCCATGAAGTTGATAGGATGGCTTGTAATCAGCTTTGTAAGCCAGACTGAGGCACTCGTGGACATAATATCCAAGATAGATCCATTTGAGACCCAGACGCTTTGCTAGAGCTATTTGCTCTAAGAGGGTGTATTTCCCCAATGAGAGGTTCTTTTGATGAGGATCGTAGTAACAATACAGCGACGATATTCCCTCATTTAGTATGTCGATCAAATCAACGGCAATGAGGTTGTCATCTTGAAAGTAGAGCACTTCGTAGCCAAAGTCACCGTGACCGTGTACGAAGGAGGAATAGTAATTTTTGGGATCAACTTTAGGGGTTTCCCAATCACGCGTAAGGTGCTTGTAGGCGTGATAGCGGTAAAAGAGTTCCAGGTGTTCGGTTGTCATTGTCGGATGGCGGATGATGGTACGCAGGCTACTGTTTTTGCGTAAGATGCGCCGTTCAGATTTGCTGAAGGTGTAGTTTTCTGCATCAATTTTAAGACTTTCACACGAGCGGCAGTCTTGGCAGATAGGACGAAAATACATCGCACCAAAGCGACGCCAACCTCTTAAAATCAGAGACTCACATTGTTCTTTGCTGCACTCTTGGATGACTTTGTAATGAATGGTTTGGGTATTTCCTGGGATATACGAGCACGCTTCGTGTAAAGCGCATTCTTTGAGAATGGTATTTGGATTAGTCGTCGTCATCTTTTCTATTGAGGGCAATGAGAACACCTTCGATCATTTCGTCGATATCGCCATCCAGGATGGCGTTGATGTTTGAATAAGGAATTCCTGAACGAGTGTCTTTTACTTGCTGATAGGGTGCTAGAACGTAAGAACGAATTTGATGGCCCCATCCGATATCGCTTTTCTCGACACCGTCAACGGCCGCTTTTTGTTTCGCAAGTTCGAGGTCATAGATACGCGATTTAAGCATTTTAAATGCGGTTGCTTTGTTTTTGTGTTGGCTGCGGTCATTTTGACACTGTACCACGATGCCTGTTGGGATGTGTGTGATACGAATGGCAGACTCGGTTTTATTGACGTGCTGACCGCCTGCACCGGAGGCGCGATAGGTATCGATACGGATATCACGATCTTCGATTTCGACGGCAATGTCATCGTCCAGTTCAGGTGAAACAAGGACAGAGGTAAAGCTGGTATGACGTTTGGCGGCGGAATCGTAAGGGCTGATACGTACCAAACGATGTATGCCGTTTTCATTTTTGAGGTAGCCGTAAACGTTGACCCCTTTGATTAGGATGGCGGCGTCTTTTATACCTGCTTCTTCGCCCGACTGATAGTCGAGCATTTCGACGGTGAAATCATGACGCTCTGCCCAACGGGTGTACATACGCAGCAGCATGGAAGCCCAGTCTTGGGATTCCGTACCTCCGGCTCCAGGATGAATCGTGACGATGGCATTATGCCCGTCATGCTCACCGCTCAAAAGGACATCAACCTCCATGAGTTTGACTTCATTTTCAAGTTTTGGCGCATCATCAAAAAGGGATTGGATGGTTTCTTCATCGTTTTCGTCTTTTGCCATTTCGTATAAATCGACGGCATCCCCTAAGATATTGTATGTTTTGGTGTATCTGCCCAGTCGACGTTCTAGCTGCGTTTTTTCTTTTTGAACAATCCCTGCATTGGTGGCGTCATTCCAAAAACCATCGGAGTTTTCAAGCGCGGCGATTTCATTCAAGCGCGCATTGATCTCTTTTGGACGGACAACATCTGTGACATTTTGCATTTTTATTGTCAATGTTTTCAATAATTCGGTGTATTCGTAATGATCCATAAAGGAATATCCTCTAACTGTATTATAATTGTGATTATATTGCATAGAGGCTAAAACGATGATTATCGCACGTACGGCAGTGGAACTTGGAGCTGCTTTGGATTCTAAAACGGGATCGGTTGGATTTGTTCCGACGATGGGGGCGCTGCATATTGGGCATCGAACGCTCATAGAGAGGGCGAGAGAGAACAACGATGTGGTTGTGGTATCGATTTTTGTGAACCCGACACAGTTCTTGGCCGGTGAGGATTTGAGTAAATATCCCCGTCGCGAAGAGGCGGATTTTAAAATTTGTGAGCTCAGCGGCGTGGATATACTGTTTTACCCTGAGGTGAACACGATGTATGGAGATGATGAAGTCAGCATCAAAGCTCCCGATATTCGAGGATACATACTCGAAGGTGCTGTGCGCCCAGGCCACTTTGACGGCGTATTGAGCGTGGTAATGAAGCTTCTTAATCTTGTCAGAGCCACTCGCGCCTATTTTGGAAAAAAAGATGCCCAACAACTTTCACTTATCACTCAAATGGTCGAAAACTTTTTTATGAGCGTCGAAATCATAGCGGTGGATACCGTTCGTGAAAGTGATGGATTGGCACTATCCAGCCGTAATGTCTATTTGAGTCAATCGGATCGAATGGAGGCGCTTAAACTTTCCTCTTCGCTCAAACGTGCTACGCATTTAGTGATGCAGGGGGTGAGGGCATCGAATGAAATACAAGGGGTGATGTTGGAGATCTTACAGCCATTAAATGTCGAGTATGTGGCAATAGTGAATCGTCGTTTTGAATCGATTTCTGAGGTGATCATCGGGGATACCATTGTGTTGGTAGCGGCACGTGTAGGGACAACTAGATTAATTGACAATGTATGGATGTAATATGAAAAAAATGATAGTATTAACGGCAATATTAGGATTGTTAAGCGGATGTACCCCTAGAATGGGGAAAGATGTGATGATTGAGCCCTCAGGTCATCTGCGATGGGAAAATACAAAAAGTGACGTTGTATTAGGGATATTGTCCTTACTCGGAGGGCCTGCGGATCGAGAAGCGATACGAATTGGTACGGATGTTAACATTACCAATCGATGGCACAGCGAGATGCGCCTCAAGTCGTTAACGTATGCATTGACAGAAGGAAAACAAATATTAGCAACAGGATCGGCGTGTATTAATGCGGAGAAAGGCTTTAGCGTGCTTCCTAATACCCAACGTGTTCTTCCAATTACCGTTGAGATTGATCCGAAAAGTATTACAATCAATCGTGTTATTGCCATTATGCAGGAAAAAAGTAAAATGACGCTCAGTGGAGAAGCGGTTGTTGAAGTGTGGGGGATCGAGTATCATTATGCTTTTAGCAAGGATGCAACGCTTTTAATTGCTAAGGCGCTTAAGGGAAAAAGCAATACAGCGTCACAATAGTTAATGATGCTCGATCGCAGGAGCACTTTGAGCGGCTGCTACGGCTCTTGGATCGAGATGAAGGTATTTTTCTTCTACCATAACATCAACGATCGCTTTGAAAACGGGAACAGCCGTAATGGAAGCAAAATAGACGGTGCGCGGATTAATGACGGTGATGCCTATGGTATAGGTATGTTTGGCGTCGTTAGCAAATCCGATGAATGAAGTGTGATAGCTGTTAACATATACGCCATTTTTTGCAATATGGGCCGTTCCTGTTTTTCCACCGACTTCCAATCCGGGAGTTCTTGCCAAGGTTCCTGTCCCCACATTTACGGTTTTAATCAAAATCTGTTTCATCCGTTCTGCTGTTGCAGGAGCAATAACTTGTATCGGGGTTTGAACCTGCATAGGTCTGGATCTTCCTTTATCATCTATGAGTGAATCGACAACCATCGGATTCACGAGTCGGCCTCCATTATTGAAGACATTGAATGCTTTGACTAACTGCATAGAGTTTGCCCGCATCCCGTATCCGTAGGAAGTGATTGCCTTGTACAAGTAATTGTTAAGCTGCCCGCTGGTTGGGATGGAACCACGCTTTTCGTACGGTAAATCCGTTCCGCTGAAATGGGTAAATCCAAAACGTTTTAGCCCTTCGGTGAATTCAGTACCGTTAAGCTTTTGGCCAAGTTGGGCAATTCCAATATTGGACGAGTAGACAAGAACGTCTTCTGCACTGATCATTTGAAACGGGTGCTCATCTACGATCATTTTACGTCCTAATTGGTAGCGTCCGTTGTGCCCATTGACCATGTCATAGGGGTTGATGAGATGGCGGTCAAGTAAAAGTGAAAAGATGATTGGTTTGATAACGGATCCCGGCTCATAACTGTATTCTATAGCATTAGCATTGAGCGATGGATAGTCTTCTGTTCGGATGTGGCTTGGATCAAAGCGATTTGAACTCGCTAGGCTGATGACTTTACCGCTTTTGGATTCCATGACAGTTGCTATGATTTCATCAGCTTGAAGGTTATTTTTTATTCGGTCGGTGATTGCTTCGACGCGAGCTTGTAGAGCGATTGGTATATTGAGTTTTACATCAAACCCATTAATCTGCGATTGTATCGAGCTTTGGCGGTTTAAAATTAGATAGCCATTAACATCCCGCATCGCTTTTTGGCTTTTGTTTTGTTGGGGATTGAGCTCTTCATCAAAATATTTTTCCAATCCTTTGATCCCATAGATGCGGGTATACCCATCTTCTTCCATTTTCCTAGGATAACCTAACAAAGGGGTTAGGAGTTTCTGATAAGGATATTCGCGTGCTTCACCACTTTCGATAATGTTCAAACCTTGGAGTACGCGTTGGCCATTGGGGAGTTCATACTCGATGAATACTTTGAGTTTGCGTAATTCAAAAGCCAAAGTCTTGAGATACATTGCTTCTTTTGGGCTGATGTGATAGCTTAGCGTTACCGAACCTTTACGCGTGTGGAGACGTTGGCGAATCTCATCGGGATTTATTCCGCTGTAGATACTGAAAAGCTGAACAAAAAGTTCTCTTTTATTGGGATCAATATTTTTGGTATTCACGACCGCTTTATAAAGTTTTTGAGTTGCAGTGATATGAAAACCATCTGCGCTGATGATGTTTCCGCGTTGTGCTTTGGCCGTCTCTTCAGAGTAGATGGAGGGGATGTCGCGTTCATGGACGGCCGTGTAAAACATCACGGCCAAAAAAATTCCAAATCCCATTAAGAGAACGAGGAACAGTGCTAATATTTTTTTGGATTTATTGGAATTGCGCATGACTACAGGTGAGCGCACATTACATTTGCGTTCGAGTGATCTCTTTGTATGCATTGAGTGCTTTATTACGCACTTCAAGCATCAATTTCATGCTAATTTCAGCTTTATCAATGGCAATTGCTGCTTGATGAAGATCTTTGACGGAACCGGTGGCGATGTCGCTCATCGCTTTCTCGCCTTGTACTTGCATCTCATTGACATTGCCGAGGGCATTTTTGAGTTCTTGGGCAAAATCGGTCGCGCTTCCTTGAGTGGGAGCCGTTCCTTTTGCTTTGAATAAATCAGCAGTAGAAAGAGATTTGATAGATGTTAAATCTTGCATAATTATTAGTCCTTACTCATTATGCTTGCAAGATGCTGATTGCACCGCTAGCCATATTTTTGGCGCTCTCAAACGCTGCTACGTTTGCTTGATAAGAGCGTGTTGCTTCTACTAAATCGGCCATTTCGATGACAGGATTAATATTGGGGTAAGCAACGTACCCTTTTGCATCCGCATCAGGATGCGATGGATCGTATTTCATGTTCGGTGCTTTGTCGTCACGCACAATCTTATCTACGAGGACACTCATGATGGCAGGATTTGGTTTAAGCCCTTGCAACCCTTCTTTTAGAGGATCAGAGTAGCCTAATGAAGCAGTCTGCCGTTCTAAGGCTTGATTGTAAACACTGTTGAAATCGATGGCTTTAAAGACAACTTCCTGACGGCGGTAAGGACCACCCTCATCCGTACGGGTGGTTTGTGCATTGGCGATGTTGGAACTGATGGTATTGACACGAACACGCTGAGCTGAAAGACCGTATCCGCTGATATCAAAACTGTCTAAAAATGCCATTGCTTAATCCTTATGACGTCTTGCTCGAAGCATCGATGACGCTTTTGAACAAGGCCGAGTCTTTTTTGAGTGCTGCAGTTAGGGCATTAAACATAACAGAGTTTTTTGCCATTTCCGAACTCTCAACATCTAAATCAACGCTATTTCCATCATTTCTGGCCATATGACCGTCACGAAAAAAAGTAGTTGCTTTACTATCACTGGAAGGTGAAAATCCATTTAGGTGAGCACCGTTAGTATGGGCCATTTGAAGTTCTTGACCTTTTTGAGCGAAAATAGCAGCACTCTCTTTGGCAAGTGCTTCCTCGAAACGCACATCTCGAGGCCGATAGAAAGGGGTGTCTGCATTGGCAATGTTACTTGCGATCATGTCCTGACGCGCTGCACGATAGTCCATCGCGCTTTTCATCAGCTCATGTGCTCGTGAAATATTAATTCCCATTTTGTCCCCTTTCTGTATGTTATTAGTCTTCAAGCAAAATACATTCCACTTTCTATTTATAGGTGCTTTAATGTGTGCTTGCTATACTTTTAGAAATTATACACCAAACAAGTCTAAAGATGCCCGATAAAAAATTATTTATTTTAACTACTATTCTTATCACAATCGGAATTATCTGTTCCTATACTCTATCGGCGTATGCCGTGATTTTATTTGAGTATAACGCATTTCACTTCGTTTTTCGTGAGCTCTTGATTGCCATTATTTCAATTTTGTTAATGTGGATGATTGCTCAGCTTGATCCCGATGTGTGGCTTCATCCACTGGGTTTAACCCTCTTTTGGGGAGGTATAGCTCTGATGGTTGCGATGCCGTTTCTCCCCTCTTTTTTAGTAAGTGAGGTAGGCGGAGCAAAGAGATGGATTAAAGTTTTAGGGATGTCTATTGCTCCGGTAGAGTTTTTTAAGATAGGATTTGTTTATTTCTTGGCCTGGAGTTTTTCACGTAAACTTGGGCATCACGGAGGGATGGGGATCAAAGAAGAGTTTAAACGATTTTTGCCCTATGCTGCTTTATTTATTTTGATAATGTTTTTGATCGCCATTGTTCAAAATGACTTAGGGCAGGTGGTCGTTTTATCCTTAACTCTTGCCTTTATGCTCTTTTTTGCCGGGAGCAGTTTTCGTTTCTTCTTGAGCCTCATTGGCGGGGCCGTTATGTTTTTTCTTCTGTTTATTGCAATGGCTCCACACCGCATCAACCGTATTCTCTCATGGTGGGCATCGGCACAGAGCACCATTCTTGCATTTTTTCCAGAGTCGATTGCTAAGCATTTGCGCATTGCAAATGTTGAAGAGGCATATCAGATCGGACACTCACTCAACGCAATACACAATGGCGGAATTTTAGGCACGGGTTTGGGAAATGGTACTTTTAAGCTTGGATTTTTGAGTGAAGTTCATACCGATTTTGTTCTTGCTGGAATTGCCGAAGAATTTGGATTTCTTGGTGTGGTAGGGGTGACGATGATTTTTATTATGATTTTACATCGTCTCTTTAAAATCGCCAATCGTTCTCGGGATGATACGGATTATCTTTTTAGTTTGGGAGTGGGATTATTAATTACCTTTGCCTTTATGTTAAATGCATACGGGATAAGCGGGCTTACGCCTATTAAGGGGATATCGGTTCCGTTTTTGAGTTATGGCGGATCGACAATGTTGGCTTCAAGTGTTGCGATTGGGATGGTACTGATGATTTCGAAAAAGATTAGAGATAAATCCGGTGATCTAAAATGACGATTATTTTTACCGGAGGCGGTACCGGAGGGCATCTTGTCATTGCTCTTTCGCTTGCCCAAGCGGCACGTTCTCGAGGTCATAATGTGATATTTGTCGGTTCTATGAGCGGGCAGGACAGACAATGGTTTGCTAACAGTAGCGTGTTTGAAAAGAGCTATTTTTTAGAGACAACGGGCGTTGTCAATAAAAAAGGGTTGGGGAAACTAAATGCACTTTGGAAGATACTTAAAGCGGTTATGGCGTCACGCCGTATTATAAAAGAATTAAATGCTGATGCTATCGTGAGTGTCGGCGGATTCTCAGCTGCTCCTGCTGCTATTGCCAGCATTACGATGAAACGCCCTTTGTACATTCATGAGCAAAATGCGATTACGGGTAAGCTTAACACGTTGCTACGCCCCTACGCGGCAGCTTTTTTCAGTTCTTATGAAACCGGTGCAAATCATTGCGATTATCCGGTCAATGAGATTTATTTTCAAAATGCACGTACCCGTATAAAAGTCAAAACAGTTATTTTTTTGGGCGGTTCTCAAGGGGCAAAATTTATTAACGATCTTGCTCTTGAAATTGCCCCTTGGCTAAGTGAAAAGGGGATTTCTATTATCCATCAATGCGGAGCAGCAGAAGAAGAACGTGTACGGCATGCTTACCATAAGCTGGGTATTGAGGCTAAAGTTTATGGCTTTACGACGAAAATAGCCGAACTTATAGAGAGAAGTGATTTTGCCATCAGCCGTTCAGGTGCGAGTACGCTGTGGGAGTTGTGTGCGGCGCGGGTACCGGCCTTTTTTATCCCTTTCCCTTATGCTGCAGCGGATCATCAGTTTCACAATGCACGCTATGTGGTCCAACACAATGTGGGATGGTGTGAGCGTCAGGGCCAAGGGATTTTGCCGAAGCTCCAAGAAGCGATAGAAAGTGACATACAACCTAAAAGTGAAGCCCTTGTGAAGCTTATCGGTATGAATGGCGCACAGCACATTATTGAAATGGTAGAAAAGGGATGTGCATAAAAAAAGGGCTTTTTGCTATAATCACGCTACTTATTGACCATCAGCAAGGAAAATAAGGAGTCAATTTTTATCCAAAAGGTTTCAAGATGAACCACATTAACGCGGGAAAATACCGCCCTTATCCACAAGTTGATTTGCCAAATCGCATTTGGCCGACCAAAACCATCACACACGCTCCCTTGTGGTGCAGTGTTGATCTTCGCGACGGAAATCAGGCATTGATCACTCCGATGAATTTGGATCAAAAATTACGACTCTTTTCTCTCTTGCTGAAACTGGGATTCAAACACATCGAAGTGGGTTTCCCCTCTGCCTCCAAAGTCGAATTTGATTTTTTACGCACCCTAGTGGAGCAAAATCTTATCCCTGATGACGTTACAGTTCAAGTACTGGTACAAGCCAGAGAGCATTTGATCGATAAAACGTTCGAAGCACTGGCAGGTGTTAAAAAAGCGACAGTCCATCTCTATAATTCTACTTCTGTGGCACAGCGTAAAATCGTATTTGGCAAAGAGCAGGACGAGATTATTGAGCTTGCACTGGCCGGAGTTGACATGGTAAAAGCCCGTGCGGCAAAACATGAAGGCGAGATAAATTTAGAGTACTCTCCCGAGAGTTTTACGGGAACGGAGCTGGAATATGCGGCACGTATTTGTAATGCAGTAACGGATCGCTGGGGCATTGGGCCAGATCGCAAAGTGATCATTAATCTCCCCGCTACGGTAGAGATGGCAACACCCAATGTCTATGCGGATCAAATCGAGTGGATGGGACGCCATTTGACCAATCGAGAACATGTGTTGATTTCAACCCATACCCATAACGACCGTGGAACCTCGGTAGCGGCGACAGAGCTTGCCCTTCTTGCGGGTGCGGATCGTGTTGAGGGGACATTGCTTAGCAACGGTGAGCGTACGGGAAATGTGGACATTATTACCTTGGCGTTAAACCTCTATACCCAAGGGGTCGATCCTGAACTTGACTTCAGTGACTTGGAGACGGTGGTACGCATCGTTGAAGAGTGTACCGATATGAAAACCCATGAGCGTCATCCGTATGTGGGTGAGCTTGTTTATACGGCGTTTTCAGGTTCACATCAAGACGCGATTAACAAAGGTCTTGCGTATCAGCGCTCTAAAGAAGATCCGTTTTGGGAAGTACCTTATCTCCCTATTGACCCTGCTGATGTGGGACGCAATTATGAGGGGATTATCCGCATCAACTCTCAATCGGGCAAAGGGGGAGTGGCGTATGTACTCGAAGATACCTTCGGCTATTCCCTTCCTAAAAAAATGCATCCTGAAATCGGGAGTATCGTCCAAAAAACAACGGATGAAGCGGGCAGAGAATTGACGGCGGAAGAGATTCTTCATATTTTTGAAACAACCTATTTCGGGGAACCGCATGACATCGAATTTGTCGATTATTCGGTCATTTCAGAAAGTGCAAAAGAACACTCTGCCAAATGCGTCTTGGAATACACCCATAACGGCAAAACGATCCGCTCCGAGGGGCAGGGAAATGGTCCTATCGATGCGTGCAAAAACGCATTGATGGTGGAATATTCTCATCCATTTAAAATATTGTCGTACAGTGAACATTCACGCGGAGAACTTTCCAGCGCCGAAGCGGTTGCGTACATCGAGATACAGACCGAAGCTCAAGAAAAATTCTTTGGTGTCGGCTGCGATAATGACATTACGGTAGCCTCGATTAAAGCGATGTTTAGTGCGCTGAACAGAGCATTTTCGTAATTTCTTCTATCATCCCCGATCAACTCGGGGATTTAGTTTTAACTTTTCACATCTTTTCTGCTAAATCTTGAATATATTTATATTTTTAGAATAATCCATTAAAATAACTAAAAAAATGGGTTTTTTGTATCATGAATGAATTATCTCATATAAACAATGTACTGATTGATGGACTTAAGTTTTGTTCAGAGGTATATGCAATTTTCGAAAAAATCCGTCAACACCCTACAGGAATAGAACGCTTACGAAAACGGGAAACTAATGTAGAAAAACTAGTTTTAGAAGAATTACTTCCAATTTGCCGCTATATACAAACTTTTTATCGATCAGGACGTTATATATCAGTGCGTTGGATTGATGGAAGCCAGCCATTTGATGCAGAATTTCATCAAGTAGGTGATTATATAAAATATGGATACTTTCCAGAATTTGGATATTTGGAGGTGACATCAGCAATGCATAAAAACGAACACGAGACTTGGAAACTTGATGCTTCATTCGCACCAGAAGGTATAAAAAGAAAAGGAAAATCAGTTACTTCTGAGCTAGTCAGTTTTGAGTATCAAGAACATGTTGAAAAGTTTGTTCCCATAGTTTTGAAAGAAATTACAAAAAAAATAGCAAAAAACTATCCTGAAAACACTTCTTTAATTGTTCAATGCTATTTGAATACTCTTTATCTTGACAATGAGTGGGAAAATTTGATTCAAGAGGTTAAAAATAAATTGCCGAAACACTCATTTCGAGAAATACTAATTTTTGACGGATTGACATACAGAACTGCAGTTTTATAATTTAAACAGTAATTAATTGCTGAAAAATAGGCAATATTTTGTTACAATAAATAGTATTTTTAGTTAATATTTTGGAGAACAAATGTTTGATTATGAAAGTGGAATCTTGGTTGCGTTATTGTTTTGGATATTTTATGCAGGTAGCATTCTCGTTTCAATAAATTCACAAGTTGAACGTAATTTAAATAAAATAGGTCAACGTTTAAGCTGGATAACTCTCGCTCCTAAGTTGATGACAATTGATGATGTAAACCATTCGGTTGCATTTAAAATAATGAAATATTTATTCGTGATTGGAATAGCATTCGCATTTATTTTTTTAAGCTGGGCATATATCATTGTTACAATTGTTTTAATAATTTACAAATTTTTTAAAGATTTTGGTGCACCGCAAACTATTCGTGAATTTCGTTGGAAATTAAAAAACTCAAATCTTACTTTTGAACAGTTAATGAAAGAACTAATGAAAGTGTCGGAAGTTGACGAATCTAAATATGATGAATTTACAAATGAAGTAATAACTAATCTTCAAGAACGTGGACTTCGTTAAGTGTGGAATGAGATATTTATTTTTCGCACATTTTTTAAAGTTGAAATGCAAAAATAAGCTTGGTTCACAATCAAGCTAGGAATGATGAATAATATTTTCCTTCTAATTCCGCTTTAACCCCTTCTTCGCTATAATCGCGACAATTTTACCCAAATGAGAGTAACCCATGATGGACGTACGCGAAGCTTTTTTAGCTTTTTTTGAATCAAAACAACATGATCGAGCAGCAAGCTCCCCTCTAGTTCCTGAGGATGCAACGTTGCTCTTTACCAATGCCGGTATGGTTCCGTTTAAGTCGGTTTTTACGGGCGATATTCCAGCACCTGCAAACCCGCGTGCGACGAGTTCCCAAACGTGTCTGCGTGCAGGCGGAAAACACAATGACCTCGAAAACGTCGGCCATACGGCGCGTCACCATACGTTTTTTGAGATGTTGGGGAATTTCAGCTTCGGGGACTATTTCAAAGAAGAGGCGATTGCCTACGCGTGGGAGTTTATTACACAAGTAATGAAATTGCCTGTTGATAAACTTTGGGTAACGGTTCATGAGAGTGATGATGAGGCTGAAGAGATGTGGAAAAAACACATCTCTGCTGATCGTATTATGCGTTTGGGTGACAAAGATAACTTTTGGCAAATGGGAGACACCGGCCCGTGCGGTCCGTGTTCGGAAATTTTTGTCGATCAGGGTGCGGAGCATTTTAACGGACCGGAAGATTATATGGGGGGCGATGGGGATCGTTTCTTGGAAATCTGGAATCTCGTATTCATGCAGTATGAGCGCAATGCAAAAGGGGAACTTAAACCGTTGCCAAAACCCTCTATTGATACGGGTATGGGATTGGAACGTGCGGTTGCTGTTTTAGAAGGGGTCCGTAGTAACTACGACTCGACTCTCTTTATGCCAATCATCCGCAAAGTAGAAACCCTTATCGGCAAGCCGTATGATTATGCCGGCGGTGCATCGTACCGTGTTATTGCCGATCATATTCGCACCGTTACCTTTTTGCTGGCGCAAGGGACAAATTTCTCGAATGAAGGGCGCGGGTATGTCCTTCGTCGTATTTTACGTCGTGCGGTGCGTCATGGATATCTACTTGGATTTACTAAGCCGTTTATGTTTGAAATCGCCGATACGGTTGCCGAACTAATGGGGAAACAATATCCGTATATTGTGGAAAAACTCTCGGTGTTAAAAGAGCAGATTATGCTCGAAGAGGAACGTTTTTTCAAAACTATTGCATCCGGTATTGAGCTGTTTAATGAAGAACTCAAAAATACAAAAGCAACGTTTAGCGGTGAAGTAGCCTTTAAACTCTATGATACCTTTGGCTTTCCTCTGGATTTGACAGAGGATATGCTTCGTGAGAAAAATTTAGCACTCGATACGAATACCTTTGAAGCACTCATGAAAGAGCAGCGAACCCGCGCAAAAGCAGCCTGGAAAGGTTCAGGTGATGCGGCAGTGGAAGGTGACTTTAAAGCCCTTCTCGAAACATTCGGTGTTAATAATTTTATCGGTTACGCCTACACCAAAGCACCGGTTAAAATCCAAGCGCTCTTGAGCGAGAGTTTCCAACGCGTTGAATCCTTACATGCTGAGCAAAAAGGGTGGGTCCTTCTCGAAGAGACACCTTTTTATGCGCTAAGCGGCGGACAAGCGGGCGATAAAGGTCTTTTGGGGGATAAAGCGACTGTATTGGATACCCAAAAATTCCATGGTCTGAACCTCTCGCATATAGAAACGAGCGCAACGATCAGTGTGGGTGAAACGGTGGAAGCGATTGTGGATCTTTCTCGTAACGAGATTGCCAAGCACCACTCTGCAACGCATCTGTTACATGCGGCACTTTATGAGCTACTCGGTGAACATATCTCTCAAGCGGGTTCTCTCGTGGAGCACAACCGTTTGCGTTTTGATTTCTCTCACCCAAAAGCGATGAGCCATGAAGAGGTTGCCCTTATTGAAGAGCGTGTGAATCAGCATATTTTTCATGCACTTTCAGGATTGACCAAAGAGATGAGTATCGATGAAGCTAAAAAGAGCGGTGCGAAAGCGCAGTTTGGTGAGAAATACGGCGATCGTGTCCGTGTCGTTGATTTTGGCGGTGCATCGGTCGAGTTTTGCGGCGGTACGCACGTCGAGAACACAGCCGTTATCGGTACATTTATCATCACTAAAGAAAGCGGTGTAAGTGCAGGGGTTCGCCGTATCGAAGCGGTGTGCGGAAATGCTGCGTACAATGTGTTCAAATCGCAGCGCCATTTGCTCGAAGAAGTAGAGAGTTCGGTCAAAAATCGTGATGTCCTTGCAGGAATAGAGCGTCTCAAAGAGCAGGTCAAAACACTTAAATCTGAAATGACCACACTCGCATCCGCATCCAAAGAAGAGTTAAGTGTGACGATGATGGGCAATACCGCCGTTGTGGTAGCCGAATTAGGAGCAGGAGACATCAAAGAACGTATTGATGAGCTTAAGAACGAGCACGAGTCGGTAGCCGTAATGTTGTTCCAAGTCAAAGACGATAAAGTGTTGCTCGCAAGCGGTGTCAAAAATGCAAACGCAAAAGCAGGAGACTGGATCAAGACAATCGCCCCGATATTGGGCGGCGGTGGCGGCGGACGTCCTGATTTTGCACAAGCAGGCGGAAAAGACCCTAGTAAAATAGGTGAAGCCAAAGAGGCCGCGATTGTTTACATCACAAAGGAACTAGCATGAAAGCTTTTTTAGTACAAACATTTTCGGATTATCGCACGACGATTATTTTCTTACACGTTATCAGTGCCGTTATTTGGGTAGGCGGGATGATTACCATGCGCTTTGCCGCACACGCCTCATGCAGTATGATCCAAGATCCGAGAATGAAAATGGAACGTGCAACACATGCCCTTAATCGTCTTTTCACTCTTGCATGGCCTGCAGCAACGGTATTGATTGTTACCGCTATACTAATGGCAGTAGGTTTAGGTTTCCGTGAAGCTGCGGTAGATGCAAGCGGAAATGTTATCGATGCCTACGCGATGAGTCTGTATCAGACGGTTCATATCAAAGAGGCGATTTGGATCGTTATGGTGATCAATCTAGGGGCTATGATGTACCGACGCGCTCAAGCTGCCAAAGCATTGGCAGAGGATAATTTGGCACGCGCTAAAGCCATGCTCACTCCGATTGCCCAATACATGGTTCCCGTGAACATTGCATTGGGACTTATTGCTATTTTTATGGGCGTGGTTCTTCGTAACGCCTATTAATGTTACGCTTAGCCTCTTCTTCCATCACCCGTGCGCAGCTTTTGAGTGCGGCGGGTATCCCCTTTATTCAAGAATCAATTGATTTCGATGAAGATTCGATTGTCTCTTCTTGCCCTAAGAACTTTGTGTATCAAGCAACGTTGGGAAAATACCGCGTCAATCTTGAAAAATTCGGTTGTGCCGATTACCCTCTCCTCGTTGCCGACACTGTTGTAACCGCACAGGGAAAAATATTGCGCAAAGCCAAAGATGAAGCCGATGCGAGAGCCATTTTGGCCACACAAAGCGGCAGTGAAGTCTCCATCATCACCTGTATGATTTACAAAACACCCCGAATTGAACTCCTTGATATTTCCTCCACCCGTTATTTTTTTGATTCTTTTGACGCTGAAGCCGTGGAAGCATATATCAAAAGCGGCGAATGGCGCGGAAAAGCGGGAGCGTGTATGGTTGAGGGATTTTGCAAATCGTATATACGAGAAGTTCGAGGATATGAGAGTACGGCGATGGGGCTCTCTGTTGAAATTTTGAAGCCGTTTTTAGTATGAATACTCCGTATGAAAATGAGCTAAAAGCACTAAAACGTTCAGGACGCTATCGAGAGCGTCATTTGGTCGACGAGACGTTGCTGGATGGTGCATCGAATGATTATTTAGGTTTGGCACATTTAAAAGAACTTCATCTCAAAGCATGTGAAACACTGAGTTCGTATATGTTTCATTCCCCCAAATCTTCGATGCTGGTTAACGGCTATCACCCCATTCATCAAAATTTCGAGCGTGCTTTGTGTGACGCTAACGGTTTTGAAGCGGGTATTGTGATGGGCAGCGGATTTAATGCCAATATCGGGATGATTGAAGCGCTTGCACGCAAAGGGGATCTGCTTTTAATGGATGAGGCGTATCATGCAAGCGGGGTGATGGCGACGCGTATGTGCGATGCAAGAGTTGAATTTTTTGCCCATAATGATGCGATGGCGTTAGAACAAGCTCTTCAAAAAGCGACCGAAAAACGGATCATTGTGGCCGTTGAGGGAATCTATTCAATGAGCGGAGATAAGCTTGATCGAGAGATATTGAAAGTTTGCGAACGTCATGATGTTTTGGTGATCCTCGATGAAGCACACAGCAGCGGAGTGATCGGTAAAAATTTGATGGGGATTCTCGACTATTATGATATCAAACCGACCCACAATATGATCAAAATGGGGACACTAGGCAAAGCCTACGGAAGTTTTGGGGCGTATGTTCTCTCGTCATCACACATCAGTGACTATCTCATTAATCGTGCTAAAAATGTCATTTATGCGACGGCACCTTCGCTTTACGACACGGCACTGGCGCATCATGCGCTGGAATACATCCAAGCCAATGTTACGCGTTTAAAAGAAGCGATCTCAGTACGTCAGCGTATCGTGAAAGATGTGCTCGGAATGGATATTGATGGATTGATTGTCCCGATAGAAATCGGTGATAATGTGAGGGTGATGGAGCTGCAAAAGTTGTTGAAAGACGAGTTTGGTATTTTGGTAGGAGCTATCCGTCAACCGACGGTAAGCCGAGCAATTATTCGCCTGATTACACGGCTTGATATCTCGGAAGAGAGTTTGGTACGTGTGTGTGAACGTTTTAGTCACAATACGGTAAAATAGTAATATGAGTAGTATCCATGTAGATCGTCTTACAGTTGCACACGGGGATATGATGCTGGTTGATTGCAGCTTTGAGATTCACCGATCACTTGCCATGGTTGGTGAGAGCGGAAGCGGGAAATCGCTGATTCTCAAAGCTCTCTTGGGATTGTGTGACACGGCTTTGGATGTGACACTTCAAAAGCATGCACCGTTTGAATGGACTAGAGGAAAAAGTGTCACTCTGGTTCCGCAAAATCCTTTTACAGCGCTCTCTCCTCTCACGAAGATCGAAGATCAGATGTTCTTGACACAAGCGCGTTCGCGAGAACTGTTCTCGATGTTGGGATTGGATGAATCATTGCTGCAACGTTATCCCAATGAGCTCTCCGGTGGACAGTTGCAACGGGTAGTTGTTGCGATGGCGCTTGGGTCTTATCCTAAGCTGTTGCTGTTGGATGAACCGACAACGGCGTTGGACGGTGAATCTCGAACGGTGATGATTGAACAGTTGCTCTCCCTGCAGGAGAAGTTGGGATTTTCACTCCTTTTTGTGACGCATGACATGAGTGTTGCGGCGGCATTGTGTGAAGATATTTGTGTTCTTAAAAAAGGGCAGATTATCGAGAGCGGAAACCTAAAAAGTGTGCTCGAAAACCCAAAAATGCCTTATACCTATCAATTAATAGAAGCTGATTTTAAAAACCGGGAATACAGAAAATGAATAAAAATTTATGGATTGCACTAGGACTGGTCATCATGATACCCCTGGGGTATTTGGGATATGTCATTTACAGTTTTGAATACGAAACTCAGCGCCTTATCAACTATAAGCCTCGACTGACAACGGAAGTGTATGATCGAAACGGCGAAAAAATAGCCAACTTATTTAGTGATGAACACCGTTATTACGTATCGATTGATAATATTCCTCCTCGTCTTATTGAGGCATTGCTCGCGATTGAAGATACGGACTTTTTTGAGCATCATGGGGTCAATCCCGATGCTATTATGCGTGCGATCATCAAAGACGTCAGTGTCGGAAAGCTCAAAGAGGGGGCGAGTACCATTACGCAACAGCTCGTTAAAAATGCTCTTCTGACGCGTGAAAAGAAATTTTCACGTAAGTTTAAAGAGGTTTTGTATGCGATACGTATTGAGCAAGAGCTGACCAAAGAACAGATTTTAGAGCGGTATTTTAATGAGATCTATTTGGGACACGGCTATTATGGGATTAAGACAGCTGCAGACGGTTATTTTAGAAAAGGGCTCAAAGAGTTGACACTCAAAGAGATGGCGATGCTTGTAGCATTGCCAAAGGGGCCTAATTTTTATGCGCCTACTAAAAACTATGAGCTCAGTCTAGGCCGTGCGAATCGTATTATTCAGCGGATGTTTGACCTAGGCTGGATCGATCAAGAGACGTATGATCGTGCAACGCAAGAGCGTCCAAAAGTTTATAATGATACATTGAGCAAGAATTCAGGCCCTTACGTTATCGATGAAGTCATGCGACAGCTTGGCGATGCATTTCCTGATATTCGCAGCGGCGGATATAAAATTTATACGACCATTGATATGCGGTTGCAAGAAGCAGGTTATAAAGCATTACAATCAGGACGCAATGAGATCATAGCACGTGCTCAAGAAGCAGGTGAATTGGACGCGAACATACAGTCACAGCTCAACGGGGCCTTGATGAGCTTGGATCCCAACACGGGAGAAATCTTGGCGATGGTAGGGGGTTATGATTATTCGGTCAGCCCCTACAACCGCGTTACGCAGGCCAAGCGACAGCCAGGCTCTGCATTTAAGCCATTTGTTTACCAAGTAGCACTGGACAGCGGAATGTCTCCGGCATCACTGGTTCCCGATATCGCTCGTACCTACACCTATGCAGGCGATGATGGTGAAGAAAAAACATGGAAACCTAAAAACTATAAAAACGAGTACAAGGGAATGGTCAGTATCCGTGATGCACTCACCCACTCCCGTAACTTGGCAACGATCAATATGGTTAGCGATATGGGATTTGGCAAAGTGGTTGATGGTCTGCATCGTTATGGGATTGTCGAGAACCTTCCTCCCGATCTTTCGATCGCTTTGGGAACGATAGGTATGTCCCCGCATGATTTGGCAAAATATTATACGATGTTTGCGACGGGCGGTATTCAAACAAACCCTATTTTGATTCGTCAGGTTATTTCTCCAAAAGGGGAGACATTTCGATATGAAAACAAGCGCCGTCAAGTCAATACTAGAGAACAGACCTACCTGATGACCTCGATTTTACAAGATGTTGTCAACTATGGCACAGGAACTGGGGCGCGTGTTGCCGGGCTTGAAATCGCAGGTAAAACAGGAACGACCAATAAAAATGTGGATGCATGGTTTATCGGTTATTCACCTACGGTTGAGACGGTAGTATGGATGGGGCATGACAACAATACGCCGATGCGCCGAAGTGAGACAGGAGGGCGTGCAGCGGCGCCAATATTTCGTTATTACTACGAAGATTTATTACGAATCCACCCCAATACAAAGCGCTATTTTGATCGGCCTGATGGTGTATACGCAGTGAGTCAAGGTGATGCAAATGTAACAGAAAACTTTACAGATGTTTCGAAAACACCTGATGTGTTACAAGAACAGGCCCCTAAAACCGACGAGCAATTGGTCTTCTAAAGGAAAAAAGTGACTGGCGGATTTTTCGCAATACTGGACGACATAGGAGTCTTGCTTGATGATACGGCTGCCATGAGCAAGGTGGCAGTCAAAAAAACAGCGGGTGTACTCGGGGATGATCTAGCAGTCAATGCTGAAAAAGCGGTGGGATTTCATGCTTCCAGAGAACTCCCGGTTCTTTTGGCAATTACTAAAGGCTCGTTTAAAAATAAGCTCATATTACTTCCGATGGCATTTTTGTTAAGCGCTTTTGTTCCCAGTTTGATTATACCTATTTTGTTGATAGGTGGAGTCTATCTGAGTTTTGAGGGAGCCGAAAAAATTTATGAATATTTTTTTACATCCGAAAATCACCCTAAGCCTTTAGCTGAAACCGTTGAAAATGAAGAAGATTTATTAGCGGGTGAAGATAAAAAAATAAAATCGGCGATATTGACAGACTTTATTCTATCTATTGAAATCATCGTCATAGCATTGGGTACAGTTACTCATCAGAGTATTTTGATGCAAGTTATTATCGTTTCATTTGTTGCTATTTTGGCAACGATAGGGGTGTATGGAATCGTGGCATTTATCGTTCGTATGGATGACATGGGCTTTGGACTCATCCAGATCTCCGAGCGTTTTATCGGATGGAAAAAATCGCTCTATTTGAAAATGGGTGAGATGTTAGTTACAGCATTGCCCAAAGTCATTAAAGCGCTTGCAGTTATTGGTACTGTCGCGATGTTATTGGTGGGCGGGGGCATTTTTGTTCATAATATTGAACCTGTGCATCATGCTCTTGGTTTTCTTCCTCTTCTTATTGCTGAACTTGCCAGTGGATTAGTGGTAGGATTTATTGTTTTGGGAATTGAAAAATTCCTTAGCCCTATGTTTCATAAGGGGAGCTAGATAGCTATCGTTTTTTAGTTTCTTGAGAGTGTTAACTTCCATATTCTTGAAATTTGCTGCTGTTAAAATAATAATATAATAATATAATAATAAATAATATCTCCAAATAATACGATATAATAATTTGTTATAAAATTACTCTACAAGGAATTTCAAATGGGAACAGTTCTGGTTTTGATAGGGATAGGGTTTGTATTTGCTCTTTTGGTTTTTTTCTTTTGTGAAGAAAAGTCGCTTAAGGATGCAAATTTTTCTGATATGAAATGTATGGTCACGGAAGAGGCTAATATATCGGAATGTTTTGAAAAGTTTAAAACAGTTCGTTATCTGGCTTTTTATTTTGCGGTCATGTTTGTTTTTGATGTTCTTATCGCAAACTTTGTCTATCTTCCACATGGTTTCGGTCTGCTTGAGATAACATTGTATACGTTTGTACCATCTCTTGTTGGCTCAGGTATCATCTTGCTTGTCAAATGGACATATCAACCGGTTATCAAACTTATCTCGTCATTTATGTTCGGGTCTGTTTTTATGGGTGCGTCAGGGTTAGCTTTCGCCTTAACCTATCTTGTAAATGGGTAAAAGAAGTGAGGTTCTTTTTATAGAACCTCTGTTTAATAGGAACAACTAGGTATCAGTGTTTTTTGGTCGCCATTGAGAGATAAAACCAAACGCTTCCCCCAACGATAACAAGCATTACAGGTGCGAGATAAGGTTTGTCAGCGATAAGCCCATAGCCTTGAATCAACGCTCCGCCAAACAAATAGCTTCCCCCTCCAACAACGATAGTCCATATCAGCGCTCCGAGAGCATTGTAGGTAGTGAATTTCCAAAAACTGTATTTACTCAACCCTATTGCAAGGGGAACCAATGTCTTGAGGCCGTAGACGAACTTTTTCATCACGATGATCCATGATCCGTGACGCTTCATAAGCAGATGGGAAAATGCGAGCTTGCGCTTGTGTTTGGCAAGATACTCCATCATCTCACTTTTGTGATAACGAGACATGTAAAACAGCAGGCTATCACCGAGCACATTGGCAAAAAATGCGATGCTCAGAGAGAGCCCCAAATCCATTTTTCCCATAAAGCTAAGTACACCAGCACCTAAAAGGGCGAGAAATCCACCCCCAAGCGAGTAGATAAAAAGAACCAAATATCCATAGGTAGCGAGATTTTTGAGCATGTCATCCATAATTATAATTTCCTTATTTTTGCGATTTCATCACGCAGACGCGCGGCTTCTTCAAATTCGAGCTTCTTGGACGCCTCTTTCATTTTGATCGTGAGTTCATCAACCAATTTTTTTCGTTCAGCGGCAGGGAGCGTTTTTGCCTTTTTTGAGCGATTATAAAGATCACCCACATCTTCGAGTTTGAGATTTGTATCGAGCGAGCGTATGGTCGTTATTGGCGTGATACCATTTGCCGCATTATGGGCTTCTTGGATAGCGCGTCGATCGTTGGTTTTTTTGATAGCACGCTCCATGGAACCCGTTATTTTGTTGGCATAGAGGATGACCCTCCCTCGTGAGTTACGTGCCGCACGACCGATTGTTTGGATTAGTGAGGTTTCTGAGCGTAAGAAACCCTCTTTGTCCGCATCCAAAATTGCCACGAGACTCACTTCAGGCAGGTCTAATCCCTCCCGCAAGAGATTGATACCGATCAGGACATCGAAATCCCCCACACGAAGTCCGCGTATGATTTGGTTACGCTCTATGGTATCGATTTCGGAGTGCATGTATTGCACTTTGACTCCTAAGTCTGCGAGATACTTAGTAAGGGCTTCCGCCATTTTTTTGGTCAAAACTGTGAGTAATACACGATCACCCAAGGCAACGGTTCTTATAATTTCATCATGAATGTCTTCTACTTGATTGGTAGAGGGTTTTATGGTGATTGGAGGATCAAGCAGGCCCGTTGGACGGATGACCTGCTGCGCAACTGTGGTACTTAATTCCAATTCTTGAAGTGCTGGGGTTGCAGATACGAAGAGATAGTGAGGTGCTTTAGCCAGATACTCATCGATCATTAGGGGGCGATTATCCAGTGCACTTGGAAGGCGAAACCCATAGTCGACGAGGACTTCTTTACGGCTTCGGTCTGCGGCATACATCCCTCGAAACTGCGGTAAACTAACATGCGATTCATCGACGATAATGAGGAACTTATCGTGATGCAGTGTGAAGTAATCGAGCAACGTATAGGGAGCTTCTCCTGGTTGTTTGTCAGTCAAAAGACGCGAGTAGTTTTCAATCCCCTTACACATTCCGGTGGCTTGAAGCATTTCGAGGTCAAACTCGCATCGTTGGCGTAAACGCTGTGCTTCAAGAATTTTTCCTTGCGCTTCAAGCTCTTGCAGTCGCTCCCCAAGCTCATCCTCGATTCGTTTAATCGCACGAGAAAGCTTTTCTTGACCTACGGCAAATTGACTTGTCGCATAGATGGTAATGGTTTCATGTTTTTCAGTCATGGTGTTGCTAAGTGGCTCAAAATAGGTTATCCGCTCTACTTCATCCCCGAAAAATTCGATCCGCACCGCTTGATCTTGCCAATAGGGAGGATAAATGTCGATCACTTCCCCATTGACCCGAAAATCTCCTCCATCGAAGTAGGCATCATTTCGAGTATACCCCATCTCAACAAGACGAAGAAGAAGTTTCTTTTGATTGATTTCATCCCCAAGTGCGACAATTTGCACCATTTTTTCGTACTCTTCGGGATCCCCTAATCCGTAGTTTGCCGATACGGAAGCCACGACGATAACATCATCGTAGCTTAGGAGATTTGCGGAGGCGGATAGACGTAAACGCTCCAGTTCTTCATTGATAGAACTGTCTTTTTCGATGAAGAGGTCTTGACGCGGTATGTACGCCTCCGGCTGGTAGTAATCATAGTACGAAACAAAATACTCAACATGGTTTTGCGGAAAGAAAGATCGGAACTCACTGTATAGTTGCGCCGCCAGTGTTTTGTTGTGGGTCATGATGATCGTCGGCAGCTGAACGCTCTCGATAACCTTCGCCATAGTATAGGTTTTACCGCTACCCGTGACACCTTCCAGTGCTACAAAACGCTCACCGTTCTTGATACCACTGCTAAGTGCTTCGATAGCAACGGGCTGATCACCCGCAGGTTGGTAGGGGGTGTGGACTTTAAAAATCGGCAAATTATAACCCTGAATTAGTTTCTAGTATAGTGGTCGAATTATAGCGCAATTGCTGTTTTCTAAAGAGGACGACTGCCTATAGGCTGCTGAGCGTTTATCTTGATACAGTTCATTAATTTGTATTAACAAAAGATGTTAATACAAATTATGATATATTGCAAAAAATTATATTTTTAAAAAGGACTATTTATGAAAAGAACAATAGAATTAATCATAGGATTTTTACTGAAGTCAGATATGGAGCAGCGAAAACAAATAAAAAGCAGAGTTTCTAGATGTTTATCAATGTGGATTGGAATAACTGTCCTTTTTTTATTCTCAACAGAAGCATTTGGAATGGATTTGTTTATTAGCCCACCAACTGGTGCAACCATGCCACCAGTTGTTAATCCTGGTATACAGTTTTCGCCGCCGCAGGATTTGGTGCCTATCACTAATATTGTACCTGCACCTTCCATTCCTGGTAAGGTTGATAATAATTTTCATATGGACGGAATAATAAAGTTGATCAACAGCGGTGGGTCACAAGGGTTTAATCCTGGAGAACATCCTTTTGGTTATACATCTAATCCTGGACAATTTGGTTATACACCCATAATTATACCAGTTGTTAATCCTGGTCAGTTTCAGCCTGCGCCACCGCCGCTTGCTCCGCTGGATTTGGTGCCTATCCCTAATAGCACACCAAAACTCGCTCCTACTCCAGAAGAAAAAGTAGCAGAGGTGAATCGTTTAAAAAGAGTTCAGTATGCTCAACAATCTCGCCTACCCATTATAATGCAAGCGCAGTTATTACAGCAGCAGGCGTTCTCACAGCTACAGAAACTGCAGTTATCACAACAGCAGTTTGCGATACGACAAGCAGCACAACAGCAGCAACAATTAATACAGCAGCAACAGCAGGAACCATAAAAAGTTTAAAATATAAATTTAGAATCTTTCAAACAAATAAAGGAAAATAATGTATAAATTTTTAGTATTTTTACTAATAGTGCCGGCTCTATTTGCCAATGTGGATACGGATATGGACGGTGTCGATGACATTGTAGATCAATGTCCAGGGACACTAATAACAGACCTTGTTGATATCAAAGGGTGTGGTATTGAATCCCTTGTATCTCCACATCACTACGATATCATTGTAGGAGCAAGCTATTCACAGATGAACAGTAACAGTAATGCCAAGACAGACACTTATACTAAATCTCTCAGCGCTGATTATTATTATAAAAACTATTCAGCTCAAATTTCTACTTCACACTCAACCTCTAAGAGCGCTTCATTAAATGATAACGGGCTGGGAGACACTACTTTAGCTGCAGGGTATATTTTTAATATACAGCCAAACTTGAGCGGCCGGGTAGGAGCAGGTATCGTACTACCAACGTATAAGTCAACATTGAATAATAACAATACAGACTACATCGCTTCTTTGAACCTAACCTACACAATGGATAAAATAAATTTGTTCGCAGGTTATAACTTTACAATGACCAATGATGATGATATTCCAAATACAGTTGTCTATCAAAACGCTCATGGTATGAGTGCAGGTGTTGGATACTCAGTAAACGAAAAACTGTATGTGAACGGATCATACTCCCGTGCAGACAGTACATCAAAAAATACAGAAGACACAGAAAGTATATCGATGATGGGTAGCTACAGTTTGGATCAGCACTGGTTTACAAGTGCTAGTTATGCATACGGCCTCAGTGATTCAACAAGTGATCATTATCTATCTGCTAATCTGGGATACCGTTTTTAAGAAAAAGGGGCGTAATAAAAAAACGAGAGGTCGAATTATCGTTTTTTTATTATGGCTAATGTCTAATTTTTTTTAGTATTTTTGTCATTGCGTTTTTCTTTTAAAGTTTTTGTCGGTGCTTTTTTAACTGCTTTTTTTGAATCTTGACCTTTTGCCATAATATCCCCTTTATTTGGATTTGTTAATCATGTAATCGTTGACACATAGTATACGACTTATACTTAAAAGGCAGTGGCAATAAGTTCTTTCAACTACTGATACCTTATATGCTCACTTAGCTTCATTTATAAAGATAAATGGCACTTACTCGTTGTCCTCTTTATGGGCATTAATAAATGCATCCACCAAGAGCGTGAGTGACTCAAGCGTGTTTTTATAAGGGTCGCTGTACCCTTCTATAAACTGGCTGTCTAAATAGGTATAAGCAAATGTCCTTATCTTCGCCTTGCGCGTTGTTATGACATCTTCTCCAAGACCCACTTCTATATGAATGGCTTGAGTCCCTTCTATCTCTAAAGCATCAATTTTTACGACAAAGATAGGGGCATCCGTTTCTCCCAAGACAAAACCTGCCTTTTCCAGCTTTTCCGTGACCATGCTCTTTAATAAGGCTTCTTGGTCCTGACTCAGAAAATCGGTCTGATTAGAGAAGTAAAAATTTAACGAATGCACATTATCAAGTGTGTAGAGTGAGGCTGAAAAAAGCGAACTTGAGAGTAAAAGCGCTAAAAATAACTTTCTCATTATTTTTGCTCTGACTTATAGAGGCTTAGCGCATCATTCATGTTTTTTATGAACTCGTCTGGTTTCATATAGGCGACCGTTTTCGTTAGGACTTTTTGCTTTTTAGGCTCAATAAAAAATACTACAGGAATTATGGGAGTCAAAAATTCTTCGGGATATTTACCTTTATCCTTGTATTTGTCGATGACAATGCTCACAAAGTTTTCATTGACTTTTGCCATAACAGCAGAATCCTTGAGCGTCTTTCTTTCAAACTTTTTACACCAAGGACAATAATCTGCTACAACTACCAGCATGACGGGTTTGTTTTGCTCTTTGGCAGTTTTTATAGCCATCTCATAGTTTCGTAAATAATTCACTTCAGCAGCAAACTCATCGATTTGAGCTGCATAGATAAAACTAAACAGGGTCAGTAGTGTTATTAAAATTTTCATTTCATTCCTTTTTGAGAGCTGCTTGCAAATCTAAGCCCAAAATTTTCCTAAAATCAGGATAGATTTCAGAAGTGAGAAAAAGCTTGGATACTAGGCATCTATTTCTATAATTTTAGCCAATAATCCTGTTTAAACGTCATTCCAGGTAGGCATCATCAATTAATTTTGTGGATTAACTTTTTTTGCTAACTTTATTAGCTCTATAAACTTGATGGGTTGTTTTTTCATTTTCGTGACCTCTTATCATGGGGTCTAATTTATCTAACTTTAATTTACTGGCTTGTTTTTCATAGGGCATTCCAAAGAAAAAGAAAATAAAATCCCAAATCCAGACTATTATTTTGATGATATATTTAAAAATTGTCTTGAAAATGTATTTCATTGTTGCCCTGATATTTTTATATATTAGATATTTTGATGATCACTTTCTTGAATTAATTGATCCATGATGGTGAATAGTTTCTGGCTTTCCGTTTCCATATGGGTGAAATTATTGACAATGTCAGCGTGATTTTCGATGGTTGTATCTGCATCACGAATATAGTTCATGTTTAATAGTGCCCATTGATGAACAGCTGCATGGGGAGTAACAATATCCGGATAGCTTGCTAGTTTTGAAAAGCGCTCCTTTCCAAGGCCACTATCGTACCATTTACCCAAACGGCATGAGTGGTGATCACCGAATGTAACCTGTTCTTTACCAGCGGTAATATTGCGATATGCATTTGATTTAAAAATAATATGATCGATTTTTGCTAATGTAACAAAAGTGATATTTTCGATAAGAAGTGCTTGAAGAGCTGTTTTCTTCGCATCGTTATTAAAAGTATAAAGGGTAGAACGAAAGGTGTCAATTGCATTGCTTGATTCATTAGCAATAGTATTCATGTCTTCAGAATTTCCCTGAATCTCCATAGATTCTTGTTGAAGTGTTTGTACGGAGATCGCTATTTCTGATGTGGCTTTTTGCGTTCGTTCTGCTAATTTTCGAACTTCATCTGCAACAACAGCAAAGCCGCGTCCATGCTCACCGGCGCGAGCAGCTTCGATAGCGGCATTGAGAGCGAGAAGATTAGTTTGATCGGCAATGTCTTTGATTAGATTTACTACGGAACTGATTTCATTGGTTTTTATATTGAGTGATTCGATAGCAGCTACTGAAATCTGGACCAATTCGATCAAGCGATTCAGTTTTACGACGATAGATTCTAAGTCGGTAACGGTTGCCGAAGAATTTTTAGATGTGGAATTACTAAGCGTGGTGATTTCATTAAGACGCTCTATGCTGTTGAGCAAATCTCCTTGTACAACATCAAGCCCTTTACCTGTACCACTACCAATTTGGCTAAGTTCACCATTTAAAATCGACCTTTTGATATGCATATTGCTTGTATACATAGAATCGATGGCTCGATTGACAAAGTCACTTGCTTCTTTGTACTCACCATGCAAACCTTTGGAAAGTATTCGGCGGAAATATTCTTCTCGGCTGGTAGCATCGACACTGGCTCTGATTTCTCGGATAAAGACTTCGATCTGATCAAGGGTATTATTTGTGTTCCAGGACAGATCATAAAGCTCACCTTTGTCTTTGATGTAAGTGATACGCTTTTCTAGGTATCCTTGTCCTGCTTCTTTGATGACGCTTGCAACCTCATTAACGGTTTTCTTTGTTTGTCTAATATTAATAAAAACAATCCACGCCAATCCAAGATTGGCTAAATTAAGGATATGCAGCCAAGTCCATCCGTTCATAATCGTATCAAGAATGATTGCGATAATAAATAACGTAATTGAAGCGATATTGGCATAATGTATTCTAGAGAGAGAGGATAAATTCATCATAAGACACTCCTTTGTCTTTTAGTAATTCATTGAGTGCCGATTCTGAAGCGGATATTCCGCCATTTTTCTCTTTTTGCAAGAGGGTTGAGTAAAAAGGTTTGATAAATTCAAGTGCCTTTTGCGTAGGTTTACGCCGAACAGAGTGATAATTACTTATTTTTCGATTGGAATCAAACGATGGCGTGACATGAGCAAATACCCAATAATAATCTCCATTTTTTGTTTTATTTTTTACATAAGCGAAAATCTCTTTTCCTTCTTTTATGCGGCTCCAAAGAAGCTTAAAAATAATGGATGGCATCTCAGGGTGCCTTAATATTTTGTGAGGTTGATTGATTAACTCTAATTCTTCGTAGCCTGACATTGTAATAAAAAGAGAATTACCATAAGTGATTTTTCCGCTTAAATCTGTTTTGGAGACGATGAAATCGTTTTCTTCAAACGTTAACTCTTGGTTGGCCATATAATCCCTTATAACTATAATCACTATAAGGCATTAGTGTAACAGCAAATTCTGAAAATTTTTCCTTTTTGAGGAGGTTTTTGAAGTTTATGCCGGGTTGTGATAGCAATGTGATGCTCTATTGCTATATAGGTAATGTTTAGATAGAGTATTTTAAAGGTACATCTATCAAATAAGGTGTTACAATATTAAAAAATGTGGAGGATATCATGAAAAAGTTACTATGTATTGCTGCAGTAGCGGGGTGTTTAAGCGCAGGGTTAAGTGCGGCTAATTACGACATTGGAATTTCGGGTTCCGATCAGGGAATTGATGGTTTTAGTCTCTCAATCGGCAATTATTACAATGTCCCAAGACAGGACATTATGGTGATTGAACGTTCTATCCCTCGTGAGGAAATGAGCGTCGTCTACTATCTGGCGAACCGATCACACAGAGATGCACGTTTTATTACGGATTTGCGCTTGAGAGGAATAAGCTGGTGGGATATCAGCTTACGGCTGGGTCTTGATCCGCGCACTATATATGTCGTTGAGAGTCGCAGGTATTCTGGTCCTCCATATGGGAAAGCTTACGGATACAATAAGCATAATAAACGTTTACGTGATTCCGAGATTGTTGATCTTGTGAATGTCCGTTTTCTGTCCGATTATCATCATATAAGTACGGATGAGGTGATTGATCGTCGACGCAGAGGAGAGAATTACAATAATATTAACGAGTATTATCGAGGAGGCAAAGGTCGTACTGAAAAGGGGAAAGAACGAGGAGGGAATCGAGGTGATGATCGTGGCGAAAAAAGGCATGGTAATCCACACGAGCGTTAATCTCTAATGATTTAGGAAAAATGTATTAGAATTAGAGTCAAGACTCTATTACACAAGGTTTATCATGCTTTTTAATCCCACTCCAATGGAAAAACTCACGTCATTAGCGGATGATCTCGTGGCGAAATACAGCTCAGTCAAAGAGGAAGCTGAAATCCTTCGTGAGAAGCTTGCTACTTTGCATGCTAATCAGGGAGGAAAAAATGAAGAAATTGAACGACTTGAAGCTCTATTGCGCAATAAAGATGCTGAATTAACCGCCAAAAATGCCGAGCTGGCTGAAAAAGACAATGAGATTGAAGCGATTGTTACTAAAATCGAAAGCCTATTGGGCTAAATCGTGAACGTCAAAGTTTCTTTAACACTCAATGCAAAACGATATGATATTGATGTTGAGGAAGATTTTGCTAAATTTTTGACCCATCAGATGACCCATGATTTTTATATTGATGGGAATAATGATCTGCGTTCTCTTCTGCAGGCATATGTTCGTAAGAACTTCGCTTTGTATGAGCAGGAAAGAGAAATTTCTGCTTTAGCAGATAAGCTTCAAGCGATTTAATCCTCTTCACATTTCCTTCACAATCTTTTTTTATACTGTTTCTATCAAATGAGAATCTCAACGAAGAGATTTTCAGAATGAAGGAGTTTCCAATGAAAAAGTTAGTAATGATTTTAGCTTCAGTTGCCCTTGTGGTTTCAGTTGCGCAAGCAGATGCTAAAGCAGGTCAAAAGGCTTATCTTAAAGCGTTTAAAACCTCTTTTGCAATGAATGGGACCAAGTTTGCTGCAGAGCACAGTGTGAGTGAATGGAAAGATCTTTTTGCCGATAACGCGAAAGGATTTATTCAAGAGTACGGCGAGCGTTTTCCAAAAGCTAAAGCGGTACTCAATAATCCAGACATGGCAGCAAAACTTCAAGATATTGGCGATTTTGCTAAAGAATACGGGAATGATTCGGGCAATGTTCCGAGTTGTGGTTAAAAAATAAAAGAACCAAAGGATTACCAATGAAAACACTACTTGCAATTTTAGGTCTTACCGTTATGTTGAGCGCTGCGGATGGCAGTGCTTTATATCAAAAATGTGCTGCATGTCACGGTGTCAAAGGGGAAAAGCCTGCACTTGGGAAATCTCAGGTGATTGGCGGATGGAAAGCCGATAAAACATTTGAAGTACTTAAGGGTTATAAAGCGGGGACACGCAATACCAAAGGGATGGGTGCCTTGATGAAAGGGCAGGTAGCGGCCATAAGTGATGCGGATATGAAAACATTGGCAGATTATATTGCGACGTTGAAATAATAGGGTACAATTTATCCGATTATACAACTCTTACAAGGAAACCTATGAAAACGTTACTTCTCTTACTGGGTCTTACGGTTATGTTGAGTGCGGCGGATGGAAAGACGCTTTTTAAAAAATGTGCTACCTGTCACGGGCAAAAAGGGGAAAAGGCGGCTTTAGGCAAGTCGGCGGTAATTGCCGGCTGGAAAGCAAGTCAGACGATTGAAGCGCTCAAAGGGTATAAAGCGGGAACGCGAAATACCAAAGGGATGGGGGCATTGATGAAAGGTCAAACAACCGCTTTGAGCGACAAAGATATGCAATCACTTGCAAAATACATTGCTGCGTTAAAAAAATAATGTTTCGCTTGTCCCCGTTGATTCGGGATCAAGCTCTCCATCTTACACAAATCTTTGTCCCTACTTTTTCTTCTGACTCAATGTTAATATCCAGATTATACTCCTTTGCGATCATCGCGACGATATGCAGACCGATCCCAAATCCTCCGACACTCTTATCGGCTCTTGTATAGCGTTCAAATACTTCTTTAATCATATCAGAGGGGATGCCGATCCCATTGTCTTGCACGCACAGTATCTCTTTTTCTAGATGAACCCTCAGCGTTCCTCCCATTTTGTTATACTTGATCGCATTAGAGAGAAGATTGTCGAGTATGCGGGTCATCTTGGTGCGATCAATTGTGAGGAAAATATGCGCAGTTATGGAGAGCTCACAATGAATTTTCTTTTGCTCGATGCGATGGCGAAAGTATTCAAGTCGTTCTTGCAATAATTCGCTGATATCCAGTGGTTCATTGATCACGGCCAAATCGTGATTGAGGATGAGGTAGGTGAGATCATCATACAGCGTTGAAATGGTTCGGGATGCGATTTCGATGCGATTTAACTTTTTTTGTATGCTTTGAGGAAGTTCTTCTTCTTTAAGCGCTTCAAGATTCGTCAAAATAGCACTGATGGGAGTATTGAGCTCATGGGTGGTGTCTTTGATAAAATCATCCAGTAAAGCAATCGCTTCGTTCATCGGGCTTAGCAAAAGCCGAGCAAGGATAAATCCAATCAGCAGTAAAAAGGCAAACAATACTGATCCAACGATAAGTGCCGTTTCTAGTACTTCTGTTCGCCATAATCCATCATCGGGAGTTTCGAAGATGAGATAAAACTCTCCCAAGCCATATGGGGCTAAGGGGACAATGAGATGGATATGCTTACCCTTTAATGCGATGCTCTCTTTAAAGTCGGGAGTATTGTTTTGCAAGTTTCCGACAAGTATTTTTTGATCGTATCCATAGAGAGCGGTTTCGTAGGCGAGGTCTTTTGGAAATGTAGAGAGATTACGATCCCTCTCGAGCCATTTTTTTAAAACAGGTACATAAGATTCACTTTCCAACTGCATCGCAAGTCGGTGGGATGAGATCATCTGTATTTTGGCATATTGGTAATACAGTGTCCCTAAAAGGGCGAGAATCACGATGACGAGTGCTCCATACAGCGCTAAAAAGCGTTTGAGTGTTCGGTATTTAGCGGAACTGATACCCGATGCGTTTGTGGCTGACAATACGGTCCTTTCCGAGGAGTTTTCGCAAGCTTTTAATATAAGTGCGTAAACTTCCGTCATTGGATATTTCATCGTATTCCCACAGATATTCCATTATGGTTTCATGCGTGAGCAATTCCCCCTGACGTTGAATAAAAAGTTTTAGAAGCTTATGTTCTTTGGGCTGTAGGGATTGCTCGATTCCTTTTGACAGTAAACATTGATTTTCAATGTCATAAGCAATATTATTCCCAAGATCGAGAAGAGCATTTTGCGGGTGAAAAAAGTTGCGTTTTAGGATCGTTTGTATCCGCAACAACAGCTCTTTAAGTTCATAGGGTTTACGCAAATAATCATCGCCACCGCTCTTAAAACCCTCTTCCAAATCGTCCATGGCGTTGCGCGAGGTAATAAAGATGGCAGGGGTGGTATTTCCGTTGTCTCGTGAACTTTTGAGGAGTGAAAATCCATTCCCGCCGGGCACATTGACATCCAATAGAAGCAGATCAAATTTTGTTTCATACAAGATCTCTTCGGCACTGGCAGCATCATAGGCGCACGCCACTGCATAGCCTTGATTTTCAAGGTATTCTGTAACGCTCTCGGAGAGATTTGGATCATCTTCTAAAAGAAATAGCTTTGCTTTTGTCATGAAAAGATTTTAGCACACGGATACTCTAAAAATAATAATCAATAGGTGCTTATCGCTCCTCTTCTTCATCCTTCAGCGGCTTGAGAAGGGTTTGCATCTTTTTTTGAATTTGAGTTTTTATGGATTCATCAATGGTTTTGTTGGAGATCTTAGTGCTTTTGGTAGGCGTTTCTAGAGGGATCCATTTTGGTTGTTTTTCTTTAGTGACATTGGGGGCGGACATGGGTAAGGGCGTTTGTTCTTGAAAAGGTTCCAGTGCGTGTGCGCTCAAAACGATGAGGCACAACAGGACAAGCAGATGGAAGGGTTTCATGGTGAGCGTTTAAATTTCTGCTCTACGGGCAACACCGATGAGTTTTTCATGAGGAAAGTTGTAAAAACTAACAAAATTTGGTGAAAGGTCTTTGATCATTGCAAAGATTTTCCAAAAGAAATTGTTGGAAACAATCTCTTCATCGCCGTAAAAAATAGTGCGTTCATTGATATTCTTTTCTCGTAAGAGGGCATCGACATTGAGTTTTTCCATATAGCCCGCTTTGATGCTCAGGAGATCCAACCCTACAGCAAGTGGTGTAAGATGACTTGTAACCCCATGCGGATCGTACGAGATGTATATGGTTACGATGATGTTATAGTCATACATGATCCCATTTTGAAACATCGTTTTGGAGATATAGGCGGGAATGGTATGGGCATGGCGTGCAAAGAACAAAGCAGTTCCATTCACATGCTGTCCGATGTTGTAGCGTTGAGTGTACTCAGCTATAAACGGTTCTTTTTCGATAGCAGCTAAGGCGGCATAAAGGCGCTTTTGCCCTTGTGTATACAAAATAACAATGAAGAGAGGAACCGAAGCAATAACTAATGACCAGTAGCCGCCATGAGGAATTTTGAGCCAGCAAGAGATAAAAAAGATCAGACTCATAAGTCCTGCAACAATGGAAATGGCCATTTTAAGATAGTGTTTTTGATACATAAAAATGAGGCTCATTAAAATGCCCGTAATGCTCATAGCACCTGCTACGGAGAGCCCATACGCTGCGGCCAATTTACCCGATTCCTCAAAGATAAACAGCATCGCGATGACACAGACAAATAAGAACCAATTCACCGAGCCAACATAAATCTGACTGCGCATCTCATCGGAGGTATAGCTGACATTGAAGTGGGGGAAAATACGTGTGGTCATTGCCTGATAAAGGACAGAAAAAATGCCGCTGATCATCGCTTGTGAAGCAATAACGGTTGCCATGATTGCCAAAATGAGCATGGGTACATACAGTGAGGGGATGAGTGAATGGAACATTTGAAAGAAAGGATTTTTAACCGATTCAGGATGAGAAAGGAGGAATGCTCCTTGCCCGTAATAGCATAGGATTAACGCGACGGAGGCAAAAAGCCATCCTTTGAGTATCGGAAGGCGTCCTAGATGTCCCATATCAGCATAGAGCGCTTCGCCACCGGTGGCACACAAAATAACATCGGCAAGGACAACAAACGCGATAAACGGGTGATCGATGATAAATTCAATGGCGTATAGTGGGGAGATGGCTTTGAGCACTTCGGGAGATTCCCATATGTAGTAACCGCCACCCAGCGCGAGAAGAAAAAACCATATTACCATAATAGGTCCAAAAGCGCTGGCAACTTTTTCAACCCCTTTTTTTTGAATGGCGAAGAGGGCGAATGCGATTCCTGACGCGATGATGAGAAGAACCATTTTTGGCGTCGTTTCATACCCGGGAATGAGATGAATCCCCTCAACTGCACTGAGAATACTGATTGCAGGAGTAATAACACCGTCTCCTATCATGAGAGAAATCCCAATGTAGCCTAAAAGTGAAACGAAGCCAGCCAGACGCGCACCTTTCAGATGAGGGAGTAATAGCTGTACAAGCACAACGGTTCCCCCCTCTCCACGCTTTGATAAACTTGTGGCAAGCCATGCGTATTGTACGGTGACGAGCATGGTTAGAGTCCATAGAATCAGGGAAAGGATTTGAAATATTACCTCTGGAGTAGGTTTGACAATGAGCAAAATAACGGCGAAAGTATAGATGGGACTCGTACCGATGTCGCCATAAACGACACCCAGTGATTTGATCACCATCATCTCATTTTTAATGCGTTCTTTGAGTGTCATGATTCTTCTTTGAGTGGTATAAATTGATTGCGTGAGCGAAAATAGAGATAAAAGGGTACCCCAAGAGTGATTAATCCTAGCCCCGTAAGGGATTCAAGAGGGCGCGTATAGATAGCATTTACAACAATGACCAAACAGCAGAGTAAAAAGAGAAAAGGGACAATAGGATAGCCGAATGTGAGGGTTAATTTACCCTGCATTTTCAGACGGATCACAGCGACAGCGCCCAGAGCGTAAAAAATAAAGGCAGCAAAGATGAGCATATCGGTGAGCTGATCAAATGTACCGCTCAAGATTAGCAGTGATGCCCATATCATCTGCCCATACAAAGAGATATGAGGGGTGCGAAAACGTTTATGGACATGGGAGAAGGGTTTGAAGAAATATCCCTCTTTGGACATTTGATAATAGACTCTAGCCGCCGACATGGTGCTGGCTTGTGTTGCACCGAACGTTGAAACCATAATCAAGATAGAAATAACAGTGATTCCGATGGGGCCCATGACAATTCCTGCTACCTCCACGGCGGCAATGCTTCCCTCTTGGGCGTTAAGACGGGCAAAGTCTGAGGGGGTGAGGACTTGCAAATAGGCGTAGTTCACCAAAACATACAAAAACATGGTGAGTGCTGTTCCGATGATGATGGCTCTGGGGATATTTTTGGTCGGATTTTTAAATTCGCTGGCCATATTGGTGATGTTCACCCATCCGTCATACGCCCAAAAAGCTCCCAGCATGGCCGTGAAAAATGCACTGATACGCAACAATTCACCGGTTTGATCTCTATTGATCATATGAACAGGCGATACTCCTGGATGGGCTTCGTGTCCTGAATAGCTAAGCCCTAAAACGATGAGGAGTAAAATACCTAAAATTTTGGCACTGGTCACGATGTTACTGAGCCATCCTCCCCCCTCAACTCCGCGAATATTGAACAGGGTCAATAAAAACAATGCGGTAATGGCTATGAGTTTAACAGACGCATTTTGAAAGGGGAAAAGAACTCCTCCAATACTATAGGAAGTATAAGCTTCCAAGATCGGGGGCACATGTGCCAGATTTCCAAGCGATTGAGCAAAAACATACGCAATCGAGGCAATGGAAGCGGTACTGATAACGGTAAAGAAACTCCATCCGTAGATAAATCCGAAGAAACCGCCGAAGACATTTTTAAAATATTGAAACTGCCCTCCAGCCTCTTTTGTTGTCGTTGCCAAGGAGGCAAAGCTGAAGGCTCCCAGCATTGTGATAAGACCTGCGGCCACCCACGCCCAAAGGATCAGCGATCCATCCATGAGTTCTGCGGACATAGGGGTAATTTTTTTAAAGACTCCCGAACCGATCATGTTTCCGGCGACGAGAAGGATGGCTGTTCCAAGACCAAGGACTTGGAGTAAAGAGGGCTCTTTTTTACTGTTCATAGGGGAGTATTTTTCATTCGAGAAGGGAACCTTTAGAGAATAATTTGCAGACGCATAATACCTGAGCGGCCAAATTGCTCTTCGTAATAATCGCTTCTTTTTTCATCGATAACACTAAACCCAAGTTTTTTATACATCAGCTCGGACTCTACGGAACCGATTTCGACCATGGTTTGAACTTTACGATATCCTTTTAGCCGTGCGGGGAGCATGCTTTTGGTGATGAGTTCTTTGTAGGTTTCGATGCTTTTGAATTCTTCTTCCACCATGAGAAAATCCAAAACCCACGTTTGATTATCAAAGTCAGGTTCGCACAGCAAATAGCCTGCGATCCGTTCATGATAGCTTTCATCGATTCCGATCTCTTCAAGTGCTTTGGCAAATGCATCATGCGTTGCGATGCGTGGCTCATAGGCACAGATAACACCGACGCTTCTATCTCCAGAAACACCGATAAAAAAGTTGGAATAGTGGCAGTAACATTTGGTTGATGTTGTTGTTAAACGCTGCAAATGTGTTAAGAGTTCGGCGTCGTTAGCAGAGTGAAAGACAAAATCAAAAAGACCGATACGTTTTCCTGCTCGGGAACTTTCGAGTATAGCTTTGCAAATAATCACGCTGTCATTTTCAGTTGCTTTTCGAACGATGACCTTCATGCTCTATCCCTGATGCGAATTTTTCATTATGCTATACTACCTCACTTTAAAATAAACTAAGGCCATCTATTTTATGTTAGAATTTAGGTTATTAACTTTCTTTATGATTATTATTCCTGAAGTATTTGGATCGCAACAACTGGTCGTGGTGATCTCGCCGGAGATGAATGGGACAACGGCAGTGATGAAACGGTATGAAAAAGAGGCTGGCATCTATAAGGCCGTTTCAGAATCTGTCCCTGTTATTTTGGGACGTAGCGGGCTGGGATGGGATAAAGACCGTGAGCCGCTCAAGAGAGAAGGGGATGGAAGAAGTCCGGCGGGAGTGTATGATATTTCTGCTACGTTTGGTGAGGATGTGCATCCCAACTCCTCTATGCCCTATTGGTTCGCGGATGATAAACTCATTTGCATCGATGATGTGAATCATTCAAAATACAACACAATGGCTCATTTGGAAGAGGCAAATGTTCCAAAAAGCTATGAACTTATGCGCAGAGAGGACAGTGTGTACCATAACGGTGCGGTGATCGATTATAATCGTGAACGCGTGAGCGGTCGCGGTTCTTGTATCTTTTTTCATCTCAGTTACCCTGATAAACGACCGACTTCAGGATGTACAGCGATGGCAGAACAACCGTTGTTGGAAATGATCCACTGGTTTGATCCGAATAAAAAACCAAAATTACTGCAAATACCTAGAAACGAATGTGAAAAGTATCAAAAAGAGTTTGTGGGGATTGAGTGTAAGTGAGAGTATTTCCCGCGTAAAGGCGGGAAATACTTAATTTACATCTATTTTAGGAGTAGTTGCATTTGAAGCAGGAAACATCGGATAAGTGATGTTTGGTTTGCGTCCCTCAAGTGCTTTTAGGAAAGTCTCGATAGAAGCCGTTTCTTCATCGCTGAGTGCAGCACCCAGTTGAATGCGTCCCATCTCTTTGATCGCTTCGCCAAGAGTAGCGATTTGCCCATTATGAAAATACGGAGCGGTTTGGGTGATGTTACGCAAGGTAGGCACGCGGACCATGCCTTTTTTATCCCCTTTGAAATCGCCGACATTCATATGTTTGTAGGGAGCGGTTATCCCAAATGCCTGCATAGTTCCCCCCAGTGCTATACCGTTGTGACACGTTGTACACCCTTTGTCGATAAAGGTCTTAAACCCTTTTTTCTCTGGTGCGGTGAGTGCTTTGTTATTGCCGTTTAGGAAATCGTCATAGCGTGATGGAGTGGTCAGAGTACGTTCGAAAACGGCGATGGTATCGGCTACTTTTTCAAAGGTGATTTTGACATCTTTGCCATACGCTTTTTGGAACATCGTTACGTATTGAGGAATCGAGTTGACAACACTTGTTACGTGCTCTTTTGGCGCGGCCATCTCAGGACCTGCTTGGATAGGTCCTTGTGCTTGGTCTTCTAGGTGTGGAGAACGTCCATCCCAGAATTGTTGGCTGTAAAATACGGCGTTGTAAACGGTAGGTGAACTAAGACCGTGAGGGTTAGAGGTCCATTTGTGTCCTACAGCTGAACTCATGCCATCGCTTCCGCCCAGTCCTACATTGTGACAGCTGTTACAGCTGATCAGACCGCTTTTAGAGAGGCGAGGATCCATATAGAGCATTTTGCCCAATTCGACTTTGCTGTATGTAGTCGGATTGGCAGGATTTGAGGTAAGTTTTTTCAATGCCGCTTTGGAAGAGGGGATAGGCTTCAAACCTGCTTTTTGAGCATCACTTTGGAGTGTTCCTGCCATGAGTGCACCGGCTACAAGTACGGATAAAACGAATGCTTTCATTATAAAGTCCTTTTTGGTATTAGAATAAGTGCGAAAATTATAGCACACCAAATGTTACGATTATAACTCTTGCATGACGGTATGGCGATTGGTATGTTCCAGTCGTCTGCATGATGCTTCAAATGCACCTGCTTCGCCGATGATGTAGCAATGCTTTTTGGCTCGTGTGATAGCCGTATAAAGCAGTTTGGTATTGAGCATGATTAGATGGGAAAAACTCATTACCATGACGACGGTATCGTACTCCATCCCCTGTACTTTGTGGACGCTCAGCGCATACGATAGACTTAGCAGATGGTTGATCTCATCGTATTTGTACTGAACAACAATATCTTCATTGGGATAGAAGACATGGCACAGCTCCTCCTCTTCATCGAGTTTGAAAATCAGCCCGCACATACCGTTGAATATTCTTCGCTCACTAGGATCGCCCCCCTCTTTGAACTGTTGGGTTGTGTAGGAGGGCATATTTTCATTTTTGGTATGGACGACTTTGTCTAACAGCCGATATTCCCCTTTATGGGTTTTGACCTTCTTTTTTGGATTCGGATTAAAATACTCTTGCAGGAGAATATTAAGATTATCTACCCCCAACGCATGTCCTCGCATCGGAGAGATCACTTGAAAAGCGGTGAGATATTCCCGTATTTTTTTGTCGGAAAGTTTGGTACGCGAATCACTCAAATGATCGAGTGTTACTTGTGCAATTGAGGCGAGTATATTATGGGCATTGGTTTTGACTATCTCGTCAAATTCATCGGCACCTAGAGAGCGTTTGAGGAGATGACGGTTTGGAATATCGACACCGATAAAGGTAAAGTCTTCGTAGTTTTCCTGATAGGGCGGGATAATCCCTTGACGGACATCGTTGGCGATCAGGGCGATGGCCTGTTCAGCGCTTTGGCGGTAAATCTGTGTGAGCATGACGATGGGGGCCAGTTTCAGCGCAATCGCATCGGTAAGGGGGTTTCCTGCTCCTATGGGGGGAAGTTGTGCATCATCACCTACGATGATGACCACGGCATCGGCAGAAATTTTGACCATCAGGCGGGCGAAAAGGGTGGAATTGATCATGGAGGCTTCGTCGATGAGCATCACCTGATAGGGCATCGTGTCTTGGGACTCGAATTTGACGAGCAGACTTTGTATTGTACCACTCTCATAACCACTTCGCTCACGGATACGCTGGGAGGCGATACCACTAAGGGCACAGGTCATGATAAGTGAGCGATCCATTCGAAGTGCCAAAAGGTCGAGCAGTGCTTTGGCAGTCGTACTTTTACCCGTGCCCGCATACCCGATGAGAAACAATAATCCAACGCCGGAGTTGATTTGCTCTAATGCCATGCGCTGTTGATCACCAAGATTGAGAGAGTGTTCGGTTAAAAAGCTCTCCAAATCTTTGCAAATCGTTTCCCCTTTGGTTTTTCCACGGCGGACAAACTGATCAAAGAGTACTTTTTCAGCTTGGTACAGTCGTGAGGGAGAGAGTCTTCCGCTTGGCAGCAGCATAATTTTGTCTTCACGTATGCGGTCTTCGAGTGCATGACCATAAATCTCTTCGTCATTAAGCTCGAGGAGTAAATCGAGTTTGCTGTAGAGAATGTCTTGACCGATGCAGCTGTTTCCCTCAGCATCGCAATATTCACTCAGTGTATATTCCATTGCGGCTTGTATACGGCGTTCATCACGATGTGAGATACCCATTTGATGAGAAATCTCATCCGCTTTTTTAAATCCGATACCATTGATAGACATGAGGCCATAGGGATTTTTTTTGATGACGTCGATGGGCTCTTTGACTCCTTTCATCGCCGTAGCAATCAGACGCAGGAGTGTGGGGGTGACACCGTAGGGGGCGAGAAATTCGCCCAGTAATCGCATGGATCGAAACTGTTTCCAGCCGCTTGAGAGTTTTTCGAGGCGCTTGGCGTTCATCCCCTTGATCTCCATGAGACGTTCTATGTCGTTTTCCAGGATTTCGATGAGCCCATCCTGTCCGTACTTTTCGATCAGCTCGGCGGTGAGTTTTTTGGTAAACCCCTTGACGACACGGTTAAGAAAGAAAAAAAGTTCATTTTGGTTGACAAGCAGGGATTCGGCTTTGAATGTTTTGCCGTAGTTTTTATGTACTTCCCACTCACCTTTGAGAGTGATGGCGGCATTGAGGAGATTTTCTACGTCGCTCTCATAATAGTGGGCGCTGACCTTTTCGCCGCTTTTGAGCGCGGCGATAAAAAAACCGCTGTTTTCGTAGATGATTTTGTCGATCTGCCCGATGAGTGTTTGCATGATGCGATTGTAGCGAAATCTGTTACAAGGGGTTATTTATTTAACGTTGAGCCATTTTGCCAGGATATTTTGCAAAACTGTTTTATCGATCGGTTTGGCTATGTGGTCGTTCATTCCGGCATCTGTGCAGAGTTTTAGATCATGTTGCAGTACGGCGGCGGTGAGAGCGATAATAGGAAGATTTTCTTTTCCTTTGAGTTGGCGGATCTTTTGTGTCGCAGTAAGCCCATCCATGACTGGCATTTGTAGGTCCATCAAAACTGCATCGTATTCATGGTCTTGCACCATTTGAACCGCTTCGAGTCCATTGTTGGCAATGGAACATAGGATCCCCATTTGCTTGAGCTTCTCACTCGCTACGAGTTGATTGAGATCGTTGTCCTCGACAAGCAGTATGTGCAGTTGCCTATCGCTCATTAAAGGAACGATTGGAGCCTCAGTGAGCGATAGTGCTTGACTATCGGTAACATGATCGAAGCAAACAGTAAAGATAAAGGTACTGCCTACTCCCTCAGTGCTTTGGACCTCTATTGTGCCGTGCATAAGCTCAATGAGTTCTTTGGTGATCATGAGTCCAAGACCTGAACCGCCATATTTACGTGTGAAAGAACTGTCGACTTGTGAAAATGGTAGAAAAAGTTCCTCTTGCTGTTGCGGTGATATACCGATTCCGCTGTCGCTGATGATAAAGGTAAGCTTGTACTGCCCGTCTTGTAATTCGCAAGAGACATAAATGCGTACAAATCCTGAGTCGGTAAATTTCAATGCATTGACGATGAGATTACTCAATATCTGCTGCAATCGCAAAGGATCTCCGAGGAGTTTTAGAGGAACGTCATCGTCGATATATCGCTCGAAAGATAACCCTTTTTTTTCGGCTTTGTAACTGAACATTGCATGAAGATTGTTCAAAATGTCACTAAGTTCAAACACGGTCGATTCGAGAGAGAGTTTATTGACCTCGATTTTGGAGTAATCCAAAATATTATTGAGTACACCGAGGAGCGCTTTTGCTGCAGTATCTGACTTGATAAGATACTCACGTTGGAGGGGTTGCAAATCGGTTTGGAGGAGCAAATCGGTGAGCCCGATGACACCATTGAGCGGAGTTCTAATCTCATGGGACATATTGGCCAAAAATTCACTTTTAACTTTGTTGGCATTTTCCGCGGCTTCTTTGGCGTTTATCAAAGTTTCTTCCATCAGTACATTATGGGTGATATCACGATTGATACCGACCATATAGTGGGGATTACCGTGGGTATCATTTTTGACGATGGCAGTGGCATAGATATGTCGAAGCTTGCCGCTTGGTTGGACGATTCTAAAGCTTGTATTAAGGGGGATAAAATTATTCACAGCATCCAGTAACTCTTTTTCGGCACGTTCGGCATCGTCTGGATGACAGGCGTGCTTCCACGTATCATAGGTAACGTACAGCGATTCAGGGGTATCGTCTTCCAAATACATGGTAAACATACGCCTATCCCAAAGAATCGAATTGTTCTGAATATTCCATACCCATATACCGATTCCTGCAGCTTGTGTTGCAAGCTCAAGCCGTTCAGCTGATTCGGTCAACTCGGTATTTTTTTCTCTTAAGTGCTCTTCCATCAATATTTGATCGGTGATATTATGGACAGTACCACGCGATGAGGCAGGGGTGCCATCTTCCCCGTAAAAATGCTCCCCCTGCTCACGGACGTATTTGATCCGCTCATCCGCCATCAATAACCTATGGACGTAATTGTAGGTTGTGCGGTTCTCGAGTGAATCCATATAGGCTGTGTTGACGAGTTCGCGATCTTCGGGATGAATGGTATTTAAAAAGCCTTCATAACTTGGATTGTGCTGTTGCGGGTCAATCTCGAAAATCTCATAGATCTCATCAGACCAAGCCAAGAGTCCATTAAGCAGATTCAGGTCCCAGCTTCCTACTTTTGCGAGTTTTTGTGCCTCGTTCAAGTTTTTGGTAATGGAGGTCATCTTCTGGTCATAAATTTCATTTTCAGTAATATCACGAACCAGGGCTATGTTGTAGTCTATACCGTTATAGGTGAGCATACGGACGCTGGCTTCGATTGGAAACTCACTTCCGTCTTTGCGTGTTAAGATCGCGTAATCGGTCAGACGCCCCATTTTTTTGAGTTCTTCTAGGTGCTCTTTAAAAGGGTGGCCTTCTTTGATCGGACGTCGAAACCCCTCGACCCCAAGTGTGCGTATCTCCTGAAGTGAATAGCCGAGAGTTTTAGTAGCGGTTTGATTGATATATTCGATATAGCTATCGCTGATGCGAATAATAAAGACCATATCATTGGATTCATCGATCAGTTTATGGAGCATATCAAGCTCATTGTTTTTACGCTTCAGTGCGTTGTTCTTTTCATGAAAAGAGAGAAGAAGATACAATAGGATTAGATTGATACATAAACCGCCTAATCCGGTCATGATTGAGACATCACTGTGAATTTTTGAATGAAACTCAGGGGTACTGAATGTTTGAAGAGTCCATGTTCTTCCCTGAATATTGAGGGTATCTGAGAAACGGTATTTTGGAATAAATTGGCTGTCAAAGCGAGGAGAACGATAGAGAATCGTATGATCTGTATCATAGATATCAAAATCGATGTTGCGGGTTGTATCTCCTCTAAGGGGAAGCATGATTTTTGTGAGGCTCACTGTGGCATATACAAATCCGCAGAAGGTTTTGCGTTTTTCCAAAAGGGTGTCGTGCGGTTTGTTTTTCTCGTACAGAGGATAATAAATGACTGTACCGATATCTGAATCTTCGATTCGGGGAGAATAGGAAAAAGTTCCGGTGTCTCTGGCGTCTTGTATCGCCTTTTTTTGGTTGGCTTGTGTAAAAAATACGGGAAGTTGATCGAGATTTTTATACAAGACCATGTCCATTTTCTCAATACCGGGGTAGTAAGTATCAAGACGTATCGTACTTAAAAACTTCTGCCACTCCTGCGGTGACACGGAATCACTGGCTTGATATAAACCTTCGGCGTTTAGAAGGTTTTCTTGGTAATCAGACATCTTTTTTTGAATGATCGCTTGGACTTGTCGAGATGCATCGTTAAAATGGGTACTGATCACTCTCTTATGTTCTGCATAAAAATGGTAAGAGATGAGAGTCGTAAAGAGGATAGAGAGGGCAAAGAAAGTCCATATTATCCATTTTCTGTAGAGCCAATCACTCCATACAAAACGGTCTGTATCTGGATTATGGTGCATGATATCCCTTAGAAATTAAAAAAACTCAAAGCCGTCACCGTCATCCAAATCGGCGGCTTCAGGCGGTGATAAAAACGACTGAACCATTTGTATATTAGAGATGATGGAAGCATCCATATAGTTGACACTAGGAGCCCCATCATAAAAAACACTTCTAACCCAGAGTATCAGATCGTTATTGAAGCTTTTACATAACGAGGACATCTGTGCTGCCATCTCAATAAAGGTTTTCTCATCTTTTTGGATAATGGAGGTCAAATCACGAATAGCGATCCCAAGTGTTTGTGTCTCACTGTAGAGCATCATGATACTGGAGGTACGTTCAAAAGCATTGACAATCTGATCGACGTCATCAGTGTTTAATTCATTGCTTCCCATCCACAGGAACTGGGTGTTGAGTTCATTTAGTTTAAGCTCCAAGGAGGTGAGATCCTCTGATTCCATAAAATCAAACCTATGAAGTGTTTCGATTTCTTTGTGATAAGGAGTGTTAACAGCAACGTTTGCCTCTTCCTTTATTTCTTTCTTGAAGGTATCTTGCTGGATCGTTTGGATGACAGGTGCAGGAATCAAACTGGCCTCTTTGGTAACGATAAAAGAGAGAAGATTGGACTCAATCCGATAATCCGCACGCGTCCAATAGCTTTCGATCAGCTGTATAATATTGGCTTTTGGAATGATATTGGTGTTAATGATCGTAAAGAAATAAGACGCTTCATTTTCTTCCATAATGATTTGAGGTTGTACTTTACGCCCCAGCATTGCCTGTCCCATCTGGTACATGAATCGGATCAGATCGCTCAAAAAATTGGTTCGGACATTGTCTTTGATCGTAAAGAGTATTGATTCCCAAAGTTGCGCTAAATCTTCTTCATTTTCGATCAAATAAGTCGTTTTATAACAAAAGATAGTTTTGCTAAAAGGGTTGATGCTATTTTTGACGCTAACAGGGTGTTTACTGCTGCTCATAATATTCATATAAAGCTGGAGACGGCGTTTGAACACTTCGGGTTGAATCGGTTTTATAAAATAGTCTTTTGCTCCGTTGCGAAGTGCTTGGATTTGATTCTCTTCGTCATCTTGTGTTGAGACGATAACGATAATGGCATCAGGAAGTATGGCGCTGATATGCTTGGTTGCCTCGATTCCGTTCATATTGGGCATCAAAATATCCATGAAAATCAAATCAAAGGCTTCACCTTGACATAAGATAACCGCTTCCATTCCATTATTGGCAGTGCTGATTTTCATCGTTTCGCCGTGTTGTTCACAATATTGGTTAATGTATGCCTCTATGAGGGTTTGGTTAAGGGTTTGGTCGTCTACGATAAGTACTTTTTTCATTCTTGTTTAATCCTCGTAACGGGTATAGATGGTATGAACTTCAGAGGCATTTTCAGTAAAAATTTTAACCATAGAAGGATCAAAATGACTTCCGGACTCTTGTTTTAGAAAATCCATCGCCTCATCAAATGGCCATGCTTTTTTGTAAGGCCGTACAGAGGTGAGCGCATCGAAAACATCGGCGATGGCAACAATACGTCCATACAGAGGAATATCATCTCCCCTTAGCCCTTGAGGGTATCCGCTTCCGTCATATTTTTCATGGTGGCTCATTGAGATGATGCATCCCGCTTGGAGATAGGGGCTGGTCACATTTTCGAGTATACTGGCCCCGATGAGAACATGCTCGCGCATGATGTCCATTTCAGCTTTTTTCAGGTTACCGGGTTTGAGAAGAATATGATCGGGAGTCCCCACTTTGCCGATATCGTGTAAAGGAGCAGCATAATAGAGGATCTCTTGTTCTCTTTCGCTTAGCTTGAGGTGCTTGGCCACTAGGACGGTATATTCAGCAACGCGCTTGATGTGGTTGGCTGTTTCTTCGTCTTTGTACTCGGCAGTTCGGGAGAGAACACGAAGGGTCTCCTGCTCTTTTTGCATTATATTTAGATACGTCTCAGTCATCTCTGTCGTATCATACACTGTGCCTATCATGTAAACGGGCTCATTGTTCTCATCATAATAGGCATTTCCACGCTCATGAACGTATTTGATTTTATCACCTACGATGATGCGATGCTGAACGGTATAGGATGTTTGGTGATAAACGGCATGATCGACGGCTTCTTGGACGATGGCACGGTCATCGGGGTGAATGAACTGTAAAAATTTCTCATACGTCGCGGGAATAGATTGCGGTTTGAGTCCGAATATGCGATAGGTTTCATCGGACCAATGCAATGTGCCTTGCATAATATTCCAAGTCCAGCTTCCAAAATGGGTAATCTGCTGGGCTACTTCCAAATCATGTACGGTTCGCTGCAGTGTTTTGGTCGCCTTATCGACTTGAAATTGGAGTGATTTTTCTTGATTTGCCAAATAGACGATTGCCCGGCGCAGTTTCATAAAGTTTTGGACGCGGTTGACCAAAATTGCTTTATTGATCGGTTTTTTGATGAAGTCATTGACGCCGGCCCGAAGCGCTTCAATCTGGATGAGATCGTTCGTATCGCTGGCAGTAACCATGATGACCGGTATTTCCGCATCGACTTTTTTGAGTTCTTGGGTCAATTGAGTCCCGTTCATCAAGGGCATATGGTAGTCGACGATAAGCATGTCACACGGATTATTGCGAATGTATTCCAACGCATCAGTGGGAACAGTGAAATTAATGAAGACAGCATCAATGCCGCTGAGATACGTTTGTATTAGCAGCAGATTCATATCATTGTCATCAACATTGACAATGACAAATGTGTTATCGGCTTGTATCAAGCAATTTCCTCCTGCATTCGTTTGATCATTGCTGCGGTCTGGGTACGTATTTGCACTAATCGTTCCAGCTTTTGTTCCGCAGAAAGGGAGACCATCTCTTTTTCAAAGTTCTCACATAAATCTCCCAAAGCGCTGAGATAAAGATTTTTTGAGATTCCTTTGAGTGAATGGATGGCCATTTTTAATTGTGAGACATCGTCGGTATTTTCTTGAATCTGCGACAAGATGAGATTGGAATTATTGATGAATTTTTTAAACAGTGCAGTGATGATCTCTTCAGGCAGTTCGAGTTGTGAAGCGACGGTACGCGTCAGCTCTTTTTCATCTGATTTTGTAGGGTGCATGATGAGTCTTTCCTTTATTCTGGAGGGTGCACCTTGAAAAATATGGGAAGGGAAATACTCTTGGAGCACGTCGACGAGTTGCGCTCTTTGCAACGGTTTGATCAAGTAGGCATTCAGACCTTTTTTGAGGTATTGGGTGATATTGGTTGCGACCGCATCAGCGCTTAGCCCAACGATAGGAGTATGCTCACTGCCGATTTCTTTTTCGTATCGTAAAATTTGTTGTGTTGCTGTGATGCCATCCATGTTGGGCATGTTGATATCCATTAAGACCATATCGTAATGGTTGTTAATATACTTTTTTACCACTTCATAGCCGTCATGGGCCAGATCAAATTCAATACCTAGTTTTGTAAGCAGTTCTTGTATGTAAAACTGATTGACTTCGTTGTCCTCTGCTACGAGGATTTTTAGATCCTTAAAAATGACATGATCTTTTTTTACTGGAATCGGGAGTTTATGGTCATTGTAAATTCCTAGAGATTTTGCCAGGGTGGACCAAGATAGCTCGTTAAATATCCATATGATATTTTTGGAGATTAAGGGCATAAAAGGAGCAGTTGATTGAAGCGTTGGGATGATGAAAAAAATCACTTTTTTGAATGGTTTTATCAAAGCTTGGATTTCGGTCAGACTGATCATATCCATAAACAAGATGATATTCACATTAGAGGTGTCGCTCAAAGACTCAAGGGTATTGATCCGACACAGTTTGGATTCACAGCATTGAAATCGTTTGAGATATTTTTCCACCAGTTGTAAGCGAGGCGATGGCGTTGAAACGGGTACATACAAATAGGTTGTACTATGTTGGCATTGATACGTATAAGCGGATGAATCGGTTGGAAATTCCAAAGTAGTATGAAAAACAGACCCTTTTGTGTAGGTGCTTTTAAAGGAGAGATGACCTCCCATTGCAGCGATAACACGCAGTACGATATTGAGCCCTAATCCTGTTCCGCCGTATTCTCTCGAGATGGAGTTGTCCGCTTGGACAAACGGTTTGAAAATATTGGCTTTTTGTTCTTCTTTAACTCCGATTCCCTCATCGGCGACGGTAATTCCAATCGAGATTTTTTCCTCGGCTGTTTTGAGGTGTTTGACACGGACATAGATTCGTTTATGGCTAGGTGTAAATTTGATCGCATTGCTGATGAGGTTGATGAGAACTTGTTTGAGCCGCAGAGGATCGATTTCGACGGTCAAGGGAAGCTTTGGATCGAGGTAAACGAGCAAATCGACCTCTTTTTTGGCAGCTTGTGAATAGAAAGGGTAGATCATTGCTTCGAGTTCGCCGATAATATTGGTCGGTTGGGAGATCAGTTCGAGATGTTCCTGATCCATTTTCATCACATCCAAAATATTATTGATGATCTGGCGAAGCGTCTCACCGCTTGATTCAATCGCTTTGAGGTAATTGAGTTGCTGAGCATTCAAAGGCGTTTCACTGAGCAATTCGGAAAAACCTAATATCCCGTTGAGCGGAGTTCTGATCTCGTGGCTCATAGTAGCTAAAAAGCGGCTTTCTGCTGCAGAAGCGGCTTTGGTTTCTCTCAGTGCACGAGTGAGCTCGGTGACATTGTCCAGCGTGACTAGATAGCAAGTATTATTGCTAAAATGGGTGTCGTGAATCATAGCGACATGAATCGAGAAAACATGATGGTTGTTAAAATGGTCCTTCATCACAACGGTGATAAATTTTTTCCTCATCTCATAAAGACGGTCAAGCCAAACGTAACGCTCACCGTGTTTTACCGTAAAGGCATCTGCGGCATCTAAAAACAGTTCATTTAAATATTTGCATTGGCATTCATCGTCATTGATAGTTGATATACCTAAAAATTCCATAAAATTAGAGTTGGCTTGCCGTATCCCTGTTATTTTGTCAACCATACAGATAAGACTGGTTTGGGCATCGAGAACATTTTGAATCTGACGGCGTTGATCTTCGATTTCATGCTGTTTTTCAATCAAAGGAGTGACGTCATAGCGTATGCTGATGTATTCTATGATCGTATCATTATCATCGAGTATCGGCGCAATGCTGCTGTCAACATAGTAGGTTGTACCGTCTTTTCGACGGTTCATGACAATACCGTGAAATGTCTTTTTACTTTGGAGCATATTCCACATTTGTTCAAACAGTTCCGGAGCGTTGTCTGGATGGCGGATGATATTATGCGGCTGACCGAGCAGCTCTTGGACGGTGTATCCGCTAATATGACAAAACTCTTCATTGACATAGGTGATGATGCCGCTGGTATTTGCTTTGGAGACGATGCTGCTTGAATCGATCATGGCTTTAAGCTGATTGGAGAGGGATTGCTCGTATTTAAGCTGTTTTTTACTGATACGGTAATCGAGGTGATGGGTGATCATCGAGAGAAGTTTTTCGTGAGAATAAGGAGCGATCAAAACGTCATTGACCCCAGCACGATAGAGTTTTGGAGAGAGGTTTCGTTCATCGGAATCCAGCATGGCAATGATGGGTATTTCCAATAATTTTTGAATTCTGATGTAGTGAATAAACTCAAATGCCTCTTTGACATGTTCTGATTTTTTAAGATCCAAGATTAGAAGATCGGGATAATCGTGGGCATTGTATTCCCATTTCTTTTTGATTTCATTGCAATTGTCCAAAAAACAAGAAGTGTAGTTGCGATGAAAAATCAATTTCTTTAGTTTTTCACGGGTAATTTCGGCATCGGTAATGATACAAAGACGGAAGTCGTTATTGCTTTTAACAGTTTTAAAAAGCTGCAGCATCTCGTTGACTACTTCACTTAGAGGTTCATCTTTGTAAAAACATTCTAAAATTCCGCATTCAAAAAGAGAGTCTCGCTTCTCATGCTGTGGGTTACGAGTAAAGACGATGACCCCTGTTTTGGTAGTAGTGCTGATATAGTTGCACATTGAAAAGTCATGGCACGATTCGCTGATCGGATCAATGATGATAAAATCGAGATCCTGATCGAAAATTCCGGCAATTTCTTCAGACTCATAGGCCTGTAATACGGTACATCCGGTATGTCGAAGTTGTGTACTGAGTTCATGATTGATTATTCTGTCGGCATCGATAACTGCAACCACATAATTATGGCCTACAGGAGCTACTAAGTGGGCATCATTACTATTCATGCAATTATTTTAGCATGATTTTTAAAATTGTATGAGTAATAAATGAGTTAAAACGTCAATTTAGTTCGAATACGTTGAAAAAACACTCAATTTTAGCTTTAAAGGGGAAGTTACGCTTTGACACGTAAAATTCGTTCAGCCTCTTGGGATTTATACAGCTCGGCGCACCCGCGGGAGAGCTCACGGATTTTGAGGATATAATTAGCACGTTCCGTCACCGAGATCGCTTTGCGGGCATCAAGCGTATTAAACGTATGGGATGCCATCATGCACAGATCGTAAGCAGGCAGAGGTAGCTCGGCTTCAAGACACCGTTTGCACTCAGCAGATTTGGATTCGAACTCGGCAAAAAGCATGGCAGTATCGGCAATCTCAAAATTGTATTTGCTAAACTGAATTTCACCCTCTTTATGGATGTCACGATAGAGAGTCTTGCCGTATTGGTTTTCACTCCATACGATGTCAAATACCGTGTCAACGCCTTGGAGATACATCGCTAAACGCTCTGTTCCATAGGTTATTTCGACTGCGACGGGATCACACGCGATTCCACCCACTTGCTGAAAATAGGTGAATTGCGTAACTTCCATACCGTTGAGCCACACTTCCCAGCCCAGACCCCATGCACCCAGCGTAGGAGATTCCCAGTTGTCCTCGATGAAACGGATGTCATGATCTTTGAGATTCAGCCCCAGGTATTCTAAGCTTTTGAGATAGAGTTCTTGGATGTTTTCGGGACTTGGTTTGATAAGCGCTTGAAACTGATAGTAGCTCCCTAGACGGTTAGGGTTTTCGCCATAGCGACCATCGGTTGGACGACGGCTAGGAGCGACATAGGCTACGGACCACGGTTGTGAATCAAGAGAGCGTAAAAAGGTTGCCGGATGAAACGTACCCGCACCCGCAGGAATATCATAAGGTTGAACGATAGCACACCCTTGCTCATTCCAAAATTGTTGAAGTTTTAAAAGCATATCGCCGAATGTAATCATAAAAAGTCTCCGCTAAATAGTGGTGGAAGTATAACTTAGTCTATCTTACAGATAATAGAACCTATTTCATGACCCAATGAACGGGAGACAACCGAACATTTTACCTTTAGTAAAAAACAGATGCTTGGACGTTGTATCGGGGTCATACATTCATAATTTCCCATACCTTTTGCGATAATGACATCTGCCGATTCAAACAGTTTTTGTGCTTGAGGCGTTGCACGTTCATAGACGAAACCCGGAGTATTGACACCACTGTCAATCAAAGTACACAATTGATCCATATTGGCTTCTTTTGCTTCTTTCATCGTGACATCGTTGATGATGAAATTACCGCGTACCATGTAAAAAATGGCAAGTTCTGAATAAAGCTTTTTTAGCTGCTCTATAGCAAGAGCATCAAACAAATGTTCACCGGTATTGTCACCGATATAGAGGAGCGTTTTTGCATTTTTCAGTTTCTCTCGCAATTTTTCCGTGTCATCGTGAGCAAAAGGGGTCTCAAATACCGAGGTGATCGCTCCGTGAAGATCAAAGGAGACTTCGGCAGCCAAATCGATGACGTTTCCGACAACGGCTGTTTTTAGCAGTGCCATAAACGGATCATCGCTTTTTTCAATCGTTCTGCGTAAAAAGGGGATGTAGTGAGTCGCTTGTGCGGTAGCATGTGCTTTTTGCTCATCGTAGAGATCGACTTTTTGACTCAAACGTGCCATCTCTTCATACAATGGAGCTGCTATAACGGGAGGAGAGAGATCGAAATCAGGATTATCCAATGAGGTTTGAACATGAGAGAGTATGGCGTTAGCCAGTGCATCACTCGCACCAATTGCTTCAGAGACTCGTTTGCTTTGGCCTATAATACACGCAATGCATTCATGTTCGATATTCATTGAGCCGCGTGTTCTTCGATGACTTTTCCCCACATCAGTTTGTATTTACGGCGCATAAATTCGACTTCTTGCTGGGAGAGTTTGAGCTGAGTGGTGAGGATGTCGATGGTACGGCGGTCTTCGTCATAAAGTTCTTGCAAAGAACCCAGCGCTTCTTTTAAAAACACATTTTCATTTTTGATCGATTCAATCGTCTCTTCTTTGGCAGAGAGAACTTTTTCATGGAGATTGATGATTGTGCCGATCGTTTTTTCGACGAAACTCGCACCCATTGTGATGTCGCCTTGCGATGCGCTAAGATCATGGAGCGTTGCGGGTACGATATCGCCCATACTTTGTGAGGGATCGATGAGAACGACACCCTCTTCAACAATCGTTGTAAGTTTCCCGCGAACAATTAGAGCTTCAACGGCTTCAACTTCCATGTTGGTCAAGTCGGCATATTCGTGAATACTCATCCAGTGTTCGTGCATTTTCATACCCTTTTGTCATTTAATACTCTAAAGCAAAAGGCGTACCTAAAAAAGCAGATAAGTCTGCGTGGGCTTCCTGCCGAAGGAAACCTAGTGTTAACGTAGCCGAAAGGGACGCGTTCCTTTGGCGTGTAAAATTAAAGTATGGTCTCAATCTCCAGTGAATCCATTTCCACTTTTTTTGCCTTGGCAATTCGGTCTTCTTGTAGCTTCATACGAAGCTCTTCATTCTCAAGTGCAAGGATCTGCATCGCCAAATAGGCTGAGTTAATGGCTCCGGCTTTACCGATAGCTACAGTAGCTACAGGCATTCCAGCAGGCATTTGAACGGTAGACAAAAGAGCATCGATACCGTTGAGTGCTGATGCGCTCATAGGAACCCCGATGATTGGTTTTATGGTTTTAGATGCCAAAACACCTGCCAAATGAGCGGCCATTCCAGCAGCTGCGATAAACACCTGTGCCCCTTTTGCTTCTGCAGCGATAACGTAATCTTTGGTACGTTCAGGACTTCGATGAGCCGATGAGATGATAAGTTCATACGAAACACCGAATTCTTCAAGCGTTTGAGAGCAGGATTTCATAACGTCAAAATCACTTTTACTCCCCATAATAATCGATACAAATTTCATTTTTTTTCCTTGGTGTAAATTTAAGATTTGGTAATTGTTCCCATATCCTCGGTTGCGAGGATACGGAAAAAGGTATAAGCTGGCAATATGCACGGAAGTTTAAAGCGGTTAAGATTGCCGCTGTGAACCTGATCCCAAACTTTGCCATTTTCAGCGATGAGCTGTTTAAAGCGGATATTCCATTGCCCATTTTCACAAAAAATGGTGCCGATCTCATTGTCGATTTCCATCAATTCAGAGCCTTCTGGGAATACGAGTTCCATCACATCGCCAGGAAAAGTTTTGTATTTGCATTCAAAAAATTCACGGCTTTCATCGACAATTGCCGCAACTTGGTGGGTTCCCATCATCATTGTGAAATCCAGATTTTGTCCATCATGTTTTTCAAAAGGGCGGTTGATCAGGTATGCATCGGTAAATCCGCGATTTTGTGTTGTGTTGAGTTCACGTTGATAGACATCCCCGTCAAATTTTCCTGCATAAAAATCATCAATGGCGCGGCGATAGGTTTTTGCGGTGATGGCTGCGTAATAGGGTGATTTTGTCCGCCCCTCGATTTTTACCGAATCAATACATCCGCTCTCTAAAATCTCTTTCATATGAGAAGCGAGATTAAGGTCCTTAGAATTCATAATGTACGTACCGATTCCCTCTTCTTCGACAAGCTTAAACAGTGTTCCTGTTTCTGGATTGGAGGCAAAGATTTCATACGGAAATCGGCAGTCGTTTGCACAGCTTCCACGGTTAGGAACACGCCCGCTTTGCAAGGTTGAAATCAAACATCGTCCGCTGTAAGCAAAACACATGGAACCGTGAACAAAAACTTCGATCTCCAAATCAGGGAGTTCTTCTTTGATGATTGTCAGATCTTTGAGGGAGATTTCACGCGCAGCAATGATACGGCGTGCGCCCATGTCATAATACACTTGTGCATCCAAGACGTTCATAACATTTGCTTGTGTCGAGAGGTGCAGAGGGATTTGCGGGGCGATCTGGTGCGCGAGCTTAAGAACACCGGGAGTAGCTACAATAAAAGCATCAGGCCCCAAAGCGGCCATGGTCGCAATGTGCTCTTTGAGAAGTTTTAGCTGGGAATTAAAGGGAAATCCATTGATGGTTACGTAGACTTTTCGCCCGCGTTCATGAGCGTAGTCTATCCCCTCTTTGAAGCTCTCCAAATCAAACTCTTTGCCCGATCGGATACGAAGCGAGAAGTGGCTGACCCCGCCATAAACGGCATCAGCGCCGTAGTCGATAGCAATTTTAAGTTTTTCTAAATTTCCCGCAGGGGAAAGGAGTTCCACTTTTTTCAAAGCCTGTTCTCGATTCGTTTGTAATTTTAATGGAATTTTACCGTGTAAAAGGTGTTAAAAAAATGAAGTATAAGAGTTAATCGTCATTCCCGAGTATGTCGGGAATCACCTCTTTATTTTTGTCCGAATGAGGCGAGCAATGCTTCGATTTCCTCAGAAGAGACAACATTTTCAGTGCCTTGATCACCGGGAAGATGAACAGCAGAAGCAACGCGCTTATTATCCTCGATTTTACTTGAAAAGAGATGGTTCATGTACGTAGAAAGTGCACGCATGACATTGATGACCCGCTCAATTTTTTGACGGTGAATGTCTTGATATTGCATTATGTCCATGATGTTCATAACGGTATCAATGTTACGTCCCGTCATGGAAAGCAATGCATCCGTATGCTCTTTCGCGGATTGATTTTTTTCCAGTTGAACTTGAAATGCTTCGACATGAGGAAACTTTGTGCATAATGTTTGAAACAGGGTAATATTGGCATCTAAAACCTGATCAATTTCGCTAACAGTTTCTTCGGCATCGCCTAAATCATTGCTGATACCTTCAATAAGATCAAAAATTTCAGTTGCTTTTTCTTCACTCTCTTTGGTGACATCATCGAGCTGATGGACCATTTTATTGTCATCTGTAGGTGGCGGAGGCGGCCAGCTATGAATAGCTGAAACACGATAATCATCCTCGTTAAATATGGAGTCATCCTCCTCACTCTCAGCGGCAGTTTCCGAAAGCATATCACCCGCATCGATATCAATATCTTCATTCATAAGCGCGTCAAGTTCTTCTTGCGTCATAATACAGTTACCTCAGGTTCGAAATATTGCACTATAATATCATGAAAATGATTATTTTCAATAGGAAATCGCATGAAAGTTGACCTCCATAATCACACCATACTGTGCAATCATGCAACGGGAACCGTAAATGAGTATGTCGAAGCAGCGATTGCGTGCGGTACGGACTATTTTGGGTTTTCGGATCATGCACCGATGAACTGTGATCCGCAATATCGTATGGATTTTGCACAAATGGATCTGTACGAGCAGTGGGTAAGAGAAGCGCAAGCGCGCTACAGTGACAAAATTACCGTACTGTTAGGCTATGAAATAGATTTTCTTCCAGGTCACATGGATGATCGGGTTTTAAAAAGAGAATGCGATTATACGATAGGCTCGGTTCATTTTATTGATGAGTGGGGGTTTGATAATCCGGAATTTATTGCCAAATACGATAGCGCTGATATGGATGAAGTCTATACGCATTACTTTGGATTGGTCGAGGCCATGGCGAAAACGGGGCATTTTAACATCGTCGGCCATTTGGACTTGCTCAAAGTTTTTAATTTTTTTCCAAAAACAGACATTCGATTATTGGCCAAAAATGCGCTCAAAGCAATCAAAAAAGCAGATATGGCGATTGAGATTAATGTTTCTGGATGGCGCAAACCCGTAGGCGAGGCCTATCCTTCTCTAGGACTGCTAGAAGAGATAGCGGCATTAGAAATTCCGATCACATTTGCCTCAGATGCTCACCGTATCGATCAAGTAGGGATGTTTAGCCATGAAGCGGAAGCCTTGGCGCGCAGTGTTGGATACACAAAATGTGCGTTATACCGAAACAAAGAACGGACAATGATTAAATTTTAGGCACTGTACCTTATCACGTTTAACGTTTAATTCGCTATACTTTTTGAACTATTATTATATTTCAGGAGAAACGCATGGGTAAATTCGTAAACAGCGTCGACGAGTTTTTTAGTTTTTGTAAAGAGAACGATGTTCAGTTCGTAGATTTTCGCTTCACAGATATGAAAGGGACATGGCATCATGTTACCTACCGCTACAGCGCTGTAAGTGCAGCAGCATTTGAAAACGGTCTTCCGTTTGATGGTTCATCTATTGATGCATGGCAGCCAATTAACCGTTCGGATATGTTGTTGAAGCCGGAAGCTGAAACTGCATTTATGGACCCGTTCACAGCTGATCCGACCATTATCGTTTTTTGTGACGTTTTTGACATTTACAAAGGGCAAATGTACGAAAAATGCCCACGTTCAATCGCTAAAAAAGCATTACAGCATCTTGCAAATGCGGGTGTAGGTGATGTTGCGTATTTCGGGCCTGAAAATGAATTTTTCGTTTTTGATGATGTTAAAATTCGCGATGAAGTAAACTGTTCCTATTATGAAGTCGATACAGAAGAGGGTTCATGGAACGATGCAAAATCATTTCCTGACGGTTACAACACGGGCCACCGCCCACGTACTAAAGGGGGTTACTTCCCGGTAGCACCAATCGACACGATGGTTGATTTACGTGCAGAAATGATGTTGGTTCTGGAGCAAGTGGGTCTTGAAGTTATTTTGGGTCACCACGAAGTAGCACAGGGTCAAGGCGAAATCGGTATCGTATTCGATACTCTTGTAAATGCTGCGGACAACGTACAAAAACTCAAATACGTTATCAAAATGGTAGCGCACCTTAATGGCAAAACAGTTACTTTCATGCCAAAACCGCTTTATGGTGATAATGGTAACGGTATGCACGTTCACCAATCAATCTGGAAAGACGGAAAAAATACATTCTACAAAGAGGGTGGCTACAGTAATTTGAGCGAAACAGCGCTTCAGTACGTAGGCGGGATTTTTAAACATGCAAAAGCTATCGCAGCATTTACGAATCCATCAACCAACTCTTATAAGCGTTTGATCCCAGGTTTTGAAGCACCGTCAATCTTGACGTATTCAAGCCAAAATCGTTCAGCTTCATGCCGCGTACCATATGGTGCGGGTGAAAAAGCGACACGTATTGAAATGCGTTTCCCTGACTCTACTTCATGCCCATACTTGGCCTTTACGGCAATGATGCTTGCGGGTCTTGACGGTATTAAAAATAAAATGGTTCCGGTGGGACCAATGGATGAAGATTTATTTGAGCTTAGTCTGAATGAAATTCGTGAAAAAGGGATTCAACAAATGCCGCACACACTTCGTGAAGCGCTTGAAGCTCTTATTGCAAACAATGAATTTTTACGCCCGGTTATGAGCGAATTGTTTATCGATACATACCAAAACTACAAATTTGAAACGCAAGTATGGCCAGACGAAGCACGTCCAACAGCTTTCGAGTTCATTTCAACGTATTCTTGCTAATCTAACGACTTCTCTTCTCCCGCGTAAGCGGGATTCCAAATATTACTCTTTTATGACAATTGTTTATTCTTTTAAGAAATATTGGGCATAATTAAGCCGATATCACTTATTTGAGGAATGACTTATGCAACGTAAAGGTTATACACGTGCCGGTATGGCAATCTCATTAGTAGCAGCTGCCGGATTAGGCTATATTGCCTATTTACAGTACAGTCTTGCCCAAGCTGATGCTATTATTGCAACAACAATTACTGAAGCGCATAAAGCCGCAAAAACGGCATCAAAACAAAAAGTGGACGGAAATGGCTCGGTTGAATTCACAAAGAATGATGAGCTGGAGAAAAAAGGGTGGGTTCTTTCCCAAAATAAGCAAAGTTATGAGTACAAAAAAGATGGAAAAGTACATGCTTCGATGCTTTTGGATCATGTCACGGGTAAAGTTGTGTACAAAATTGATTGTGGAAGTTTTAAAGAAGAAGCGGCACAGCAAGAATGTTCAGATGTTTTAGACGGTACGGGTAAAAACTACGTTAACACAGACGAGGTTCCTTGGTAGTATAATTTACGTTCGCCCTGAGCCTGTCGAAGGGTGTTCATGGTTCGACAAGCTCAGCACGAACGGGGTATTTAATCTATAACCTTCGGACCGGCAGCTGAGAAATCAAAACCATTTTGTCCATTGTATTTTTTGAAGTTTTTGATAAACATCGCGGCTAAATTGTCACGCTGTACGAGATACGCCTCTTTATCAGCCCAGGCATTCCGTGGATTTAGAATAATAGGATCGACACCTTTAAGTGTTTTTGGAATGTTGAAGCGGAATGTATTGGTTGTGTCAAATTCACTTTCGCGAATCGAGCCATCGAGAATAGCACGGATACATGAACGGGTATCTTTGATGCTCATCCGTTTTCCAACGCCGTAAGCTCCACCCGTCCATCCGGTATTTACCAAATAGACATTAACACTGTGTTTGTCGATTTTTTCACCCAAAAGTTTTGCATACACTGTCGGGTGCAAAGGCAAGAACGCTTCGCCAAAACATGAACTAAAAGTCGCAACAGGCTCTGTAATCCCACGCTCTGTTCCCGCAACTTTTGCCGTATACCCGCTGAGAAAATAATACATAGCTTGCTCTTTAGAAAGCTTGCTTACCGGAGGGAGTACTCCAAATGCATCGGCTGAAAGGAAGATGATGTTTTGTGGATGATCCGCTTGCAACGATGGTTTGTGATTTTCGATGTGCTCAATTGGGTAAGAGACGCGGGTATTTTCAGTTTTCGAACCATCTTCGTAGTTGACAATACCATCTTCGTTAAATACTACATTTTCGAGTAAGGCACCTTTCCGAATAGCAGCATGAATCTCTGGCTCGCTAGAAGGGTCAAGGTTGATTACTTTTGCGTAGCATCCCCCCTCAAAATTGAAGACACCATTATCATCCCAGCCGTGTTCATCATCCCCGATCAATGCCCGTTCAGGATCAGTAGAGAGTGTGGTTTTTCCTGTGCCGCTAAGTCCAAAAAATAAACACGTATCATTATTTGGACCTACATTTGCAGAACAATGCATTGCCAGTTTCCCCTCAAGAGGAAGCCAATAATTCATCATTGAAAAAATTCCTTTTTTCATTTCGCCACCGTACCATGTTCCGCCGATAATGCATAAGTTTTCTTCGACATCAAAGAGAACAAAGACCTCAGAATTAAGACCATGGTTTTTCCATTGCTCATTGGTCGCTTTGCATGCATTGAGAACGGTGAACTGAGGTTTAAATGTAGTGAGTTCATCACTACTTGGACGTATAAACATGTTTTTGACAAAATGCGATTGCCATGCGATTTCAGAGATAAAACGGACAGATCGTTTGCTCTCGGCACTTGCGCCGCAAAAAACATCGGTTACATAAAGGGATTTATTAGAGAGTTGCGCTTTGGCAACTTCCAACAGCTCATTGAAAATCGCTTTGTCGATAGGCTTGTTAACATCGCCCCAAGCAATGTATTTGTTTGACGGATCTTCATTGACAAAATACTTATCTTTGGGACTTCGGCCTGTAAAAATACCCGTATCAACCATGGTGGCACCGCTGCTGGCAAGGGCGCACTCGCCGTTTTGCAACTCATGTTCGATCAATTCATCAAAGCTCAGATTGTGGAAAATCTTTTGAGCGTTTTTAATCCCTAGCGTTTCAATCTCTGCGGATATCATGGTATTGCTGTCCCTTTATGTCTCGATACACTATTCCTATAAAAGGTTAAGTGACAATATGTCGCGAATTATACGCCCCTTATGTTTAATCGTAATTAAAGAGAATGAATTGTTTTGAAATTAAATAATAAATTATTATTCTAGTGAATAGTGAATTAATTATTTTTTAAGAGTAAAAGGCACATAATGGTATTCAGAGTTACGAGTGTAACTACTTTTTTAGACCTATAAGGAGTAAGCCATGAAACGTTCTGGTTTTACTATGATCGAGTTGATCTTCGTTATCGTTATTCTTGGTATTTTGGCAGCAGTTGCCATTCCGAAACTCGCAGCAACACGTGATGATGCACAAGTTTCAAAAGAGGTTACGAATCTTTCAACTAAGATCAATGATCTTGGTGCTCAATATACAGCACAGGGTTCTTTTACTGCGGCGGATATAACAAATGCCAATCTTGCGATGGGATGTTATTCTCTTACGGGATCGGCTGATGGTAACTTAACGGTTACAGAGGTGGCATCAAATGCTGGTAGTTCTACTCAAACTGCAGCGACAGCAGCGGTTTGTACAGCAGCACATGTATTAAGTCAAAAACAAAAAATTAGTGGCGCAACTGCTGTTACTCACCACTTTGGTGGAGCATCTGTTACTTTCTAAGTTAGCCATGTTTGCAGGGTTTCCTGCAAACGTGTTACGCTTATTTTGAATTGATTTTTGGGATTTTTAGTCAATCGTAAAACTCAGCGCAATCGGGATATAAGATGAAGAGATATGCTTTCACTATGATTGAATTAGTCTTCGTTATTGTTATTCTTGGTATTTTGGCAGCAGTTGCCATTCCGAAACTCGTAGCAACACGTGATGATGCACAAGTTTCAAAAGAAGTGATGAATCTTTCACGTATCATTGGAGATTCTGGTGCTCAGTATACCGCAAAAGCTGCTTTTACCGCCGCAGATTTAGTCAACGCAAATCTTGGCATGGGATGCTATTCAGTGATTGGGACAACAGATGGTAATTTGACAGTTACAGAAGTAGCATCAACTGCTGCAAGTGCGATTCAGACGGGAGCGAGTACAGCAGTTTGTGACGCAGCACACCTATTGAGCCGAAAACAAAGAATGAGCGATGTATCAGGAGTGACATACAGTTTTGGCGGATCAAATATCACCTTATAATCAGACTCATAATAATTAGGAGTATACATGAAGCGTTTTGCTTTTACCATGATAGAGTTAGTGTTCGTCATTGTTGTATTAGGGATATTGGCTGCTATTGCGATTCCAAAATTTGCGGCTACCCGTGACGATGCACAAATAGCCAAAGGGCGTAGTGATGTTGCGGCAATTCGTTCCGCGATTGTGAGTGAACGGCAAGCTCGTTTACTGCAAGGAAACAGTGCATATATTGCTGCTCTTGATCAGGGAGTAGCAAATAATACAGCGGGTGTTGTAATCTTTGATGATAATGATAATAATCTGGCCAATGGTTCTTTGCTGCAGTATGGGATTACGACTGGTGCTGGAAATGGTCATTGGATGAAAGCGACGGCTACTACGTACAACTTTCGCATCTTGGGTGCCAATACAACATTTACCTACACGCAGGGGACTGGAACGTTTGATTGTGTCCATACGACCGCAAACTGCAGACTTTTAACAGAGTAAAATCTGCGTTATTTTTTTCAAATAGCCCTCCTGGGCTCTCCTCTCGAACTGCTTACGTATCACAGTGACACTCTCCTAGAAATTGGCATGCAAGTTTCACTTACCTTGAGCAAGCGCGAAATGAAGGGTGTTGTTATAGACAGTACCGAACAGCCGATATTTAAGACACAGCCGATCGGTGAAGTTCTCTCTTTTTCTTTTTCTTCTACTCAAATAAAAATGGCACAGTTTATGGCGGAGTATTATGGATGTTCTCTTGGTGAGGCACTTAATTTATGTGTCCCCTATGAAATCGAAACTCATTTTGGCGACTTAATACAGAGTACTGTTGAGGTGGACATTACACTCTCGAAAAATCAAAATGAAGCCTTCAATTTTATCCGCTCACATCCAGTATCCCTATTATTCGGTGATACCGGTGCGGGGAAGAGTGAAATTTACATGAAGCGGATGGATGAAATTTTAAGTGAGGGAAAGCGGGCTCTTTTACTGCTTCCAGAAATCTCCCTCACCCCGCAGATGGAAGAGCGTTTCAAGCGCCATTTTGGGGAGGTTTTTGTGTTGTGGCACTCGAAAATGACCCCAAAGCAAAAGAAAATAACGTTAGCAAAAATTTATGACGGAAGTGCCCACATCGTTGCAGGTCCGCGATCGGCACTGTTTTTACCCTTGCAAGATTTAGGGATCATTGTGGTGGATGAGGAGCATGATGAAAGCTATAAATCCTCATCCAGACCTCGTTATAATGCACGTGATATGGCTATTTATACGGGCAAGATCCTTAATATTCCGGTGGTATTGGGCAGTGCAACACCCAGTTTGTCGAGTTACGCCAAATATCCTTATTTTCGCCTTCGCGGTGGATATTATACGTCTAAGCGTATGTTTGTATTTGAACCTTCCATTGAGGCATTAACGCCATTTATTGATGAAGCGATTGTGAAAAATTATCATGAAGGTCATCAAGGGATTGTTTTTATTCCTACGCGGGCGAATTTCAAGTACATGATGTGTGATAGTTGCGGTTATACGATAGAATGCCCGTTTTGCAGTGTTGGGATGAGTTTACATCGTAATGCCAAAGCATTGAAGTGCCATTATTGTAACTATACCGAAGTGTTACCGCGTATTTGTCCTAAATGCCAAAGCTCTCATTTGACTAATTCTCGTTTAGGAACGGCAGAAGCCGTAGAGCATTTACGCACAATTGTGGATGGGATGAATGTGGCGCAGTTTGACCGTGATGTGATTACGACGCAAAATAAGCTGATTAAAACCCTCAAAGCCTTTAATAATCGAGAAATCGATTTACTCGTAGGGACGCAGATGCTCTCTAAAGGGCACGATTATCACGACATTACCCTTGGCGTCGTGATGGGGATCGACAACCTGTTGGCACAAGCCGATTATCGCGCCAGAGAAAAAGGGCTCTCGTTGCTGATACAAATCGCAGGACGCAGCGGGCGCAAGGAAGACTCAACGGTTATTGTACAGAGTTTTAATGAGTACTTTTTCAGAGCGTATTTAGACGATTATGAGTTGTTTTTGCGTAGTGAGCTAGCCTTGCGAGAGGGGAAATATCCGCCGCATAAAAAACTGGCACGATTGCTTTTTTCCCATGCAAACGGTTTAAAAGCCAAAGAAGTGATGGAAGAAGCAAGCGCACAATTAAATACCGTCCCTACGATTGAGGTGGTGGGATTTGGTGCTTCGCCCATAGAAAAAATCGGGGGGAAATACCGCTTTCAAATTTTGCTGCGCAGCGATAAAAGCACCGAACTTATACGTGCCATCAAGTCGGTTAAATCACCGACGATGGAGATTGACATGGACCCTATTGAGTTTACGTAAAATTAACATCCAACAAGCTACAATCACCCTATGATTACACGTTATCCTACCAAAAAAATTTACGTCGGAAATGTCGCCATAGGTGGAGATGCCCCCATCTCGGTACAGTCGATGACCTATTCGCGCACGTCCGATGTTGCCGCAACGGTTGAACAGATCAATCGCCTCCATTTTGCAGGGTGTGATATTGTCCGTGTTGCGGTTCCTGAAGAGGCAGATGCATTGGCGCTCAAAGCGATTAAAGAGCAGATTTCGCTGCCGTTGGTTGCCGATATCCATTTCAACTACAAACTTGCCCTCATTGCTGCGCAAGTAGTGGACTGTATCCGTTTTAATCCCGGCAACATTGGCGAAAAATCGCGTATTAAAGAGATTGTCAAAGCGTGTCAGGAGAGACATATCCCTATTCGTATCGGGGTAAATGCAGGAAGTTTGGAAAAAGAGTTTGAACAGCGTTATGGACAAACGGCAGAGGGAATGGTGGCCTCAGCGGAATACAACATCAAGTTTCTTGAAGATTTAGGATTTACGGATATCAAAGTCTCCCTCAAAGCCAGCGATGTACAGCGGACAGTGGAAGCGTATCGGATGTTGCGTCCTAAAAATGACTATCCGTTTCATTTGGGTGTTACGGAAGCAGGGACGATTTTTCATGCGACGATCAAAAGTGCGATCGGATTAGGGGCTCTTTTGCTTGACGGGATCGGGGATACGATGCGCGTATCTATCACGGGTGAACTCGAAGAAGAGATCAAAGTAGGACGCGCGATACTCAAAGACAGCGGTGCAGCAAAAGATGGCGTTAATATTATCTCCTGCCCAACATGTGGACGCATTGAGGCTGATTTAGTCTCTGCGGTGGCGATTATTGAAGAGCGGACAAAGCACATCAAAAAACCGCTTGATATATCGGTCATGGGGTGTGTGGTTAATGCCATCGGTGAAGCAAAACATGCCGATGTCGCTATCGCGTACGGTAAAGGGTCAGGTCTTGTCATGGTCAAAGGGGAAGTGGTTGCACGTCTCAATGAAGATGAACTTGTGGATCGTTTTGTAGAAGAGGTCGAAAAAATGGCCAAGGAAGAGGACTGAAGTGGAAGAATCATTATACAATCTTGCTTTTGAACGCTCTGTACTCAGCTCAATCATTTTTGACCCTGCACAATTTGATGAGTTTGAAGCGGTATTAACTCCCGAAGATTTTTATCTCGCGGCCCACCAAGAGATCTATCGCTCCATGCTCACGCTGGCACACCGTGATCTCCCGATTGATGAAGAGTTTGTCAAAAAAGAGCTCACAGGGCGTCAAAAATTCGATGAACGGGTTATGGTTGAAATCCTCACCGCCAATCCGATTTCCAACACAACTGCCTACGTTCAAGAGATCAAAGACAAGGCAATGAAGCGTCATTTGCTCACCCTTACGACAGAGATTAAGCGCGTGACGCTGAGTGAAGATCTCTGCGGCGCGGATGTTGTCGATTTGGTTGAGAAAAAGCTCTATGAAATTACCCAAAGTTCACAAGCGACCGATTTTAAAGATGCTCCAAAAATTACCGACGACACGATGGCTTACATTGAAGAGATGCGGGCGCGTGGCGATGCTGTTTTGGTGGGTGTTGATACGGGGTATGCTGAACTCAACAAGATGACGACCGGATTTGGAAAAGGGGATCTCGTCATTATAGCCGCACGTCCTGCAATGGGGAAAACCTCGTTTGCACTTAATATGGTTCAAAATCTCCTAGAAAAGGGGAAAGGGGTTGCCTTTTTCTCTCTCGAGATGCCGGCAGAACAGCTGATGCTGCGACTTTTGAGTGTCCAAACTTCTATTCAGCTACAGCGTTTACGTTTGGGGGATATGAATCCTGAGGAGTACAAACGACTTAATGATGCCGTAGACAAAATGAAACACAGCAAGCTTTTTGTCGATGATCACGGCTCGTTGAACATCAATCAGCTTCGTTCAAAATTGCGTAAACTCAAAAGCCGTCACCCTGAGATTGAACTCGCCGTCATCGACTATCTCCAAATTATGAGCGGAGTCGGGGGGAAGGATCGTCACCTAGAGGTGAGTGAAATATCACGCGGACTCAAAATGCTCGCTAGGGAGTTGGAGATCCCGATTGTTGCCCTTTCACAGCTGAACCGTTCACTCGAATCACGCTCGGATAAGCGCCCGATGCTCAGCGATATCCGTGAATCGGGGTCGATTGAGCAGGATGCCGATATCATCCTCTTTGTTTATCGTAACGATGTCTATTTGTACAAAGAGGAAAAAGAGCGGGAAAAAGATGCCATTGCCTCAGGTAAAGAGTTTATTTCCAAATACGTTGAAAAAGAAGAGGAAGAGGCCGAGATTATTATCGGCAAACAGCGTAACGGTCCCACAGGGCATGTAAAACTTATGTTCCAGAAAAAATTCACCCGTTTTGTCGATAAACCGACGTTCGGTGCGGCGCAGATTGTGTACGAAAGCATTGATATGAAACCTGCGGTGATGGATGTCTCAGATGAGAACTTCTCTATGCCGGTAATCTAGTGTCCAAGCTGGAGCGCATTGAACTGTTCGACTCCAAAAGCGGCTCTTTTTTTATTCTCTTTCTCCTTTTAATCGCTTCACTTTCCCTTTCACTAGAATATTCCAATTTTACGCAATTCAAACGTTTTGATGATCCGCTCATACGTGCCCAAGTGATCGATCAAGAGGTACGGCTCATTAACGATCAGCCTAAAACCTCTATGAAACTGCGTTTGGATAACGGATCTTTGTGCCGATGCGTTATGAGCCCTTATCTACGTGATCTTCGCGGGCGAGAAGTATTGGTTGAACTGCAAGTGGGCAAAGTGACCTTTTTGGATTATCTCAAAGGGTTTCGTGCGCGTGGGACTATCCAAGAGGTTTATCCCTCGTTGAGCCTAAAAGAGCGCTGGTATCGTTCGATTGCGCGGGTTCATGAAGAGCAAACGATGAAAGAGCTTTACGGGGCACTTTTTGTGGCGACACCGATGAGCCAAGAGTTTCAAAAACTCGTAGGGGCTATGGGATTGAGCCATATTCTCTCCATTAGCGGGTACCATTTTGGGATACTGAGCTTGATTGCTTTTTTCTTTTTACGTCCTTCCTATCGGTGGTTTCAGAACCATTATTTTCCGTATCGCCATGGCAATCGTGATCTTTTTCTTATGGTTTTTACTCTGTTATTTTTTTATTTATGGGCATTGGAGTTTATTCCCCCTATGGTAAGAGCGTTCGGGATGATTACTGTGGGATACTTTTTGTACGATCGGGGGATTAAAATCGTCTCTTTTCAAACGCTTTTAATCGCTGTGGCTCTTTTGTTAGCCTTCTTTCCAAAACTCTTTTTTTCATTGGGATTTTGGTTCTCTTCTTTTGGGGTGCTGAGTATCTTTATTTTTATTCGCTATTACGAACACTGGAAACCTTGGCAAATATTTTTGGCATTGCATCTTTGGTGTTATGCGGTGATGCTCCCTATTTCATTGGCTGTTTTTGGGAGCTTTGGATTTTGGCATATGGGATCGATTCCACTGGCGCTGCTTTTTAATCTCTATTATCCGGCCGTTTTGGTATTGCATCTGATGCCGTGGGGGGATTTATTTGACCCCTATTTAATGGAGCTGTTTAATGCAGGGGATATGCATACGGTGAGCATACCCATGGGTATCGGGATTTTAAGTATTGTGCTGGCAATGCTAGCGATGCGTTTCAAAATGGCGTTTTGGGCTTTGGGTATTTTGGGCAGCGCTACGTTGATAGGCGCGGTTTATCAAATAGCATAACTTCATCCCATAGATAACAATGATCCACGAGAGATAGATCCATAAAAAGAAAAAGATAAGAGCTGAAAATGAACCGTACATGGTTGCGTATGTTTTGTTGTAAAAAACGTATTGGACAAAACTGTTTTTTGCCATTCCCCATACCAATGCAACGACAAAAGAGCTAATGGCCGCTGCTTTTGGAGAGATGTCGGCATTGACGGCGATTTTATAGATGAGAAAAAAGACTCCCCAAAGGAGTAAAAAAGGGAAAATCGAGAGAAGATTCAATGCTAAGCCGCTCATGTGTGATTCGAGGTACGCTTTAAGACTCATGGAGGTAATGAGGACAATTGGAGTCAACGTAATCAAGGTCCAGTAGGTTGTGATTGATTCCCAAAGGCCACGGGGGGTAGATTTGAAAATTTTTCCGACAATGTGTTCGAAGTTTTCGAAAAATAAGATCGAAGAAGCGACCATGGTGGTAAAACCGATGATACCAAGCTGAACCGAGTTTTTGAAAAACGACTCGAGATAGTTGGCGATTGCCGCCGTTTGAACGGGCATGATGTTCTCAAAAATCAAGAGCTGTATTTTTCCATATTGTTCGCTAAAAACGGGGACATTGGCGATGAGACTCAGTGAGATGATTAGTAACGGTACAACAGTAAAAATGGTATAAAAGCTCAGGCTGGAGGCGTAGACCGTAATTTCACGATCAAACATCATTAAGATAAGACGTTTCAGATGCTTGTATACAATGTTGATCTTCATTGGTTAGTGAAGACCCATTTTGAAAGGGTTTAGAATATTATTGGGGTCAAATGCGTGTTTGATGGCTTGGAATAACGCCATCTCCTCAGGGGTGAATGCCATAGACATGTAGGGAGCTTTAGATAAACCGATACCGTGTTCTCCACTGAGCGTCCCCCCCAAATCAATGGTCGTTTGAAAAACTTCTTCGATAGCATGATGTCCGATTTTTACTTGCTCGGGATCTTTTCCGTCTACCATGACATTGGTATGGACATTGCCATCGCCCGTGTGGCCGAAACACGGGATATTGATGTTGTACTTTTTGGCAATAAGATCAAATTTTTCGAGTAGCTCAGGCAATGCAGAACGAGGAACGGTGATGTCTTCGTTGATTTTCTTAGAACCGTATACCGATAGGCATTGGCTCGCATTACGCCTTGCAAACCACAAATCGGCCGCTTCTTGTTTATTTTGGGCAATTTTAAAATCACTGCATCCGTTTTCGCGGAATACTTTTTCGATTTGTCCCAGCTGGAAATCAAGATCCTCTTCGAGATTCCCATCCACATCAGTAACCAAAATAGCACCTGCTTCGATCGGAAGTCCCTTGTGGTACGTTTGTTCAACGGCCCGAATGGTGAGATTATCCAAAAACTCCATAGCAACAGGGGTGACACCGCTGGCCATCGTTTTGTAAACGGCTTCCATGGCATCTTTGACGCTTGCAAAAATACCCATGGCTGTTTTAGTCATTTTTGGTTTGGAGAGAAGTTTGAGAGTTACTTCGGTTGTGACGGCTAAAGTTCCCTCAGATGCGATTAAAATACCGGCGATGTTATAGCCCGCAACATCTTTGATCGTTCGTTTACCTGCCTTGATAATGTCTCCATTAGGAAGAACCGCACGAATGGCCATGACGTAGTCTTTGGTAATACCGTATTTGGCGGCACGCATTCCCCCTGCATTTTCATTGACGTTTCCGCCGATGGTTGAGTACTCTTGGCTCGCAGGATCGGGCGGATAAAAAAGGCCGACCTCTTCAACGGCACGTTGCAACTCCATATTGATGACACCCGGTTGGACGATTGCCACCATATTTTGCATATCAATTTCTAAAATTTTGTTCATATGTTTTTCAAAACCCAGAACAATTCCACCGTTTGCAGGAAGAGCACCACCTGTAAATCCGCTTCCCGCACCGCGAGGTACAAGAACGATATGGTGTTCATTACAGTATTTTAAAATATCACTGACATCTTGCTCATGCCGCGGAAACAAAACAGCATCAGGCTCAAAACGCTCACGTGTTGCGTCATAAGAATAAGCGATTAAGTGAGCTTTATCGCTGTATACATTTTCACGGTCAATTAAGGCAGTAAAAAAGTCAAGTGCACCGGATGGAAGCATCATTAGTCCTTGATATCAAAATTGCGCAATAGTGCGCTTTTTTCACTAAATTTTGCTTTGTAGAGTTCATATAACTCTTTGTTTTTTGAATTCTTTAATGCGATTTCTTCAAGATAGTATGGCTCGTAACTTTTGAGGCGTGAACTACCTGCTCCAAACCAATTGGCGCGTATTTCAGAAATACGAGTGTAAAACGGCGTCATTGACTCTTTTTTATCATTGACCATTGGGGCTGTTTGAAGTATTGTAAAGTTTTTACAATCTAAGGTGAAAAGGGTATCTGCGCTTTGTATATAGAGCAATCCCACGGAACCGGCAGTACAAAAACGATGAAAATCTTCCACAAGTGGTGTAGGATGCCCCTCGTGGGAGAGGTAAGTTGCGTAGGTATCAGGGTGTACCCATTCAATATTTGGAAGACTTTTGGTTAGTGTGTTATAGGTGTCATTGTTAGGAGCTATAAACAATGCGCGCTCATAATCATATGCCATGACTACTTCGTCATTTACTTTTGGTGTCCAGTTTCCACTTGGCAAAGAATTTTGGCGTAATCCATCGTAGGGCGAGATGCTGATTTGTGCACGGTTGGTATCAATATTAAGTGTATCTACCCGTGCATTGGCGATGATACTGCTGTGTTTGTCATCGAAGTGACGAACGATAAAGCCGCTCATTCCTGCTTTTAGATTCGATGATTGAATGCTTCCTCCGTGTTCATTGAGATCCAAAAGAGGGGTCGAGATAGGTGAGGCTTGAAGCATCCCCATACAAAAAAGAGATAAAAATAAAATGCGCATCATGGTAACCTTTGTTGGTGTAATTAGCACAGATTATAGCCAAGAGAGTCTTTGTAAACAGAATTTTTGCTATGATTTAATTCGATAACCGTGTTGAGCTGAAAACACGGTAGTGAATTAAGGATACAGATGGGTCGGTATTTATGGTTGCTATTGTTGCCCCTATTTTTATTTGGTTCATCGGTAAAGCCTTTTAAGTGGAATCATGGAGAGAGTTTTTTGCGTTTTTTAGAACATAAAAAGCTTCCCCTTTCTTTGTTTTACAGCCTTGATAAAGAAGACCAACAATTGACGGAAGATATCCCTTTTACCGCTAATTGTCAGATGCTTGTGAGTGACAAGAAAATCATTCAGCAAATTTTGATACCTGTCAATGATGAACTCCAGCTTCAAATTTATCTCACTTCCAAAAAACGCTATAAAATACATGTTATCCCTATCGTCAGTGAAACCTACAATGAGGTACTTTATACGGAAATTCAAACGGCTCCTTATGATGATATTCTGAAGGCTACCGGTTCCACAAGGTTGGCATCCAGGTTTGTCAAGATGTTCAAGGGTAGAGTGAATTTTAAAAAAGACATTAAACCGGGTGATCCTATGGTCATTGTGTATGAGCAAAAATACCGTTTAGGAAAATATTTTTCAATGCCGGAAGTAGCAGGAGCGATGATCGAAATCTCAGGTAAGCGTTATGCTGTTTATCGACATAAAGATGGGCGCTATTATGATGCAAAAGGGGCACAATTTGAGAAGTTTATTTTTAAACTTCCTATTCGCAATGCACGGATGACTTCGGGGTTTTCAAAACGGCGCTATCACCCTGTTTTGCATCGATATCGTGCGCATGTTGGAGTCGATTTTGGAGCGCGTCCTGGAACACAGATTTTATCAACAGGTGATGGAATGGTCTGTTTTGCCGGATACTCCAATGGGTATGGTAAAACTATTAAGATACGTCATTCGAATGGATTAACGAGCCTTTATGCGCATCAAAAAGGGTTTAAAAAAGGGATACATACAGGTTCTAAAATCAAGCAAGGCGAAGTGATTGGTTTTGTGGGTTCAACTGGGCTTTCATCGGGTCCGCACTTGCATTTCGGAATGTATGATGGAACCACGCCGATTAATCCACTGAGTGTTATGAAGAAGAAAACAGAAGGCTTTACCGGTAAAGAATATCGTCAGTTTGTTGCTATACGTAGTAAGCTTGATCGAATATTTAAAGAAAAGCTAAGCAGCAAACCACTCAAGCGAAAGCCGCTTGATTTTCAAGATACGTATTATGTGAATAAAGATACCTTTAAAATGGAAGCGTTTTAAGGATTGGATTGCAGTTTCCCCATAGGGGAAAGATTAGAATTTGAGATTCAATGCTATGATATACGAGCGTCCCATACCTTGCAAAGGCGTATAAGTTGTTTTTGCATAGTTAACAACATCAATTCCACCAAGCGGGAGTGCATAAGCCGTATCAAAAAGATTGGTGATGGCACCATCGAGTTTGATATTTTTGGTGAATGCGTAGCTTGTACGTAAATCAACTAGTGCATATCCTGGGGTTAGTGGTTCACGGCGAGTTGAATCAACTGATGATTTTTCAGCGACTGCTTGAATATCAATACCGTTATTCCATCCGCCAATAGCATGGTCTAAACTCATATTGGCATGAAATGGCATCATGTGGTAGAGTGATCCGCCATCATCACGAAAACCGCGTGTAACTCCAATATTAGATTTGATGGTTCCTTTTCCCATATCTGTATTATTCCAAAGTGAGGCATATCCAGAAAGATCAGCACCAAATAAATGGGCGTCATGATTAGCAAATCGCAAAAGTTGAATTCCATTATATCCAGCCATGCCAGATGCAGCTGCAGTTCCAAAGGTATCTACATCAATGAAATCATTGACTTTAGTGTAGTAAGGGGTGAATTTGATTTCAAACTCTTTTTTAGAGGCATCATGCAAGGTTGTAGTTGCACTTAGTGTATAGGCAACTTCAGGTTTGAGATCGATATTTCCAACGTATCCATTTCCATCACCAAACCAGTTGATCATTGCCATATCCATCGCAATTGGAGAGCTTAAAAGCGGTGTAGATCCGTATCCACCAGCCCATGAATATCGTTCATAGATATTTGGAGAACGTGTTTTACGAGTAAATCCAAGTTCTAAATCATTTGTGCTGCTATTTTGGTAGCTCATAAGAGCAGTGAAATCGAAATTGACATCGCGTTTTTTATGATCGAGGGCATTGAACGCTGTTGCATCAATCGGGTCATTGGCTTTGGAAATATTTGTGTCACTATTGTACCCTTTTACATCGCCGGTATTCATCATAACAATGTCGGTACGTAGACCAAATTGGGTTGAAAGTTTCTCGCTCCATTGATAATCTGATTCGGCAAAAATACCTACGCGATCACGTTGTCCATTATTGACATTGATAAATGTTTCATTTCCCATACCACCAACAGTTGCACTAACTGGTGGCCACCAATCGTTTAGACGATAGTTACTATAATCAGTTCCTACTTTCACGATATGTGATGCAGAGAGCGGAATGGTTGCTTTGATATTGTAGCCCATCTCTTCTGCTGCAGTATACATTGGCATATTTCCAGTGCGCTCAGTCAAAATTTTATTCATATAATGATCGGTATCTTGTCGATAAATATTGGCATCAATTAAGACATCACCTACTTTACCTTTATAGCTGAGGTTACCAAATTTAGATTCGTTGTCGAGCATGTCCATATATTGGTTTGGGAACCCTTCATAATCAACATTGGTCATCCCAAGTTCTAAAGCGACAACTCCGTTATCAAGTTTATAGGCAATTCTTGCAGATTCATTATCATGTTTATAGAGGGTGTCTTTGACAGTTACTCCATTACCATTTTTATAGTTATTGGCTTCTTCGGTATAGCCAGAGAAACTAACACTGATTTTATCATTGGCAACTTCTGCATGAACCGCAGCACCGCGAGCATCGTTATTACTATGATAAAAACCGGTTGTCTCTCCACTGACTAAAAGATCATTTTTTTGAGCGAATCGTGGATCTTTTGATTTTACTACGATGGTTCCACCTATGCTGTCACCGCCTTGGCTGACAGGAGTAATACCGGCAACAACATCCATTTCAGCAATTTTTGAGCTATCGATATAAGAGAGAGCCGGATTCATATGGTTTGGACATGCAGAGGTGATGGTCATCCCATCAACATCTATTTTGACACGATCATCCGCCATACCATGAATAACAGGAAGAGATGAAATTCCACCTCCGGTATAGAGGCTCACTCCTGGTTCATCAGAGATACGTAATGCTGAGTCTCCTGTCATGTTTTTTGCGGCAGATGAAGCAATTGCTTCTTGTGTTACTGAAGCTTTTGGAGCATCTTCGGTAACGGTAATCTTTTGAATGGCAACGGGCTCAGAGGCGAGCGCCGCGATGGCTGCGAATGAGAGAAGAGAGAATTTATTCATACTGGTATTCCTTCGATAAATATGAAAGAATAATAAAGAAAGAGTGTTACATTTGTGTTAAGAAGAGCTCTTTTTAGTCAATTCTTAGAGAAACTTCTTCTGGAAACTGCATCGTAACACAGTGCAGTGAGCCATGCTGACGGATAAGGACTGAGCAGTCGATAGGGATGATGTCTCGACCATGAAATGCTTTTTCACAAATTGCGATCGCTTGAGCATCATGCACATCGTTATACACAGGGAGTAAAACCGCATCGTTGATGATCAAAAAATTTGCATAAGTGGCAGGAAGACGTTCATCGTCGTAAAACATAGGAGAACACATTGGCAGTGCGATGAGTTCAAACGGCTCACCTTCTGCATCACGGAAAGCTTGGAGTTCTTGTTCCATTTTTTTCAATGCGTCATAGTGCTCATCATTTTTATTGTCACATTTAACATACATGATCGTATCGACATCGATGAAACGGGCGAGGGTATCGATGTGGCTGTCTGTGTCATCGCCTGCTAGATAGCCGTGATTGAGCCATAAAATCTGCTCAACTCCCAACTCTTTTTTCAGCATCGCTTCGGTTTGCGCTTTATTCATATGCGGATTGCGATTGGGATTGAGCAGGCACTCAGCGGTAGTAAGTAGTGATCCGTTGCCGTTAGTTTCAACCCCTCCGCCTTCTAAAATAAGATTGATTTTGTGCATAGGGGCACCATACGCTTTCGCGATCGAAGAACTCATCGAATTATCACGTGATGCGTCAAATTTTCCGCCCCATCCCGTAAAAGTAAAGTCAAGAAGAAGCGCTTCATCTTCGTCTTCATCGATGACACTCAAAACACTGCAGTCGCGTGCCCAAGTATCATTGGTTTGATAGGGGATAAAAATAAGATTCTCGTGATCGGTAAAATAGCCTTTAACAACATCAACGTCATCACAGACGATGAGGCAAGGCTGGTATTGCGCAACGGCATTGGCGATATTAACAAACACGGTACGAGCTTCTTCGAGGTAGGGAGCCCAGTCGCTTTGTGGATGGGGGAAGATGAGTTGAACAAAACTTTGGGGTTCAAATTCGGCAGGAAAGTAGCGCATTAAGTGACCTTAGCATATAATATTAGTATGGGAACGATTAAATTAAGCCGTGAGGCACTTCATTGGAATCTTGATATTATCGCACAGCAAGTTGGTGCAAGAGATAAAATTGCCGTGGTTTTAAAAGACAATGCTTATGGTCACGGTGCACGGTTAATAGCAAGGGAAGTTCAGCAATGCGGTATTACGCAAGCGGTAGTACGGCTTACGTCCGAAGCGCTTGAGATTGCAGAATTTTTTGACAATATTTTGATATTGGCGGATTTTCCGACTGAAACTAATCCTGCTTTTAGTTATGCGATCAATACGTTGACATCCATTGAAAAATTTCCGCAAGCAACGCGCGTTGAGCTGAAAATTGATACGGGAATGCACCGTAATGGGATTGCAATTCATGATTTGGAAAAAGCGTTTAAGCGTATGGCGGCACAGGGGCTTGAATGCGTTGGAGTTATGAGCCATTTCAAGAGTGCCGATACTCTTAGTTCGGAGTGGTACTGGCAACGAAAAGCTTTTGATGATCTCAAAGAAAAAGCATTGAAATTGGCGGGTAAGTATGGCTGGAAACTCCGATTCCATATTTCAAATTCAGCAGGTGCATTTCGTTCATTGCAGTGTTCGGATGAGATGGTGCGGGTGGGGATTGCATTGTATGGATGTTTGCAGATGGATATCACGCTGAACCAGCCTAAATTCAAGCCTGTATTATCGCTTTTTGGAGACAAAATCGCTACACGTACACTCAAAACAGGTGAAAGAGTAGGATATAACGGTCTGTATGAGGCACTTTTTGATGAGGTCATCTCGACTTATGATCTGGGTTACGCCAATGGATTGGATAGGGCGGCATCAAACCGATACGTTACTCCTGAGGGGGTTTGTTTACGCGGCCGTATATCCATGGACAGCGCCACATTTTCCACCGATGTTGAAGAGTTATTGATTTTTAATGATGCCAATGAGTATGCTGCGTCAGTCGGAACGATTGGCTATGAAATTTTGGCGTGTTTGGATAAAGAGTTAAAAAGAGAATGGTGCGACTAGGAAGTGATTTTTACAATCGCTTCAATAAAAATTGCACCATCGAGCCGCATCTCAATCAGTTTTTCAAGCTGATCTTCCTGATCGATATAACCAAGTACCTTGGCGTCAAACATATAGTGCTCAGCAACTTTCTGAATCTCTTGACCAATTTTTGGATTAACAATTAAATAATTAACATTCATATTCTCTGCAAGGACTGCTTCGGTGGTTGTTGCAACATACAAAGCAAAACGAATTTTATTGTTCCGAAGATGCGTAATAAGGTCAATGTTCTCAGGTGTAAAGAAGAGGACAATAATTGAATTAGACGGGGTATTTGCGATGGCTTCAAGTGATTCAATATGATAAAAACGCTCCGAGGGGATCAGAGGATGACCGAAAAGTAGCATTTTATGCCTCCATACATTCACGCGAACAATAATAGTGTCCATCGCGTATAAATGTCTCTTTGATGTCAGTATACGTTCCACATGTTGTACAGGGTATCATGGCTTCTTCTGGTCGCTGGTTATTTTTTGGAGGGGTAGGAAGACTTTTTTTATTAAAAAAAGTGTAATAAACAGCAGCGATGAAACCGCCTAAAAGTAGAAGTTTAAATAACATGATTATGACTCGATGAGAAGATAATGGCGGTTTACCATTTCAATGATTTTGTAATTTGAAAGTTCACTCACCTCATCGTACACTTTTTCCCCTTTGTAAAAGAGCAAAAGGCTCCCACTTTGGCGAAAAGGTTCGGAAAGTTTCAAAAGCATGTTTGTGTCGGTAACGGCACGGGAAGTAATCAGATCATAAGGTTGTGGATCTAATTGCTCAACGCGGATTGCTTTGACTTCTACATTTTTAAGGCCCAGATCGGCTTTGACAAACTGTAAAAAACTCGCACGTTTTGCCAGCGGTTCTACGAGGGTAAAGTGAGTGTCCGGCATCCCAAAAGCTAGTATCATCCCCGGGAATCCGGCTCCAGTACCGATGTCCATGGCTGTTTTCACCGGAGGAAGAAACGTTATAGGAGCTATGGCATCAACGATAAAATCATCGATTTGTGCAGGGGTTTTTGCACCCGTTAAATTATGTACTTTATTCCATTTTTCAAGCAGTTCTTTATACTGCTTTGCATATGCATAAAAGTGTTCATTGACAATAATATTTTGCTCTTTCATTAGGCGGTGTAGATTAGTCAAGAAAGTGCCCCATATGATCTTTTTTGGTTTTTAAATACTCTTCATTATAAGGGTTTGAATCGATAATAACAGGGATACGTTCGACGATTTCAACATTCAATCCCTCAACAACGAAAATTTTAGCGGGATTATTAGTTAAAAGTTTGATCTTCGTTAGTCCAAAATCATTGAATATTTCACGGACAACATCATAGGTCCGTTGGTCAGGTTCAAATCCAAGTTCAACGTTTGCTTCAATCGTATTGCGCCCTTGATCTTGAAGCGCATAGGCATTAAGCTTATTGAGTAGACCAATATTTCGACCTTCTTGTGCATGATAGATGATTAATCCACCTTCTTTGGCTATGAGTTCGAGTGCTTTGTGAAGCTGATTGTTGCAATCGCATTTAATACTGCCGAAAGTATCTCCCGTAAGACACTGAGAGTGAATCCGTACTAATGGAGCTTCAGACTCTTCAAACTTGTCAGTGAAGATAGCAAGATGTTCTTGATCTCCTTCTTTATAGGCACGAACTTTAAAGTGTCCATATTTAGTCGGCAGATTGGCAATTGCGGATTTTTCAAAATAATGTGTTGTTTTCATTGGTGTTATTATAATGGCTGTTTCTGAAAAAATGGTTTATTAATCATAGTGGAGGTACAATCTTCCCTTTATTTTTGTATCGGAGCCACATTATGGATCGTTTACGCCGAACACGCTTGAATTCTCATCTTAGATCACTGGTACGTGAAACGCACGTTCGTGCTGATGATTTTATATATCCACTGTTTGTAAAACCTGGGGAGGGGATCAAAACTGAAGTGACTTCGATGCCAGGTGTTTATCAAATGAGCCTGGATGAGATTCTCAAAGAGTGCGAAGTACTTCAAGCGCTTGGAATTCATTCGATCATTCTTTTCGGTATCCCTGCAGTTAAAGACTCAGTGGGATCAGATGCCCTATGCGATCATGGGATAATCGCGACTGCGGTACGTGCTATCAAGCGTGCCTATCCAAAAATGTTTGTAGTCACCGATCTGTGCTTTTGTGAATACACCGATCATGGACATTGCGGGATTTTGGATCATGTACATGAAACAGTTGATAATGATCTTACGTTGAGTATCTCAGGTCAACAAGCCCTGGTACATGCACGAGCCGGTGCGGATATGATCGCACCTTCTGGAATGATGGACGGGATTATCACAACCTTACGTGATGCACTGGATTCTGGCGGATATACCAATCTTCCAATCATGAGCTATTCAACGAAATTTTCAAGCGGTTATTATGGCCCATTTCGTGATGTTGCCGAATCCGTACCAAGCTTTGGAGATCGTGCAACGTATCAAATGGATCCTGCCAATCGCCGTGAAGCGATACGGGAGAGTTTACTCGATGAGGCGCAGGGTGCTGATATTTTGATGGTCAAGCCGGCGTTGGCATATCTTGATATTATTCGTGATATTCGTGAAGCCTCCAATCTTCCATTGGCCGTTTATAATGTAAGTGGCGAATATGCAATGCTTAAGTTTGCAGGCAATGCAGGTTTGATCGATTACAACCGCGTGATGATGGAGACGATGATCGGGTTTAAGCGTGCCGGTGCTGATATTATTATCAGTTACCATGCAAAAGAAGTGGCAGGGTTGTTGTAACCATTTTATGATATTATTGTTTTTTGAAAATGAGGAATTAGTGTGAGACATTTTTTGACGTTGAGGGACTATACCAAAGAGGAGATCTTAGAGATCGTTGATTTGGCATTAGAAATTAAGCAAGAGCAAAAGGCAAAAAAGCCGCATCCTTATTTAGCTGGGCAGACACTGGCGATGATTTTTGAGAAAAGCTCAACGCGTACGCGTGTCAGTTTCGAAGCGGGGATGTTTCAATTGGGTGGTCACGCCCTTTTTCTCTCCAATCGTGATATTCATTTGGGTCGAGGAGAGCCGGTCAAAGATACTGCGCGTGTTATTTCTTCTATGTGTGATATGGTCATGATTCGCACCTATGAACACTCCAAGCTCGAAGAATTTTCTCAATATTCAGCTGTTCCTGTGATTAACGGCCTTAGTGATAGTTACCATCCTGTACAGCTTATTGCTGATTATATGACGATGGTAGAGTGTGGACGCCATATTAACCCGATAGTAGCCTATATTGGTGATGGAAACAATATGACCCATTCGTGGTTGATGTTGGCCGCAAAGCTTGGGTTTGAATTACGCGTAGCAACACCAAAAGGGTATGAATGTGATTCTGTGATTGTGGCCGATGTGATGCGCATAGCACAAGATAGCGGCGCAATAATAACGTTTACCAATGATCCTAAAGAGGCCGTTAAAGGTGCTACGGTAGTGACAACGGATACGTGGATTTCAATGGGGCAGGAAGAGGAAAAGACACAACGGATACATGACTTTAAAGGGTATATTGTTGATGATGCATTGATGGCGATGGCGGATACGTATGCTATTTTCTTGCACTGCTTGCCTGCATACCGTGAAGTGGAGGTGAGCGAATCGGTATTAGAAGGGAATCAAAGTGTGATTTTTCAAGAAGCAGAAAACCGTCTTCATGGCCAAAAAGGACTCATGGTCTGGTTAGATCGTCACAGAAAGTGACGATTGTGTTAATTCATCGCGAGTGTGATGAGTAGATCATTTCCCTCTTCAACAACGCTGAAGCGGTGTTTTCGGCAAAAAGTTTCATTCATTTCATCTGCCCAATTTTGAGCTTCAACAAGCGCATCGTCTTTATTGTCGAACGCTTTGATCGTTGGCATACCGCTGCGCTTAAAACAGCCGCACTCTTTTTCTATACGTACATTGAACATAATGATTTCTCCCTAATTATTTTTGCTAGTATAGTGATTCAAAATTAAAAAAACTAAGACAAAACAGAAGCGTATAGAAACTAAAAGTTAACTTTAACTTTTGGTATTGTTATGATATCAGGAGAAACTATGCTCAAGGTGGGTATAATTCGCTCAAATTTTTGGGTACCTTCGTAAGTCTTCACAAGAACAAAGATTTACAAAGGTACCTTCCATGGTAGAGATTTGAAAAGGGTCTCTGAAAATTTTCTGCCCAATTTAGAGGGTCAAGATACAGCGTCACAGCCGCACAGCATAGCAACATGGGCTTTTTAGGGACCATCTTAAGAGATAAGATGCGTAGTTCCTTATTTTTGCCGGCGTGGCGTATTAATTAAAGGTGAATTATGAGTAATATAGAAGTAAAAGTAGACGAAAACGCAGAAAACCTAGGTACATTTGCGGATTTCGGTCTTCGCAGCGAGATTATGCAAAGCATTACACATGCAGGATTTACGGTTCCAAGCCCTATCCAGTCATTGGTTATACCTGTTATTATGCAGGGTCGTGACGTTGTTGGTCAAGCACATACGGGTACAGGTAAAACAGCTGCTTTTGGTTTGCCGGCATTGAATAAAATGCATTTAAAAGGTGGGATCGAAGTTCTAATCGTTACACCTACCCGTGAACTTGCAAACCAAGTAAGTGATGAAATTTTTAAATATGGTAAGCACCTTGGTGTTCGTACGGTAACCATTTATGGCGGAAGTTCATACAGTCGTCAAGTAGACCTTATTGAGCGCGGAGCACAAGTCATTATTGCAACTCCAGGTCGTTTGCTTGATATGCTTAGCCGCAACATGCTCAAAGGTTTTGCCCCTACAACGGTTATTTTGGATGAAGCGGATGAAATGTTGGATATGGGCTTTTTGGATGACATTAACGAAATTTTCAGCTATCTTCCGACTGAGCGTCAAACATTGCTCTTTTCTGCAACAATGCCAATGCCGATCAAGAAGCTTGCAGAACGTATTTTGGTTGATCCATTTTTTGCTTCAATCACTCGTGAAGAGACAACCAATACCGACATCACTCAACAGTATTATGTCATCGAAGAATCTGAGCGTGATGATGCCATCATCCGTTTGATGGATGCTGAAGATGCAAAAAAGACGGTTGTTTTCTGTCGTACCAAAAAAGAGGTTGATCGTCTTTCAAACGTCCTTTCAGCCGCTGGTTATTCGGCAAAAGGTCTTCATGGAGACATGGAGCAGCGTCAGCGTGAAAGCGTTATTAAAGGTGTTAAGTCCGATGCATTCGACGTATTGATCGCGACAGACGTTGCGGCACGTGGTTTGCACATTGATGACATCACTCACGTATTTAACTACCATATTCCTTTTGATCCGGAGAGTTATGTACACCGTATCGGACGTACAGGACGTGCGGGTAAAAAAGGGGTTGCGATTACCTTGGTAACACCGATCGAATTCAAAGAACTTCAGCGTATTAAATCCAAAGTTGGAACAACGATGGAGCATGCGTATATTCCAAGCAAGCTTGATGTTAAAGAAGCACAAATTAACCGTTTGGTGGCTGAAATTGAAAAGCAGCATGTGAATGATATTGCCCATAAAGTTTTGGATGTTCTAAAGGACGAGTTTGACCAAGAGCAGATCGCTTATAAATTGATCTCTCTATTAATGGAGCGCAACACCGTTGCCGGACCAAACCAGATCGGTATTTCTGCAGAGCGTATGGAAAAAATTCTTAGCAACCTTGCAAACAGTCATGACCGTGGCGGTAATCGTGGCGGTGGATACCGTGGTAACCGTAGCGGTGGCGGCGGATACCGTGGTAACAACGATCGCAATGCTGGCGGCGGTGATCGTGGTGGCAACAGCAGTGGTGGCGGATACCGTGGCAACAACGATCGTAATGCAAGCAGCGGTGATCGCAGCGGTGCAGATCGTGGAGCGGGTGACCGTTCACGTAGCTTCAGCGGCCAAAACCGTTCAGCTACTAGCAAGCCTAGAAGTTAATACAGCTTTTAGCTTTTCTATAAATGGCTCCATCGGGGCCACTTTTACATCCCCAATTCTCTGTTTAACTCCCCACATCGGTTCCGGAAAATAACTGTCATTTATAAATCGTCCCATAATATGCCAATGTACTCGCGGCAGCATGTTTCCAAAAGAGGCAATGTTTATTTTTTCAGGTTTAAAATAGGCAATCATCTCTTTTTCTATGAGATCAAGAAGATCAAAAATCATCATGCGTTCATCGCGCGAGCACTCTGAGAATTCTTTGCGTGGTTCATGGGTAAATATTTTGAGCCAGGGGATTTCACTTTCGTGAATTTCAATGTAAATAAGGGAATTTGAGTAGATCATATCGAACCTTTAAAAAGATTCGATAGTGTAGCGATATTTAAATACTTTTTCCTGCAAAAGGGACGAGAGCACTTCCCCAGGTTAAACCGCCACCAAAAGCATCCAGAAGCATTAAGTCTCCCTCTTTTAGTCGACCCGATTCGTAGATGTCATTAATCGCCATAGGGATGGATGCACCTGAGGTATTTCCATATTTTTCAACCGTCAATACTACTTGGCTCTCTTTGAGCTCTAAAGCATCGCCAACCGCTTTTATGATACGGTAATTAGCTTGATGAGGGACAAAATGCTGTATCGCTGATGACTGAATATTATTTTCTTTTAGAATAGCAATAACATCATTGGTCAACGTTCTGACGGCTACTTTGAAGGTTTCGTTCCCTTTCATTTTCATGAAACAGCTTGTGGCTTCACGATCCAGCTCGTCATGCGCTGAACCGCTTCCGCCGTTTGGAGTCATAAGAAGGTCGGCAAAACTGCCATCAGACCCTGTATGGATATCAATAATAGCTTTTGTCTTATCTTCAGTTGCGCTGATGATAGCAGCACCGGCTCCATCACCGAAGAGAATGCACGTACCGCGATCAGTATAATCGGTAATGGCACTAAGTTTTTCTGCACCAATAATAAGAACATTCTTTTTCATTCCCGATTCGATAAATGCTTTTGCAATGCTAAGCGCATAAACAAAGCCTGTACACGCTGCAGAAATATCAAAAGCAGTTACCTTTTCAAGTTGAAGCTTGTCGGCAATGATCGTAGCCGTAGAGGGCATACAAAAGTAATCAGGAGAAATGGTAGCGCAGATGATCATATCAATCTGTGATTTTTCGAGGCCGGAGCGTTGAATAGCAAGTTCTGCTGCCTTCATCCCCATATCACTGGTTGTCTCATCAGAGGCCGCAATATGACGCTCTTTGATTCCAGTACGTTTAAAAATCCACTCATCTGTAGTATCTACCATAGCCTCTAAATCGGCGTTAGTAAGAATTTTTGATGGAACATAAGCCCCGATGGAGCTAAGAGCAGCGTACATAATTGGCCTTTTGCGAATTGTGAATGTTACTTGTTTAGAGCTTCTAAGCGTGCTTCAATGTGTTCATTTACACCTGTATTGACGTAATTGATTGCTTGAAAAATAGCATTTTTAACGGCTTTTGGGTTACTTTTTCCATGCCCTACGATTGCACATCCTTTAATCCCGACTAATGGAGCACCACCGATTTCCGCGTAGTCAATCTCTTTTTTCAAACGGGCAAAGACTTTACGCATCAGCAATGCTCCGGTAATGGCAAAAGGTGATTTTCGGATAAACTGCTTGATGAAATAGCTAATCGTTGTCGCAACACCCTCAGATGCCTTGAGCACCAAATTTCCAATAAACCCATCACACACAATGACATCGCACGACGAATCAAAAATATTATTTCCCTCAACGTTACCAATGAAGCCTTCTGTCCCCTGAAGAAGCCCAAACGTCTCTTTGGTAACTTCGTTTCCTTTTGAGTCCTCTTCACCATTGGCAAGGAGTCCTACGCGCGGATGAACGATTTTTAACATGTCTTTTGCGTAGCAATGACCCATAATTGCAAACTGAAATAAATGCTCCGGCTTGCAATCAACATTCGCACCCGCATCCATCAGCATACTGCGTTGACCGTTTTTAGTCGGCATAAGAGTCACTAATGCAGGTCGTAATACATTTTTTAAACGGCCAAGTCGTAACGTTGCAAGACTCATAGTAGCACCGCTGTGACCGGCACTGACTACGCCATCGGCTTTCCCTTCACGGACAAGCTCCATGGCTACATAAATAGAGCTATCCTTGCGTTTAAGGGCATCGGTAGCTGCATCACCCATGTCAATGACATCGCTTGCTTCTACAATTGAAATTTTACCTTTATAGCCCTTGGGTAACAAAGCTAAAATCTCATCTTTTTTACCAACGAGAATTGCTTCGAACTCTTTTGCCTTTAAAGCTTCTAGCGTCCCTTTTACAATCGGTTCGGGACCAAAGTCCCCTCCCATTGCATCAATAGCAATCTTGATCATCAATTATTTATACTCACCGGTAGTCGGGTTGACAAAGTGAGACAATTTATACGTGCCGTCTTTGTCTTTTACAGGACGAGCAAGTGAAATCTTATAGTGAGTTCTACGCTTTGCTGCGCGAGTGTGACTCACTCTTCTTTTAGGTACTGCCATCGTTATAGTCCTTTCTGTTTAAATTTAGATTATGGGCATTAGAACTCTCGTTCTAATGTGGTTCCCTCACAATTTGAGCAACAAAAATAGTCACTCTTGATCAATTCAAGTTCTGAACTAAAAAGTTCATTTAAATCGATCACTGAATTTGAAATGTCAACAATCTCTAGTTCACTATCATTCTCATGAACGATACCGTCTGCTAAATAGAATGAAACTTCCTCATTTAAAGTTTTTTCAAACACTTCAGCGCAGATATCGCAAGGAATAGAAATACTTCCTGTTATTGTACCGTTTAATTGAGCAATATTGTGCTTTTTATGAACAATTGTTCCTAAAAATAATGCATTATCTTGCTTGGCTTCAAATGCCATAGGCACTGAATCCAAGTGCTTAAACGGAATAATATTCATTTAAGAGATCTCGCGGCCTGAAAAGAAAAATGCGATTTCATTTTTTGCATTTTCGACTGAATCACTTCCGTGAACAGCATTTGCATCGATATTTTCAGCAAAATCAGCACGAATTGTACCTGCTTCTGCTTCTTTAGGGTTAGTTGCACCCATTAAATCACGATTTCTTTGAACAGCATTTTCACCTTCAAGAACCGTGATAACAACAGGACCGCTTACCATGAAATCAACAAGGTCGTTGAAAAATGGACGGGCAGCGTGTACTGCGTAAAATGCTTCAGCGTCTTGACGGCTAAGCTGAACTTTTTTGGTAGCTGCAATTTTAAGACCATCAGTCTCAAAACGATCCAAAATTTTTCCAATAACACCTTTTGCTACGGCGTCTGGCTTGATGATTGATAATGTTTGTTCCATCAATGCTCCTGTTTGAGTGTAAAAAATAGAATGGAACTATAGCCAAATAATAATTTTAATAATATTAAGAGAAAAAAATAATGAAGATTTGCGGATGTTCTTAGGGATAAATCTCCCTAAGACTTTCATAGTATTTAGTCGATAACGTTGACTTTCTTGGAACGCATATCACTTGTGATATCGTCGCGGTGAGATGGACTCTCGCCAATTTCATCCCATGTAATACAACCCTCTGTTGGACAGGCAGTTGCACATGCAGGTGCATCGTGGTGACCTACACATTCAACACACTTATCACCGTATACGTAGTAAATTTCCTCACCCGTTGGGTTATCGTCCTCGTCTACGATCGCTTCTACTGGACACTCATCGATACAAGCGCCGCAGTTAATACAAGTATCATTGATAACAACTGACATTGAATTCTCCTCAGATAATTTAAAATATGGCTAACTATAACAGAAGAATTTTAAAGATACCTAAAAGGAGAAGGAGTTGATTGTATTTGTAAGGTAACTGTTACGAAGTGAGAATTTTTGAGAATAATGCCCCTAAAAAAGGGGGCTTTGCATTTGATATTCAGAGTCCAAGATAGCTGCGAATAGCATCCACTTTGTCAGTTCTTTCCCATGTGAATTCAGGAAGCTCACGTCCAAAATGTCCGTAAGCGGCTGTTTTGCGATAAATGGGGCGTAAAAGGTCGAGTGATTCAATGATCCCACGCGGCGTAAGATCAAAAAGTTCTTTGACACACTCTTCAATTTTTGCTTCATCTACTACGGCAGTTCCATGGGTGTTAACCATAATGGAAATTGGCTGTACAACACCAATAGCATAAGAGACTTGGATGGTTGCACGGTCACATGCCCCTGCCGCAACCAAATTTTTGGCGACATGGCGAGCAGCGTAAGCTGCCGAACGGTCCACCTTGGTAGGGTCTTTCCCGCTAAATGCACCGCCGCCGTGAGGACATGCTCCACCGTAGGTGTCAACGATGATTTTACGTCCGGTCAGTCCGGCATCGCCTTGTGGTCCGCCGATAACAAACTTACCTGTCGGATTGATGTGATAGATGATATTAGGGCTCATAAGGTCACGAGGGATTACGTGTTCGATAACTTCCCTGATAACATCGGCGTGCAATTTTTCTTGGCTAACTTCAGGAGCGTGTTGTGTGGAGACAACGACGGTTTCAACGGATACGGGCTTGTCGTCCACATAACGGATACTCACTTGCGTTTTTCCATCAGGACGAAGATAGGGGATGATCCCCTCTTTGCGAACTTGCGCCAAGCGTTCAGCAAGGCGGTGTGAGAGATAGATTGGCAATGGCATTAATACATCTGTTTCACGACACGCGTATCCAAACATAAGACCCTGATCCCCAGCACCGATTTCTCCATCTGCTTGGTCAACACCCTGGTTGATGTCGGGAGATTGCTCGCCGATACCGTTAAGAACAGCGCACGAGCGGTAATCAAACCCGTAGGTTGCGTCGGTATAGCCGATTTCTCGAACAACTTGACGGGCGATTTCTTGCATAGGGGCATAGGCTGTGGTTTTAAGTTCCCCAGCAATCACACAAAATCCGTTGGAGACCAATGTTTCACATGCTACTCTCGCCTTGGTATCATGCTCAATGATATAGTCCAAGATAGCATCACTAATTTGGTCAGCCATTTTATCCGGATGACCTTCTGTTACCGATTCAGAGGTGAAAATATACTCTTTTGGCATAATAATCCTTCATGTAATTGTTAAAGATAGAGATTCTCATATGGGCGGATTATAGCGAATCGGTTTTTAAAAAATCTCTTTCCCAAAAAAAGTCGATCCAATCATGGGCTTCATGTAAAGAAAAGTCGGGCTGTATTAATGCGGTTGGCTTGGTAAAAATTGCAGCACTGGCAAAGATAACGTTTGGGTAGCGTTTTTTTAAAAGAGGGATTAAGGCATGCAACGTCTTTCCGCTGTCTACAATATCGTCAACGATTAATACGCGATTAGAGAAACTAAAATCGCATTCTCCCGTGACGGAGACAATTTCGCGTTGGGTATCGTCATCATAACTTTCACAACGAATAGATTGAAGATTTCGGATATTGAGAGCCATAGACAATGCGTGGCCTATGGTCATCCCTCCCCGCGCAATCGCCACAATAGTGTCTGCTTCAAACACAGCGCACCCATCTGCAAGGTTTTGAACATCAACTTTAAAACGGTCATAACTATAGTAAATCATATAACAATCATAACATAAGCCCACCTATGCTATAATAAAGAACTTATTAATAAAAGGGTTTAATTGAAAAAATTAGCCATAATCGGCCGTCCTAATGTCGGCAAAAGCTCTCTCTTTAATCGTCTTTTGAAACAGCGTGATGCAATTACATCTGAAATCGCGGGTACTACGCGTGATGTGAAGAAACGTGTGGCCGTCGTAGTAAACAAAGAGGTTGAAATTCTCGATACCGGTGGATTGGATGATGGGTGTGAACTTTTTGATCGAATCAAAGAAAAATCACTCGAAGCTGCGCACAAAGCAGATATTATTTTGTTTATGGTTGACGGTAAAAGTCTTCCTGAAGAAGATGATAAAAAGCTTTTTTATGAACTTGAAGCGATGGGCAAATCGATTGCTTTGGTCGTTAACAAAATCGACAACGATAAAATGCAAGAAAAGCTTTGGGAATATTATGAGTTCGGCACCAATCGAATCTTTGGTATCTCGGTCGCCCATAATCGTTCGATATTACCTTTGCTCAATTGGGTAGCTTCTGAACTTCCTGAATCATCTATCGTGAAGCCTGTTGAAGACATTGAGCAAGACGACGATGATGATATGGATGGCTTCGATGCTGTTATCAGCGGTTATGATGAAGATGAAGAGTTTGACGACGATGAAGATTCGGATGATGATGATTTTGACGACGATGAAGATTCGGATGATGATCTTGATGATATCGCAGCGATGGAAGAAGCGTATCGCGGGATTGTCAAAGAATATGCGCCTGCAGATACACAAAAAATGAAAGTGGCGATCATCGGTCGTGTTAACGTTGGAAAAAGTTCGTTACTCAATGCGCTTCTCAAGGAAGACCGTTCTGTGGTCAGTTCGGTTGCAGGTACGACGATTGACCCAATTGACGAAATGATTGAGTATCAGGATAAAGAGATTACCTTTATCGATACGGCTGGGATTCGTAAGCGCGGGAAAATTTTGGGAATTGAAAAGTATGCTTTGATGCGTACCGAAGAGATGCTTGAAACGGCAGACATTGCATTGTTGGTATTGGATGCATCGGTTCCGTTTATGGATTTGGATGAAAAAATCGCAGGGTTTGTTGATAAAAATCGCATGGCGTGTTTGATTGTTCTCAACAAATGGGACATGGCGCCTAAAGAAGATTATGAGAAAATTATACTTGAAGTTCGCGACCGGTTTAAGTTTTTGAGTTATGCTCCTATTGTCACTATTTCGGCGCAAAGTAAACAGCGTGTTCACAAAATTTTTGATATGCTCCTCAAAATCAATGAAAATTATTCTCAGCGTATCTCAACGGGCAAGCTTAATGAAGTGATCCGATCGGCATTGCGTAGACACACACTTCCAAGTGTCAACGGTCAAAATATCCGTCTTTATTTTGCAACACAGTATGATATTAGACCGCCTCGTATTGCGCTTATTATGAATAAACCGCAGGGGCTTCACTTCAGTTATCGCCGTTATCTGACCAATAGATTGCGTGAAGAGTTTAATTTTGAAGGGACACCGATTCTTTTCAAAGCGAAAAGCAGAGGCGGAGATAAAAAACCACGAGTCCATAAAACAAGAGCTCTGTGGTAATCAAAAAGGTTTAACGATGACCAGCGCGACGATTGCCATGAGCAATAGCGTCGGTACTTCATTGTAAAGACGAAAAAATTTACCGTTTTTATAGGCCGCATCAACTTTTAGTTTTAGGCGATAGTGTCCTAGAGAAAAGAAGTAGGCGATCAATATGGTGACAAGGGTGAGTTTGGCGTGCAGCCACCCCCCAGTTTGAAACACATTGATCCCGTAATGTGCGGTAGACATAAAAATTAGTGCAATACCTGATAGCAGTGTTGCCCAAAATGCCGGGACGCCGATATATTTGTAAATCTTCATCTCCATCACTTCAATCACCTCTAAAAACCCTTTGTTCTCACTGTTTTCGACATGATAGACAAAAAGTCGTGGCAGATAGAAAAGTACCGCAAACCACGAGACCATTGAAATGACATGAAACCAAACTATCCAATTGTACATATTGTTTTCCTAATGATAAAGTAGGGAAGGGTACCGAAAAGAAAATGAATAAAGGGTAAAGCTAAAGGTGCTTTTTTACCCATGCAATAATTTGAGAGGCGGGGAGTGCTCCGCTGATCTGATCGATACTACGGTTATTTTTAAAGGCAATGATAGTAGGAATTGAGCGAATGGAGAATCGTCCCGCAAGCGCTTGTTCTTCTTCTGTATTAATTTTTACAAACTGTGCTTTGAGCTGGAATGATCTAGCTGCTTCTTCAAAAGCAGGAGCCATAGAGCGACACGGTCCGCACCACGGAGCCCAAAAATCGGCAATAATCAACCGCTCATCATTGAGCATCAATCGATCAAAGGTCTCAGCATTAAGAAGAAGAGGTTTTGTTTCTAATAATGAAGCTTTGCAATGGCCACATGAGGCTTTAGCATAAGAATCTTTAACGGGGATAGCATTTACGCCCCAGCAATGGGGACATACGACGTTGATTTTACTCATCTCGTACTTTCTTACTCTGCTTCCGCTACTTCCATATCACGGATAGAGGAAGTATGGTGATCTTTGGCTTTATCGTGAAGACGCCCAAGAGCTTTATTCGCACGCTCAATGGCTAAATCAATAGCGGTATCAAGGTCTGCATCGGAATGGCTGATGACTACGGGTTGTGCGTGTGCGATGTGCATGTCAAATTCAACGCTGACACTTTGTTTTTCTTTGGTAATCATTACATTGACGGTGGTCATATCAAGATGATAACGTTTAAAGTTTTCAATAGCTGCTGCAATATGATCGTTTAGGTGAGAGGTGAGAGTAATCTCTTTAGCGCGAATTTGAACGTTCATAATGAATCCTTTTTTGTTGAACTATGGAAAAATATAGCACATTGTTTCTTAAAATGAAGCTTAACTGTGATGAGGTTAATGGAGCGTTTGATATAATAGTAGTTATATTGAATTAGGAGCGTTTTTTGAGAGTCCTGACCGGAATACAACCTTCGGGCGATTTGCATATCGGGAATTATTTTGGTTCCATTTTACCGATGATCGAGTCCCAAAATGATCATGAAGTTTTTGCCTTTATCGCCAATTATCATGCGATGACATCCTTGGGTGATGGCGAGCGCTTGCGACATCTTACCATGCAAGCGGCAACAGACTTTTTGGCATTGGGGATGGACCCTGCTAAAAGTACTTTTTGGGTTCAATCCGATGTGAAAGAGGTTTTGGAGCTGTACTGGATTCTTTCGGGTTTTACCCCTATGGGATTGCTCGAGCGGGCACATAGCTATAAAGATAAAACTGCACGTGGAATCGCCTCTAATCACAGCCTATTTTCCTATCCGGTACTGATGGCCGCGGATATTTTACTCTTTGGTTCACAAGTCGTACCCGTGGGAAAAGATCAGATCCAGCATGTTGAGATTGCACGGGATATTGCGCTGAAGTTTAACAATCAATACGGCGATGTTTTTACGCTACCTGAATTTCGTGTGGATGAGAATGTTGCGACGGTTCCCGGAACGGACGGACAAAAGATGTCAAAGAGTTACGGCAATACCATTACGATTTTTGGTGAGGAAAAGAGCCAGCTCAAAACCATCAAAAAAATTGTGACGGAAGTTGTCGGGATGGAAGAGCCCAAAGCGTTTGAAAACTGCAATGTTTATAATATTGTTAAATTGTTTTTGAATGACAATGAGCGTATTGCACTTCAGGAACGTTATGTTAAAGGTGGAGAAGGACACGGGCACTTTAAGCTGTATTTGGCGGATGTACTGTGGGAATATTTTCGCCCCTACCGAGAGCGACGTGCTTATTATGAAGCGCATCAAAATGAAGTTCGGGATGTTTTAAGTGCAGGAGCGGCGAAGGCGTCTTTGGTCGCACAGCCTATTATAGAAAAAATACGATCCGTTACCGGAATCCAATACTAAAGGAAAAAAATGAAACAATATATTTATCATCAAATTGCCGAATCAGCGGCAACCAAACAAGCCATTTTGGAAAGTGAACCGCTTTTGGATATGATTGAAACGGTTGCAAAAGAATGCGTTGCTGTTTATCGTAATGGCAAGAAAACAATGTTAGCAGGTAATGGCGGATCTGCAGCGGATGCACAGCATATTGCGGCGGAGCTCGTCGGACGCTATGGATTTGATCGTCCCTCTATCCCCTCATTGGCATTGACTACGGATACGTCGAATTTGACAGCAATCGGAAATGATTACGGATACGACAAGGTTTTTTCGCGTCAACTTGAGGGAATGTCTCAAGAAGGGGATTTGTTTATCGGAATTTCTACTTCAGGGAACTCCCAAAATATTATCAATGCGTTTGAATCGGCAAAAGAGAGAGGGGTTACAACAGTAGCCCTCGTGGGACGTGATGGCGGTAAGATGGCGGCGATGGCAGATTATGCCATCATTATACCTTCCAATGCTACCCCGCGTATTCAGGAATCCCATATCTTGATCGGACATATTTTGTGCGACATTATCGAAAAAGAGCTCTTCGGAGGAGGAGTTGCCTAAGGCACTCTTTCTTGACCGTGACGGCGTCGTCAATGTCGAAAAAAATTATCTCCATAAGATCGAAGATTTTGAGCTTATGGACGGTATTATCGATGTCTGCCGTCATTATGAGGCAAATGGATATTTGATTATCATTGTCACGAATCAATCGGGTATTTCACGAGGGTTTTATACGGAAGATGATTTTAAACGTCTGAGTACGTGGATGGTTGAGTATTTTAAATCACTGGGTGTTACCATAACTCATATTTATCATTGTCCGCATCATGAGAATATTGATGGTCAGTGTGATTGCCGTAAACCGGAGCCTGGAATGTTTTTAGAGGCACAACGAGATTTTGACATTGATATGAAACACTCAGTCATGATCGGGGATAATGAACGCGATATAGAAGCTGCGATTCGTGCGGGTGTTACGACTAATATTCTTCTCTCTAACGAGGCGATGCAGTCTCATGCTAACAGAATCGTTCGTTCATTAAAGGACCTTTTATAATGCTCATACTTAATACGGGCGGAACGTTTAACAAACGCTATAATCCAAAAAGCGGAGAGCTGTTTGTCCCTGAGGACAATAAAGCAGTTGAGTCTATCGTATCGATTTTAGCGAATACGATAGCCGTTGAAGGATTACTTTACAAAGATTCACTTGAGATGACACCCGCGGATCGTGATACTCTTGCTGCAAAGATAAGCCAATCGGATGGAAAAATTATTATCGTTGTTCACGGAACGGATACGATGAATTTAAGTACCCAGCGTATTGCACAACTAGGTTTGGATAAAGTGATTGTATTTACGGGAGCCATGGTCCCTTTTAGCATTGATACCATCGAAGCAACTGCTAATTTGGCCATGGCAATCGGCTATGCACGCAATGTATCCAATGGGGTTTATATCGTCATGCAAGGTGTATGTGGTCCCTATGATAAAGTAATTAAAAACCGTGATATTGGAAAATTTGAATATGTCTAAAGTCAAATGCGATCACTGCCATCTCGTATTTAGCGATTCGGTGATGATCCATGATCAGCAACTGCGCTTTTGCTGCAATGGCTGCAAGGGGATTTACCATCTGTTGAAGGATGAAGGGTTAGAGAGCTTTTATTCCAAGATGGGAGAGACAACGCTTGCCCCTCCGACGCAACAGTTCGAAGCGAGTGAAAATTTTGATTCTCCTGCATTTTATGAGCGTTTTGTCACCATCCTTCCAGAAAATTTATCGCAAGTCTCCCTGATCATCGAGGGGATTCATTGTGCGGCGTGTGTATGGTTAAATGAGAAAGCATTGCATAAAATGCCGGGTGTGATCGAAGCCCATATTAACTATACCAATAATAAAGCACGTATCATTTGGGACACAAAGACTCTCAAGCTTTCTATGATCATAGACATGATTCGAGCGATTGGATACAACGCGTATCCGTACGATGCCTCGATGCAAGAGATGCGCAGCAATAGGGAGCGCAAAGAGTATTACTTGCGCATGGCGGTAGCAACTTTTGCTTCTATGAATATGATGTGGATCGCGGTTGCTCAATATGCGGGATATTTCAGCGGAATGGCCCAAGAGGTTAAAACGATTCTAAACATTGCAGAGTGGGCCCTGTCAACACCGGTACTCTTTTACAGCGGATGGGTTTTTTATCGCGGGGCGTATTATGGATTGCGTAACGGTGCGGTTACGATGGACATGCTGGTGGTGACTGGTTCTACCCTTGCATACTGTTATTCGATTTACATCACGGTCTTGGAAAAAGGGGAAGCCTATTTCGATTCGGTTTCGATGATCATTACGTTTGTTTTACTGGGTAAATTTTTAGAAGTGCTGAGCCGAAAACATGCGGCGGATACTTTGGATGTGATGAGCAAGTATATTCCCAGTGAAGTGAGCATTCTGGATGGGGATGCCATTCGCAGTGTCCGTGTATCCGAGGTGAATGTTGGAGACACCATTATTATCCGTACAGGTGAGCGCGCGGCGATTGATGGAGAAGTCATTTCGGGTGAGGGAAGCTTTGATGAGAGTAATCTCACCGGAGAAGCAGATCCGATTTTTAAACGCACGGGGGATATGATCATTAGTGGAACGACGAGCATTGATGCGCTGTTACACTATCGTGCCCTCAAGGATTATGCCCATTCGACGCTATCGCATCTTGTTAATCTCTTAGAAAATGCGATGAGTCAAAAACCTAGGATTGAGCAACTGGCGAATCGTCTTTCGGAGTATTTTTCGTCTACGATTTTGTTTTTGGCAATTGCAACATTTTGGGTCTGGTATTTTTGGCCTCATTCGTTTGATCGGGCATTGATGGTCGGTATTTCGGTGATTATTATCGCATGTCCCTGCGCGCTTGCCCTGGCAACACCTGTGGCAACTATCGTAGGTTTGGCTCTTGGGGCAAAACGGTCTATTCTCTTTAAGTCGGCAGCACAGATTGAGACAATGGCAAAAGCGACCATGTTTGTCCTCGATAAGACGGGAACGATTACGCAAGGGAAACCCGCGGTCGTGTATGCAACCTATCATGCCAGTTTTGACCATAGTGCATTGTTGGCGTTGGTGAGTTCTTCGCAGCACCCTATCAGTCGAGGTATCGTTGAGTATTTAGAAAAAACTGAATCGTCTATGCAAGCGGGAGGGATTTCTGAGGTCAATGAGATTCCGGCACGTGGTCTTGTAGGTCGCAGTAATGCTGTGATGGTAGCAGGGGGAAATGCGCTTCTGATGGAAGATATGGGAATCGCAACGCAAATTCTCAGTGATAGAAGTCTTTTTTACTATGCGGTAGACGGAGAACTGTGCGCGACATTTGAGCTGCAAGACCTTCCAAAAGAACATGCCTTTGAATCGATAAAACTGTTAAAAGAGTACGGTTTGCGGGTTGTGATGTTAACAGGAGATCATGCGGCATCTGCGTTTAGGGTTGCAGGTGAAGTAGGCATTGAGGAAATTCATGCGCATGTAACTGCTCAAGAAAAAGCGGCTTTTATCGCACAAGCCCATGATGAAGGGCATATTGTAGTGATGGCAGGAGATGGAGTCAATGACCTGTTGGCGCTCGCATGTGCTGATATTGGTATTGCGATGGGAAGCGGCAGTGACATAGCAATCGAGGTCTCGGATATCATTTTGCTCAATGACTCTCTCGTCTCTCTTGCGGAAGCATATGCGATCAGCAGACGAACCTATGTACTGATCAAACAAAATCTAGGAATTTCACTGATCTACAATGCGATTACGATACCATTGGCTATGATGGGATACATCATCCCTTTAATCGCGGCAATATCGATGTCGTTTAGTTCACTTCTGGTAGTCGGTAATTCGATGCGCGTCAAATGGATGTACAAATAGGAGGTCCTTATGGACAGTTGGGTAGTTGCGATGATGTTGGGTGCATCCCTTTTTTTGGGAGGGATTGCCTTGATTGCATTTTTATGGGCGATTAAAACGGGACAATTTGATGATGCAAATCGGATGATGAATCAGGTTCAATACGATGATGAAAATGAGTTAAATGATGCATCAGATCAACAGAAAAAAAGAGAAGCGTTAAAAAAGAAAGAGTATCGACCGGAATAATTTAAGAAGGAAGTTCTCATCGCAAGAAGCGATGAGAAGAGGAATTACTTGATTCCTGCAGCGTAAGCAGCGATAGCTTTGATGTCAGCATCTGACATTGCAGCTACTTGACCTTTCATCAACGCACCCATACCAGATTTGTTCATTGTACCAGCTTTGTATGCTTTCAAAGAAGCTTCAACAGTTGCAGCTGATTGACCTTTTACGATTGCTGATTTACCAAGAGCCGCTTTTTCGAAACTAGCACCGTGACATGCAGCACATTTAGCTGAAAGAGCTTTACCGTCAGCAGCCATCATTGATACACCAGCGAATAACATTGCAAGAGCAATTTTTTTCATTTTGTTTCTCCATAAAAAATTTTGTGCGCCATTATATTCCCAGTTATCTTAAATTAGTCTAACTATTTTCTGTTTTAATCGAAGCTTTGTTACAATTAGTGTATTTAAGAGACATTAGGGATAATCCATGCGCTATAACGATATTGATTTGAATCATAAAACCATTTTGATTACAGGAGGGGCAGGGTTTATCGGCTCCAATCTCGCCTTTTATTTTCAAGAGCATTATCCGCAAGCCAGAGTTGTTGTATTAGATCTTTTTCGTTCGAATTTGACACTATCAAACGGTAATCTCAAAAGTTTCGGTCACTTCAAAAATCTCATTGGATTTGAAGGGGAAGTGATCAGCGGAGATATCAACGACAAAGCACTTCTCATCAAACTTTCTTCTGCTTATAAATTTGATTATATTTTTCATGAAGCGGCCATTTCTGACACGACAGCACTTGAACAGGATTTGATGATTCAAACCAATGTGAATGCGTTTAAGGATCTACTCGATATCGCCGTAGCGCATGGCGCAAACATGATCTATGCTTCTTCGGGTGCCACGTATGGTGATGCACCATCCCCTCAGAGAGTTGGACGTGAAGCGCCTCAGAATGTGTACGGTTTTTCGAAACTGATGATGGACCATTTGGCGCGCGATTACGCACAAAAGTTTAAAAATATTTCGATTGTGGGATTACGCTATTTTAATGTGTACGGACCGCATGAGTTTTTCAAAAACAAAACAGCCTCTATGGTAGTGCAGTTCGGTCATCAGTTGCTTAGTGGTAAAAATCCGAAACTCTTTGAAAACTCGGACACGATCTTACGAGATTTTATTTACATCGAAGATATTGTTCAAGCCAATGTTTTGGCAATGCATCCGAGAGAATCGGGCGTATTCAATGTCGGTACGGGAAAAGCACGCTCATTTCAGTCGATGGTCGATATTCTTCAGTATGAGTTAGGCACTGCATATCCATGCGAATACATCCCTAATCCGTATATAGGACGGTATCAATTTCATACTGAAGCGGATATTCAAAGTACTCAAGCGGTATTGGATTATGCTCCCCGATTTGAATTTGAAGATGGTATCAAAGCGTATGCCCCTGAAATCAAGCGACTTTTTGTTGAGGAACTTTCATGAATCGTCTTAAAGACGCTACCCCTCATATCCTCGTCATCGGGGATTTGATGATTGACCATTATCTGTGGGGAGGCTGTGAACGCATCTCTCCTGAAGCTCCGGTACAAGTAGTTGATATCGCACGTGAGACGACGGTGCTGGGTGGTGCCGGAAACGTTATCAATAATCTCGTTACCTTGGGTGCTAGGGTAAGTGTAGCAGGGGTGATCGGTGATGATGAAAATGGAATAGAACTTAAAAATATGCTTTCTGCGTTGGGTGCTTCGTGTGAAGGACTTATTGTGCAGATCGGGCGTAAAACGTCTAAAAAAAGCCGTATTATTGCCTCCAATCAGCAAATATTACGTTACGACAAAGAGTCGAAGGATTCTGTAGAATCACAGAGTGCTCAAAAAGTGATTGCCTATGTCGAGAGTGTCGTAGGAGAGTGTGATATGGTGATTCTCTCTGATTACGGTAAAGGTGTCATTACAGATACCGTTGCCAAAGGGGTTATTGCATCTGCGAGAGCAAAAGGAAAAAAAGTTCTCGTTGATCCAAAGGGAAAAGATTATAGCAAATACAGCGGTGCGTATTTGTTAACTCCGAATAAAAAAGAGGCTTCTGAAGCGACGGGGATTTTGATCAAAGACGATGCTTCCTTGCGTGAAGCATTACTTAGTCTTAAAGCTGCATGTGATCTTCAATGTTCGATGATTACCCTCTCTGAAGATGGGATTGCCATTTACGATGAGACTATGCGTCGATATCCTACGGTTGCTAAAGAAGTCTTTGATGTGACAGGTGCTGGGGATACCGTAATCGCATCTCTCTCATTTGCCCTTTCGTGCGGGTTATCGATTGATGAAGCGGCACCTTTTGCAAATCATGCGGCTGCGGTGGTAGTGGGTAAAATCGGATCGGCGACGGTGACTTTAGATGAGATTGAGACGTATGAATCGAGTCTGCACCAAAGCACCTCGGATGCGCACATTAAATTGCAGAGTGAAATTGTGGCGATAACACAGCGACTTAAGCGAGAAGGGAAGCGGGTAGTCTTTACTAATGGCTGTTTTGATATCCTTCATGTCGGACATGTAAAATACCTCCAAGAGGCAAAAAGCTATGGTGATGTTTTGATTGTAGGACTGAACTCTGATGGTTCTGTCAGGGAGCTCAAAGGGCCTACACGTCCCGTCAATCCTGAAAACGATCGTGCTTACATTTTAGCAGCGTTGGAATCGGTCGATTATGTCGTGATGTTTAGCGATGAAACACCCTATGACCTGATCAAAAGTATTTCTCCTGATATTTTAGTCAAGGGTGGAGACTATGAAGGAAAAACAGTTGTTGGAGCGGAATTTGCTAAGGAACTAAGACTGGTGCAGTTTGTAGATGGAAAAAGTACGACGGCAACCATTTCTCGTATTAATAAAGGAACAACATGTTAAAAAAACTATTTTTGTGTGCTGTAATCAGCAGTGCAGCGTTTGCAGCACATCAAGTAGAAGTAAATGTCAATGACAAAGAAGTTGAAGGACAAATTCGTTTGGATATGGGGCGAATGGGAAGTCTGGAACACACGTATATGGGTGCCCGCTTTTTAAATGGTGATAACAATAACAGTCAAACGATTGCTGATCCTGATCCTTTGATGGAAGTTTCCTTTATGGTACAAAACGACGTCAGAGGGGTTCGAGGATTAAAACTAGGACTTGGATTTAAAGGCGAATATACCAAAATCGATGGTCGAGGTTATGCCGCTATTCCATTGGGAGTGGAAGCAGAGCTGAAACTGCCGCTTAATTCACCCATTGCATTTTATCTCGGGGGCGCAATGTATTATGCACCTTCAGTACTTTCTTTCAAAGATGCGGATGGTTATTTTGAAACCCGTATTCATATAGATGCAGAGCCGATTGATAATGCTCGTGTGGAAGTCGGATATCGTCAGATTGATACAAACTTGAAAAATCGCAGCGTGACTTACAACGATGCCTTTTATTTTGGTCTTAGATTAGACTTCTAACAGCTTCAATAACTTCGTTAGAGGTGATACTCTTCATGCACTCGTGATGTCCTAGCGGACATTCACGTTTCATACATGGGGCACATTCCATATCGTGTCGCACAATAACACTCTTTTTATTTTTCCATTGTGACGTTTCTAGATGGCGTGTTGGGCCGAAGATAGCAACTGTAGGTATTTGGTATGCTGCAGCAACATGCATCGGACCACTGTCGTTGGTGATAAAAATAGTTAGTCCGCCAATCATCGAGCACAATTCTTGTACCGATGTTTTACCTGCCATATTTTGGACGGTTATCCCATGCAAACGTGATTCGATGTCATTGGCCATCTCGACTTCCCCAGGACCTCCAAAAATAACAATGTCATGCGTCTGTGAAAATACCTGTGCTACAGCTGCAAATTTTTCAGGATACCACCGTTTGGCACTGCCATAGGTGGCTCCTGGATTAATTCCAAGGGTAGGGCGTTCAAATGTATGTATCGGTATATGAAGTTTGAGCGTGCCGATAATGAGCGGCGCTTGACTCACGCTTTGCATGATATTGCAGTATTGTTCTACAAGATGCGAGGGATGGGAGGGTTTGATGGCATGGGTGAGCAAGAGAGTCGAATGCCAGCTTTTTCGTCCTGCCGTTATAGGTGTACCGCTGTAAAAGAGTATAAGAGAGGAGTGAAGCTGATTGCGAAAAGTGACCGCCATATCATGTGCTCCAAGCTCTTTTGCAAATCGATAAGTGTTTAGGAAGCGGTTTCCTTTCTTTTTTGTTTCATCAACATAGGAACGCGTACACTTTGGATGATGTTTGAGTGCTTCGATACTCACATACGATCCGACCAATGTGAGTTGTGCATTGGGGTAGTTTACACAGAGCGCTTCGATGGCAGGGGTTGCCATTACGGCATCACCAAGCCAGTTTGGGAGGATGATGAGAATAGTCACGTTAAGCCTTGTAGGTAAAGATCGGAGTTGAATTAAGAGTCCACGTGATGTGTAAAATACCTCGCGGGGTGGAACAGATCAGCTGATACGCGTCATTTTTTTCGTGAAAACTACTGAAAGTTGCATCGCTTAAGTGAGATAGCATCGTTTGATAGGCGTAAAAAGCATTGCGTTTTATAAAAGTATCTTCTCGGTTATCGATGAGCCCATATCCAGGAGCAATGAGCTGATGCCAATAAACACACGATACCTTTTGGGTTGCAAAAGCCAGCAGGTGATACCGGACCATATAATCCGCGTAATCTTCTTCACTTACACATTCAAATTCACTGGTGGGTGCATAGGGTGCTGTGTTTTTGATCGGCCAATTGGTTTCGGTGATGATCAGCTCATTGGCTGTTTTAAAACTCAAACGCATCAGTGCATCGATAAGATTGATTTTCCCCATAAGATTAAATCCCATTTGCTTGTTTTCGGGCGCACCGCGTCTGTCGACATAGAGAAGTGTCCCTAACGCATCAAAATAGATATCTTTGAGATTGAAAAGGGTGTGGGTTGTAAAGTGAAGTTCAAAATCGATGACGTTGGAACCTATAAATTTAAGATTCGGAAATGATTCTTTTTTTAATTTGTAGGCAATGGCATAAAATTTGAGGTATTCATTGACACTGAAAAATCCCCATTTGGCACGGTTAATAGTCGAACCGATAACGTAGGTATTGCAGACGTTGTCCAGAGCACTAAAAATTTGGGTTAGGTGATTCTTAGTTAGGCTTGCGTTGGTAATGTGTTTACGGTCTTGCAAGAGTGCAACGGTGATGTGGTGATCTTTTAGTGAGTTAATAAATGCGATGTATTCATCAAGACGGTCCATTTCCCAAAGCGGGATACGGATGAGAAGATTTTTGACACCAAGTTCGTTAATCAATTGCGGGATAAGATGAGAGTCTTTGTTCAAATTGACACCCATTGCGAAAAACTTTTCACCGGTTATTTTTTTGCGAGGAAGAAATAAGGTCACCACAAAAGCAATGGGTAATACAAACAATGCGATTAAAAAAGTTTTGATGAGTGAGGGAAGTGCACTGCGGCGCATTTTGCGTTTAAGGGTTTTGTCACGGATGATGGCGGGTTGATCGGAATAATGATCCCAGGCAAACGGTTCTTTCATAGCTGACATTGTACCGTTTATCAACAGGAATCGGGTAAAATGCAAACAATTCAATGAGGTGGCATAATGAACATATTGGTGGTACGCAACGATAAGCTGGGCGATTTTATCACAGCATTGCCCACATTTTATGTCCTTAAACAGTATAACCCCTCCAATCGTATCGTGGCTTTGGTAGCACCATTGAATCGCCGTCTTGCCGAGTCATGCGCGTTCATTGATGAAGTGATCGTCGATGAGGGAAAAGATATTTTAGAGCTTGCATTTCAAATCAAGAGGGCCAATATCGACGCATCAGTGACGTTATTTTCTAATACTCGCGTTGCATTGGCGCAGTGGATTGCACGCATTCCCCTTCGTATTGCTCCTGCTACCAAAATGGCCCAAATTTTTTATAACCGTCGGATCAAACAACGGCGCAGTGAAGTTAAAATGGCCGAATTTGAATATAACCTACAGCTCGCCCGCGCGTTATTCAGTGATCTTTCTCTTAATTTTCCTAAACCCCTTTTGCAATTTCCAGACAAACTTTTTGTGGCGTTTTGCAGTGAGTATGGGGTTAAAAAACCGATTGTTGCTTTCCACCCCGGCTTTGGTGGATCCTCTGATGCTAATTGGACTTTAGCTGAGTACATCGAATTGGTACAGATTGCGCAAGAAAATGAGACGATTGATGTTGTGATGACGTTTGGCCCTGATGAAGAAAATCTTTATGATAAGGCAAAGAGCCTTTTGGGGCAAAGTCGTGTGGTTTTGTATCGCTCCGCAGGAAGCATTGTCGATTTTGCGGCACTGTTGAGCCGATTCAAGCTTTTTGTCAGTACCTCGACTGGGACCTATCACTTAGCAAGTGCGAGCGGATGTGAGACGTTTACTTTTTTTGGAGATTCTCGCTTCGCTTCTAGCGCACGCTGGAAAAGCATAGGAGAAGAGTCCCAACAGCATCACTTTATGATTCCGCCGGATAAAGAGGGAAGGGCGAAGATGTTTGAGACAGTTAAACAGGAGTTGAAAAATCGCCTTTCACAAGGCTTTTAAGTCTCTTTTTAAAGTTTTTAACCTGCTTGTTCGCATCGTTATACCGTTTCATCTCAGTTATGACGACACTCTTATTCAAGCCGCTTAGTCTTGCATATTCGCGCCCCATGATTTCGATCTCTTCATCAGCAGCCCACAGTTTATTGAAGTTTTCACATCCTTCTAATGCAGTAATCGAGCGAAAGTCCATACGATTGATGTCGACAATACTAAATTGATAGCCTTCATCAGTGCGTTTGATGAGAATATTGCCGGGTGAATAGTCTAGATGCCATACCCCTTTTTGGTGTAGATCGTAGGTATAGGCGGCAAAGGCTTTGAAAATAGCGTCTCGATCTTCGAGCGGCTCGAGCAGTGGCGTTCGAATAGTGAAGTCGTATTCAAAATACTCAGCAATAAAAAAACTTTCCGCTAAAAATCCCGATTCAAAAAATTCGATAAGAGCAATCGGCTTTGGAGTAGAAATTGTAAGCTCTTGAAGATGCAGAGCATTGTGATAGGATTTGTAGGCTTTACTTTTTCGAAAATAGGTATAGACGATTCGATTAAACAGATGGGGCACTTTGAACGATTTTACAACGGTTTTCATCCCGTTTAGTTCAATGATTTTGAGTTCATTGCGGGCTTTATGGATGCTGTGATCATCTCCGGCAAAAATCTCCCGCATTGTTTCAAAGGAGTGGCTAAGAGAGTGATAATCGGATGGGTATTCGCATTGAACGCTCATGGTAACCTTTTGCCTAAGTGAGGGTATGGTATGATACTTTATAATTCCTGAAAGGCGAGAGAGGATTGTAGATGCTTCCAGTCATTATGTACCATCATGTTAACAGTGATGACCTGCCTCTTTCGAACTCAGATACGATGATGAAGGCGCATCTTGAGCTTATTAGTGAGCATTATGCGACTATTTTTCCGGGTGAGCCTATTACAAACCGGTCTATTTGTCTGACATTTGATGATGCTTACTACGATTTTTATTACTATGTTTTTCCTCTGCTTAAAAAATATAATCTAAAAGCACTTCTGGCAGTGCCCTCTGCTTTTATCCTTGACGATACGGATATTGACCCCATGAAACGGCTCTCTTTAAAACATCAAGATATTTACGAAAATTATCAAATGTTTGCCCCTTTTTGTACGTATGCTGAGCTACGGGAAATGGTTCAAAGCGGTCATGTGGAAATTGCTTCTCATTCGATGAATCATGTTAATTTGGCTCAAGAGGATGTTGATCTGGAAAAGGAAATTTTTGGATCGAAAGTGATCCTTGAAGAAAGAATCGGCTGTCGTGTTGATTCATTTATTCTCCCTTTCGGAAAATACAACGATGCTGCAATTGCATTGGCACATGAACATTATTCATATGTTTTTCGAATCGGCAATGCACTTAATCCTTCATGGGATGGAATCGGTGGGCTGATTTATCGGATCAAAGGAGACGGCCTTAAGCGACCATGCTCCCTTTTTAACCCTTTGAAGCAGTTCGTTTTTTTTGGTAAAACCTTGATTAAATGGATGAAAAGTTAACAATGAACGTATCGGCTGTAATGATTGTAAAAAACGGAGCACGAACCATTCGCCCTACCTTGGAAAGCCTCAAAGAGTTTGATGATGTCGTTGTCTATGATAACGGGTCAATAGATGAAACATTGCAAATTGTACGAGAATATACAAATGTCCATTTGATTGAAGGAAATTTCGATGGCTTTGGAACGACGAAAAATCGTGCGGCTAGCTATGCTAAACACGACTGGATTTTGATTATCGACAGTGATGAAGTTGTCGATGAGGGGCTGCTATTCGCCTTAAAAACGCGCGCTCTTGATCCTAAAACGATCTACATTGTTAATTTTTTGGCTTTTTATAAAGAGATTCAAATCAAGTATTGCGGCTGGAATAATCAAAAGATCCGTCGCTTATACAATAAAACAGTGACACGATTTAATGACAATGCCGTGCATGAGAACATCATCGACGAGGGGATGAAAAAAGAGGCTATCGAAGGAAATATAAAGCATTACAGCTACATGAGCATTTCTGATTTTATTGTCAAACTCGATCGTTATTCCACTCTTTTTGCAAACGATAATGTCGGTAAAAAATCATCTTCTCCTGCCAAAGCTTTTTTTAACGGCCTCTATTCCTTTTTTCGCACTTACATACTTAAACGGGGATTTTTGGACGGCTATGCAGGGCTTATCATCGCTTTTTCTCATATGGCTACCAATTTTTACAAATACATTAAACTGTATGAGATGAATTTGGAACAAAAGAGCAAACGTGAGTAAAAAGATTTGTGAATTGTGCCTCTCTCCTGATTTGGGAGGGCTTGAGCTTTATATGATGCGTGCTTCACGTTATCTGGGAGATTCGTGTATCAGTGTCATTAACGAAAATGGGAAGCTGAGAAGTTATTACGATGATACAGTGCATTGTTATTTCACATTAACGCGCCGCAAAGTTTTTTTAGCATGGCTTACCGCCCGTGATCTAGCCCGCATTATCGACGATGAAGCCATTGACGTTGTTCATGTGCATTGGACCAAGGACCTTCCGACGGCAATTATTGCAAAGCTGCTGTCCAAGCGTAAACCCAAAGTCGTGCAGTCTCGCCATATGACAATGACCCGTTTCAAGGATGACCTATACCATCGGTTTTTGTATCGAAATTTGGACCTTATGCTTGCTGTCACTCATCAAGTAAAAACGCAAATTGAAAAATTTGTCCCCAGCTCCATTCGCCCAAAAGTAGAAACTCTCTTCATCGGTGCCGAGCAGCCGATGATTATTTCGAAGGAAGAGAAAAACAGCCGCCGCCAACAACTTGGTCTGGCGGATTCGTTTACGGTCGGAATTGTTGGCCGTATCGAACCGCAAAAAGGTCAATGGGTTGTAATCGATGCAATCGAAAGATTGATTCAGCAGGGAATTGATGCCAAAGCATTAATTGTAGGGCATGCGATGAATGACGAATATCTAAATGCTCTACAAAAAGATATCGTGATGCGCGGATTGAAAGAGCGTATCATGTTTACCGGCTTTACCCGCGAAGCACAAGTTATGATGCAACTGTGTGACGTTGTAGTATTAGCAACGGAAAATGAAACATTTGGATTGGTGCTTATTGAAGCGATGATGTGTGGCATCTGTGTAGTGGGCAGTGACAGCGGTGGACCGTTGGAAATTATTGATGATGAGATTACTGGGTTATTGTTTAAAACGTTTGATCCCGACAAGCTCGCTGATAAATTATCCCGTTTATATCGCGAGTGTGATTTGAAAGAGAAGTATGCCGATGCAGGAAAGAAAAAAGCATTGGATGTATTTGAAAGTCAGAAGCAGTTTATTAAATTAAAAGTAGTATTGGAGAATGTATGCGGGTAAGCCTGATTATCGCCGTTTATAAAGATGTGCAATCATTATCACTGATAATCGATGCGTTGAAACGACAAACATCCAAAAACTTTGAAGTGGTGATTGCTGAAGACGGTGAAAATGTTCAAATGAAAGAGTATGTTGAAAGCATTACAGGATTGGATGTAAAACATACGACTCAAGAAGACATCGGCGTACGAAAAGCACGTTCGCAAAATAATGGAATCAATGCAAGTGAGGGTGAATATCTAATTTTTATCGATGGGGATTGTGTACCGTATACGACATTTATTGAAGCGCATGTGGCATTAGCCAAGCTGGGGACGGTTTTGTCGGGCAGAAGGGTTAACCTCTCAAAATCTTTAACACAAAAAATAAAAGCTGGAATACTTGATATGATCGACATCGAGAAGCGTTTGTATAAATACATTGCGCTAGCGTTCGAAAAAAACTCGAAATATGAGTATGGAATTTACCTTTCACCGACAGGATGGATTTATTCGTTGTTGTCGAAATTACGCAAACGTAATACGAGTATATTGGGATGTAACTTTTCGTGTTTTCGCGAAGATATGGTGGCTATTAATGGATTTGACGAGGGATATGGCGAAACATCATTGAGTGATGATACCGATTTAGACTGGCGTTTTCGCGACTATGGATTAGAGATTAAATCATGTAAAAATGTTGCCAATATGTTTCATCTATGGCACCCGTATAATGAGCGGGATATAGGTTCTTTTTACTGGGAGAAGATGATTAAAAATCAAAATAACGGTCGGTATATTTGTGTAGCGGGAATGAATACTCACTAGGTATAAATTAATACATTAATGATTAAAGAGAGGATTAAATGAAAGTAGTATTATTAGCGGGCGGATACGGGACGCGAATTTCCGAAGAGACAGATATTCGTCCAAAACCGATGGTAGAGATTGGTGGAAAACCAATTCTTTGGCATATTATGAAAATGTATTCAGCTCATGGATTTAACGATTTTGTTATTTTACTAGGCTATAAGAGCTACTATATCAAAGAATATTTTGCGAACTATTTTCTCCACCAAAGTGATGTGACAATCAACTTACAAACCAATGCTATGGAAGTACATAACAACAGCAGTGAGCCGTGGAAAGTCACTCTCGTCGAAACAGGACTGGATACAATGACCGGAGGTCGGATCAAACGGGCTGAGCAATATATTGGGAATGAGCCCTTTTTACTTACCTACGGTGACGGAGTGGCTGATGTGAACATTACAGAAACAGTCGCATTCCATAAAAAACACGGCAAATCATTGACTATGACAGCGATTCAGCCGGAAGCCCGTTTTGGAAATTTGGATATTCAAGATAATATGAGTGTTGCCAGTTTCGTAGAAAAACCTAAAACAGAGGGCGGATGGATTAATGGAGGCTTTTTTGTCTGTGAACCTAATATCCTTGATTACCTAAGTGCAGATGAATCATGTATTTTTGAACAAACTCCCTTACAAACCATAGCCAAAGATGGTGAGCTTGTCGCTTTTAAGCATCATGGATTTTGGCAATGTATGGATACACTTCGAGATAATCAAAAGCTTAATCAAATGTGGCATGATGATAAAGCTAAATGGAAAAATTGGTAATGCAAAACTTATTTGGCGGTATGTACAAAGGGAAAACAGTCTTGGTCACTGGGCATACAGGATTCAAAGGGTCATGGCTCGTACTTTGGTTACACCAAATGGGAGCCAAAGTAATCGGCTATTCGCTTCCTGCCCCGACAGTACCTAACCATATTGCTCTCCTAAACCTCGATATTACCTCTATCGTCGGAGATATTCGAGACCTGAATAAACTGAATGAAACATTTCAAACGTACAAGCCAGATATCGTATTTCATCTTGCAGCTCAGCCGCTTGTCCGTTTATCGTATGAAAACCCGATCGAAACCTATGAAACCAATGTTATGGGAACGCTCAAAGTATTTGAAGCGTGCAGAACACATAATGTTAAAGCAATTGTAAACATCACAAGCGACAAAGCTTATGAAAACCGTGAATGGATATGGGGCTACCGAGAAAATGATCCGATGGGGGGATACGATCCTTACAGCTCATCAAAAGGGTGTGCCGATTTATTAGCCAACTCATATAGAAGCTCTTATTTTAATCCGCATGAATATAAAAAATCTCATAATACTCTCTTGGCAACTTGTCGCGCAGGTAATGTAATTGGTGGTGGAGATTGGGCGAAAGATCGTCTTATAACCGATATCATGCTCTCTGTTTCACAGGGTAAAAAAGTTAGCATTAGAAACCCAAATGCAACCCGCCCGTGGCAACACGTCCTCGAACCCCTTAGCGGATATCTCGCTATCGGACAAAAACTTCTCGAAGAAAAAGCAGAGTTTGGTGAGGCATGGAATTTCGGCCCCAGTGATGAGGGAAGTATTACCGTAGAAGAGGTAGTGAAGCATGTCAAAAAACATTGGAACGAGATCGATTACGAAATTACCCGTGATCCAAATCAGCTGCATGAAGCCAATTTATTAAAACTCGATTGCTCTAAAGCACATATCCGTCTCAAATGGAAAGATGTATGGGAGAGTGATACGACGTTTGAAAAAACGGTTTTGTGGTACAAGAACTTTTATGACAATCACAGAACTGATACTCTAAATAATTTGGAACAGTATGTTACAGATGCAAAAAATAAAAAACTCTCATGGTCTTCATTATGAATAAAAAATTAAGAGTTGGCATTATTGGAACAGGGAATATTGGAACAGATTTATTGATTAAAATTCAGAGGTCACAATATCTTGAGTGCAGTATTTTTACTGGACGAAATCTTGCTTCACCTGGAATGCGTATAGCAGCTTCTATGGGTATTCGTTTAAGTGATGAAGGTATAGACACTATTGTGAATGAGCCTAATTTATGTGATATTGTCTTTGACGCAACATCTGCTAAAAGTCATTTGAGCCATGCACCCATCCTAGACAGGCTTGGAAAATTTGTCATCGATATGACACCTGCTAAAATAGGAACTTTATGTGTGCCTGCTGTTAATTTGGATGAAGCAGTGAAATCAAGAAATGTGAATATGATAACGTGTGGAGGGCAGGCATCGATTCCTATAGCCTATGCAATTACTAAAGTGCATCCAGAAATTGAATATATTGAGACCGTTTCAACCATTTCGTCTAGAAGTGCTGGTCCAGCTACAAGAATAAATATTGATGAGTATATAGAGACTACTGAAAAAGGATTAAGAATCTTTAGTGGTGCTAAAGAAGCAAAAGCAATGCTTAATTTAAATCCAGCAAAGCCAGCAATAGATATGCAAACAACAGTAATGGCTGAAATAGAGAGTCCTAATCTAAAGCAAATAACAATTGAAGTCGAAAAAATAGCTCAACAAATTCAAAGATATGTGCCTGGTTATCGTATAGTAGTTTTACCTACATATGATAATCATCGCTTATTGGTAACAGTCAGGGTGCAAGGTCTTGGAGACTATTTACCGAAATTTGCAGGAAATCTCGATATCATTAATTGTGCTGCTATTGAAGTAGCAGAGCATTTCGCTAAAAAAAACTTAATGAGGAATAAGTAATGAATTCACAGATACTTTTATATGATGTAACATTACGTGATGGTTCTCATGCAATACGTCATCAGCTGACGAAAGAGCATATTACAGCATATGCTACGATGGCAGAGCAAGCGGGTGTTTCTGTTGTAGAAGTAGGACATGGAATTGGATTGGGTGCATCATCATTGCAGATTGGAAAAAGTCTTTTAAGCGATGAAGAAATGCTCTCCGTTGCACGTGAATGCTTGAATAAATCTCTACTTGGTATTCATGTCGTGCCAGGATATGCTACTGCCAAAGACATATCAAAAGCAATTAATTGTGGTGTAGATGTAATTCGTATTGCAGCACAATGTACCGAAGCAGATACAACTGAACAACACATTTCTTATGTTAGAGAAAAAGGACGACGTGTTTATGGTGGATTAATGATGGCACATATGCTTTCTCCCGAAATGCTTGTTCAGGAAGCATTGAAAATGGAATCTTATGGCGCCGAAGGGATTACAATTTTAGATTCCGCAGGATCTTTTCTGCCAGAAGATGTATCAGAACGTATAAAACTTCTAACTTCTTCATTAAAAGTTCCAGTAGGATTTCATGCACACAATAATTTAGGTATGGCTATTGCAAACTCGCTTGCTGCTGTCAAAGCAGGAGCCTATATTATCGATGGTTCAATTTGTGGATTTGGCGGAGGTGCTGGAAATGCTAGTATAGAACTTTTAGCAGCAGTTTTTGAATTAGGAGGATTTGAAACAGGGGTAGATTTGTATAAACTACTCGATGCTGCTGATTCAGCTGAAGAGCTTTTTCACGTATTACCTAAAATTACCAGTTCAAGTATTGTAAGTGGGATGAGTGGCGTAGTGTCTGTATTTTCAAAACCTGTAGCCAGAGCAGCAGAAATATATAATGTTGATCCACGAGATATTTATTTTGAGCTTGGAAGACGCGGTGCAATAGCTGGTCAAGAAGACTTAATCATTGAAGTTGCTCAGCAACTAGCTAGCAATAAAAAGTAAAAAGATGGAAAAATTAATTTTAGAGAATTTATCCAAATCATTTCAAAATGTTGTTCCTCAGTTAGAGAAACTTAAAGGATCAACAATCCTTATTACTGGTGGCACAGGTTTTGTTGGGAGCTGGGTAGCAAGGGCACTTGTTTGGTTAAATGATAACTTTGATTTTGGTTGTCAAATCATACTTTTAGCACGTAATCCTGAAAATCTTGAACAAAGTGATTCAATGTTGTATCGTCGAAGTGATATAACATATCTACGCTCAGATATTAGAAGTGTGCATAATCTTCCAAGTCATATTAATTATATTATTCATGCAGCTGCCAATCCGGACAACAGAGTACATATGTCTGATCCAGTAAATACTATGGATGTAATTGCTCTTGGAACAAAGGCAATTATGGATGCCGCCACAAGGTTAGCTGATATTAGAAGTATCGTGCATATAAGTTCAGGACAAGTTTATGGAAAAGCACCGGATAATGGGGAAGCTTTACGAGAAACAATACTCTACAATTTCTCTAAAAATGATATTACATCAGTTTATCCTGAAGCAAAAAGATATGCGGAAACAATTTGTTTAGCATATAGAAGCTTATTTAAACTTCCTATTTGTATTGTGAGACCTTTTTCATTTATAGGACCGTATCAAAAACTTAATAAACCATGGGCGATTAATACATTTCTACAAGAAGCATTAAATAATCAGCCAATGCGAATTGTTGGTAATGGAAAGCCTCAGCGTAGCTATTTGTATGCATCAGATATGGCAGTATGGTTATTAGTGGTTTTAGCAGAAGGGAAAAGTGGAGATATATATAATTTGGGTTCATCCGAAGGGGTTTCATTAAAAGAAGTGACTGAAAAAATTAATAAATTATTACCTCACCCTCTAGATGTAATGATTCAAAATTATAATAATAATGAATCAAAATTTATTCCAAATATAGAGTTTATTACAAATAAATTGAATCTGGAAATAGTTTTTGGTTTTAATGAAGCATTACAGCAAACAATTAAATGGAATATTGATAATTTAAAGACTAGGATGGAGAATGGAATTGATAAGAGTAGCTGATTATATTGCGGATTTCTTGTATGGAACATTAGGTATCAAAGATATTTTTTTGGTTACAGGTGGGGGTGCAATGTTCTTAAATGACGGCATTGCCAAACATGAAAAGCTTAATAGTGTTTTTAATCACCATGAACAAGCTTCAGCTATGGCAGCAGTTGCATATGCAAAATATAATAACTCTTATTCTGCTGTTATGACGACTAGTGGTTGCGGCGCTACCAATGCTGTTACCGGTTTATTGGATGCTTGGCAGGATAATACTCCTGTCATATTTTTATCGGGACAGGTAAAGAGAAAAGAAACGTTACATAATTCAGATCTTATTTTACGTCAGTTAGGTGTTCAAGAAGCTGATATTATTCCGATTGTAAGTTCTATTTCTAAATATTCTGTCATGGTAAATATTCCAGAAGAGATCGCATATCATTTAGAAAAAGCAGCATATTTGGCAAAAAATGGACGGCCTGGCCCAGTATGGATCGATGTCCCCCAAGATGTTCAAGGCGCAGTAATAGATAGTTCTACATTACGTCATTTCGATCCATCTGAAATTAAAAATAATTTTAAAACGGTTACAGACTTATCCGAATTAAACACTGTTCTTGATCTGATAAGCAAAGCAAAACGCCCAATAGTTATTGCAGGAAACGGAATACGACTCGGTGATGCATTGGATGAACTAAAAGAGTTTGTCACTACTTATCAAATACCCATAACTACATCTTATTTGGGAATAGATTTAATTGCGAGTGATGATCCTCTATATGTAGGAAGATTAGGGATTAAAGGCGATAGAGCCGGAAACTTTGCCGTGCAAAATGCTGATCTTGTCATTGCATTAGGAACACGTTTAGCAGTTGCTCTAACTGGATTTGAATATAAGATGTTTGCAAGAGAAGCAACACTAATTGTAGTTGATATCGATCCGGTAGAACATCAAAAAAGTACAGTTAAAATTGACTATTTTATCAATAGTGATGTAAAGAACTTTTTACATGAAATAAATACTCAGAATACTACATCATGTGATAGAAATGAATGGGTAGGCAAATGCCAATATTGGCGTGATATGTGGCCCGTTGCATTAAAAGAGTATGAAAAAAATCAAAAAATCAATATGTATACATTTATAGATCATGTAAATAAATTTTTAAAATTTGACACAGCTATTGTAGCGGATGCTGGTTCTGCATATTATGTTACAGCTCAAGCTTTAAAAATCAAAGATCAGCAACGCTATATAACATCAGGTGCACAAGCTGATATGGGCTTTACTCTTCCTGCTTCCATTGGTATATCGATAGCAAAAGAAAAAGGGGATGTTATCGCCATAACTGGTGAAGGCTCATTTCAGATGAATATACAAGAATTGCAAACTATTGTGCAGAATAAATTACCAATAAAATTATTTATTTGGAATAACAATGGATATTTATCAATTCGTACTACACAAAACAAGTTTTTTGAAGGGCGTTTAATGGGAACGGAGAAAGCAACTGGAATTTCTTTTCCTGAAGCAGAAAAAATTGCTTTTGCTTATGGTATTCCTTTTTTTCTCGCTACAGAAGTGGATGAATTAGATAAAATATTAGAACAAGTTTTTGCTATTGCAGGGCCAGTTTTATGTGAGATTATATGTCCAGAAGATCAAGAAGTAATCCCTACAGTTTCTTCTGCTAAACGTGCTGATGGTACAATGGTTTCGAAACCAATCGAAGATATGTATCCATTTTTAGATCGTAATGAATTTACAGAACAAATGATTACTAAGCCATTGGATGAATAAGTGAAAGTCCTTATTATCGGTGCAAACGGATTTATTGGTAGACATCTGTATGAATATTTGTCACAGGATAGTATATACACTCTTTTAACTCCAAACAGTAAAATACTGAATATCGCGGATGAAGTCTCAGTTGATAACTATATTGATAGGACTAAACCTGATGTAATCATCAATTGTGCCAATCGAGGTGGCGGGCGAGACAGTGGGAATGAAAATATTGTTCATGACAATCTAAGAATGTTTTTCAATATCGTTAAGCATTCCGATAAAGTATCAAAAATCATCCATTTCGGAAGTGGTGCAGAATATTGCAAACACAAGCCAATCGTTGATGCTAAAGAGGAAGATGCAGATACTTCGATACCCTTGGATGAATACGGATTTTATAAATCAGTATGTTCCAAATTTATTGAAAAAAGTGACAATAATTTCAATCTGAGGATTTTTGGCTGTTACGGTGAATATGAGAACTACGAATTCAAATTTATCTCAAATGCCATTGTCAAAAATCTTTTGAAACTCCCAATAACGATCAATAAAAATGTTTTCTTTGACTATCTCTATATTGAGGATTTGGTTAAGATCGTCGATTATTTTGTAGAAAATAATCCAAAACACCGTATTTATAACGTGACGACGGGGAGAAAAATTGATCTAGTCACCTTAGCGAGGTTAATCAATGAAACAAGCGATTTCATTTCTGAAATTAAAGTAATTCATGAAGGGTACAACAATGAGTATAGTTCTGATAATACTCGATTGCAAGATGAACTCGGAGGAATTGAATTCACCCCGCACCGTGAAGCGATTATTCGTATGCGGAATTATTACCAGTCAATATTAGACAAAATCGACAGAAAAAATATAGAAGCAGATCCCTATTTAAAATTATGCAGTACATTTTGGAATAAACACGAGGAGCAAGAATGACACGACAGGAAGCGTTGAAAGAAGAAATTTTAGCTAAGACAAAAGAGTATTACGAACTGGTTCACAAGCCGATGCAGGAAGCACCTTTTGAAATTGGAAAAAGCCGTGTTAATTATGCTGGACGTGTTTTTGATGAGAAAGAGATGATTAATCTTGTAGACAGTTCTCTTGATTTTTGGCTGACCTATGGGAACTATTCCAAAATATTTGAAAAAAAACTGGCAGAGTATTTAGGTGTTCGATGGACATTTTTGGTTAACAGCGGAAGCTCTGCTAATCTTCTTGCCTTTTATGCGCTCACTTCGCCGCTTTTGGGCGATCGTCAGGTTAAACGTGGCGATGAAGTAATCACTGTTGCGGCAGGTTTCCCAACAACAGTTGCCCCGATTGTCCAGTATGGAGCGGTCCCTGTTTTTGTCGATATGGAATTGACACATTTTAATATTGATACGACACAGCTTGAGTTAGCGTTGAGTTCAAAAACAAAAGCGGTGATGATTGCGCATACTTTGGGTAATCCTTTTAATTTGCGTGCCGTAAAAGAGTTTTGCGACAAACATAAGCTTTGGCTGATTGAGGACAACTGTGATGCGTTAGGTTCTACTTATGATGGGAAACCGACGGGTACATGGGGTGATATAGGAACATCGAGTTTTTATCCGCCACACCATATGACAATGGGTGAAGGGGGTGCTACCTATACCGATAATCCTTTGCTTAAAAAAATCATGCTTTCTATGCGTGACTGGGGACGAGACTGCTGGTGCGAAAGTGGTGTAGACAATACCTGTGGCGCACGATTTTCTCAAAGTTTCGGAAGTCTGCCAAAAGGGTATGATCACAAATATGTTTATTCCCACTTCGGATTTAATCTCAAAGTCTCCGATATGCAAGCTTCCATCGGTGTTGCACAGCTTGAAAAATTCCCAGCATTTGTCGAAAAACGGAAAGAGAACTTTAGTAAACTTTATGAAGGGTTACGAGGGATAGATGAGTTGATTCTCAATACTGCCACTCCGAACAGTGATCCAAGCTGGTTTGGATTTATGATTACATTGAAAGATGGAGTGAAATTTAGCCGTAATGAGCTTGTAGAGCATCTTGAAAATGCCAATATCCAGACACGCAATCTCTTTGCCGGTAATATGCTCAGACATCCGATGTTCGATAGTATGGTGCGAGATAGTGATTACCGCGTTATCGGTGATCTTTTAAATACCGATAAGATCATGAATGATAGCTTTTGGATAGGTCTTTACCCAGGTATGGGCGATGAGGCGATAGAGTACATGATCAATATGATTAAACAATGCATTGCACTCAAAGCTTAAGGATATTTTGATGAAATTTATAATTTTTACACCTGGTTATGATGATCATTCGGGTGGGATTGTGGTCCTTCATCAATTATGTGATCGATTAAATAAGTTAGGCTATCATGCGCTCTTATGGCCTTTTTTTAAACCTATATTTGATATTCAAAAACCTTTTAGAAGTATTTACCTATTTCTAAACTATTTTCGTAAAACACTTAAATACGGATATCGGATACATCCAAAGCTGAACACGCCTATTGCCACATACCAAGATTTAATAGATTCCATTGTCGTCTATCCGGAAATTGTTGAAGGCAATCCTTTAAAAGCAGAACGGGTTGTTCGATGGTTATTGCATAAACCGGGATTTAACAATGGCGGGAAAATCGATTTTGGGAAGAATGATTTTTTCTTTTATTATGATAAAGCGTATGATGACAGCCGTTTTAATCAGTACCCCGAGAATCTTTTGCATATTATTTCTCAAAGAGAAAATGTTTACAAAGTAACAAATCATGAAAAACGTGAAGGTACTTGCTACTTGTTAAGAAAAGGTCATAAAAGAAAAATAATACATGATATGTCAAATTCTATTTTAATTGATGGAATGTCTCATGAAGATATGGCAAAAGTATTTAATCAAGTAGAAATTTGCATCTCTTATGATACATACACGATGTTTACAGTATATGCGGCGATGTGTGGCTGTATTCCTATAATTATGCCTGAAGAAGGGATCTCAAAGGAAGAATGGCAACCCGTTGAGGAAAATCGTTATGGAATAGCATATGGTTTTGATGATATAGATTGGGCCGTTCAAACGCGCCCGTTGCTTTTAGAGAGATTAAAAAAACAAGAAAATGAATCAACCCATTCTGTCGAACAATTTGCAGAAAAGTGCAAACACTATTGGGCCATTAAAAATTAGATTTTAATAATTCCATTTTTACAGATAAAGGCATTTTCGGCACGATGCTTGTCCATAATGGCCCTGTTTACGTCACCCTCGATGGAACTGAACCGTTTAGGATGGTATAAATGGATGATATTGGCATTATTACGGCATGATTTGAGGTCTATTCCCATTCCCCGAAAGCGCCAGCTAGGATCGACATCTTCCCCCTCTGCCGGTAGACGATAGGTTTCATCAAAGCCATTTATTTTTAAAAAATCATCTTTGTAGCATGACCAATTGCATCCAAGAATATGTCGAACATAACGTTTGTGGATTTGTCGGCTAATAAAAGAGTGTGATGTGAAGATAAATCCATCTTCGGGATGACGAACATTATCTGCAATCATTGCAGGTAAGTACCAGAGAAATTTTTTCTCTATATCATGGATGCTCAGTTCGTGACGTTTAACTCGTTCACTAAATTTTGGTCCGAGTTCAAGCCGTTTTCCGCAAAGGACGATCCCATGCTTGGCATTTTCGGCGTGAGCCTGAATAAAGGTGCTGTAAGGGACACAATCACCATCGATAAAGACAAGGTATTCTTTGGTTGATGCTTTGATAGCGTTATTCATTGCAATATTTTTACGCCATCCCTCATCACGTTGTGTAAGATGAACAAGATTCGGAAAATTATTTTTTTGTACTGCTATAAAGGTTGCCATTTCTTCCGAGTCACCGTCTTCTGAGACGATAATTTCATCAGGGAGTAGGGTCTGATGCTTTAAGCTAGCCAAAATAAAGCTGAGAGCCTCGGTATCTTTATAAACAGAAATAATAATAGTAGTCGATGGAAGTATCATAATCAGCCTATGGTAAATATTATTGTTATTTTACACTAAAAGTGTCAAAACATTTCGAATGTGGATGTTTAAGAACGATACTTATCATAAATATGAATAAAATAGTGAGATAAGCTGCCGGTAAATTACCAATAAACATATATTGAAGTAATAAACTGATTAACACCCCTCCAATAATATGTAGTTCAGTAGAGGTTTCTATTTCTTTATACAAAGTATAAAAAACCCATAAAAAGAGGGATAATCCGATAACGCCGGTTGAAACAAGTATTTTAAGATAGGTATTGTGTAGATCACTAAAACCATTGATATATAGCTTTAGCTCAGGCAATTTATTTGATAATGTTTTTGCATAGCTGTCTCTCTCATCTCCGACTCCAACACCAATGATCGGATGTTCCAAAATAATATTAGAAGCAACTTGCCACATCATAAAACGTAATCCGGTGCTGTCATTATTGAGTGCTTGTTTATTTTCAAGGGTATAACACAAGCTATTGTACGTTTCAATACTCCGTTGCTGAAAGGTGTGGCTAATAAAAAAAGCTGTAATAAACACAGTTCCTGAGACTGCTATGGCAATCGTTATTGTTTTAATCCAATGAAAATTATAACGAATGTAAATAAAGACCATCATGGCAAGTAGTAATGAAAACTGCCCTGTCCGTCCTGAGTTAAGGAATAAATTAAGAGTCATACTAATGATAAAGAAAATATAGATGACGGCTTTGGATTGAGTTCTTTTTTCATATGAAAGCCGAGTTAACATTAAGAAGATGGAAAATACTAAAAAGATACTGTAGATTGTATGCATCATGAATGGAGATGGGTCTGATGGTGACCATGAAGGATTTAGCTTAAATGGCATGACATCAAAATAGATCAAATAAGAGATGATCTCACTGATAATCATGGCAAGTAAAAAGGCGGAAAGAAATTTGGGAATATGTGAACGATCAATGGAGGTATAAAGAATAGGCAATAGAAAAAAAATGTAATATTGTTTTACATAATAAAGTCCGGAGGATAGATTTTCGGTCCACAATAAGCTTAAAACTGTAAAAAGGAAATAAATTAACATTGCCTTGAACACAGGTTGAATTTTGATCATTTCCCATTTTTCTTTCCATTTTGCTTCTAAAATCCACGTTAGAGTCAGTGCCGCCAGTATAAGATTGTATCCGGCGATTGAAATGGGAATAATAAATGCCAATGCAATGGCTAAACGATTAAAAAGTAAATTATAGTTCATAATTATTAGCCTTTGAAAAAATAGTATGAGAAGTAAGGGCGAATAATACCATTTTCGGAGTGATTTGACTCATACAGATATTGTCATTGCACTGTTTCATCACCTCTGTTTTATAGCACGGCGAGCAGGGAAGATTTGCCGAAAGGATATGAACTTCATTTTTAGCGGATTGGTAGGGGCCGGTTACATTGGCTGGAGTCGGCCCTATAAGACAGAAAATCGGTGTATTGAGTGCGGAGGCAATATGGGCGGTTCCCGTATCGGTAACAACTAACGCTTTAGCCTGATCAATGATAGCGATCATTTCGGAGATCGAGGTTTTACCTACGAGATCGATAATATGGCTCGGATAAGGTTTGATCGCTGAAAAAAATGGCTCTTCCCCTTTTCCGCCGACCATGATGACTGGCAGATGCTTTGGCAGCAGTGCTATTAAAGTTTTCCAGTGACTTTGGGGCCATGCACGATAATTCAGCCTGCTTTTTTTGTTATGGGAATTACTGGGACTGAGGACAATGAACTCTTCGGGCAGGTTGAGTTTGCTTTGTACCTCGGTAAAAGATTTGCCGATGATTCGTGGAGAAGCATTTTTAAGAATATCGGGCTCTACGATCGAAGCGTAAAAAGATTTGCAAATATCGACCATATGGGTTGCATTGGAAAAGTCCGGGTTGCTGAAAAACCACCCTGTTTTGTGTTTGGCTCGGATGGCCTTTGAGAGGGATAAAAACTGTTTCCCTGTTTCGAAGTTAATGAATAGGTCATAAGGATTTTGTTCTGAATGACGGATAATAGCACGTTTTTGGGGACTGAGCCAAATAGGAAATTTTTTGTGCTTAAGCAAAAATGTTTGATTGACACGAGGGTCAAACTCGAAAAGTTTAGCAGTACCAGGAGTCGTGATAAAATCGATGATAATATCTTCACCGTATTGTGCTCTGAGAGCATCGATCACAGAAGTAGCATACACAAGGTCGCCTAATGCGCCGCATCGAAGGATCAATACACGTTTTACATTGGTTAAAATAGGCATAGTCAGTTCATGTCTGCGGTGTATTTTTTTAAATACCACTCTATTGTTTTAACGATTCCCGACTCGAAGTTCTCATCGGCGCTCCAGCCAAGCTCGGTTTCGATTTTGGTCGCATCGATAGCGTAACGGCGATCATGCCCTGCTCGGTCTTCAACGTAGGTAATAAGAGTGTTGTAGCTTGTTGCATCCTCTTTAGGTTTCATTGTATCGAGGAGGGTACAGATACGTTCAGCAATCTGATTGTTGTTACGCTCATTGCGTCCGCCGATGTTGTAAACTTCTCCTGAATGGCCCGTGTGATACACGAGATCGATCCCTTTGCAGTGGTCCAATACATAGAGCCAATCGCGGATATTTTTGCCATCACCGTAGATTGGGATGATTTCACCAGCTAATGCTTTTCGGATAATCGTAGGGATCAGTTTTTCATCATGCTGTTTAGGTCCATAGTTATTTGAGCAGTTGGTGATAACGGTATTCATTCCATAGGTATGGTGGTAACTACGTACGATCATGTCGCTCCCTGCTTTGGAAGCACTGTAGGGGCTGTTGGGTGCGTAGGAGGTCTCTTCGGTAAACAATCCGGTCTCACCCAGAGTTCCATACACTTCATCGGTGCTGATATGGTGAAATCGGCACCCTTCATATCCTGTTTTGTAAACAAAAGGTTTTTCCATCCATGACTTATAAGCAACATCAATGAGAGTGAAGCTTCCGTTGACATTAGTCTGTACAAAGACACCTGGATTTTTGATCGAGTTGTCGACATGGCTTTCGGCGGCGAAGTGAATGACACCGCGAATATCGTATTGAGTAAAAAGTGATTCGACTAAAAAGCGATCACAAATATCTCCTTGGACAAATATATGGCGCTCGTTTTGCGGTGCATCGGAAAGATTTGCCATATCTCCGGCATACGTCAAGAGATCAAGATTAATAAGACGGACATCTGAATATTTTTCTAAAAAGTACGGAACAAAATTACCTCCGATAAATCCTGCGCATCCGGTGACTAAAATGGTTTTCATACTTTTCCTTCTAATAGTTCAATACACTCTTTGAGACTATGTTTCCAATAGGGGATGGAAATGCCAAAGTGCTCTTTGATTTTATTTTTATTCAGCAAGCTGTAATGCGGACGTACAGCAGGAGTAGGGTATTGTGCAGTAGTGATTGCTTTAATCTCGCACGGTATATTTGTCAGTTCAAATATCGTTTGTGCAAAGTCATACCAACTGGCAACACCTTCGTTACTGTAGTGATAAATTTCTGGAGATTCATTGTTCAATTGAGGAAGAATCTCAAAAATGACTTTCGCTAAATCACGTGCATAAGTAGGTGTACCAACTTGATCAAAAATCACGCCAAGAGTATCACGTTCACGTCCTAGACGGAGCATCGTTTTTAGAAAGTTATTGCCGAAGGATGAATAAACCCATGAAGTGCGAATAATAAGGGTATTTTTTGGAGATACGGCATAAATTTCATTTTCCCCATCACGCTTAGTACGTCCATAGATTCCTTGCGGATCGGTTGGATCAGTTTCGAGATACGGGCGGTAATTTTGTCCGTTGAAGACATAATCGGTTGAGATATGGATTAGAGAAATATTTTTCTTTTTTGCAATTTTTGCAAGCAAGGAAACCGCACGATGGTTGATTGCATCAGCAAGATCATTTTCACTTTGGGCTTTATCAACGGCGGTATAAGCAGCACAGTTGAGGATGACATCAAATGTTTTATTGTCAAAATAATCTTCTAGTTTGCAAAGATTGCTAAGATCTAGTGTATTGCGGTCAACAAACGTAAATTCATGCTGTGCGTAGGAACTGCTTAGTTTTTTGAGCTCACTTCCTAATTGCCCATTCTCACCAGTGACGAGAATTTTAGACATAAAGATTTTCACTGAAATTAAAGTGATCGGCATCTACGAAGAGCGGCTGTTTGGTATCTTTGGCAGAGAGTTGTAGTTTAGACAGCTCTGTGATCCAGTCGATGTTCAGCTGCGGATCATCAAATGCAATTCCACGATCACATTCTGTGTTGTAGTAATTATCCACTTTATAAGCAAAAGTACACGTTTCACTGAGTACTATAAATCCATGGGCAAACCCTCTTGGTATAAACATTTGGCGTTTGTTTTCGCCGCTTAAACGTATGGCAACGTGTTGTCCAAAGGTGGGTGAACCTTCTCGGATATCGACGGCTACATCGAGTACTTCTCCCTCGATAATACGAACCAGTTTACTTTGCGCATGTGGAGGTAGCTGATAGTGTAGACCTCGTAGGACTCCATAACCTGACTTGCTCTCATTGTCTTGACAAAAAGGTACTTTAAAACCTAAAAAGGCTTCGAGCTTATCTTCACGAAAGGTTTCAACGAAGTAGCCTCGATCATCTCCATGGATAACTGGATCAATCAGGATAACGTCGGGTATTACAGTACGGGTAAACGTCATTCGCCAATCTTCCCTTCATTTGCACGGCGGATAAGATATTGACCATATTGGTTTTTTGCCAATGGCTTAGCAAGCTCAAGCAGTTTTTCTTTGGTTATGTATCCCATCTCAAAGGCTATCTCTTCAAGGCATGCAACCTTAAGGCCCTGACGATTTTCAATGGTTTGGATAAACATACTGGCTTCGAGCAGACTCTCATGCGTACCTGTGTCAAGCCATGCGTAACCGCGACCCATGAGTTCGACTTTAAGGGCATTTTGTGCTAAATATTCTTGATTAACGGTCGTGATTTCAAGTTCACCTCGATCAGAGGGTTTGATTGTTTTAGCGATTTTTACAACGTTGTTAGGATAAAAATAAAGTCCGATAACGGCATATGAACTTTTAGGTTTGAGAGGTTTTTCTTCGATGGAGAGAACATTGCCTTCTTTATCAAATTCGGCAACACCATATCGCTCAGGGTCTTTGACCCAGTAGCCAAATACAGTGGCTTTTTTCTCTTCAGTGACATTACGAACCGATTGGACGAGAAGCTTGGTGAGACCATGACCATGAAAGATATTATCCCCCAATACCAGACAAACATCATCAGTACCGATGAAATCGGCACCCAAAATAAACGCTTGAGCAAGGCCATCAGGACTAGGTTGTACGCAGTACTCAAAGCGCATCCCGATGTCACTGCCATCGCCAAGTAATTCTTTAAATCGTGGAAGATCATGAGGAGTAGAGATGATAAGCACCTCAGTGATACCAGCGAGCATCAGCACGGAGAGAGGATAATAGATCATCGGCTTATCATAAATAGGCATTAGCTGTTTGCTTACACCTTTAGTGAGAGGATAGAGACGTGTACCGCTTCCACCAGCTAAAATAATACCTTTCATGCTACTCCTGAAACTATTTTATAGTAAAGAATTATAGTTAAATATTGCTTAGAATGTGGTGCCATTAAATAAAGGGTTTATGAGAATTTTTTTGTGATTTATGGCGTAATAAAATACTTTCCCCGCCTTCCAAGCTTCATTTAACATAAATTAATATATTGTAATAAATGTTGTTTAATAAAAGGTTGAATGATGAAAAAAAATAGTATCATTTATCTTATTAGTGTATGGATAGGTATATTGATCGTAGGTGCTGTAGGTGTATTTGGATTATTTCACGCCATGAGTGCTCCGGGATCGTTTTTTGTATGGTTTCACGCAATCGGATTGCTGGTCCTTCTCTATTTCATCCGTTTTATTGCAGAGGAAAACAAACATTTTATCAGTAAAGAAATAGACTCTAGTATTGTTAAATTTTCTCCTGATGCCATCATCACGATATCCCCTGATGGGACGATTTTGACATGGAATGCTTCAGCTGAGAAACTGTTCGGCTATACGATTGATGAGGCTATTGGAAAACCGATTGCTTTCCTCTATAGCCTCGATTGGGTGCCTAAAGAAGCTGAAATTCGTAATCGTATTATGGAAGGAGCCTCGTTCCAACAATTAGAGACGGTATTTATCGCCAAAAATGGCAGTGAGGCAAATGTTTCGATTTCTCTCGCACCTCTTAAAGACTCAAATAACAACATTATCGGTCTCTCAAAAATCATTCGCGATATTACGGATAAAAAACGCTCCGAAAATGAGATTCGCACCCTCAATTCCGAATTGGAGCGCAAAGTGATAGATCGGACGGCCGCGCTTCAAAACGCCTATGATGAAATGGAGGCATTTACCTACTCGGTCTCTCATGATCTGCGTTCCCCTCTTCGGGCTACCGATGGCTTTTCGCAGGCACTTCTTGAAGATTATGGCGATAAGCTTGACGCAACAGCTCAGGACTACCTCTCCCGCATCCGTTTGGCGAGTCAAAAAATGGGTGGATTGATCGACGACCTGCTCCAGCTCTCCCGTCAAACCCGAACGGATATGCTTCCCTCAACGATCGATATAGGAGTCATTGCACGCCAGATCATCTCCGAGCTGACGCAGCAAAGTCCTGAGCGTCACGTCGATTTTACCATCAATGGAGATTTGAATGCCTACGCCGATGCCAATCTGATGTACATCGTACTCGACAATTTACTCGGCAATGCATGGAAATACACCTCACAACACTCCAATGCCACTATCGAATTCGGTTCATTCATAGAAAACGGCGAAAAAGTTTATTATGTCCGCGATGACGGTGCGGGTTTTGATATGGCCTATGTCGAAAAACTGTTCAAACCGTTTCAGCGTCTTCATACGGTTCAGGAGTTTTCCGGCAATGGGATCGGATTGGCAATGGTGTATCGGATTATCAATCGGCATCTTGGCCGCGTTTGGGCGCAGGGTGAGATTGAAAAAGGGGCTACTTTCTTTTTTACCCTGGGACTTAGCGAATCAACCTATCAACACATGGAGGAACAATCATGACAAAGAAATACATTTTACTGGTGGAAGACAATCCAAATGACGTAATGCTTACACTCCGAGCGCTCAAACAAGGGCATGTTATCAATGAGGTTATAGTAGCCGAAGACGGCGCAAAAGCACTCGATTTTTTGTTTGGGAAGGGTGAATTTGAAGGACGCGATGCAGCAGATCGCCCAGGGCTTATATTACTTGATCTAAAACTGCCGAAGGTAGGAGGTTTTGAGGTCCTCGATGCGATCAAAAAAGATCCGCTTTTCAAAAGGGTTCCTGTCGTTATTCTAACATCGTCACGGCAGGAAGACGATGTCGTGCGCGGCTATGATCTTGGAGCGAACAGCTACATTCGAAAACCGGTCAATTTTGATACCTTTGTTGACACCGTTAAACAAATCGGGATGTATTGGCTCCTGACCAATGAAGCGCCTGAGGTTTCATAGTAATGAAAAAAAAATTACTTCGTGTTCTGGTCATTGAGGATTCACCAGACGATACCCTGTTACTTGAGCGGGAGCTAAAACAGGGAGAATGGGAGATTACTATACTTCGTGTCGATACCTCTGAAAAGATGCAAGAAGTGCTAAGCAGTAATACATGGGATGTTATTATTTCCGATTATATGATCCCTGGATTTGGCGGGATGGAAGCATTGAAACTTTTCAACAGTTTTAATCTGTATATCCCCTTTATCCTTATTTCAGGAAAAATCACCGAAGAAATGGCAGTCGTTGCGTTACAAGAGGGGGCTCAGGATTTTGTTCTCAAACAAAATTTTGCCCGTCTTTTACCCGCAATCCGCCGAGGGATCGATCATGTCAATATCCTCTTCGAAAAGCGTAGAGCACTTGAGCAGCTTCACGACAGCGAGGAAAAATTTCACAGTATCACCGCTTCTGCTCAGGATGCCATTATCATGATTGACGACGAGGGGAAGATTACCTATTGGAATGAGGCGGCCGAAAGAATATTCGGCTATCCATTACAAGAAGCGATAGGGCAGTCATTGCATACACTCATCGCACCTGAGCGGTATCTTGCAGCCCACAACATTGCTTTCAGCCATTTCAAAAATACCGGGGAAGGTCCGCTTATTGGTAAAACCCTTGAACTGGTGGCACTAAAAAAAGACGGAACGGAATTTCCTGTAGAGCTGTCGTTATCGGCAGTCATAAGAGATGGACACTGGAATGCTATCGGCATCATACGCGACATCACCGAACGCAAAGAAGCTGAAATTTTATTGAAAAAAGAACGTGATTTTTCTGATTATCTGTTGGAGACGGCACCGGTTATTATCCTGATACTTAACCCACAAGGGCAAATCGTTCGCTTCAATCATTACATGGAAAAGCTGACCGGTTATTCTCTAAATGAAGTTAAAGGAGAGGATTGGTTTAGCACATTTCTTCCCGAATCGGAGAGTGAAAAAACAAGGAAGCTTTTTCTGGAAGCCATCAATGATATTCAGACACAAGGAAACGTTAATGAAATCCGTACCAAGGATGGTAGACAACGGCTGATCGAATGGTATGACAAAACGCTGAAGGATACACAGGATAATACCATTGGGCTCCTTTCTATAGGGCTGGATGTCACACAACGCAAAGACTCCGAAGAACGTATGAAGCTCTTTCGCACCCTCCTTGACAATTCCAGTGACGCCATCGAGGTGATCGAACCCTCATCAATGCGTTTTTTGGATATAAATGATACGGGCTGTCGTATATTGGGTTATACACGTGAAGAGATGCTTTCGATGAGCGTTTTTGACATTGATTCGGTATTCGATGCAGAAAGTGCCAAAGCACTCCAGAAACAGCTCAGCAAATCCGGGAGCGCCAATTTCGAAACGATGCACCGGCGCAAGGACGGCTTGATATTTCCAGTTGAAGTTAGCACAAAATTAATTGAACTCGATAAACCCTACCTGCTGAGCATCGTACGTGATATCACCGAACGCAAGCAGTCCGAAGAGTCGCTGCGCCGCGCTAACCGCGCCCTCAAAACGCTTTCAGCGGGGAATTTAGCGCTGGTGAGGGCTGAGAATGAGAATGCATTGCTCCGATCCGTCACAAATATTATTGTAGAACAGGGCAGTTACAGCTTAGCAGTGGTCGACTATGCTGATGAGAACCCGCAAAAGAGTATCACACCCATGGCATGGTCCGGTTTAGATGATACTCATTACTGGGCAAAAGAGTATAGCTGGGGCGAAAGTACAGAGAATCAAATGCCGGTCTCTGAAGTAATACGCAGCGGAAAAACACTTGTATGCCGTCACATTACAGATGAATCCGGATTTAAACTCTGGAGTGATGCCGCATTAGCCCGCGGCTATCTCTCTAGTATTGCCCTTCCTCTCATTGGTGGCGGCAGAACATTCGGTGCTCTGAATATTTACTCCTCCGAGACAAATACATTCGACGTAGAAGAGGTCCGTCTCCTGGAGGAATTGGCCAACGATTTGGCCTATGGCATCATCACCTTGCGTGCCCGTATCGAGCATGATCAACAGACTGTGTTCCTGCGCCAAAGTCTGGAACAGTCTATCCAGACCATCGCAGCCATTGTGGAAGCGCGCGACCCCTATACTGCTGGCCATCAACGGCGTGTCGGCGAATTGGCAACGGCCATTGCGCAGGAAATGGGCTTGAGCGAAGAGCAGATTCAAGGGATACATTTTGCCGCCATCATTCACGATCTGGGGAAAATCCACGTTCCAGCGGAAATTCTCTCCAAACCCGGTAAGCTAAACGAGATAGAATTGATGCTCATTCATACTCATCCTCAGGGAGGGTATGACATTTTGAAAAATATCCAATTTCCCTGGCCGATTGCCGACATTATTTTGCAACACCATGAAAAACTGGACGGCTCAGGCTATCCTAAAGGGCTCAAAGGCGATCAAATCCGGCTCGAAGCGAAGATTATCTCCGTAGCTGACGTGGTGGAAGCGATGTCTTCGCACCGTCCTTATCGTCCTGGAATAGGGATCGAGATAACCCTAGATGAGATTAGACGAGGCCGGGGAAGCGAGTATGACCCCTCCGTCGTTGATGCCTGCTTGAAGCTCTTCGCAGAAAAAAGGTTTGCATTCAGCAGCAAAGCATTCTAAGGGTACAGCTAAAAAGTGTGCATTAAAAAAAGTAATACAGAAAAAATATTTTAGCTACGATATAGCTACCATGATAATTGAAGGTTTTGAAACGTCGTGTTTTAGGGGGTTTGAAAAGAGGTGGCTCCGGATACTGGATTCGAACCAGTGACCAAGTGATTAACAGTCACCTACTCTACCGCTGAGCTAATCCGGAATGTTTAAGAGGTCGTAATTATAGTGAGCTTTGTCTTAATTGTCAAGATTTTTGAGTCGTTTTTGGTCGTTTTCGTTCTTTATTTTCTGATGGGAGATAAAAAATGATATTTGAGCGTTCCATCGTTGTGATTTTACCCTCATTTAGGAGTATTTGAAGGGTTTTTTTAGAGTGATCATCAAAAAGTGCATCGATGTCTTCTTGAGTGAGAGGACGCTTATCGAGTGTGGTGAGTATCTCTTCTTGGGTGTAGCATGAGGGTGTTGCTGTTGTGTGGGTACGTGAAACGATATGGATAGGCAAAGAGGGATCGAAGTAGTGAGAGAGTTCATAGAGCTCTTTGTATTCTAGTCCTTGCACAGGATAGGCAGGGGGTCGATCGATTGTCCCGATATCGATACGATCACATTGGAAGCGGAGTAACGCTTCATTAAGAGCAGAGACCTCTTCAGCAGTGTTATTGAGCCCTCGCACGAAAAGAATCTCAATAAAGAGCTTGCCATGGTAAGTATGTGAAAATCGCTCAATTGAATCGATGATAGTTGTAATTTCAATCCCATCGGCAGGGCGGTCGATTTTATGAAAGATTTCAGGAGTTGCGGCATCGAGAGAGAGTTTGACTTGATCCAGACGTAACAGTGCATTAAAAACATTTTCATCACTCAAAGAGGCGCTGTTGGAGAGGATCAGGGTTTGAATACTTCCCTTAATAGCGTCGATGTGAGTAATGAGCTCATTCAAATGAGGATACATTGTCGGTTCACCGTTAGCAGTGAGGGTGATGACATCAATATAGGGGTGAGATTTTAGAGATTCTTTTAAATCATGGAGGATTGTTTCTACACTGGTTACCGTATGTTGCGCTTTGATGGCTTGCATGGGGGAAAGTTCACAGTAGAGACAATCAAAATTGCATTGTTTGGTAGAGGAAGAGAGGTCAATCCCCAGCGACACGCCAAAACGGCGTGAGTGGACAGGACCGAAGATGGTACTCATATTATTTTTTACTTACTCTTTGACACTCGGACACAAAGTGGCGAGCGTTTTCAACGGGAACATCCGGAAGTATGCCGTGTCCTAGGTTGAAAATATGACGTTTGCCGCCCATGATCTCGTGGATCTCTTCTACGGATGCCGTAGTTGCTTCTTTGGAATACAGACGGCACGGCTCCATGTTGCCTTGAAGGACGTAGCGATCTCCGAGTTTTTCTTTAGCCAATGCCATCGGCGTACTCCAATCGACTCCGAATACATCAAAATTACCATACACTTTATCTAAAAATGCAGGGACTCCCTTCGGGAACATAATGACGGGGATATGCGGGTATTTTTCTTTTAAATACTCCGCAATTTCGACCATATAGCTCCAAGAAAATTCATCGTATTTTGCAGGCTCTATTGCAGCAGCCCAGCTGTCAAAAATTTGTACGACATCGATACCCGATTGGATTTGTTTTTCCATGTAGAGTTTGACCACTTCGGTCACTTTACGCAAAATTTTATGCAAAAGCTCTGGATTGGAATACATCATCTTTTTACAAATATTGTACGTTTTTGTCCCATGTCCTTCGATCATGTAGGTAGCAAGCGTCCACGGTGCGCCGGTAAATCCGATCAGGGCTTTTTCATCACTTCGTGCATCGAGCTGTGCGCGTAAAATTTTGATTGTTTCGTACACGTAGGTCAATTTTGAAGAGGCTTCATTTCCGCCGATGAGATCGTTTAAATCGTCTTCACAAGTGATGGGTTTTTCAAAAACCGGTCCTTCACCATTAACAAAGTCAAGTTTCATTCCCATTTCATTAGGAACGACCAAAATATCGCTAAAGAGAATTGCAGCGTCAACGCCTACAATGTCCAAGGGTTGAATGGTGACTTCAGCGGCCATGTCAGGAGTGTGGCAAAGGTTCAAGAAGTTTCCGGCACGACGACGAACCGCCATATATTCAGGAAGATATCGTCCCGCTTGGCGCATCATCCATACAGGTGTGTAAGGAGTAACTTTACCAAAACATGCATCCACAAATATTTTACTCATGATGACCTACTTTGCTTAAGAAATAAAGACCTACGGCAACTGCTGTGATCGAGAGGGCGAGATACAGCAGCTCTAATGCTCCGGTAAATACAGTATGTCCTACTTTTTGGAAAAAGCCGACAACCAAAACCATCACGATTACTTTGGAAATTTTGTCTTTAAGCTGATCAAGCGAGTGTACGGCTAAAAGCTGGTTTTCTTTTCCATTTTCATCTTTTGCAGGGTCGATATCAGAGATAAAAAGCTCATAGAGGCCAAACGAAAAGATGATCATAACAACACCGATAAGATAGAGGTCAACCGCACCGATAATACCGCCTACTACCTCTTCATGAAAGTGTTCTGGATGTACGCCATTGGTATAGACGCTAACCACATAAAGCATAGTGTGGTATATGTCAAAACTCGCGATTGCAAAGAGTAAAATAGCACCAAGAAGACCAAAAATCACGGCTAAGATAATGATGAATCGTGAACTCCATAGCCCCTTTTCGAACAATGTTTCAATGAAATTCATGTTATTCTCCTTGCATCTCTACCCATTTTTGGGCAATTCGTACGGCATTGGTGGCTGCACCTACTCGAAGATTGTCGGCAACAACCCATAAATGAAGAACATTTTCGCGATAAAGATCACTGCGAATGCGTCCGACAAAAGTTTCATTTTGATCCATACACAGTGAGGGCATTGGATAGATACTTTCATTGGGTTCATCAAGAACGATAATATTAGGTGATTTGCGTAAAAGCTCACGCGCTTCATTTGCGTTTACTGCGCCATCAAAGGTCAGAGTTAGAGTTTCTGCGTGACCGCGAAGTGTTGGAACACGTACACATGTTGCACTTACTTCAATCTCTTTGTGCATGATTTTTTGGGTTTCATTGACCATTTTTAGCTCTTCTTTGGTGTAGCCGGTATCGGTAAAGGAGTCAATTTGTGGAATGACATTGAGTGCTATACGGTGAGGAAATTTTTTCGGCTGGGCATCATCGAGTGTAAATGCGAAAAATGACTGCATTTGCTCAACAAGCTCTTCCATAGCAGATTTTCCGGCACCTGAGGTTGCTTGATAGGTACTAACATCGATACGGATCAGGTCATAGGCTGTATCGAGAGGTTTAAGTGCTTGTACCATTTGAATGGTAGAACAGTTAGGATTGGCAATAATACCGCGATTTTTCCATTGAGCAATGTCTTCCGGGTTGACTTCAGGGACAACGAGGGGAACATCGTCATACATACGAAAATGGCTTGTATTATCGATAACAACGGCTCCAGCTTCGGCAGCATAAGGGGCAAATTCTGCTGAAATACTTCCACCGGCACTAAAAAGGGCAATCTCTATGTTTTCTTCGGCGAATATTGTCGGAGTCAGTTCTTGGATGACGAGCTCTTGATCATTGAAGGTAACTGTATTTCCAGCGCTTCGTGCACTTGCAAGTGGGATAAGTTTGGCAAGCGGAAAATCGATTTCTTCGAGTACGCGTAAAATTTCTTCACCGACAGCACCGGTTGCTCCAACAATCGCGACATTATAAAGTTTCATAGGCAAATTCCTCAGGTTATTATGGAAATGCGATTATATCGAAATAGGGGCTGTGAACTCTTTAAACTCTTCCAAATCCTCTGGCTTCTAAGAAAAGATCTTCTACCCCTATGGTGTCACTGTCACTAAGGATAGCTGAGCGCTCAACAACGGAGATGAGTTCTCGTATGTTTCCTGGCCATGTGTAAAGCTCTAGGGCCTCTATTGCATCACCGTCAAATGCTTTGGAGGCAAAGCCGTATTGGCTGCAGTTTTGGTGTAAAATTGCTGTTGCGATTGGAATTATTTCTTCCCGTCGGTCCCGCAGTGGAGGGATACTTAGGGGGATTGTATTGAGACGGTAATAAAGATCTTCTCTAAATTTTCCATCATGAATATTTTGTTGTATATTGGCATTGGTCGCGGTGATGATACGGACATCGATTTTCGTGCTTTTAGAAGAACCTAATCGGCGAATTTCACGTTCTTGCAATACACGTAAAAGTTTCGCTTGAAGAGCATAGGGCATTTCTCCTATTTCATCTAGAAAAAGAGTACCGCCATTGGCCAGTTCAAATTGACCGATTTTCATCTCCGTGGCATCGGTAAAGGAACCTTTTTCGAATCCGAACAGTTCGCTTTCAATCAAATTATCAGGGATCGCTGCCATATTGATGGCAATAAAAGGTTTCTCATTGCGAAGGGATATTTCATGAATATGGCATGCAAAGACTTCTTTACCTACACCACTCTCACCTAAAAGCATAATACTCGCATCTGTTTTAGCGGCTTTTTCAATGTGAGTGAGAAGTTTTTCAAGTGCAGGAGAAGTTCCTAGGAAGGTACCGGCTTTTAAAGTACATTTTGTAGTATTGTTTTTGATCTTTTGCTGAACATTTGCACTTCGAGTAATGGCAGCAATAAGCGTTTCAATTTCAAAAGGTTTGAGAAGAAAATCTTTAACGCCAAGCTGTATGGATTCGATCGCGCGGGTAAGTGTCGCATTCCCTGTGATAAAAATAACTTCAAATTTCCCATTTAAGCTTTTAATGAATTCAATGCCATCCATACCGGGCATGTTGATATCACTGATAATGAGATCAAAGGAGTCATCAAGTTTTTTTAGAGCATCTTTAGGGCTTTTAAAGGTGTGTACATCATACTCGCTGTAGTCACTCATGGCAATTTCGAGCGATTTACGCATATTGATATCATCTTCGACAATCGCGATTTTCATTCATACCCTTGAGCTATTTTAATGAGGAAATTGTAACAGAATCATCATTAAAATCGACAACATAACACCGTGTTGGTAAGGTAAGGGATTCTGTTGACGCGTGTCCGTGGTTTGTGATATTTTGGTTGCTTTGCAGTTTGACTGATTGCTGGGTACTGAATTCAATGAATTCATCTTCGTGTCTTCGTAGAAGTGCTTGGAGTGTTTCATTGGATTGACGCAGGAGGAACAAAGTATTTCTCTTCTCTCCAAGACAGGGTGTCATAGATTTAGAAACGCTTAGCCGATCAGATATTAAAGCCGAATTATAGGTTGAAAGACGATATCCAATAAGATATTCATCGCCCGTGAGAGCAGATGTGCTGATTACTGCGCAAATTGTGAGTAAGAAAGAACGATTTCGAGTTCCACTTCGCATAGACCATCTTTGAATGTTGTATCCATAACATTGGCACCACGTACCATTGCATCAACAGAAGTACGAACCGTTGAGCGCTGAAGCATCATATTTTTGACAGAATCTTGCCCTTCAATATGGACACCTTTGATTCGCTCAGCAATCTGACGATAGCCATCAGCAAGAGCTGCACGCTTAGCAAGAGCATAAGCTTGTGCCGGAGATGCCGTAACGGTTGGAGCAACACCTTGTCCAAAGACAGTAATAACAAGCTGATGCTCAGAACCGAGAGCCGGTTCTACACAATTGCCTTCTGTTCCGCTGTAAACACAACGCACTTTCCCTGCATCATCAGAGGCAAAAAGTCCTGCCTGCATTGTAGACATAGTTAGAAGAAAAGCGAGAGCTGCCGAGTATTTCATGGTTAAATTCCTTAAGTAGGCTAAAATAGTATCCAACTTAAGCAAATACTATTCCAAATTTAATGTACCCTCATTTTCTTCGCCTACTTCACCGTCTTCATCTTCTTCAATTTCAGTTTTTGGGCAACGTGAAATGCTCTTAACATCATCGCCTTTGATGATATAGACACCACTGGTATTGCGTCCTGATTTTGCAATCGTTTGCATGTCAACACGGATCATTTTTCCAGCTTTGGTGAGGGCCATCATGTCCATGGTTTCATCTACCATGAGACATCCTACAACGGTTGTCCCGGTTTTTGCGTTGAGTTTCATCGCAATAACACCTGAACCTGCACGGTTAGTAAGACGGTACTCTTCTGCTGTTGTACGCTTCCCAATCCCTTTTTCACTCACCATGAGAATTTCTTGCTCATCATTTTTAATAATGTTGGCATCAACGACAAGGTCGCCTTCAACTTTGAATTTAATACCACGCACACCACGGGTGCTACGACCCTGATCACGTGTTTTTTCGATTTCAAATTTGATACATTGTGCGAACTTGGTAACGATAAAGAGGTATTTTGTCTCTTCGTTAGCAATGTGTGCAGTAATGAGTGCGTCATCGTCATCCAGAACGATTGCACGTACTCCGTTGCTACGTACATTGGAGAATTCACTTAGTGCTGTTCGTTTTACGATACCGTTTTGAGTAAAGAATACGAGGGATTTGTTGTCATCAAAATCAGTTGTCGGGATGATTGAACGAATTTTTTCATCGGCTTCGAGGTTGATAAGATTCACAACCGCTTTACCTTTAGCCGTACGTGAACCCTCAGGAATTTTATACACTTTCAACCAATGTAATTGTCCACGGTCAGTGACGAACATGAGGGTGTCATGGGTGTTACAGGTATAGAATTTTTCGATGAAGTCATCATCGTACGTTGTTACGGCAACTTTGCCTTTTCCACCGCGACGTTGTTTTTCATACGATGCGAGGGGAACACGCTTGATGTAACCGCGATGACTGATGGTTACAACCATTGGCTCATTTGGAATCAAATCTTCGATATTAATATCATCGTAATTGTCTTCGATATCCGTAACGCGTGGGATGTTGAACTGTTCAACGAGTTCAATGAATTCATCTTTGATAATCCCTTTAAGAACCTCTTCGCTGCGAAGTATAGATTCTAGGTATTCGACATGTGCCAAAATTTCTCTAAGTTCATTTTCGATTTTGTCACGCTCAAGACCCGTAAGGCGCTGAAGACGCATGTCCAAAATAGCTTGTGCTTGGATAGGAGAAAACCCGAATTCGCTGATAAGTCCTTCTTTAGCACTCTCACCGTCTTTGCTTGCACGGATGAGTTTGATGATCGCTTCGATATGATCAAGCGCTTTTTTCAAACCTTCCAAAATGTGAGCACGTGCTTTTGCTTTTTCAAGATCAAAAATAGTACGACGGATAATAACGGTCTTGCGGTGATTGATGAAATGCCCTAGCATTTCTAAAAGGGTAAAGATACGAGGCTCTTGATTGAAAACCGAAAGCATGATGATCCCGAAAGTCGTTTCCATATTGGTCGATTTATAGAGGTTATTGAGGACGATTTCACTCATCGCATCGCGTTTTAATTCGATAACGACACGGATACCTTCACGGTCAGATTCATCACGAATTTCACTGATACCTTCAATAAATTTATCTTTAACCAAATCGGCGATGGTTTCAATCAAACGTGCTTTGTTGACTTGGTATGGGAGCTCATCAATGACGATAACGTCTTTGTTCGCTTTTTTCTCAATGTGCGTTTTGGCACGAACACGAATACGGCCGCGACCGGTTTCATAGGCGTCTAAAATCCCTTTTTTACCATAAATGGTTCCACCGGTAGGAAAATCGGGGGCTTTGATAAACTGCATGATTTCAATAAGAGAAGCATCGGGATTATCCATAAGATGTACCAATGCGCTGAGAACTTCATTAGGGTTATGCGGAGGGATATTGGTTGCCATACCGACAGCAATACCGCTTGAACCATTAATAAGGAGGTTGGGAACACGCGTAGGAAGTACTACGGGCTCTTGCGTGGTACCATCATAGTTATCCACCATGTTGACGGTGTCTTTTTCAAGATCTTTGAGTAACTCTCCGGCATATCGGGTCATACGTGCTTCCGTATAACGCATAGCTGCCGCGTTATCTCCATCAACGGAACCAAAGTTTCCTTGACCATCAACCAGCGGTACGCGCATAGCGAATGGTTGCGCCATACGAACCAACGCATCGTAAACAGACGTGTCACCGTGTGGGTGGTACTGCCCGATGACATCCCCGATGATACGGGCTGATTTTTTATATTTAGCACCGGCGGAGAGATTGAGTTTATCCATCGCGTAAAGAATACGGCGGTGAACAGGCTTGAGTCCATCGCGTACATCTGGAAGTGCACGCCCAATGATAACGCTCATGGAATAGTCAAGATAACTGCTCTTGAGAGTGTCTTCTATATTAATATCGTGAATTTCGCTGTTGTCTAGCAGATCGTTCATGCAGTCCCCGAAAAAGTGAAGATAAAGTCGCCGATTATAACTCAATGAGGCTTAAGTGAGGATTTGGAAGGAAAAATGGGTGTGATTAAATTTTAATCATATTAATAGAACTAATTGGTTTATTGCTCATGTAGAATGGTGGTTGAGTTTTATAACACACTTAAAGGAGTAGAGATGAAGAAATTCATTTTATCATTATTGCTTTTGCCGATGCTGGCATTAGCAGAAGATGCGGCTGCTGTAGTTGCGCCTGTACTAAATTCAGGTGACACAGCGTGGATGATGATGTCAACAGCATTAGTAATGTTGATGACACCGGTAGGTTTGGCACTGTTTTACGGTGGTATGACGAGAGCTAAAAATGTACTTAATACCTATGCTATGGTTTTTGGTGCATTTGTGGTTGGTTTCATTGTATGGATTATTGCCGGATACTCAATCGCTTTTGGTACGGCTGAGGGATCAATGAATCAAGTGATTGGTGGTTTTGGCAATGTAATGCTCAATGGTATTGCATGGACAGATTTTACAAACGTTGATTTGGGTCAGTTGTATCCAAAATATGTCTTTGTGGTTTTCCAAGGGACGTTTGCGGCTATCACAGTCGCTATCGCTTCTGGATCGGTCATTGAGCGCATCAAGTTTTCAACATGGATGGTATTTGTAGCTATCTGGGTTGTTGCTGTTTATGCACCGATTACGCACATGGTATGGGGCGGCGGTTACCTTTTCAACGAAGGTGCACTTGACTTTGCGGGCGGTACGGTTGTTCACATGAATGGTGGTTTGGCCGGTTTGGTATTGGCACTTTTGGTTGGCAAGCGTGTTGGTTACCCAAAAACAGCTATGAAACCTGCAAGTGTTATCCTGACAGCTGCAGGAGCAGGTCTTCTTTGGTTTGGTTGGTACGGTTTTAACGGCGGGTCAGCGTTTGGCGCCAATGCAATCGCTGGTGTTGCGTTTTTATCAACAACCATTGCCGCATCGGTAGCAACGGTTACATGGATTGCGGTTGAGTACATGGTTTATAAAAAAGCAACCTTGTTAGGTGCAGCCACAGGAGCAATCGCAGGTTTGGTTGCGATTACACCAGCAGCAGGTTTTGTATTGGTACAAGGAGCATTCATTATCGGAATCGCTGGAGCATTGATCGCATTCTTTGGTGTGATGGTAATGAAGAAAATCTTTGGATACGATGACAGTTTGGATGCGTTTGGGGTTCACTTTCTCGCAGGTTTGTGGGGTGCGATCGCAACAGGTATCTTTGCAGTCAACGATAAAGCATTGTTATGGGATGGTCCACTTAAAGCAAGCGGAGATCGTATGGGGCAAATTATGGTTCAGCTTGAATCGGTTGCAATTGTTGGTGCATTTACCTTAATTGGAACGGTTGTGGTGTATTATATCGCGATGGCTATTACTCAGGGTTCACGTGTGGATGAAGAGCAAGAGAGTATGGGTCTTGACGAATCGGTTCACGGTGAACGCGGATTTAATTTATAAGGGAAATGACAATGAAAAAAATTGAAGCGGTTATTAAACCATTTAAACTTGAAGATGTAAAAGATGCACTTGCTGAGATCGGTATTACCGGTATGACAGTAAGTGAAGTCAAAGGATATGGCCGTCAAAAAGGGCACAGCGAATTGTATCGCGGTGCTGAGTACGTGGTTGATTTTATCCCTAAAATTAAAATGGAGATGGTTGTTGATGATTCGATGGTAGATCAAGTTGTTAACACTGTCGTAGAAGCTGCACGTACAGGCAAGATCGGTGATGGTAAAATCTTTGTCACTGATATTAGTAAAATTGTTCGTATCCGTACGGGTGAAACGGACAGCGAAGCTATTTAATCTTTACTGATTAAAATTTAATCAGTAAAACCACTTAACCTCTCTTTTTTTACACTATAATGCACGCCTTTATCTCAAATAAAAGGCGCTGCTTATGGATACTGCTTACGTTATCGATACTCTTTTTACCCTTTTCTCTATTACTCTTATCATACTGATGGTTCCCGGTTTTGCAATGCTTGAAGCAGGACTTGTCCGTACAAAAAATGTTTCCAGTGTTCTGACGGTTAATGTGATGATTTATGCTGTAGCTTCAATGGCATTTATTTTAGTCGGATATGCTTTAGCATTTGGTGAGTTACATAATGAAACAATGAGTAAATGGGCCTTTTTTATGTTTCAGATGGCTTTTGTAGGAAAAGCGATCAACATTATGAGCGGCGGTGTTGGTGAACGGGCGAAATTGTTTCCATTAACTATTTTTACGATTATTATGGGAGGGTTTATTTATCCTGTTGTTGTCAATATCAGTTGGGGGATGGACTGGATTAAAAATTCAATTTTTGATTTAAATATGATTGATTTGGCAGGCTCAACGGTTATCCACTCTACGGGTGGATGGGCACTACTCGCGGCAATCATTGTTATCGGATCACGCAAGGGTCGATATGTACATAATCAAATGCGTGTGATCCCAGCTTCCAATATCCCGCTCGTTGTTTTGGGAGCTATGTTGTTATGGATTGGATGGTTTGGTTTTAACGGTGGTTCGGTTGGTGGCATATCTACCAAAGAATTAGCGGACAGTGTAGCATTGACGATTTTCAATACGAACGTTGCAGGTCTTGCTGGGGCAATTTCGGCGGGAATCTTGATTTATGTCCGCTACAAACTTTTCGATATTACGATGATTCTCAATGGTGCTCTTGGCGGATTAGTGGCTGTAACGGCAGGGGCACATCTGTTTACCCTTTATGATGCGTTGGCAGTTGGGTTTATTGGCGGAATTTTAGTTGTTGTTGCAATTCCATTGTTTGATAAAGTACGTATTGATGATCCTGTTGGTGCTTTGTCTGTCCATTTGGTAAATGGTATATGGGGAACGTTGGCAGTGGGAATATTTGCAAGCGATGCGGCAAAAAATATCACCTTTTTAAATCAGCTTAAAGGGGTGGTTGAAATTGCACTTTTCGTTTTCACCATTTCATTTTCTATTATATATCTCATCAATGAAGTTTTCCCTTTCCGAGCAACGGATGAAGAACAGGTTCAAGGGCTTGATGTCAGTGAATGCGGACTTGAAGCGTATCCAGAGTTTAAAAGGGCAATTTAGCAAGTACAATGTATAATTTTCCCAATTACGAAAAAGGAAAATTATGAGTATTTATCGCGAGTACGACATTCGAGGCATTTTTGAAAAAGAGCTCAATGAAGCTACGATTACCCGTTTAGGCTATGCGTTGGCTCAAGAGATGAAGCCCTTTGGAAATGTTGTTGCAGTCGGATACGATGCGCGAAGCCACTCTCCTGTTTTATTTGAATATCTAAGCGCAGGATTAAATGCCGGAGGAATGAGCGTGTTGGGTATGGGGATGGTACTTACTCCTGTCAACTATTTTTCTAACTATCAAACCTTTGATGGTATTACCCCCTGCGCCTCCGTCATGATTACGGGCTCCCATAACCCAAGTGAATACAACGGTTTTAAAATAACCATTAACAAAACCCCTTTCTTCGGTGAATCCATCTATGCCATCGGTCGAAAAATCGATGCGATGCCCTTTCCCCAAAAATGTGAGCGTAATGTCACTGAGATCGATGCGTTGAGTCGTTATAAAGAATATATGATTAGCGCATTTTCCCATTTAAAAGGGATGAAAGTACGCATTGTATACGACTGCGGTAATGGTGTTGCCGGCTTGGCGATTGAGGAAATCTTTAATAAGCTCGAGCTAAATGCAAAAGGTATCTACATCGATCCTGACGGGACCTTTCCAAACCATCACCCTGATCCGAGCGAAGAACATAATTTGCAAGATATCAAAAAATTGCTGGATGAAGAGGGTGACATTGCATTTGCGTACGATGGAGATGCAGACCGTATTGCCGTTCTTACGCGTAAGAACAATATCAAAGGGGATATTATGGCCCTTTTGTACGCATTGAAAATGGATAAACCAACGGTCATCGGTGAGGTAAAATGTTCGCAAGTGATGTATGACACGCTAAGAGAACGCGGTGCAACAGCGGTGATGTACAAAACTGGGCATTCGAATCTGAAAGTTAGAATGAAAGAGCTTCAGGCCGATTTGGCGTGTGAAGTGAGCGGGCACATCTTTTTTGCTGATCGTTATTTCGGGTACGATGATGCGATTTATGCGACATTGCGGATGCTGGAGTTGATTTGGCAAGGTGTTGACCTCGACGCCGAGATTGCTAAGTTGCCCCAAGTATTTTCAACGGAAGAGATTAAAGTAGCAACCACTGAGCAAGAGAAGTTTTTATTGATTGATAAACTCAAAGAGCTGCTCAAAAATCCACCTGCTGATTTTCCTTCTATTCGAGAAATTATTCAAGTAGACGGTGTTCGGGTGATCTTTGATCATGGATGGGGATTGGTACGTGCAAGTAACACGACACCTGTTTTAGTGACCCGTTTTGAGTCAACCGACAAGGATGAAGCTCTGCGGTATGAAGAAGCATTGAATGCGTTAATCCTAGAAGCTAAAAATCAACTCAAGGGGTAACTTATGAAAACCATTTCTTTAATGATGCCATTGGACATGCATGTCCACCTTCGTGATGATGATATGCTCAAAATCGTAGCACCTCTTACCTCCTATACGTTTAGCGGCGCACTGGTAATGCCCAATTTAGTTCCTCCCGTAACGACGAAAGAGATGGTAAGGGCATATAAGCACAGAATCAAAGAGGCTATGGAGTCGGATGATTTCGAGCCTTATATGACTCTTTTTTATCAAAACTACAGTCGTGAATTTTTAGAGAGTGTTCAAGATGATATTACTGCTATCAAAATTTATCCAAGCGGTGCTACGACGAACTCGCAAGGAGGCGTTGTCAGTTTCGATATTGAGCCCATGCGTGAGACACTCAATACGATGAGTGATTTGGGCATTGTTCTTTCCGTTCATGGAGAAACCAATGGATTTGTCATGGATCGCGAAGCGGAGTTTATGAGTGTTTATGAGATGCTTGCCTCCCATTTCCCAAAACTAAAAATCATTATGGAACATATTACGACACGAGAAGCGGTGGAGATGTTGGATCGCTATGAAAACCTCTATGCGACCGTAACGGTACATCATTTGATGATTACGCTGGACGATGTTGCAGGCGGGATGTTGCGTCCTCATCTCTTTTGTAAGCCAATAGCCAAGCGGCCGCATGATCGGGAGGCACTTTTAAAAATTGCTCTCGAAGCCCATCCCAAAGTAATGTTCGGATCCGATTCAGCACCCCATCCAAAGCATGCCAAAGAATCGTGTGGATGCGGAGCAGGGGTCTTTACCGCTCCTATCGCATTGCAGTTATTGTGTGAAATCTTTGACGAGCACAACGCACTAGAGAACCTTCAAGCATTTGTGAGTGACAATGCGCAGCGAATTTATGGCATTTGTGCCGAGTACAAAGAAGTGGTACTCGTTGAGCGAGACTTTGTCGTTCCTGAGATGTATGGTGAAGTCGTACCAATGAGAGCCGGTGAAACACTAAAGTGGTCGATTGAGCGTGTCGATTAACATCTTACTCTTGGAAGATGATCTTCTTTTTGGAGAGTCTATTCAAGATGTCCTTGAAGAAGAGGGATACCGTGTAACCTTGTGCCGTAATGGGATTGAGGCGTTGGAAGCGACCTATGTGACAAAGTTTGATGGGTATCTTTTGGATATCAATGTTCCGTTACTGGATGGCTTGTCGCTACTCGGTTCATTGCGTGAGGCTGATGATACAACGCCTGCGATGTTTTTGACTTCACACGCGGATATGGAAACGCTTTCCCGGGCGTATGTAAATGGGGGAGACGATTACCTCAAAAAGCCATTTGAGATTCAAGAATTGATTATACGGCTTGGTGTGCTCTTACGTCGTGGACAGCCAAAAAATAAACTTCACTATTTTGGTGGGTTATGTTTGGATGAAAATCATAAATCTGTATTGGTGAATGATACCGTGGTCATCATGAGCCCAAAAGAATATCAATTAATGGCCTTATTAATGCATAATTCTGGAGAAATTGTTACGAAAGAGATGATGATAGAAGAATTATGGAGTGCTTCTGAAATGATAAGCGAAGGGGCTATTCGCGTTTATATCAATCGTTTGAAGCGCGTAATTGGAAGTGCACAAATACTTAATGTGCGCGGATTTGGGTATCGACTTGTTCCGTAGCGTAGAGATCTCTTTGATTGCCTTATATGTTATGACGGTTGCCGTCATCATCGGAAGTGTGTATGGTGTGCATGAAGTTTTAAACGTACATCGGTGGGATGTTATTGCCCTCATTGCTTTGATTACAGGCTTAGGAATGGGTAAAATAGTCTCTAAAGTGGCTATGGAACCGTTAAAAGAGTATTTTGACCATTTAGACCGTTTTTCAAAAGAGACCCTGCATGAACTTAATTTACCCATCAATACAATTACGGCTAATTTATCTATGTTGCGTAAAACGAACGTGGATGAAAAAAGTATTAAGCGTCTCGATCGTATAGAGATGGCTACAGTGATGCTAAAAGAACGGTATAATGAGCTTGATTATTTGATCAAAAAACAAATGGAACAAGAGCGTATTGAAACGTTTGATCTGAGTGAATTGATGCATGAACGGCTGACATTCTTACGACCTTTGTATCCCAATGCTCGGTTGGAGCTTGTGGAGGAAGCGTGTTGGGTCACGCTTGATCGAATAGGTTTTGCAAAAGTTATCGATAATCTCATAGATAATGGAGTTAAGTATTCTTCATCTCCAGCTTTGATTCATATCTCGTTGCAGGATGATAAGTTGTCTATACGCGATAAGGGCTGTGGAATGGATGAGATGACTTTGGTTCGTATTTTTGACCGTTACTATCAAAGCGATGCTACAATGGCGGGTTATGGAATAGGGCTTGGTCTGGTTAAGCGGTACTGTGACCGTTATAAAATCGGCTTGCATGTTCACTCGCAACTGGATGAGGGAACGTGTGTTACACTAGAATTTAACAGGGGTAAAAATGGAAAATAACAGTTGGTTGGTATTGGCAGAACAGACACTCAATTACGGAGTGATGGGGATATTGGTGTTGATGAGTATTGTCTCTTTATGGCTTTTTATTGAGCGTATGATGTATTTTGGTAACTTACGTGTAAGTGATTATGAAACCAAAGATGAACTTGAACTCGATCTTGGTGACAATGTTTCTACGATTGCAACGATTGGATCTAATGCTCCATATGTTGGATTATTGGGCACAGTTCTGGGAATTATGATCACGTTTTATTCTTTGGGAGATATGGGTGCAGTCGATCCGAAAAAGATTATGACAGGACTTGCGTTAGCCCTGAAAGCAACAGCACTTGGACTTGTAGTTGCTATTCCTTCGATTGTTTTTTACAATATTTTACTGCGTAAAATGGAGCGTATTTTGACTAAGTGGGAAATTGATTCCCATAAAAAAAGAGGCTAGTCCTATGAAAATGAAACGGATCGATTCGATTAATGTTATTCCGTTTATTGATATTATGCTCGTTTTATTGGTTATGGTTCTCACAACGGCCACCTTTGTAAAAACAAGCCTCATCCCTGTGGATTTACCTGAGGCAAAAGGTGCCGCCAGTGAGCATAAGCCAAGCGAACTCAAATTGACCATTAAAAAAGACGGTACATTATGGCTGGGAGATAAAGAACAGGTCAGTTTAGAACAGTTCGAACAAAAGGTTGTTTCCGGAGGGCGTGATATGACAGTCGTTCTCTACAGTGACAAAGAAGCAGCATTTCAAAACTTTGTAGGGGTGATGGACGTTCTCAAACGTCTAGGACATGAGCAACTTTATATTGTTACGGACAAACAATAAACTTTAATGCATCAGATCAGTAACTGCGTTTACGCACACGATGATCTGCTTGAGTGGGATATCCCAACCAAACGTCTTCCCAATCCTTATCACGATTTTCCCTACATGCTTATCAAGGGTGTTTTGACACATCAAGAGTGTCGCGCGATCACGTCGTTCGTACGTGATTCAAAAGAGCATCATACGGCTTCCTTGCGAGGAGGTAACGTGAACTCACACATACGACAAACCGATATTTATACATTACCGCTTGAATATACCTCTTTGTATGAAACCCGGTTTGATCTCCTGCGCCAGAGAATAGAAACATTTTTTTCTCTTTCAATAACATATTCTACCCCCTTACAAGTGCTAGCTTATAATGAGGGAGGATTTTACGTAAAACATGCAGATGATTCAAGCGAACTACGTGACCGTGAGGGAAACACGGTTGGCTATGTTTCCTCTGCTCCCGAACGCAAGGTTTCAACGGTCCTTTTCGCAAATGATGAATTTGAAGGAGGACAACTTCTTTTTAATTATCTGTATGATGCTCAAGCTAATCTCATCAAAGTTCAGCCAAAAGCCGGTGACATGCTTGTCTTTTTGAGCAATCCTTATTTCGCGCATGAAGTATTGCCCGTTACTAAAGGATTTCGCTTATCTCTCGTTCAATGGCATGATGCACTAGTCTAACACTACTTCTTCGATTACAACCCCCTTTTTTTTTAACAATACATGCTTAGGCAAGATCACCGCTCATTTTATATACACGATATATCGTATATAAATACATTTAATTGTTTTAAAAAGTACATATATAGAATTATGAGACAATATTAACGTATAATAAATACGTAAAAGTAAATATTATAGTTATTATAAATGTTATAAGATGGTATTTAATAATCAATTTATGTTATTTCTCGTATACTATTGCCATGGAAACAAACGATCTTTTCAATCTCTTGCACAATGCCCTGGAAGCACAGCGAAACGGGAAAAAGATTTCTCAAAAAGAGATGGCGGATCAGCTTGGATTATCCATGCGAACGTATCAGGATTGGAGATTGGGGAATACAAAGCCGCAATCCGCAAAAGCAATCTTGGAGATGCTGGGGATGCTTGATGATGATGAGATCATCCGTGTTGTACGAAAAATAAATAAATTGAAGGGGTAAAAAAGATGAGCTGCTTGACACAAGAAGAGAGATTAGGATTAGAAGAGATTTTTTTATCGATCGGAGTTAATCCATCGCCACTTGATAGATGCAAAAATCTATATGCACAATACACCCCAATATTTCGAGAAAGAGCTAAAGCATTGAGCAGTTATGTGCCCTCTCGAAAACAGTTAAAAACCTATGCAAAAGCGAAACTTTTTCTACGAACTAAAAAAGAAAAACTTGGTAAACAACTCCGTTTTTCTCGTAACAAGTAAATATTTTTAATAGGCTAAATTGTCTATAATGCGACATCTTTTCATCTAAGGTGTTTTATGCGCTATTTTTATTCTTCTTTTGCAATTATGGCAGTGGGTCTGATTGCCTCTTTTTACCTCGGCGGGATTGCAGCCATGTACATTACTTTTTTACTGATTATTTTAGAAGTTTCATTGTCGTTTGACAATGCGGTTGTGAATGCAAAAGTACTGGAAACAATGGACCCGATTTGGCAAAAACGTTTTATCGTTTTTGGTATACCGATTGCAGTTTTTGGTATGAGACTTCTTTTTCCATTGGCTATTGTGGCCATTGTGACAGGGATGGGCTTAACGGAGACATTACACGTAGCGATGAATGATCCAAGCCGTTATGAGGAGATTCTTAAAAGCACGGAGACTACAATCTTCGCCTTTGGTGGCGCATTTTTATTGATGGTTTTTTTGGATTTTTTCTTTGAAGTGCGTGATATCAAATGGGTGAAATTTGTTGAAGGTTCAAAAATTGTTGAAAAATTTTCCGGAGTTGCCAATATTCAGCTCATTACCGCGATTATGGTCGGAATTACATTAGGGCACATTACTCAAGATTTTGGCGTAGTGTTGGCATTCATGTACGGGGTGCTTTTGCATTCTCTATTGGGAATGTTAGACCATTTTCTCTCATCCGATACGGTTAAGAGCGGTTTGGCAGGATTTATTTATCTTGAGGTATTGGATGCGAGCTTCAGTTTTGATGGAGTCATCGGTTCTTTTGCGTTGACCAGTAATATATTTATTATCATGATCGGATTAGGAGTAGGGGCTATGTTTGTTCGAAGTATCACTTTGTACTTTGTTGAGCACAAGACCCTTTCTCAGTTTCAGTACCTTGAGCATGGAGCTCATTATGCCATCGGTATTTTGGCGCTTATTATGTTAATGAAGATCACGATGGAAATCGGGGAAGTAGTTACCGGAACAGTGGGAGTCGGCTTGATCTCAATCGCCCTTTTACACTCACTATGGGAGAATAAACAAGCACGCACTTAATAGTTCTTTTAAGTAATCATGGACTATCATGATTCTATATTGAAAAAAAGGATTAGAGATGAGTAGCAAAATCAAAAAAATAGTTAAAAAGCAAGTCAAAAATTTGCTTAAAAAAGAACTAAAACAAGAGATAAAAAAGCAGATTAAGCTCTATAAGAAAAAAGAAAAAGCAGAAGAAATGGCCGTCTAATTAGATGAGCACATTTTCATAGCATAATTAAAAAAATGCGCTGTAAACTCTCTTTTCAGAGAGTTACATTCCCATCCCAGGCATTCCGCCCATTCCACCCATATCAGGCATTGACGCTTTGTCGTCTTTGATTTCATGGATTGTTGCTTCGGTAGTGAGGAGCATACTAGAGACCGAAGTCGCATTAGTAAGAGCAACACGCTCTACTTTGAGAGGATCGATGATCCCTGCTTCGTACATATCGACGTATTCACCGGTAGCGGCATTAAAGCCTATATTTTCATTGCTTGCTGATACGATAGTGTTTACTACTACGCCTGCATCATAACCTGCATTTTCCGCGATTTGTTTAACCGGTGCTGTGATCGCACGAAGAATGATTTCCCATCCGATTTTTTGATCGCCGGTAAGGTCGTGTTTTACTTTAGCTGCTGCACGAATAAGTGCCGCACCGCCACCAATTACGATTCCCTCTTCAACAGCCGCTTTGGTAGCTGAAAGAGCATCGTCAACGCGATCTTTTTTCTCTTTCATTTCGGTTTCGGTTGCAGCGCCTACTTTGATAACGGCAACGCCGCCTGCGAGTTTTGCAAGACGCTCTTGAAGTTTCTCTTTGTCGTATTCGCTGGTGGTTGCTTCGATTTGTGTACGGATCTCTTTGATACGAGAAGTGACTGCTTCTTTATCACCCGCACCATCAACAATGGTTGTATTGTCTTTGCTGATAACAACGCGTGATGCTTGACCGAGATCTGCAACGGTTGCGCTTTCTAATGTACGTCCGATCTCTTCGCTGATCAATTGAGCACGAGTTAATACAGCGATGTCTTGGAGCATTGCTTTACGACGGTCACCGAATCCTGGAGCTTTGACGGCAGTGATGTTGAGTACACCACGAAGTTTGTTGACAACCAATGTTGCCAATGCTTCACCATCGACGTCTTCTGCGATGATGAGAAGAGGACGAGAACTTTTTTGTACTTGCTCTAGTACCGGGAGCAAATCTTTAAGATTTGAGATTTTTTGGTCAAAAAGAAGGATAAACGGGTGCTCCAATTCAACGATCATTTTTTCACTGTTGGTAATGAAGTACGGGCTGAGATAACCGCGGTCAAACTGCATCCCTTCAACAACATCAAGCTCGTCATTGATCCCTTTTGCCTCTTCAACGGTGATAACACCGTCACGACCTACTTTGTCCATCGCTTCTGCGATCATGGCACCAATACGTTCATCAGAGTTTGCAGAGATAGTTGCTACTTGCGCAATCTCTTTTTTATCGTTGATGATACGAGAAGCCGCTTTTAGTTCTGCCAAAATCGCTTCAGTTGCCTTATCCATACCGCGTTTGACTTCGATCGGATTTGCACCTGCTGTGATATTGCGAAGACCTTCTTTGAAGATCGCATTGGCAAGGATAGTTGCCGTAGTTGTACCATCACCTGCTTCATCAGCTGTGTTGGAAGCGACTTCTTTAACAAGCTGTGCGCCCATGTTTTCGAGTGGATCTTTAAGTTCCACTTCTTTAGCAACCGAGACACCGTCTTTGGTGATCATCGGAGCGCCGTAACTGCGTTGGATAAGAACGTTACGACCGCGTGGCCCCATGGTTACTTTTACAGCATCGGTGAGCTTTTGTACACCGGCTGCTAATTTGTTACGTGCATCGTCTGAATAATGTATTTCTTTTGCCATTGTTATTCCTTTAATATGGTTGGTTGATTATTTAATGATTCCGAATAAATCATCGGTTTCGATGACCAAATACGTTTTACCCTCAATGGTGAGCTCATTTCCAGCATATTTGCCAAATACGACAGTGTCCCCTGCATTTACGTTCTCTACTTCAGTACTGACAGAAATAACGGTACCTGACGAAGGTTTTTCTTTTGCATTGTCAGGGATGATGATACCTGATGCGGTTGTGGTTGCCTCTTCGAGACGTTGGACCAATACACGTTTTCCAAGCGGTTGAAAGTTCATAGCATTCCTTTGAATTGTAATCAATTTTTATGTACGCGATTGTACACGAGAACACATTAATTGTCAATAACTTTAGTCTTATTGGCTCAATGTTTATGAGTTATAATGATATAGTCTTTTGCATATTGTTAAAATGTTTAAAAAAGTTTTATGTTTTAGCTAATAATAAGTTATTTATCACTATAATTTCGACCTTGTTAAACTATTCAAGAAATAGATGGCTAGGTAGCTCAGCTGGTTAGAGCGCTGGTCTCATAAGCCGGAGGTCGAGGGTTCGAGTCCCTCTCTCGCCACCATCTATAAACTCCCTTTATAACGTACTTTCAAACACTGAAATCGCTTAAGAATTCACTGCTCTGGACATACTTTCGTCAGATCAACTTTCCCAATTCCAATCAAACCATCATTAGCAATCAAATGATCCATATCCTAATAGTTAGGGCTTGTGTAGTTAAAATAGTGAGATTAATCTGCCTTTAGCGTGAGTATAAAACAGGCTCCCCGATTTTCATTATGCCAAGTCAGCGTTCCCTCAAAATAGTTTTCCATGATGGTTTTAGCTATGTGAAGTCCCAAGCCTGTGCCGTTTAATTTTTTTGTTGTGAAGTAGGGTTCGCCAAGATGCTCCATAGCCTCCTTTGAGATGCCTCCCCCATTATCACAGACTGCAATCCGAATCATATCTTCCGTTTCATGCACGCAAAGAGAAACAGAGGCATCGGCTACTTTGCTTGAGATAAGTGCGTATTTGGCATTGTCCAAAAGATTGAGCAGGACTTGGATCAATTTACTTTTGTGCAGCAGCAAAGGGCGATGACTGTTGTTTTGCACACTTAAGGTGATGCTATTGTGTTCAAAACTCTTACCGACCATTTCTAACACAACATTGAGGACGCTCTCCATTACTACCGATTCTTTCTCTTGAATGGGTTTTAAATAATCTCTAAAATCATCAATCGTGGTGGACATATGAGTGATATTGCTGGAAATAATATGGAAATTTTCCTCAAGTTCCGGCTGTGTGAGGATGTTAAGAGCCTCTTTGGTTTGGACGTTGGCAATAGCCAACCCCATAATATTGAGCGGTTGACGCCACTGATGCGCGATCATACTGAGCATCTCTCCCATCGCGGCTTGGCGTGAGTTGCTCAGCAGCATATTCTCACTTTTCTTTAATGCCTTTTCCATTTCTTTACGTGTAGTGATGTCCTTAAAGAATGCAAACACCCTTCCACCGTCAACATCGGAGTTTGTTATACTGATTTCAACATCCCAAATCGATCCGTCTTTACGACGATGTTTAGATTCAAATAGGAATCGTTTTTGATTTCTGATCATTTTAAGCCGCTCTTCGATATCTAAGGGACTTTCAATTGCGTCCAGCTGAAATATGTGCATTGTCAGAAGTTCTTCGCGTGCATAACCAGATTGTTGACAATACGTCGAATTGACATCAATCAAATTTCCTTGGTAGTCGACAGTCCAAAAGCCATCAAAGCTAGTCTCAAGAACTCCTTGAAGGGCCTGTTCACTCTCGCCTGTTTTTTTATACGATTTAGTAATATCGTACGCTATTCCTAGAATACCAATCAATTCCTTTGCATCATTATACATAGTTGTTTTAGTTGTCTCTACAAATTCGCGATGTCCATCATTGGCAAAAGTAATCCATTCTTTATAGACGGATGGTGACCGTTGGCCCATCGCTTTTTTATCATGTTCTCGGAAAAAATCTGCCTGTTCACTGTTGACAAAATCATAATCTGTTTTACCGATAATTTCTGCTTCAGAAGCACCAAAGAAATCTTCAAATCGACGATTACAAGCAAGATAAACACCCTCAATGTCTTTCAACCAGACAAGATCAGGCAAAGTATGAATAATGCTTTTGCGGAATCCAATTTCTTTTGCGAGTTCACATTCAATATTTTTACTCATTGTTAAATCCAATCTTATAAACACTAATTTGGTAATTTAATGTTGAATTTTACTGCTAAGTTATTAATATTACAATTAAGTGATAAAACTTTTTATTATGAATGTAGACCCATCTTTTAAATTTATTATATCAAAGCTTTTTGCTTCTGGTTGGTTATACAGCTCTACGACTTTATCAATAAATAGATTAATATAATGCCTAATTCTACCGCCGCAAAGTTATTTTATTTATTTTTTTTATAAATGTTACACCTTTGTCACACACATTAGATATAATCTTTTAAATTTTTTTTAGTGATTGACGATTATGGAGTCATTCACAGAGATAAAAGGTGGATAAATTGAGCAAAGAATACGTGTTAAAGGATACCGATTTTTTAGTATCGCAGACGGACGAGAAGGGAAAAATCCTTTTCGCTAATGATGATTTTTGTAAAATTGCCGGATATACAATCGATGAACTAATCGGAAAGCCTCACAGTATCGTCCGTCATCGTGATATGCCAAAAGCCGCGTTCAAAGATTTGTGGGATACGGTCAATAGCGGTAAAATTTGGACCGGTTACGTGAAAAATGCGACCAAAAGCGGCGGTTTTTATTGGGTTTATGCGACGGTTTTTCCAAATATCGCGTGTGACAGCGGTACGTGTGGATTTTTATCATGCCGTCGTAAGCCTTCTGCTGAAGAAATTGCGGCAGCAGAGATTCTCTATAAAACAATGAACTAAAGGGACGTTATGAAAAATTCGGTAAAAATAATCGTTCTCGTACTGTTGGCGGTTCTTGGACTATTGGTTGGCGTATGGAGTCAAAGTATTGCTGTGCTTATTGGGATTGTCTTGGTGATGCTATTGGTCGCGGTTTGGATGGTAACAAGTCATTCTAGCGGTACAGAACAGATCAATAAACAATTGGATGATTTTTTAGATCTTATACATTTTAAGCGTAATCGCTTGGCACCATTGGATGCAAAACCAGGGAGTACCGAAGAGAAACTGAACCTATTGGTGCTGGCATATGAAGAGATGTTATTGCAAGATACAGCGGTTGCAGGGGAGATGGTTCTTCTTGGTGATAAAGTACGGCAGGGTCATTATAAGTGTCGTGTGAGCAGTGATTCGAAAACTCCGCATGTTCATTTACTGCGTAAAACGATGAATCATACATTGGATGCGATCGAAGGAAATTTGGATAATGCCATTCAGGTTTTAGAAGAACTGTGCGGAGGAAAATTTTCGACTCGTGTTACTGTTAATGTTCAAGCAAAAATGGGGCAGATGCTTGAAAAGATTAATGAGCTAGGATCAGCACTTCAATCGATGGAATTCCAAAATAACGAAGCTAAAGAGATACTAAATAATAATACGCGTCATCTCAAAGAAACAATAGAAGAGCTTCGTTCAACCAAGTTTGTTGAACTCAATGGAATGATTGAGACGACGGTAAAGCGGATACAAAATGTTGCGGACAAAGAGCATGATCTTGCCGATAATCTTAAATCGTTAGCGGGTAATGCCCGTGAGACTAAAGATATCCTAGTGACTATTGGTGATATTGCCGATCAAACAAATCTTTTGGCACTGAACGCTGCGATTGAAGCCGCACGTGCGGGTGAACACGGGAGAGGGTTTGCTGTCGTTGCGGATGAGGTACGTAAATTGGCGGAACGGACTCAAAAGAGCCTTTCCGAAATTTCAGCAACGATCAATATCCTGATCCAGTCAATCAGCGATAACAGTGAAGCTCTGAATGCTAATATGAACGATATGGTTGATTTGACGCAGTACGTAGGAACTGTAGATCAAAAAATGGATGACTTACTTGTTTCAATGGATGCCATGAGCTAAATTTTCGAGTCTGACAAAATTTCGTTGGGCCGACTTTGAGGTGTATTTTGGTAAAATGGTCAGGTTGTAAGCGTTTTTAGCTCAGATGGATAGAGCAACGGCTTCCTAAGCTGTAGGTCGCAGGTTCGAATCCTGCATGGCGCACCATCTGTAAGCTCCTATAGTAACGAACTTTACTCCACTATCAAACTGCTTTCCCCTGCATAGTCAAACCACATCACAAATCGTTACTGAGCACTCAATACAAGCCTTACAGAAAAATTATCCATTGCCGGTCAACATCACTACCCGATTTCGCCCATTCTCTTTTGCCTTATAAAGGGCATTATCCACTCTTTTTAAAAATGCGTTCACATTATCGTGCGGTGTAAATTCGGTAACACCGAAACTTACCGTCAAGTTCCCGATCTGCTCAAAAGGATGGCGTGAAATTTCCTGCCGCAGTTTCTCAGCCGCAACGCTAGCGGCTGTGCCATCCGATTGCGGCATCAAAATCATGAATTCTTCGCCGCCCCACCGTGCAACGGTATCGACTGCACGAACATTTGACTTGACCACTGCAGTTAGGGTCTGTAAAACAGAGTCTCCCGCATCATGACCAAACGTGTCATTCACCTGTTTGAAATGATCGATATCGTACATGACCAGCGATAGCGGCGTGTCGTATCTTTTGGCACGTTCGAGCTCTTTTTCGAGCTGAGTGTTAAATTCTCTCCGATTTGCAGTACCGGTGAGGGTGTCGGTCGTAGCGAGAAGATTGATCTCCTCTTCTGCCCGTTTACGCTGGGTGATGTCGTGCTCAGTCCCGAAATACCCTTGAAAAATTCCGTCGCTGCTAAACAAGGGGACTCCACTGGTTTCGAGAACGACCGTATGTCCATCCTTATGAAGGTTTATATTTTCAAGAAAAGAAAAAGGGCTTTGAGTGGAGAGGATGTTCTTGAAAATTTCGGCAACACGTGCGGCTTCTTCTGGAGGCATGAAATCAAAAGGGGTTTTACCGTATATCTCTTCTGGTGTATAACCCAAAAGAGTATAGACTTTTTCGCCGGAATAAACATAGGTGCCATGCTCATCGACCTGCCAAACCCAATCGGTTGTTAATTCGGCGAGATTACGGAAACGCTGTTCGCTTTCCATCAAAGTAACTTCCATTTGTTTGCGCTGTGAGATGTCCTGCCACATTCCTACCATATAGGTCGGTGTGCCGTCATTAGTCTGTATAATCTTCATTGAATCTTGTATCCAAATGTAGGTACCATCAGGCTTTAGCCAGCGGTATTCATATGCATGCATCCCCTTTTCAAACAAAATAGCCATCTCAGCGGAAACTTTGGCCACATCGTCGGGGTGGATGTGTGTGAACCATAAATCCTTGTTTTTAATAAACTCTTCGGGTTCATAACCCGTAAAATTGACCACATTATTGGACATGTAGATGACTACGAAGTCTTCTGTCCAACAACGGTAAACGGCGATCGGCAGAGAATTAAGGAGAATCGACAATTGTTCGTTGGAGTTCTTAAGTTCCTCCTCTGACGTCTTTCGCTCAGTGATATCCTGCACAGTACCCTGCATATTGATGGCTTGGCCGTCCTCGCCTTGTAACACCTCTGCCTGCTCATGTACGTAACGCAGCGAGCCATCCGGCAGTAGAATACGGTGGTCTATACTGTAAGATTTACCATCTATCAGCGCCTGACGGACATGGGTATCCACCAGTTTTCGGTCTTCGGGGTGAACAACATTTAAGAACGCATCGTAAGTCGCTCCGAACTGTTGGGGAGTAAGGCCGAAGATGAGGTAAATCTCATCTGACCAGGACAGAGTATCATTGACGATATCCCATTCCCAGTTGCCGATATGGGCGATGCGCTGTGCTTCGGTCAGTCTGGCGGTGCGCAGTACAACCTCTTGCTCCAGATGTTCCTGCTGATATAAGAGGGTATTATCCCGCGTCTGGATTTGCTCCAGCATAGCATTGAATCCCGTTGAAAGTGCCCCTAATTCATCGCTTCCGGATAACTTTGAGCGGAGAGTAAAGTCATTGTTATCGGATACCCTCTTCATCAGAGCAACCAGATCTTTCAGAGGAGTGATAACGGTAGGCATGAGGAGTAACAACATCCCTAGCGCTATGAGAAATGCCCCTAAAGCCGAGAGAGAGGTTATCAGTATATTCCATTTAAGCTGCTCGTACACCGGCGCCATGCTGGAACGGACATGGATCATACCGATATGCTCCTGCTTAAACAGGACAGGGATCATGATTTCGATGTATTCCCCGGTGTGGATATGGTATTTGCTTCCCCCTGGGTGATGGTGATGGGAAGACATTTTTATTCCCGGCCGTACATAGAGGGCAAAATCGTTTCCTCTGCTATCAAGAATTCCCGCAAACTCGATGCTGTCGATGCTAGCCAACGATCGAACCGTTTTCTCCGCTGCATCTCGATCATGTGAGAGAAGCTCCTCTGTGCTGATCGATGCGATAACGGACGCATGAGCAGAAATATTTTTCACCAGATCTTCGCGCATTGTATACCACTGAAGGAGAGACGATAGGAATATGGAAAATACCATAGCCGCTAAGATTGACAGGAAGGCAATGAATATAAATTTATTGGGAATGGAAGTATTTTTGAACCAAGCTGGGAATCTCATTCCCTCTCTCCCGATGCAACGATGCGCGCCGCTAAAAAAAGCATTGAAGATAAAAAGGATACTGTAACCATTGAAAAAATCCTAATGAATGTTGCAATAAATGATTGTAGCACATGTTTTAGTGATTTGTATGGTAAATGGTTTAGGTAATAGATGAGTGCGCATGGCACCATTTCTGCTTTACTTATTCCCCTGTTTCGGTATTATCAATTGATGTTGTTTCGGTAGGTTTGTATTTCAAAACCCCTGCAAAGAGAAATACGGAAGCTACAAAGAAAAGATACGTCCCCTGACCTGCAAAACACAAATCTACACCTTCAAACACTATGGTTTTGTATTCCATAAAAGCTACAGCAGCTCCTGCGGCGATGATTGAACAAGCGCTTCCAAAGATAAGTGATATGGATTGATTTCGGACAGTCTGCACCGCCGGATAAATATAAAGCAATAATAATGCAAAAGCATACTCTTTCCAGCCAGTTGTATAGTGTGTCACCATATCAACCCATGGCAAAAACATGCTGATGATAGCAATAAGCGTAGAAATGAGAATAACTTTTCCGCCGAAACTTGTATTGGACCATGAAAATACCATAAGAACATCCTTGAATTGTTTAACTATTCAAGCATTAACCATACCATAGAGGTGTGACCTATTAAATACTAAAACTTAATCGTATCATTATCGGTCAAAACCCGGCCTCCGTTAAGGAGAAGCTTCATATTTTTCAGCTCGTGGATAATAGTGGGAGCGAAGAGTGTTTTAAGATGCATTGCATAGACCGTAAAATCCTTACGGTGACATTGCTCCAGTTCACTTTCCAAAAGTAGGGGAGTAAGATGCTTGCTATCGGAGGCAAGTTTCGCGAAACTTGAGGGAAAAGAGACTTCAGTGACGAGCGAATGAATATGCGGATTTTGATCCAATAATTCCCATATCTTGGGACACTTATAGGTATCAGCTGTGAAAAGTATCCCTGCGTTATTATTTTCGATTAGATAGCCGCAACTTCCATCGGTATGATTTGTTTTAAACGGCGTGAGAGTGACACCATCAATGGTGTATTTCTGTTCCAGTTGGATTTCAACCAATTCAATGGTCTTATCGGTGTGCCCTATAAGGTTTATCTCTTCAAAATTAGGCCATATTCGATGATTAAAGATAAATTGACGTAAATCATTGAGTGTTTCTTTAAGCGCATAAATCTTGAGTGAAATGGATTGTTGAGTGACAAAGAGATCGGCTAAAAATGGGATATCAATAATGTGATCAAGATGCGAATGGGTCAGAAAGATGTGTTCTATGGTAAAAATATCCTCTCCGAATGCGTTGATGAGGTTTCCAGCGTCGATAACACAATGCTTGGAGACACGCAAGCATGTTGTCCCCTGATTGGGTGTTCGCGTTCCGCTGGTTCCTAAAAACTTGACATAGTCCATCTATTCTCGCTTGTTGTTTTTTCTCGTCCGATTATAGTATAACAAATATTAATAGGGGTTTTGGCAGGGTATTGGGGTGAATTTTCAGCTCACCAAACCGTAAAACTTATTTTTATTATGATACATCTTATGGTCGGCTACGGTGAGGAGCTGGGCTTTTGTAAGGCCGTCTTGAGGAAACGAGGCGATGCCTATGCTGGCACTTATATGCAAGTTTAGCTTACCCATAGGTTCAGCAATCTTTTGTTTTAGACTGTCTGCCATTTTGGAAAGCTCCATATCATTTTCTAGATGTTCGATGACGATGACAAATTCATCTCCTCCAAAGCGCGCAACCGTATCGTTGGTGCGAAAGAACAATTGAAGCCGCTTGGCAACTTCTTCGAGAACATAATCTCCCGTTGCATGTCCATACTCGTCATTGATCTGTTTGAACTCATTGAGATCACAATAGAGAATGCCTACGTTGGTTCCGATGCGGGCTGCGTTATCGAGGGCGTGGGAGAGACGGTCTTCAAACAGTGAGCGGTTTGCTAATCCGGTGTGGGGGTCATGATAGGCGAGATAGTGATGTCTTTCTTGGAGGGCTACTTCTTGGGTGACATTTACATGGGTGCTGAGATAATAGGTTTTTTCCAGTGAGATCGGGGTGATGGTGACTGAATGCAGGGCATGAAGGGAGTCTTTGTGCTGATTCCAGATCTTACCGCTGAAGCTGTTTTGTTCTAGAAGTTTTTCCCAAAAATGTATAAAAAAATCGTGAGCGTTTTTGGATGATTTCATCAATGAGAGGTTATTCCCGACCAATTCTTTGGACGTATATCCAGTGAGTTCTATAAATGCCGCATTGACGTATTGTATTACACCGTTATCATCTGTGACACTGAAGGCAGTTGGAGAGTTGACAAAAATTTCTTCAAATAGAGTTTTTTTGGTATTAAAAAGAGAAAAAAAGGACTTGATTCCAAAAATGATAGGTGAAAAGATCATCAATTACTCCTCTAAAAATTCTGGAGTCATTGTAGTGATTTCCTGTGACAATGGTGTCACATTTTGCTATTTTGTGGGAAAAAAGTAGCGAAAACAGTTTTTTTCGTCTTGATACGTAACTTGGATCACAATATTGTAATGCTCGCAAATTGTTGCAACGATGTGCAGACCTATTCCACTTCCCTGTTTGCTGTTGTCTTGGCGAGTATAGCGTTCGAAAATCGCACTGGTATCCGAGATGGGGTTTCCATAGCTCTCAAACGTCAGAATAGATTCGGTAGATGAGTGTGTGAGCGTGAGAATGATAGGTTTAAAAGGTTGACCGTATTTAAGAGTATTGGACAGGTTGTTATCAATAAGGTACTCGAGTTCAGTTTGATTCATCATCACGGAGATATTGTCACGAATTGTGGAGATGATTTCGGTATCCATAGACGAGGCAACGGGGGAAAAAAGTTTGATCCGCTCTTCCACAGTTGAGCTTAGATTGAGCGTTGAGATCGGAAGTTCTGTATTCTCATTTTGGAGGGTAAAGGCGAGAGAGTCATACAGATGCTCTATAGAGACGAGAGAAGAAAGAATGTGCAGTTTCGCTTCTTTATGGGTATTATCATCGATCATGGCATGGGCTATTTTGATGACGCTTAGAGGAGTTCGGACTTGGTGAATGGCATTTGCGGTGAATGTTTTGAACTGGCTCAACAGAGTTTGTTTGGCTTGAATTTCATTCTTTAGATCCCTTAGAAGCCAGTTGTAGGTGCGTGATATTTTTGAAATCTCATCCCCTTTACTGAGTATGGTTTTATTATCGAGCGATGTTTTGCGGTGCATGTGAGATTCTAAAAGAGTGATAGGAAAGATGATACGACGATAAAAGAGGTAAGAAATGGAAAAAAACAGCAGCATTACGGCTCCTAATGCGAGAAACATCATGTTTTTAACAAACTGAATATTCGTATATTCGAGTGTTTCGTCGAACTTCATAACGAGTAAACAATAGCTTCGCTCAGTTTGCTGATAATAGCTTTGGAATGGAATCATGATCGTATGAATATGGCGGTGATTTTCGTACCTGGTGACCTCTTTGAGTGTATTATTTAGGAAAATTGTTTTCAAATAGGGATAAAGGTAAAGCTTTGGAAAGAGAAATAAGCCAGAAGTAGTGGGATCGATCTGCAGTAATATTTTTTTAAACATCGAAGAGACCTCTTCGGTGTTTGCCATATCTGTTTTTATCTTTCCTATAAAACGTTGAGACCATATTTCTTGAACATTCCACGGATAATTAGCTGCCGTAAATACAGAGAATACAGCGGAGTTATACAGTGTCGGTATTTCATTTTTCAGATTTGTCATTACATGAGTGAATGATTTTTCACCACGCAGTGATTGACCAAGCTGGATAATATAGTCTCCATTACCGGAGCGCTGTGTCATGTAGCGTTTGAAGTTAGCAGATGAAGATTCATAATAAGGTTGGCTCAAATCGATTTTATGAGGATCTGAAAATTGTGCTTTGAAGAGAGCTGGAACGCTGGGCATAAAGTGAAAATCAAGTCCAAGATCAGCAGGAAATGTGGTTCGTTTTATGATCAAGTCACGGTTAATTAGATAGATTTCGTACTCAAAGTCTTTTGTTTGTAAAAGTTTTTTGAGCGGTTCAAGAGGTGCATCGGTTCCATGCTGATCAAAATAGTGCTGGGCCACTACCATGTTTTTCAGGATATCGGGTTTGGCGACTTCAAACTCATAGAACATCTGGTCATAAAATTGGATGATTTTATGGCGTATTTCGTAACTTTTTTCGTGGGAAAGATTAGAGAGTTTAGTGTTTGTAGAGAGTTTGATGTAGTCATATAGCCAAAATGACCCTATCCCAAATACAATCAGGCTAAGAGTTGCAAGAGTAAAAAAAAGTGATTTGATACTCCGTCGCGGCATTTAAAGTTTCCACTCCAAAGTGGTGAAGATATTTTTGTTTAACGCTTCTTCCTGTGTTTGTGTGAACGTGTATTCCTGAGCCCCAACAGCCGATAATAATGTGATGAGTACTAAGCTTAAACGATGCAATAGCCGCTGCCCGTACGATTTTCTACAGTGTTTTCCGGTAGTTTTTTACGCAGACGTGCGACGAGCTGCCGCAAATGAATTGCATCGCCGTTCATTCCCCATATGGCTCGTTCCAGGAGCTCCATGGAAACGGTTCGCCCTTTGTTTTCGACCAAAATATGGAACAATTTTTTTTCCATAGGAGTTAATGCTATTTCGCGTGAATGGTGTAAAAGACGTTGATTTATCAGGGTGTATTCAAGCCCATCGGCAATTGTTATAGGGTGAATCGAAGTTTGTGTAAAAGCACGAATCTTGAGCTCAAGCTCTCGAATATCAAAAGGCTTTTTCATGTAATCATTGCACCCTTTTTCATACGCTTTGCTGATCATGTCGATATCAATGGTTGCGCTGATCATGATGATTGGCTTAGTGGGATAAAGTTTGCGAATTTCTTCCATAACGGCGATCCCGTTTAGTTGCGGTATGTCAATATCTAAAATCATCAAATCAAAATCATTGCTGATGGACTTGAGTGCTTCAGTTCCATCATAAAAAGGGCTGACTTCAAACTTTTTACTGGTGAGGTATTGTGTGATTGCTTTGTTGAGCAGATAATCGTCTTCGAGGAGAAAAATTTTCACATAAACTCTTTTATTGATATGCTTAAGTAAGAATTCTACCATCATCTGAACTAAAAACATACAATACATTGGAAATAAATATGCTATTCTTGTCATTACTTTTCAGATAAAGGGATTTGATGTCACTTAAAGTTGTCCTCTCTCACAAAACCCATTATGCGTTTGACAAACCTATCAATCTTTCGCCTCATGTAATTCGTTTACGTCCAGCACCGCATAGCCGCACTCCTATTGAAGCATATTCACTGAAAATCAAACCAGAGACTCATTTTATTAACTGGCAGCAAGATCCTTTTGGAAACTATCTGGCGCGGATCGTTTTCCCTGAAAAAACAACGGAGCTTGAGATTGACGTGGAGGTATTGGCGGAACTCGTGAGCATCAATCCATTTGACTTTTTCGTAGAGGATTACGCGACTGATTTCCCGTTTAAGTATAAAAAAGAGCTCAAAAAAGAGTTGTCTCCGTATTTGAAAGTGACCTCCAAAGGAAAACTTCTCAAAGAGTTCGTCAAAGAGATTGATTTGACACCGCGTACGATCAACGACTTTTTGGTAGAACTCAATATCAAACTTAACCAATATCTCAACTATACCGTTCGTATGGAGCCGGGAGTTCAGACGTGTGAAGTGACGCTGGGAAAACGATTAGGCTCGTGCCGCGATTTCGCGTGGCTGTTTGTTCAAGTGTTTCGTCATTTGGGACTAGCGGCGCGTTTTGTGTCGGGCTATCTCGTACAGCTTAAAGCGGATGTGAAATCGCTTGATGGCCCCAGCGGTCCGGAAGAAGACTTTACCGATTTGCACGCATGGACGGAGGTCTATATCCCAGGTGCGGGATGGATCGGACTGGATGCAACAAGCGGACTTTTTGCGGGTGAGGGGCATATACCTCTGGCATGTACGCCAAATCCAGAGAGCGCAGCACCTGTTGAGGGGGGTATGGATCAATGTGAGGTTGAATTTACCTTTTCCAATACGGTGACGCGAATATTTGAATCACCACGTGTGACAAAGCCGTATCGTGAAGAGCAATGGGAAGCGATTAAAAAGCTGGGTTTCGAAGTAGACAAAGAGCTGGTTGCCAATGACGTACGCATGAGCATGGGGGGTGAACCGACGTTTGTATCAATTGATGATCAGGAATCTCCACAGTGGAATACCGACGCGGATGGTCCGCACAAACGCGAATTAGCAAATGTTCTATCACGACGATTGCTCAATACGTTCGGATACGGGGGGATGCTGCATCATGCGCAAGGCAAATGGTATCCGGGAGAACCGCTTCCGCGATGGATGAGCACGATATTTTGGCGAAAAGACGGGAAGCAGATTTGGAAAAACCATGATTTATTGGCAAGTTTGGATAAAGTGTATGATATTAAGCCTGATGATGCCAAGAAATTTTTATCACGTTTGTGTGTGAATCTGGGCGTCAATGATCAGCATATTTTGGATGCATATGATGATCCTTTGGTGGCGCTTTTGCAAGAAGCACAGTTACCTATCGATATTGATCCACTCAAAGTTAATCTCAAAGATTCCTGGGAACGCAAAGCGTTGGCGGAGAGTTTGTCAAAAGGGCTTAATGCTCCATGCGGATTTGTGCTGCCTCTGAATTGGGATTCAAAACATTGGATTACGTGTGGATGGAAATTTCGAAGAGGGCACCTTTTTTTGATGCCGGGTACGTCTCCTGTGGGATTACGTCTGCCGTTGGATTCCCTCATTGAGAACCCCCCGCATGAATTGGATCAAGGATTTGATAATGATGTCTTTGCTGTTTTGCCCCAGTTGGGTGAGTATCACAGTGCTATTGCGGCACGTGTGGCAAAAGCTTCAAAGAGCAGCAAGAAAAAAGAAACAAATGAAGTTTTTGTCCGTACGGCACTTTCTGCTGAGGTACGAGAGGGAAAACTTTTCTTGTTCCTCCCCCCGCTAAAACGTACTGATGCCTTTTTGGATTTGATTGCATCAATCGAAACGACAGCACACGAGTTAAATATTCCCGTTATGATCGAGGGATATGAGCCGCCACATGATCTAAGGATTGAAAAAATGCGGGTGACCCCAGATCCGGGAGTTATTGAAGTCAATATCCACCCCACCAGCAGTTGGGGAGAGCTTACGGAGCTTATCAGTACTTTGTATCAAGAAGCACATCTTTCACGGTTGGGAACTGAGAAGTTTATGCAAGACGGTAAGCATACGGGGACAGGGGGAGGTAATCACGTGACCATCGGGGGAATGACGCCAAGTGACAGTCCGTTGCTTCGCAGCCCTGATTTGTTGCGCAGTTTGATCACCTTTTGGCAGCATCATCCAGGTCTTTCGTATCTTTTTTCGGGATCGTTTATCGGACCTACTTCTCAAGCACCGCGTGTGGATGAGGGGCGTGCCGAAAATTTGTATGAGCTCGAAATTGCCTTTTCGCAAATACCGCAAGGGCAAGAAGTCCCTTTTTGGCTCACGGACCGATTGTTCCGTCATATGCTCACAGACATTACGGGTAATACGCATCGCAGCGAATTTTGTATAGATAAGCTTTATTCTCCGGATTCCTCGACGGGGCGATTGGGGATTTTAGAACTGCGCGGGTTTGATATGCCTCCTCATCAGGAGATGTCGTTGATGCAGATGCTTTTGGTCCGTACGCTCGTATCGCTGTTTTGGCGCAAACCGTACAAGCACAAACTCGTACGATGGGGAACCCAATTACATGACAAATTTTTAATTGAGCATTATGTGCGTGAAGACATCCGTGATATTGTAGAGTTCTTACGTGCCCAGGGGTATGCGTTTGAGTTAGATTGGTTTGATCCGTTTTTTGAATTTCGCTTCCCTTTATACGGCTTGAATATGATTGAGGGGATTTCGTGTGAATTACGTGCAGGTATAGAACCGTGGCATGTACTGGGTGAAGAGTCCAGCTCGCAAGGGACCGCACGCTATGTGGATTCATCGCTAGAACGAGTACAAGTAAAAGTGCGCAATTTTGTTAATGAACGCTATGTGTTGACGTGTAATGGGGTAAAAGTACCGTTGGTATCCACAGGGGTTGAGGGTGAATACGTGGCAGGTGTACGATACCGTGCATGGCAGCCATGGTCGGCATTGCACCCCACTATCGGGGTGGATACTCCTTTGATATTTGATATTGTGGATAAATGGAATCGACGCTCATTGGGCGGATTTACGTATCATGTTTCGCATCCGGGAGGAAGATCGTACGATACATTCCCCGTTAATTCTCTCGAAGCGCAGTCGCGTCGTTTCAGCCGTTATACGGCATTTGGCCATTCGCAAGGGGAACTCGAAGAGGTTCGTGCGCCGATCAGGGCACAGGGAAGAGAAGAAGGGATGTCATCAACGCAAGTTGTATCCAATGCTTCGAGAAAGAAAACTTTTACGTACCAAGAGCTTCCCGATAGTCTGGAATATCCGCTGACACTGGATTTACGCCGTAAATGGAGTTCAACAGGAATGAAAGAGTGAAGAGAAACGTATGATGTTTGAAAACTACACCACATCCTCGTATGATGAGATGTTTCATGAAGACGGGACAATACGGGAGCACTGGAAAGCGCTGGCGGATAATCTTGAAACATTAGGGATTCAACAGCTCAATGCGAAACAAAAAGAGATTGATTGGAGGCTTGAAGATAATGGGGTTACGTACAATGTATACGATGATCCTAGCGGAACAAGCAGACCTTGGCATCTCGATCCTATCCCTCTTATATTAGAAAACAGCGATTGGGAGAGAATAGAAGCAGGAATGCGACAGCGTGCCATGTTACTCAACCTCCTCTTCAAAGACATTTACGGAGAGCAAAAGGTTCTCAAACAAAACATCGTTCCCAGTGAAGTCATTTTTGGTCATAGCGGTTTTTTACGCGAAGTACATGGGCTGTATAATCATCTGAATCATCCTTTGATGCTAGTGGCTGCTGATTTGGCGCGAGGACCCGATGGAAAAATGTGGGTGATCCATGATCGTGTTCAATCCCCGTCGGGCCTGGGCTATACGATTGAGAACAGGCTGACGATGAACAGTGCCGTGCAATGTCTTTATGCAAATATTTCGATTCGTCGTTTGTATACATTTTATGAAGATTTTAAGTCGATGCTCACAAAGCTGGGTGCACACACCAAAAGTGAACCGCTAAATGTTTTGCTCACCCCCGGACCGCACAATGAGACGTATTTTGAACATGCATACTTAAGCTCATTTTTGGGGTTAACCCTGGTCCAAGGACAGGACTTATTGGCCAAAGGGGGAGCAATTTGGCTTAAAAGCCTCAAAGGGCTTCGTCGCGTTGATGCGATTTTACGACGCTTGGATGAGGGTTATTGTGATCCGCTGGAGCTGCGTGCCGATTCCAAACTTGGAGTATCAGGATTAGTGCATGCGGTTCGAAAGCAGGGGATAACGATGGCAAATCCATTGGGATGCGGGATTTTGGAGAATCTTGGTCTCCATCCTTTTATGCCGGAGTTGGCTCATTTTTTCTTGAATGAAGAGTTGATATTACCGCAAATAGCAAGTTGGTGGTGTGGTCAGGCCAAGGAGTGTGAATACGTACTAGAGAATCTTTCAACGCTGATAATCAAGGTCATTGACCGCAGTGGTAATGAATCTAGTACCTATGTAGGGAAAAATCTCTCTACTCATGAGCTGGAACAGTTACGCGCTAAAATAGTCAAAAATCCGCATATGTTTGTAGGCCAAGAAGAGGTTCAATTCGCAACGGCTCCAAGCTTGGTAGAGGGAGAAATAAAGCCGCGAAATGTCGTCATCCGGTCATTTGCGATTATAAAAGATGAACAGTATGAAGTAATGCCAGGAGCACTGGTACGCGTAGGGAGCAATGATGATTCGTTGATTGTTTCAGGTCAGCGCGGCGGCAGTAGTAAAGATTTATGGGTTTTGGGTGAATCAGGGCCTATGGCACCTAGCAGTGTGTATAAGCCCAAAGCTACCTTCGAAAATTCATTGGAAAACATACCGAGTCTGAGGGCTGAAAACTTATTTTGGTTGGGCCGTTATTTAATGCGCTGTATTATGAGTGCACGGATGATTCGAATTACCTTGAAAAGTCTGGCCAATGCGACGCGTTACGATAGCCATGGTAATCTCCATGCACAAAAAATTTTATGCGATACGTTGAGTCATTTGAGTATGACATATCCAGGATTTTTAGGCGAAGGTGACGAGAAAGTAACCGATCCGATAGCTGAAATATGGTCGGTTATTTCACAGAGTGATCGGGTAGGATCTCTATCTCAAGCGCTTAATATGCTCTCTAACGCTAATACAAGTACGAAGAATTTATTGCCTTTGGAGGCATGGCGGATTTTTGAACGACTTATGCGGGAATGGAATGAGTACGCAAGTAGTACTCTACCGCCGCAACGGGACATGATTGCAGGACTTGATAATCTATTGGTACATTTAATGGCGTACAAAGCGTTGATTGAAGACAGTCTTTTTGCAGAGCAAGGCTTGATTTTATATGAGATTGGAGCAGGACTTGAGCGTTCACAATTATTGATTACAAAATCACGTGCGATGCTGACATCGGTATATGAGCCTTTTACGGAGTATGAAATTTTGGAGACGTTATTGGGAAGCAGTGAAAGCTTGAATGCCTACCGAGCCCATTATCGGGCATCCATAGAGTTGCCTCATGTGAGTGAGTTTATGCTTTTGGACAGTCAATTCCCAAAATCATTGATCAGCGAAATAGCCCGATTGTTAAAACTCTTACCAAAATTGCCAAAGTTTAAACACGATATCTATTTAAGCCGCTACGAAGAGCCTCTTTTTGAAGCGTTTTCTTTTTTACGGTTGAGTCGAATCGAGAATTTGTGCGCGTTAGCACCCGATTCAGTTGTTCGCGAGAACATGGATGCGTTGCTTGCAAGCGTTTCTGAGAAATTAATTGTGGCATCGGATGAGTTATCAAAAACTTATTTTGCCCATTATGATGAGTAGCCATGCTGTACCATATTTTTCATAGTACCCAATTTTCGTATCAGCAGTGGGTTAGTTTCAGCCATAACTTGATTCGGCTCAAACCCAGAGACACTCCTTTTCAAACGGTGGTTGATTTTTCGCTTTCAACGGATCCTGCAGTCAGTGAACTAGAAGAGTATAACGATTACTTCGGCAATCACCTTCATCACATGCTCATTCGGGAACCGCATCTTCATCTCAAAGTGACTGCACGAACCTGTATCGCGATGGACATACAAGCAATCCAGCAGCATAAACAATTAGCAGAATATGCAAAAGGCGTTACCTATACGCAAGCGCTTCAGGCGCTCAAGGCCGGTACTCCTGACGTGATTGATACCAAGCAATTTTGTATGCCAAGCCAGTTTATAAAAAAAACAGAACCTTTGTTATGTGATTATGCCTCTGTATCTTTTTCTCCAGAGCGTTCCGTGTATGAAAGCGTTCAAGAATTCATGGGACGTATTTACAAGGATTTTCAATTTGTAAGCGGTTTTAGTGATGTAAATACACCGGTGGAAACAGTTTTTGAAGCACGCAAGGGAGTCTGTCAAGATTTTGCACACATAGCCATTAGCGCGCTTCGTTCACTTGGTCTTGCTGCTCGTTATGTGAGCGGATACATAGAAACACTGCCTCCGAAAGGAGAAGAAAAATTGTTTGGAGCCGATGCATCTCATGCATGGTTTGCTGTTTTTATTCCGGGATACGGATGGTTTGATTTTGATCCAACCAACAATATTATTCCGTATGATCAGCATATCGTATTAGGATATGGACGTGACTATGCCGATATCGCACCTATGCAAGGCGTTGTCCTTGGCAGTGGAAGAAGTAATATAAGCGTGACGGTGGATGTGACACGCGAAGAGATGCAAACGCAAAGTCAAAGTCAATCATGATTATTTTTTCAGCACCTTTGGTAGTAATACCGTAATCTATTTACCGTATACTGTTGCTATGAAACCGATAAAAGTTCATTTGTGTTTGTTATTTACATTATGGGCAGTGATACTGACACCTGCGTGCAGCGCCAAAGAGCTACCGACCTCAAAAATTACGGATTTGATCCGTCCGATTGAATCTCTCGCGATACAATACGGTACGGGCGATATCAAAGCGTATATCTTTGTTGACCCAAAATGTCCCCATTCGAGAGATTTTCTCTCGATGATTCATGATAATGATAAAATGCGTAGTATTTATCGCTATTACATCTTCTTTTATGAGCTCAAACGGTTACATTCTCATGATCTTATCGGAACTATTTATGCATCGCAAGCTCCATTGCAAAAAACATTGGAAATTATGGTTGGGGAAAAAGAGATTGAAGAACAAAAATCGTTTTCTGCCAAAGTGGATGAGCGTATAGGGTCCATTGAAGCAGTTGCAGAGGCTATTGGCGTTAATAAACGCCCCTATTTAATACTTAAAAAAGAGTTGGACTAAAGTATGTATTATCACACACCAAATGTTGCTTTGTATGTTCGTATGATCCGTCGTTTTCGCGGGGGGATAGTTGCCTCTTTTGTACTTATCGCGTTACTTGCTTTTAGCTTTTTTAGACCGGTGCTTATTTCGTCAGATACTTTGTATTGGCTTAGTGAATCGAAAGAATATCAAAAAACACACGCTAATGCGTACGATACAGAGCATGTAGGGTGTCTGAGTGTAAAAATTCCAAACTTTGATAACGCGTCAAAATCAGTATTGACGGTACTTCAAGCTGAGCTTGAACATAAAAAAGAGGTTCAACGTGTCGAATCTCTTTTTTCTTCATACCATATATACAGTGATGGAGAAGATGACTCTTCTTTGGTGAAGGCGTTACCGATTCAAGAATTAAATGCACAGAAAATCAAGAAATTTGTAACTTCCTTTAGGGAACCGTATAAACAATTTGTAAATGAAGACTTCACCCGTTTTAACTTCATTATTCATTCTAAAACAGCGGTTGATCTGTCGACTTTATCTATTCCCTATACCTATAATTACTCTGAACCTTCTCGCGCTGTACAAGTAGGGCATTATCTTGGATATGTGGTTATCTTTATCTTGGCGGTCGTGGTAATGTCTCGATGGTTGTTCAGAAATTACATAGCTGCATTTGGAGCATTAAGTGTCACCGTCTTAACATTGATTTTCACTTTTGCAACGATTCAAATGATTACAGGGCATCGGCAAATTCATATTGCAATGACTCTAATGGTGGTGAGTGTTTCAATCGGACATTTCTTGTATTTCTATTACCGTTGGCACATATCACAATACAAAGGCACTCCCATACGGGCAATCGAAAAAAGTATTGACCGTAATCTTCAGCCAGCGCTGTGGACATTGCCGGTATTAGCGATTAGTCTAGGATCTCTGTTGTTTGCTGATTCTTTAATTATCACGACATTGAGTCTGAGCCTGATGATCTCATCGGCATTTGCCTATCTCATTAACGTAACATTTCTCCCGGCTTTATTGAGTTATTTTACAGTGAAACATCCTCGTGTGAGATTCGCTCGGATGTGTTACACTTTCGCTAATCAAGAAATTCATTACAATCACCGCTTACTTCAACTCTTTATGGTGATAACTCTTATAGTCACGGCCATAACGGTAGCTCGATTTGCCACAGGACATAATCAAATCTTTGACACGCATGTTGATAAAAAGACGATTACATTAAAAGTTCCCTTTGAAGAGATCGATCTGTCGATGTTGGAAAAATTAAAGCAGTTCGAAATCGATTTGCGCAGTGAAAACCAAGGAATACAAAAAGTCAATTCAGTTCAAGGTGTTTTAGCCCAGCTTGATATGGCAAGTTCACCTCGGACTCCCATAGATGAACAAAGGGTTCTGCAAGCACTGTTTTTATTAGAACTCAACGATATGGAAAAAGCATATATAGATGATAAAGCTTTGAACGTTACGATCGCTTTGGATAATGCAGATCAATCAGAAGTCATACGGTGGTTAAAAGGATATAAAAAAATACCTTTTTATTTTACCGATGTTGAAACGCTTTCTGAAAGTGCCAAAATGGATAAACGTATCTTATTGGCTTCATCACTTTTTTTAGCATTGGGAATGATTGGGATAGTAATGGGAATCATTTTTAGATCCATTAAGATAGGACTGGCTGGATTTGTGGCAAATTCGATACCGATAATATGGTTTGGACTTATTATGTTAGTCTTTGACTTATCCTTGAGTATCGAAGCTTTGATCGCTATGACCATATCGGTAGGATTGACTTCGGATACGATCATTCACTTTGCGTATAAATACTTTCGGAGTCGATATTTTGGACGAACAAAAAAACATGCATTAGAAATCATGTTCTTTTATGCGGGTATCCCAACAATAATCGGAGCGGGGGTTTTGATGGGTGTTTTTGGACTATTGACATTGACACAGCTTGAGACGCTACAGTTGATTGGGGGATATGGAGCAATATTGATGTTCATATCGCTGATTAGCGATCTGTTTATTCTTCCTATTTTATTGTTGGTAATTGACGAAGAAAAAGGCTACCACGTTACAGTACGGCACTAAAATGAGGATGTAAAATTACATTCTCTGATACCAAGAGAAAAGAATCATCTTTTTTCTAAGAATTCTTTCCCATACCTCTTGACTTCTAAGTTCTTTTTCCCTATAATTCTCCTCCACAAACGCTGGATAGGCCTTGAGTTAAGGTTTAGAGTTTGAGTTTGCGATCATTGAAAACTAAGTAGGTCAAACGGTTTGAGACAATCTCAAAACGTTGACTTTTAATGTCAACACAATACAACAACCGTCTATTTACTTTGGTTAGTTTAACTAACCACCAAAAAGTAAAATAGATAACAATTTATGAAGCCAATGATTTTAAATCTTGGGTCATAGGATTGAACACCAATTATGGAGAGTTTGATCCTGGCTCAGAGTGAACGCTGGCGGCGTGCCTAACACA
>JBAZTK010000004.1:0-341678 GCA_041661985.1 Sulfuricurvum sp. | reverse complement strand
TGGCTATAGAGAGGGGGAAACGCCCGGTCCCATTCCGAACCCGGAAGCTAAGACCCTCTTCGCTCATAATACTGCATCTTTCAGGTGTGGAAACGTAGGTCGCCGCCTGGCCTCAGATTTAACTCTTTCTTTTATTACAAATCCCTTCTTCTTTTATAATCAACTCAAATAAAAATTACTTTTCTCCAAAATTATATTTTCACCTATTAAATTATGCATGCTATTAACAAATAACTAACCTTTTAAACGGTAAAGTTAAGGTGTTATAAATTATAGGATTGAACATATGTCAGACATCGAAATTGCCCAAAAAGCAAAAATGAAATCTATTATCCATTTAGCAAAAGATAGCTACGGAATTCCTCCTGAGCATCTGGATCCATACGGGCATTACAAAGCCAAACTTTCTTTGGAATACATTGATAAGCTCTCTCATAAGTCACAAGAGGGAAAACTCATTCTAGTCACTGCTATTAGCCCAACTCCTGCTGGTGAGGGAAAGACCACTACTACTGTTGGTCTGGGCGATGCGATGAACCGTTTGGGAAAAAAAACCATCATATGCTTGCGTGAGCCATCTTTGGGACCATGTTTTGGTTTAAAAGGAGGTGCAGCAGGCGGTGGATATTCTCAAGTTGTACCGATGGAAGATATTAACCTCCATTTTACGGGGGACTTTCATGCAATAGGAGTTGCCCACAACTTATTGGCGGCATTGATTGACAACCATATTTACCAGGGGAATGCACTAGGCATAGATGCACGTCGTATTAAGTGGAAGCGTGTTATGGATATGAATGATCGTGCTTTGCGTGAGATAACCGTAGGTCAAGGCGGTGCTGCCAATGGATTTTTGCGTGAAGATGGTTTTGATATCGTAGTTGCCTCTGAAGTTATGGCGATATTATGTTTAGCAATCAATCGTGCCGATTTAAAAGAGCGCTTAGGGCGCATCATCGTGGCCTATAAATCGGATAAAATAACTCCGATCTATGCACGGGATTTAAAAGCACATGGGGCGATGGCGGCACTTTTAAAAGATGCGTTAAAACCGAATATTGTGCAAACGCTGGAAAATAATATTGCTATTGTACATGGTGGCCCATTTGCTAATATTGCCCATGGGTGTAACTCGGTAATGGCGACAAATACAGCATTGAAACTGGCGGATTATGTTGTAACCGAGGCAGGATTTGGGGCGGATTTAGGGGCAGAAAAATTTTTAAATATTAAATGCCGCAGTGCGAAATTGGTACCTTCTGCCGTGGTATTGGTGGCTACTGTCCGTGCGTTAAAATACCATGGCGGCATTGAAAAAGATCACCTTAATCAAGAAAACCTTGAAGCATTAGAAATTGGCTTTGAAAATTTACAGCGCCATCTTTATAATATCAATGTTCATTATGGATTACCGGCTGTTGTGTGTATTAATCACTTTACATTTGATACGGATGCGGAAACAACCCTATTAAAAGCAAAGTGTGAAGCGCTTGGTGCCAAATGTTTTGTTTCCAAGCATTGGGCCCAAGGTGGAAAAGGGGCTGAAGAGTTAGCCCTTGCGATATCAGAAATTGCTGATAATCGTAAGCCTCAGTTTAATTACTTGTATGATACAAAATTGCCCTTATGGGAAAAAATCGAAACGATTGCGACTAAAATATATGGAGCGGCAGGAATAACGGCCAGTGTGCATGTACGTGCTGAAATTGCCAAACTTCAAGAGGAATATGGAGAATTGCCAGTGTGCATGGCGAAAACTCAAATGTCCTTTTCGACGGATCCTAGTTTAAGGGGAGCACCGAGTGGTCATACAGTTGAGATCAGCAAGATTAAACTGGAAAATGGCGCGGGATTTATCGTGGCAATTGCAGGCGATATGATGACGATGCCGGGTCTTCCAAAAGTTCCAACGGCAGAGCGCATCGATATTGATGATGCAGGGGTAATTACGGGTCTTTTTTAAGTAAAGAGTTTTTTTACAAGGAACCTTTTAGTCTTCCCCATGCAAGTCCTAGGTATTCATGAAACGCCGCTTCTGAACGTCCCAATCCACCTGCTGATGGAAATTGCCACAGGGTATCATCGGCTTTGATTTGGAAGTCTGTAGGGGCAGGGATAACCTCAATACCAACTTGCCGAAAAAGAGCAGAAGCGCGAACCATATGGGATGCCGAGGTGACGAGAATAAGGGGCTGATTTCCGATGATCTTTTTAGAAGCGATTGCTTCTTCTTGAGTGTCTTTTGGCGCTTCGAGTAGAATGATGTCATCAGGATTAACACCAAGGAAAATGGCCATTTGGCTGTTCTTTCTGGCATTGGAAACAGGATCACCCCCCCCAAATCCGCTAAAAATTATTTTCATATTCGGATGGGCTTTGTAAATACAAACTCCCTCGTTGAGTCGAGCTAATGAAACGAGTCCTATTTCAGAGGAAAGGGGAATATGCGAATTGCTGGTATGACCGCTACCCAGCACATGGATGTATTTTGGAAGTGTATTAGTAAGTTCAACTTTTGAGTAAGCATTCTCCAGAGGTAAAAGAAGGAGTGCTGAAAAAGGGGAATAAGATAAAAGGCTGATCCACAGTAGGGAAAAGAGAAATACTTGCTTAGCGCGCCTCTCATTTCCACGCTGCCAAAAATAAAATCCAATGACGATTAGAATAAGGAAAATGGGGAAAGGCATCAAAAAAGACGAAATGAATTTTTTGATGAAAAACATTTAGGCTTTGTTTTTCCGTGCTGCAATTTCGCGTAAGAAGCTTTCCAAATCGTAGATGCTGCGATATTGAGGAGTTAGGATGTGTATGAGAATATCTCCCAAATCAATAGCGATCCAATCCCCGCTTTCATCAATGGCCAAAAACTCTTCGTCCGGCTTTAGTCCACGCTTGAGGTGATCGAGCAATGCAAACGTATGACGCTCACCCAATGAGGTTGCAATAACAACATAATCTGCAAAATAATCAGATCCTTGAAGATCAAAGACTTCAATATTTTCGGCTTTGTTCATGTCTAAAACATGACTAATTTTTTCAATTCTTGGGTTCATTGTGTTCCTTGTAGTAAGTAATAATATCTTTTTCGAGTGTTTCCTCAAGACCCAATGATGAAAAATGGTCTCGAAAATGGGTTGAACGTCTCTCTTCATTCACTTCTAATATTAACATCCCATCAGGAATGAAAATATTATCGCGTGTGGCAACCACAAAAACAACTTTTTTACAAAGTTTTTCGTAGTCATGCCATTGCTTAAGAGAGGAAAGATTGTCGGCTCCGATGATCAGATAGAGCTTTTCATTCCCGGGTGCATAATGTTCTACGGTTTCAATCGTAGGGACACTGCGATGCATCTTGACTTCAAAATCACTGATGTCTATCTTCGTATAAGGTTCAAATATTTTTCGCAACCATTCGATACGCACAGCACCATCGGCGCTTACAGACGATTTAAACGGATTGCGAAAATTGGGAACAATAATGAGTCGATCGATATCCAAAACGTCAAGGGCTTTGAGTGCAACATGCACATGACCGATGTGAGGTGGATCAAAACTTCCGCCATAAAGTGCTAGCAATGTTTGCCTTAACTCGATTTTAATCGAAATTATAACCGATTTTTGGTAAAATCCCCTTATTACGGTAGAAGAGGGAAATAGTTTTATGGCGCTAAAAATCGCTATCAATGGATTCGGTCGAATCGGTCGTTGTGTTACACGGCTAATTGCTTCACACAATGACATTGAACTTGTAGCAATCAATGACATGGCATCCATAGAGATGATGCTGTATCTATTGCAAAATGACTCTGTTCATGGTCCTATTAGCGAGGAAGTGTCGATTGTTGATGCACATCATTTAAAAATCGGATCCAAAACAATTGCGATCTTTTCTGAAAAAGACCCTACGAGACTAAATTTTGGAGCTTGTGGGGCAGAGGTTGTTTTTGAGTGCAGCGGGTTATTTCTGAGCGCAGCTTCAACCGCTCATCATTTGGGAAAAGGGGTAAAAAAAGTCATTATATCTGCCCCAAAACAAGATGAGGAGACTGCGACATTTGTTTTAGGTGTGAATCATCATCTGTATGAAGGTCAAGATATCATCTCTAATGCCTCATGCACGACCAATTGTTTAGGTCCTATTGCCAAAATAATTGATGAAGCGTATGGGGTTGAAAAAGGATTGATGACAACAATTCATGCGTATACGAACGGTCAAGCAATCATCGATTCAGCACATGGTACGGATATGCGTCGTTCACGAGCAGCGGGCGTGAACATGATTCCTACAACGACAGGTGCAGCCAAAGCAATATCACTGGTGCTGCCTGCGTTGGAGGGAAAACTACATGGACAGAGTGTACGCGTTCCTACTCCTGATGTGTCGATTGTGGATTTAAATGTACTCGTCCGAAAAGATGTGACGAAAGAAGCAATAGTTGCGTTATTTAAAGAGTATGCCCAAGGCTCGATGCGAGGAATACTGGAAGTGGATGAACGCTATCGGGTATCTCAAGATTTTGTTGGCTCTAGCTACAGTGCTATTGTTGCAGCTGATTTGGTGCAAGTTATTGATGGGAACTTGGTCAAAATTATGGCATGGTATGACAATGAATGGGGTTATTCCAATCGCCTTATCGAAATGGCATTATTTATTACAAATTTTAAGGAGCAAAAATGAAATTATTGAGTATCAAAGAGTGTAATTTAAATGAGAAAAAAGTATTTATACGATGTGATTTTAATGTTCCTATGGATGAATTTGGCAACATAACCGATGACCGTCGGATTCGTTCAGCATTGTCAAGTATCAAATATTGTCTTGATCAAGAGTGCGCGATTATATTAGGGTCGCATTTTGGCCGTCCAAGAGCAGGTGTATTTAGCGAAGAAGATTCTCTTTCCCCTGTCGTACGCCGTCTTCAGCAGCTTTTAAAAATGGATATCAAACTGGCAAAAGATGTTGTTGGTGAAGATGCTAAAAAATTGGCACAAGAGCTCAAGTCGGGTGAAATATTGGTGTTAGAAAACTTGCGTTTTGAAAAGGGTGAAACGAAAAATGACCCCCAGTTCAGTGCTGCGCTGGCTGCGCTGGCGGATGTGTACATTAATGATGCATTCGGTGTAAGTCATCGTGCGCATGCATCGGTTGAGGGGATTACGCAGCATTTTGACCGTGAACATAAAGCGGCGGGCTTTTTGTTACTCAAAGAGATCGAATTCTTTGATACGTTACTCGAAAATCCGGCACGACCGTTTGCAGCGATTGTGGGAGGCAGTAAAGTATCGGGTAAACTTGAAGCCTTGGTGAACCTTTTGCCGCGTGTTGATAAGATCCTGATCGGTGGAGGGATGGCATTTACTTTTCTAAAAGCTATGGGTTACAATGTCGGAAATTCTCTTGTGGAAGATGATTTAATCGGCGAAGCGGATAAGATTATGGAAGAGGCAAAGCGTTTGGGGGTAAAGTTTTACTTACCCGTTGATGTAGTGGCTGCCGAAGCGTTTAGTGCAGATGCAACCAGTCATACCGTCAGTGCGCAAGAAATCCCTACGGGATGGATGGGATTGGATATTGGGCTTGCGAGTATTGAATTGTACAGAGAGGTTCTTGAAGATGTCAAAACGATTTTGTGGAATGGGCCGATGGGCGTTTATGAGATGGAACGTTTTGCAAAAGGTTCCAATAAAATGGCCCATTTTCTAGCGGATTCAGATGCAACGACCGTTGTGGGTGGCGGCGATACGGCGGATTTGGTTCAGCGTATCGGCTTGGACGAAGAGATGACGTTTATCTCTACCGGTGGTGGAGCCTCTCTCGAACTTTTAGAGGGAAAAGTGCTTCCTGGCGTTAAACCTTTGATGAAATAAGGAGTGACCATGATATTGTGTGCCAATTTTAAAGCCAATAAGACACGACAGGAAACACGAGCCTATATGGCAGTCGTTGAATCCTTTGTCGCTGCGAATGAGATTGAGGATACGGTGATCGTTTTCCCTCCTTTTACCGCTTTGGAACACCTATCTCGCAATGTACTTATTGGCGTTCAAAATGCCTATCCGGCGCAAAACGGTGCTTATACAGGGGAGATTACTCTGGAACAACTCGAAGAATTTGGGATTAAAACGATCTTGATCGGTCACAGCGAGCGTCGCCATGTCTTGGGTGAAACGCAAGAACAGATTGCCGCTAAATTCCGCTTTTTTGCTGACAATGGATTTGCGATTATCTATTGTGTCGGTGAGCCATTGGAAATTCGCGAACAGGGTGATGAGGCCTTAATGGGCTACGTTGATACTCAATTTGAGGGAATTGATTGTGAGTATAGTGATTTGATCATTGCGTATGAGCCTGTTTGGGCGATCGGTACGGGACTTACTCCCACCAATAATCAGATTGTTGACATGCATGAGGCTTTGCGAGCCAAAACATCCGCGCCTCTTTTGTACGGTGGCAGTGTAAAAGTGGATAATGCACGCAGTATTATGGAATTGAACCATGTGAATGGGGTATTAGTAGGTTCGGCATCGTTAAGTGCCAATGACTTTTGCGAAATGATCGCTCAAGCGGCAGAATTAAAACAAGCATAAAGGAAACAGGAATGTTAATGAAGGGTAAAAAAGGGTTGATCGTAGGATTGGCCAATGATAAATCGATCGCATATGGTATCGCGCAAGCGTTGCACGCTCAAGGGGCACAAATGGCGTTCACGTATCTCAATGAAGCATTACAAAAGCGTGTAGAGCCGATTGCAAAAGCGTTTGATAATTCACCCGTTTACAAACTCGATGTTTCAGATGAATCAGACATGGAAGGAATCGCTGCCTATGTAGCCGCTGATTTCGGTCAAATCGATTTCTTGGTTCATTCGGTTGCTTTTGCACCTAAAGAGGCATTGACCGAAGGGTTTATGAAAACCTCAAAAAGTGCCTTTCAAATCGCGATGGACGTATCGGTTTATTCGTTTATCGATTTGACCAATCGCTTAGAGAGTGTCTTGGCTCCGGGTGCATCAATCATCACGCTCAGTTACCTCGGCGGACCAAAATACATCCCTAATTACAATGTTATGGGAGTGGCAAAAGCAGCATTGGAGTCCAGTGTCCGTTACATGGCGGTAGAACTCGGGGCAAAAGGTCAGCGAGTCAACGCGATCAGCGCAGGTCCGATCAAAACATTGGCTGCCAGCGGAATCGGTGATTTTAAACAAATCCTGAACTGGAATGAAGCAAACGCCCCATTGCGTAAAAACGTAACAATCGAAGAGGTTGGAAATTCGGCAATGTATCTGCTGAGTGATCTTTCAAGCGGTGTTTCGGGTGAAGTTCATTACGTCGATGCTGGCTATAACATTATGGGGATGGCTGCGGTAGAGAAAAATGCTGAGGGTAAATCGGTATTTGTGTGGGACGAGAGAGAATAATCTTCTCGCGTCATTTTCCAATAACAGGTAACGCATTCACTGCATCAATATGAGAAGCCTCTTTGGGCTTTCCTTCATTCATCTTCGCTTTATTCTCATGATACACTTTCCATTTATCAGCATAGCTTTGCAATGTAAACGGTTTTTCATCCGTCACAACCGTTGTATCTGTTGGGGCAGAAAGACCTGAACTACCCTCAGGCGTGGAAGATGAGACAGTCGATGCCCCAGCTGAAGTATTGGGAATCCAATCCTCTTTTAGCCATGAATCCAATGAACTTTGCATTGCACCCCCTTTGGACGCTGAGGCAGTATTGGGGGATACGGCATTTAATGAACTGTTTTGTGATGGGGAAACAGTGGCGTTTGTAGCACATCCAACGAGTAAAAGAGAAGAGAGTATAAGAGATACTTGGAGACGCATAGGCAACCATCCTTTTTTCTAAATATTTAAGACTAATTTATACTATAACATAGATATGACTAAAAAATAAAAATAGAGGCTTAAAATTTAATCACAAAAATATCAAATTCCGTGATATAGGGCTTTCTTTGAAAATAATGATAAGCAAAGTAGAATAATATCATTACAGCATTCTTTAAGAATTACAGAGTTACAATGGTTTTTGACGAAACAATATCAGGGTAAAGCCCAAAGTCAAGCTTAGCTTAAGGAGAATAAATGAAATTAGTTAAAATGAGTCTTGCAGCAGCAGTGCTTTTAGGTGCGAGTGCATTTGCAGTCGATAATATTAAGGTTAGTGGTGACGCTAAATTGTATTACGGTACAAACAATAAAGAAGCAACAAGTGGTGCATTAACGAATAATGGCACGTCAGGAGAATTGTTTAGTAAATCTAATAGTATGGCTGACACAGCATTACGCGTTGGGGTTACTGGTGATTTGACTAAAGGCGTTTCATTTGGTTTAACAGGTTACGCTATTTCAACGCTTGGTCTTGAAAACAATCTTGTTTCTAATACATGGACAGGTTCTCACAGCACTACAGCTAATAGTTCAAGTGGTGGAGCTCAGGTTAATGATGCTGCTTGGATGGGTGAAGCATGGATTGCTGCTACTATGGGTAAAACAACAGCTAAGCTTGGTCGCATGGAGCTTGATACACCATTAGCATTCTCAGAAAAATGGTCAGTCGTTCCTAATACGTTTGAAGCTGCTGTTCTCATCAATCAAGATCTTCCTGATACGACTCTTGTTGGTGCATGGGTAGGAAAAGGTAATGGTACTAATGCCCTTGTGGCTGCTTATAACCCTGGTCTTGGTGGTCAGAATGTTACTTCTGTAAATGCAAATTTCAATACATTTAATTTAGATGGTGCTTATGCGGCAGGTGCTATCAATAACTCATTGAAATTTCTTACCGCACAAGCATGGTATTACAATGTTGTAAATGTAGCCGATGCTGTTTGGTTACAAGCGGATTGGGATTGCCAATTGGTGAAAGATATAAAAATCGGTGTGCAGTATGCAGATATGTCACCAAAAGGGACTGTTCTAGCGCTTAACCCAACTTATAAAGATTCTTCTGCGTATGCAGTTAAGCTCGCTTATGCAGGTGTAGAAAAGCTAAACGTTTCTGCGGCATATTCTGCAACAGATAAAGACGGTGCATTAAGTGTTGCGAATACAGCAACAAATCTTGGAACTGCACAATCAAAGCTTTATACTGAAGCATACTGGAATTATGGATATGTAGGTAAAGCAGGTGCTAGTTCATACAATGTAACGGCAGAGTATGATGCAGGAATCGCAAAAGTAGGCGCTTATGTTACAAATGTTGAGGTAAAACCTACTGGTTATACTGTAGCTGGTAGTATGAATGAAGCAGCATTGACTGTTGCTAAATCTTTTGGACCATTGGATACGACATTGGCGTATGTAAGTACTGATACAAATGCTGCTGATCAAAATGGCGGTAAGCGTTATGATGCTCTTTATGCAATGTTACAACTAAACTTCTAAGTTTTATTGTTTTCTTTCACCCTTCGGGGTGAATCCTTCTTTTTTTTATTTCTCCCTTCCGATATAATCTTTTTATGAAATATTTACTTCGCTCAATCAGCTATACCCTTTTAATGCTTATATTGATTTCACTCCTCTCATTCGGTGCAATACATATGGCTCCCAACAGTTTTATGGGCGGTGAACTCAATCCCAACATGACGCCCGAAGCGATTGCACAGCTCAAAGCCATCTATGGATTGGACAAACCGCTTCTTCAACAGTACTATGATTGGATGGTGAATCTTTCACGACTGAACTTTGGTATATCGTTTGTGAGTGGTGCACAAGTTAGCTCAGTGGTTGCAGATCGTCTCCCTGTGACGCTGTGGATGAATGTTATTGCGCTATTGATGACTTTCTTCATCTCGCTTTGGATGGGAGTTAAAGCGGCTATGTCTTATGAGATGAAAAGCGATCATGTTATTACCCAATTTTCATTACTGAGTTTCGCCATGCCATCTTATTATCTGGCATTGGTCTTGATGATGGTGCTGAGCGTTACACTCGGGTGGTTTCCTATTGCGGGATTGCACAGCCTTGAACCACCAGAAGGGTTTGGCTATTATTTGGATATGGCATGGCATCTTGTCTTGCCCATTGGTGTGATGGTGTTTGTAGGAGTGGGGAGTTTAGTGTTGTATATACGCTCGCTTACCCTCGAAATTCTTAAAAGCGATTATGTCTATTTTGCTCGGGCTCGAGGGATTGATGAGAAAAAGCTTGTTCGGTATTTTATCCTTCCCAATCTCTTACCTCCGATTGTGACGATGTTGGGACTATCATTACCAGGCTTGATCGGCGGATCGGTGATACTCGAATCTATTTTTGGAATTGAAGGGATGGGACAGCTTTTCTACATGAGTGCGATGAGTCGGGATTATCCGGTGATTATGGGGATTTTGATGATGAGTGCATTTTTGACGCTGATCGGCAACCAGATTGCCGATGCGGTATTGTTAAAACTTAATCCGTTTGTGAAACGGTGAGTCTTTAATTCCCAAATAGTGCTTCGAGAGAGCCAATACCCTCTTTTTTCTCTTCGCTAGCTGTTGCAGATTCACCTTGTTCTTTGAGCTCGATGATGTAACCTGTCAGCATGGATGCTAGACGGATATTAATCCCGCTTTTACCGATTGCTTTTGACTTTTGATCACTTGGAAGGGTGACGATCGCTTTTTTCTCTTCGCCCTCACCCTCATCAATGATAACAACCGAACTGATAATAGCCGGACTCATCGCTCTTGAGATAAAGAGTTCAGGAGAAGCGCTGTACTCGATACAGTCGATATTTTCACCGCACAGCTCTTCGCTCACAGCATTGATACGTACGCCACGTACTCCGACGGTTGCCCCGATAGGATCGATTTGAGGGCGGATGGTATAAAGGGCGATTTTAGCACGCTCTCCTGGGATACGGGCACATTTCTCGACGATAACGATACCGTCTTTGATCTCAGGGACTTCGAGAGCGAGTAGCTCCTCTAGGAATTTAGGAGAAGTGCGTGAAAGCTCCATACCAATTCCGGTATTTTTGTCGACTTGCACACGACGGACGATGGCGCTCACTACGTCACCTACTTTGAACTTTTCACCCTTAATACGATTTTTCATCGGCAAGATGGCACGAATCTCATCGATTTCAATCGTGGTGTTTTGATCATTGTCGACGCGCGTGACACGGCCTGAGACGATTTGGTTGATCTTGCTTTTGTATTTATCATAGAGATCGTTTTCAACGAGACGCTGAATATGGAACTCAATTTCACGGTGCAAGGTTGCAAATGCGCTTCGACCGTAGGTCTCAATGTCATGTTCCATTTGGAGCTGATCGCCGATTTCGGCTTCATCATCGATCTCTTTTGCCGCAGTTATACTCATATAGGCACCTGATTGTTCCCCTTCGAGTTCAGGAGATTCATCAGGAATAACGGTGATTACTTGGCGTAGTTTTACCCCTTTGGTCTGATCGTCAATGTCTGCTTCAAAAGCAAAAGTTGGATTGATAATACGTTTGGCTGTTTGGATAAAAGAAGTTTTTATAGCCTCTTTTACATTCTCTTGGCTGAGCCCTTTTTCGCTGGCGATTGAATCAATAATGTCTAAAATATTTTCCATGCTGATGTCCTCATTTTGGGTGTATCATAAAAAATAAAGTGTTGTGGGAAAGCTTTTTTATGAAGGAATCGGATTATACAACAGATTCACTTAATGGGATATTTATTGAAACACCGATATAATCCCCTATTAATCAAGAACTCAAAATAATCCAAGGGGTAGACACATGGAACTTAAAGTAGCACGCAACGATCACGATGCTAAACCGAAAAAAATCGACCTCAAAAAAATGACAGAAATGGTCGAGAAGAGCAATTCATTGATCTTTTATTTTGATCGTGAAAATTCACATAAAGATCTTTTGGCATTGCAAGATCATTTTGAAGGTATGGGAAAAAGCTTTTACATGCGCGAAGTGCGTTTTGGGCTTTCTGCAAATGAGTACATGTATGAGGTTCACATTCTCTAATGTCTAAAAAGCTTTTTATCGAGACTCTTGGATGCGCGATGAATGTTCGCGATTCCGAGCACATGATCGCTGAGCTTAATGCTCACGAGGGGTACGAACTTACAACCGATGCGCGTGAAGCTGATCTTATTATGATCAATACATGCTCGGTACGTGAGAAGCCGGTACACAAGCTTTTTTCAGAATTGGGTGTTTTTAACCGACTCAAAAAAGAGGGTGCAAAAATCGGTGTTTGTGGATGTACGGCATCGCATTTGGGTAAAGAGATCATAAAAAAAGCACCCTTTGTTAATTTTGTATTGGGTGCTCGCAATGTCTCGAAAATTTCGGATGTTATACACAGAGACAAAGCAGTAGAGATTGACATCGATTACGATGAATCTCAGTTTGCCTTCAAAGATTTTCGTTCCAGCGGACACAAAGCTTACATCAATATCTCCATCGGATGCGATAAGCAATGTACATTTTGTATTGTCCCAAAAACGCGTGGTGACGAGATATCTATCCCTGCTGATTTGATTGTAGCTGAAGCTGCCAAAGCTGCTCAAAACGGGGTCAAAGAGATCTTTTTACTGGGTCAAAACGTCAACAATTACGGACGCCGTTTTTCGGGTGAACACGACAAGGTGAATTTCACGGAACTGCTTCGCCGCGTCAGTGCGGTTAGCGGTGTCGAGCGGATTCGCTTTACCTCTCCTCATCCGCTGCATATGGATGATGAATTTATCGAAGAGTTTGCGAAAAATCCTAAAATTTGTAAATCAATGCACATGCCGCTTCAAAGCGGTTCAACCGAAATACTCAAAGCCATGAAGCGTGGATATACCAAAGAGTGGTTTTTAAACCGCGTGGAAAAATTGCGAGCGATGGTTCCGGATGTGAGCATCAGTACCGATATTATCGTAGCCTTTCCGGGTGAGAGTGATGCAGATTTCGAAGAAACAATGGATGTTATGCGTCATGTCCGTTTTGAACAGGTATTTAGTTTTAAATATTCTCCTCGTCCATTGACAGAGGCTGAGTCATTTACCAATGTGGTTGATTCAGAAATTGGTTCTGAACGACTGAATACACTTCAATCCTATCAGGATTCTGTTTTAGATGATCTCAAGCTTACCCACATGGGTAAAGTTGTAGAGGTTTATTTTGAAGAGTTGCGCAGTGACGGCTATGTTTCGGGACGCAGTGATAACAATATCATGATTAAAGTCAAGGGAAGTGAAGAGTGGCTTGGAAAAATTGCCAAAGTGAAAATTACGGAGGTTTCCCGTATGGTTCAATACGGAGAGATCCTTGCGTAAACGTTTTTTACGCGCACTTGCACTTACTTTAGTCCCTTTTATAGGGGCATTTTTGATTCGTATCATTTACCTCACTTCAAAAAAATATTTTCATATGCCGCAAATAATTCCACAAGAGCCGGTTGTGTTTGCTTTTTGGCACGGTGATTTACTCCTACAACCTTACCTTTATTACAAATTTAGAAAAATACCAAAGGCAAAAGTATTAATCAGTGATCATTTTGATGGTCAAATCATTGCACGGATTATGACCTTTTTTCGTTTAGGGACGATTCATGGTTCAACAACACGTGGCGGTGCAAAAGTATTGATACAAGGACTTAAATCGCTCTCAGATGGGTACGATATAGGCATTACCCCTGATGGACCAAAAGGGCCTCGTCATACGGTGAGTGATGGGGTCATAATAATGGCCCAAAAACGACATGCCAAGGTGATTGTTTACAGTTGTGTACCCTCAGCATACTGGCAGCTTTCGAGTTGGGACCGCTTTGTGATTCCTAAGCCGTTTGGTACTTTAAATTTTTATGCTTCTGAACCTATTGATTTAGAAAATATGGGATTAGAAGAAGCAAGAGTCTGTTTACTCAAGGCTCTTATGGTCCATACAATCACATGATCGATTTGCATCATGAAAAAGAGGAGTTTCTTAAATACAGCGAGGGATTAAAAGGGTATTCTCCCCTGACTATTTTTAGTTATGATGAGTCGCTTAAAGAAATGATCGAACACGCTGATATTCAGCATTTTGACAATGTACTGCACATTAATTTGATGCCGCTTAGACTTAAAATCGCATCCCTTAAAGCCAAAACAATTGCTCGTAAACTCAGTGCAATCCGCAGTTTTTTAAAATACCTTCGTTTGGGCGGAACGGTCATCCATTTGACGGCAGATGAGAGTGTTAAAGTACCTAAGACGCTCCCAAAACCTGTATCGCATGAACACATTTTATCAGCACTTTCTCATGCCCCTATGATGGAACATTTAGCCATTTTAATGCTTTATACGATGGGATTGCGAATCAGTGAGCTGGCCTCCTTGCGTACGGAAAATGTAGGGACACAGTGGTGCAGGGTGATGGGAAAAGGTTCAAAAGAGCGAGATATACCTGTTTTAGCACAAGTTTATGAAGCAATGTGTGATTATCATGCTAAAGTAGGCAGGAGAGAGTTTGTCTTTGAGTCAAACGGAGAAAAATTAAGCGAAAATAGTCTAAGATACTCTATTACGAAGGTTTTTAAAGAGGTTGGATTTCATATCACTCCTCACCAGCTACGGCATGCGTATGCAACGGAATTGTTAAATAATAATGCTCGAATTGCCGATGTTAGTGAATTACTCGGTCATGCAAGTATGGCAACTACACAGATCTATACTAAGTTGGGAAATGCGTTGAAAATGGATCATTACCTCAAATCGCACCCTTTATGTCAAAAAACAGAGGATGCAGAGTGCTAGAGGGACTGTTTCAAAAAATATTCGTTTCCATTGTTCCTGATGATCAAGGACATGAAGTATTAACGGTTGCCCTTAAAAATAAAAAAATCCTTTATAAAGAGCGTCGTCATTTTGAGGGAAGTGAACCCTCTGCATCAATGAATCGTTACATTCAAGAAGCTATCGATCCATCCCCGATTTACTATATCAGTACTATGAATGCGTATCCTCATCAAGGGGCATATGAGGGCTGTCTGAACAAAGGTAAAACGCAACATAATGATGATACGCAGGTAAGTGAGCTTTGCCGTGATAAAAAATGGACGTTCTATGCTTCGCTGGATGATCTTCACGCGCTAACTTATAAGTACAGTACGGTGGGTGTTGATTTTATTTTTTCCCCGTTTTCAATAATCGAGTATACTTTTGCGGATAAGATTAAGGATGGATTTGCCCTTTATGCATTTTCAATGCAAAACCTATTTACGATAGCAATTTTTGATGCCGGAACACTGGAATATGCTCATCATTATTCATATCAAAACATTACTGCTGCAGAAAATACAGCTGAGGCTTCATCGCTTGACTTCACGTCGCCAATGGCTGAAAATTATGAAGATGACGGGTTGATAAACTTGGATGATATAGAGGGGCTGGAAGATCTCGATATCATTGATGATTTGGATTCTCTGAGTGATATTGATGATCTTGATGAACTTGAAGAGGTTCATGAATTTAGCGAAGATATGCCTACGAGTGAAGAGAAACGACAGGGAAAAGAACACTCCTTTTTGATTAAAGGGGACATGGATGGCTCTGCGGAGGATTATCAGCGTTTTAATTACATTCAAAAAACCTTGAATCAGTTTTACAGTCTGGAAGCATGTCGTAACCGTTTTGTTGAAACGGTATGCATCGCCGATTCACAAGGTGGTAATGAAGAGCTGAAACGCTATTTGGAAGAAGAACTCTTTTTGAATGTTTTGGTACGAAAAGTAGACGTTCTCGAAACGATTAATTCCCTTGCAGTACTAGAAGAGGAGGGACTTTGAAATACAGTTTAATTACTCCTCGTCCAAAGAAAGTTATCAGCGGTGAGCTTCGGCTTGCACTTTTTTTCTTCATGGTTAGTATTGCTATGGTGGTGGGGACGTATGTATTTTTGACCTATAAAACCTATGAATTTAAAGCTCAGCATGCAGGTATAGGGAAAAAAATAGAGAAGCTAGATGAGAATACACGTCTTTTAGAAAAAAATATTGAAAAGATTGAGGTAGCGGTTAAAACGCATGAAAGTATCGCAACAAATAATATAGTGATGAAAGAGAGTATTCGTAATCTTTTTGATTTGGTACCGGATAAAATTACATTAACGCGTGCAGAATTAGGGGCTAAATCATTGGTTCTCTCAGGCATTACTCCAAGTAAGGAGACGTATGAATATTTATTGCAAGCTCCTTTACGTTCGATTTTTCATCGTACGTATACGAGCTATTATCCTGCCGAAAATGGTTGGTATAAATTTACATCGACGAATTATTTGGACGATGAAACTGCAGTAGAGGTGATTGAATGAGTCAACGAACCAATCATCGGACTTTGTATTTAGTACTGATTTCATTGTTGTTATTAGTTGGAATTATAGTTTTTTCAACTCTTTTTTTGATTCCAAAAGGAAAAGAATACCGTATTTTACGGCTAGAAAGTAAAAAAGAGCAACAACTGATCAGCAGGGCACAAGAGCAATACGATACAGTCAATCAAAAATTAAAAAGATTAAAACATGAGCATGAGCATACAATAAAAGCATTTGCTACACCGTTTGATCCGAAAAAATTTACCAAAGACAATCATCAGGATTTTCAAGATCTCTATTTAACGGAAATTGAAGTAGCGGATCACAACAGTTCGTTTAAAGTATATGAAGTAAATGCAACAACGAAGATTAGTTCACCTCAAGTTTTTTATCAATTTTTAGAGAAAATAAATAAAAGTGATTGGATTATTGGGGTTAATTTTCCTATTTATTTTGAGCGTGATGAGAATAAGATTAAGTCATCTTTTACGATGAGAGTTCATCGTAACATTATTTAATGTTTTTGGCTTTTTCGTAAGCTGCGCGTACAGCGTTCATGCATCCATTACGTACTCCCGATTGTTCAAGGGCACCGTATCCGGCAGCAGTCGTTCCGCCAGGACTCATGACACTGTCTTTGAGAAGTGCCGGATGTGTGGTTTGTATCAGTGATCCAAACCCCGCAAAGAGTCCCCTCATAAGCGTCATAGCATCATTTCTCTTTAACCCCTCACGTACTGCGCCATCGCTGAGCGCTTCAGCAATCAGTGCGAGATAAGCAGGCCCGCTTCCCGCCAGCGCCGTGGCGATATCAAGCTCTTTTTCACTTCCAAGCCACAATGTTGTACCGATAGATCCGAACAAAGAAACCGCTTCATCATGCAATGAACCATCACCCACAAGAGAGGTCATTGAAAGACCGATTTCGGCAGCGAGGTTTGGCATGGCACGTACATAACTCACGGCACTGATACAGTGCAATGAAGCTAAGGGGGTTCCGGCAAGTACTGAATAAAGTGCTTTTGCTTTACCGTTTAAACGCGTTGAAATTTCGGAAAGATTGGAAGGTTTAACACACAGTATAAGTGTTTTTCCCTCACAGGTAGATTCTTCATAACGTGTTTTTTGGATACTTGCTCCCAATGCCGTTTCAAATTGATCCAATGCTTCTTGTGCGCGCCCTATGACCTCTAGAGAATAGGTCTCTTTGAGCCCTTTTGCAATGGAAAGAGCCATTTTGCCATTGCCGATCAGTGTAATTGCAGGCTTACTCATTGGATCCACCTTTGAGATAGTTGCGAATCGGCTCAGCAATGGAAAAATCAGCACGATTATCAATGATGATTTGAGCCATGGTTTGATTGTCGGTATTGAAAATCAAAGGAGCAACAAAATTGATGGTTGAATCTTCGATTGCTGTGTTTAAAATAACAATGTTGAAAATAAGAAGATTACTATTTTCGTCAATTTGCATGGCGGCTTGCAATGATGTAGGAATGTCGAAAGCGTATTCGCGTAAAATATAAGGGTTAATAAGCGTAAAAGAGGGACCATCACCAACGCTTTCAAGACGCATGAAAATATCATCTATTTTGTGTAGCTCCATATGAGTCATAGACTCGAAACCAAGCATAGGCAGTTGTAGGGTAAATTGCATAATAACCTCACGGAGTTAAGGATTGTTTACGATTTTAACACACGATGTATAAAAAAAGTCACATAGTGGGGATATTCTCCATATTAGTAGGGTAGATATCTTCTTTATATTAATTTCTTTTTGGTAAAATGGTTCTAACTTAACAGAAAACGGAACACTTTGAGATGATGATTCGAATTGCAATTATGGCAGCAGTGACTGTACTCTTTTTGGGAGGATGCGCAAAAGAGCTTGATGAATACAACAAACCTGCTGATTACTGGTACGGAAAAATGATCACTGCAGTTTCTGATGGAAATTTAGAAAAGGCAGATAATTATTTCAGTTCGCTTCAAAGTGAGCATGTAGCATCCCCCTTACTAAGTGAAGCGACGTTAATTATGGCGCAGGCGCACATGGCCTATGAAGAATATTTGCTCGCTGAACACTTTTTGGATGAGTATAATCGACGGTACGCAACGCAAGCTGGGAAGGAATATGCAGAATTTTTGAAAATAAAATCGAAATTCTTAGCACTACCAAACCCTGGGCGAGATCAGGGCCTCATTGATGAGACATTAAAAGGGGTAAATACCTTTAAGATGAATTATCCTTATTCTATTTATACTCCCTTGGTTACTACCATGGAAACGCAGCTTGAGCTAGCCAAATCAACGCTAAACGAACAAATTGCAGGATTGTATGACCGATTGGGAAAACCAAAGGGTGCAGTCGTCTATCGTAGCAGTGCCCCTGTTACATGGATCGATCCATCAGAAGTTCAAGCGGCGCAGATACCGTGGTATCGAGAAATGTTTGAGGGTGACGGGAGTAGCAGTTGGTATGCATTTATGATTCCGAAAACACGCAGTGTTATTTCTATGGATGATAATGACTCATTCGTTCCTGTGATGAGTACATATGAGAAGCCGTCAATAGATAATAACAGTACAGTACCGGAAAGCTCAACGGGAAGATCATGGTATGACTTTTTGATACCTTCCTTTTAAAGAAATGAAGGACATTAGTATAGATAAACTAATATAGGATTTTCACAATGCAACTTAGTAATTACAGCCCTTTCCCTACCGTTTTACCGGTAATTGCGGAGGACGATCTTTTTTTATACCCTTTTATGATTTCTCCTCTTTTTTTAAATGATGAGAAAAATATCGCTGCCGCTGCAGAAGCGATTGAAAACAACTCTTTGGTGATTGTATGCCCGGTCAAGCCGGATCATGAGGGGCAGCGTGAAGGTTCAGCTGTTTATGATGCCGGAGTAATTGGCTCTATTATGCGTAAAGTAGTGCTTCCTGATGGGCGTATTAAGGTTTTGTTCCAAGGTCTTGCCCGTGGTCATATTATGGAATTTAGTAATGATAATCCGTTACGTGCACATGTTGATATCATTGCTTCGGAAAATGTCAGTAATTTGAAAATGGATGCCATTTTAGAAGTACTGCGTGAAAAGGTACGTGCTTTGTCGCAGGTGAGCAACTATTTTCCTCCGGACTTGCTGCGTACCATTGAAGAAAATCATGAGTACAACCGTATCATTGATCTGATTTGCAGTTCGATCAAGCTCAAAAAAGAGAATGCATATGCCCTCTTCATTGAGCGTGACCCTGAAAAACGTTTCCTAATGCTGATTGATGAATTAATCGAAGAGACGGAAGCCGCACGCCTTCAAAAAGAGATTCGTTCAAAAGTGCATACGCGCATTGAAAAAGTGAATAAAGAATACTTTTTAAAAGAACAGCTCAAACAGATTCAAAAAGAGCTCGGTACCGATACTCATCGTGATGAAGAGATCGAAGAGTTTCGCAAAAAGCTAGAGAGTAAAAAAGCGAAGATGCATGAGGATGCCTACAAAGAGATCAATAAACAGTTAGAACGTTTTGCCCGTATGCATCCGGACAGCGCGGATGCAGGGGTGATACAAACGTATTTGGAATGGGTATTGGACATTCCTTATGGCGAAGAGTCAAAAAAAGCGCTCAATGTACATGAAGTCGAAACGCAACTGAACAAAGACCATTTTTCGCTTCGTAAGCCTAAAGAACGCATTTTGGAATATTTTTCAGTGAAAGAGCTTTTGGAGCTTCGCGGAATGGCAGATAAAGAGGGGCGCGGAGCGATTTTATGTTTTGTTGGCCCTCCGGGGGTGGGTAAGACATCGTTGGCAAACTCTATAGCCGTAGCGCTGAAACGTCCATTAATACGAATTGCCTTGGGGGGATTAGAAGATGTTAATGAACTACGCGGACATCGCCGCACCTACGTCGGGGCAATGCCTGGGCGTGTTGTCCAAGGATTGATCGAAGCCAAAAAAATGAATCCGGTTATTGTTTTGGATGAAATTGACAAGGTGGCAAAATCCAATCGCGGTGATCCGACCGCTGTTTTACTCGAGATCCTTGATCCGGAGCAAAACAGCCATTTTAGAGATTATTACCTCAACTTCAATCTCGATTTAAGTCGTGCCATTTTTATCGCAACGGCAAATGACGCAGGCCAAATTCCGGGACCATTGCGTGATCGGATGGAGTTTATACCGGTAAGTTCGTATACGCCGCAAGAGAAATTTCAGATTGCAAAGCAGTATTTAATACCGCAAGAGCTCAAAAAACACGGTCTCAAATCTTCGGAACTTTCTATTTCCAAAACAGCCTTGGCTGATGTGATCGAGAAGCATACTAGAGAAGCGGGAGTACGAAATCTTCGCCGCCGTATCGCGGATATCGTTCGTAAAACGGCAAAACGAATTTTGGAAAATCCAAATGCGGAGAAAATAACGGTAACGATCAAAAACCTCAAGGACTTTTTGGAAAAAACGGTCTTTGAGATTGAAAAGACGGATCACATCAATCGTATAGGTGTTGTGAATGGGCTTGCATGGACAGCCGTGGGGGGAGATGTTCTTAAAATCGAAGCAATTCGCATCAATGGAAAAGGGACGCTGCAGCTTACTGGAAGTTTGGGAGATGTGATGAAAGAGTCTGCTCGTATTGCACTTTCTGTGGTTAAAACACTTATTGATAGCGGGAAGATTACCGTAGACCATTCTGTTATTCCTCTGAGCTCTACTGAGCGTGAGACGAATGTAGTTGTGGATGCAAGTGAAGTGTATAAGCGCTTTGACTTGCATATACACGTTCCCGATGGTGCAACTCCAAAAGATGGTCCAAGTGCAGGGATTGCGATGTGTACCGTGATCGCTTCAATACTTGCGAATAAAAAAGTGCGTGCGGACATCGCGATGACGGGTGAAGTATCACTTAGCGGAAACGTCCTCCCTATTGGCGGACTCAAAGAAAAACTCATAGCCGCGCATCGTGCGGGGATGATATTGGCATTGATTCCGCAAAAGAACTATGAACGTGACTTGAGTGATATTCCGGATGAAGTGAAAAACGCTTTGGAGATTGTGGGCGTTAGTCGAATCGAAGAAGTTCTTGATCGTCTTTTAATCGACGTATAGACTCATAGGCTTTGGGATGTGTGGCAAGATAGCCGCGCATTTTAGGGTCAATTTTTTGAATTCTGCACTTTTCTTTAAATTCTTTTTGCATCGTTATTTCTACATAGGGTGAGATAAAAGTGTAATCCTCCTCTACAGTAACTGCATACGCACGACCTACAACTAATGATTTTTCCTGTTTCAGAAGCTCCTTTTCATTCCCTCGCATTACGTGACCCAGGGATTTTAAAACTCCATCAATGGCTACGATGAGCGAATGACTGTTTCTTGGAGTACGAAAGTAAAAAAGCTCGTCTATGTGTTCAATGGCAACATTTTCAATAAGGGTTGCGTTGTCTTCTTCGAGATAACGAAAACTTCGCTTGATCGCTTCACGGTATTCTTGCATCAGCGGAGTACTGAAACGACGGCGAAAGAGATTACGGGTATAGCGCTCATCGGCATTGCTCTCATCGATATAATGGACTAGATTATGTTGGGCTAGATACGCTTCGATACTTTCTCTGTCGTGTTCCAGTAATGGACGAATAAGGGTCATCCCGTCTCTGGTGTCATGTGAGCGGATACCAAGCAGTTCAGGGAGACCTGAACCGCGGCAAAACTGCATCATCAGCCATTCCAGGCGGTCATTGAGTTGATGTGCGGTCAGGACACATGTGTAGTCGTATTTTCCAACGAGATACTTTAAAAAAGTATAGCGTTCGTCTCTGGCACGGTGTTCGAAATTTTTTCCCTCTAGATGGCAGGAATGCGTATAACACTGCAATTGGTGCGCATGTGCGAGGCCCTCAGCACTTTGGGCTTCTTGGTCGCTTGAGGGTCTGGTATGGTAGTTAACATGGGCAATATCAAAAGTAATATTATGAGAAAGCAGTAGATGAAAAAGGGCAGTTGAATCAACACCGCCGGAGAAGGCGAGGAGAACTTTCCCTTTTTTGAGCAGGTCTAGGTGTAAAAGATTAAGCATCGCCTGTAATCGTGGCCAATGGATGCTTGTCGGTTACCTCGGTAATACGAGCACGATAGATTCTTCCGTACGAAAGCTCTTCGCTGATTTCACGGTCGTTAACGTAGATTTCACCATCTACATCCGGCGCCCAAAGGAGTGCCCGTGCACTGAGGAGAAATTCGTGTTCATCGCTTTCGCCGTCGATGATGAGGGGAATCTCGGTTCCGATGAGTTTGTTTAAACTCTCAACTTCTACTTTAGAAGCGATTTTACCGAGTTTCTTGGCCCGTTCGTTGATGATTTTAGCGGGAACTTTTTCTTCGATTTTGTAGGCACTGGTCCCCTCTTCATCGGAGTAGCTAAATACATTCATACGGTCAAATCCAAAAGTTCCAGCAAACTCTGCCATCTCATCAAACATTGCTTGCGTTTCCAGCGGGTGGCCTACGATGAAGCTGGTGCGGACAAAGGAGTTGGGCAATGCACGCATAGCGTTGAGAAGTTCAACGGTTTTCTCTTTTCCAAAGCCGCGTTTCATGATACGTAGCATTTCGTCATTGATGTGTTGGATAGGCATGTCGAAATAGTTATGGAATATTTTTGAATTGCCAATGGTTTTGATGAGTTTTAGGGTTGTAGTGGAGGGATAAAGATACAAGATTCGTGCACTCTTAACACCATCAATGAGTTCGATGCGCTTGATGAGGTGAATAAGTCCTTCATTAACATTTTGATCACGTAAGTATGAGCTTGAATCCTGAGAGATAAAGGTGAAGTCAAAATAGCCCTTCGCTACAAGCCCCTCGACTTCACGGGCTATGCTGTCCAGATTACGGGAATTAAGTTTCCCTTTAAATGAAGGAATCGCGCAGAAACTGCATTGCTGATTACACCCTTCTGAGAGTTTGATGTACGCATGGTAGGTTGAACCTGTCACGACACGTTCAGCGCCATCGATGAGGTACACCTCAGGGGTAAAACGGCTTTGTTTGAGGGCTAGAAGTTCATCGATTTTATCGTAGTCACCCACACCGGTGAAAATATCGACTTCGGTGAGCTCTTTGGCAAGATCATCTTGATAGCGTTCGCTCAAACATCCCGCCATAACCAAGACGGAATCTTTTTTGCGCCCTGCATTGAGATTGAACACGGTATTGAGGGACTCTTGTTTGGCCGCATCGATAAATCCGCATGTATTGACGATGATAACATCTGCCTCGCAACTAGCATCAGTCATCTCATACTCTTGGAGTCGTCCCAGCATGACCTCGGTATCAACGAGATTTTTGGTACAACCCAGCGATACGATGTGAAGTTTTTTAGCCATTTACCAACCCTTGGATATTATTAGTGCAATTATAGCTTACTGGAGATTGATCATGCTTATACGTAAAAATTATAATCAGATTGGATCGTCTGAAATTACAGACGAAGGGGTCTATCATCAAAGACGCGATCTAATGAAGCTTTTATTAGGATCTGCAGCGTTGGCGGCGACACCTCTGAGTGCTGCACTGGGGTATGAAAAAATAAAAGCGCCCTCATCTCTTAAGCTTACCTCTTACGACCAAATTACGACGTATAATAATTTTTACGAATTTTCAACGGATAAAGAGGCGCCAAGCAGACTGGCCAAAAATTTTAAAACAAAAAATTGGACGATCACCATCGGGGGAGAGGTTCAAAAACCGCGCACTCTCGATATAGATACATTGTTAAAACTCATTCCCTCCCAAGAACGTATTTACCGTTTTCGTTGTGTTGAGGGGTGGTCGATGGTAGTTCCTTGGGTTGGTATCCCGCTGGCTTCGGTTCTTAAGTATGTGGGATTGACATCAAAATCTAAATATGTTGAATTTGAGACACTTTTCGATCCGAAACAATTTCCGGCGCAAGGGCAAACTTTTGGTAGTATTTCGTTTCCCTATCGTGAAGGGTTGCGTATCGATGAAGCGATGAACCCTTTGACGCTATTGGCCGTAGGTTTGTACGGTAAAGAGCTGCTGCCTCAAAACGGTGCTCCGATTCGTTTGGTTGTCCCTTGGAAGTACGGATTTAAAAGTATCAAGAGCATCGTACGCATTACTCTTAAAGAGAATCAGACCCGTTCGACATGGAATGAAATGGCACCTAAAGAGTATGGTTTTTTCGCCAATGTGAATCCTACTGTTGATCACCCGCGATGGTCGCAAGAAAGAGAACGCCCGCTGGGGAATTTTTTCAAGCAGGATACGCTGATGTTCAACGGCTATGGCGCTGAGGTTGCTCATATGTATAAGGGCGTAGATTTAAAGAAGTTTTTTTAAAAGGGTAGACGTTGAGAGTTTTGATTTGGATAGCAGCACTGTTGCCACTTGTTTATGCGGCATTGCGTTTTAGTGTTGAATTTCATCCGCAAACACTGCGCGATATTTTGTTATTTTTGGAACCCTGTGGTTACGTTACGCTGACCAAGACTCCTGCAGATCCATTGAAATTTTTGAGTGATTTGGCAGGCAACAGCGCTTTGTGGATGTTAGCTATAACACTGTTAGTCACACCGTTACGCAGCTATATCGGGATTAACTTTCTCAAATACCGCCGTCTTTTAGGATTATTTGCCTTTTTTTACGTATTGATTCATGCCCTCTTGTTCATCGGAGTCGATCAGCAGTTTGATGTGTTTGGTGTACAGCACGAAGTCATAACAAAACCGTTTATTGCGTTTGGAATGGGTGCATTTCTCATTTTACTGCTTATGGCGCTGACGTCGAGCAAAAAATTGTATGTGAAGTTTCGATCATGGCACAAGCTCGTTTACATTGCAGTGGTTCTTATAGCGGTCCATTATCTCATGAGCCATAAAACGGTTACCTTCACCCATGTGGCAGTGGTAGGCACTTTATTTTCATTGCTTGCTTTACGGCTGTTAAAACGATGAAGCATTTCGACGTCATTATTTTAGGAGCAGGGGCGGGCGGATTGATGTGTGCAGCGCAGCTGCGAGAAAAAACATCGCTGAAAATTGCAATTATTGATGGAAATATGAAGCCTGCATTGAAGATTAGAGCCTCAGGCGGCGGCAAATGCAATCTCACCAATGTTGAGGTAGATGCAAGTCATTTTCTAGGGGAGGAGTCGTTGGTCTCTCATGCGTTGAGTATTTTTTCCAAAGAGGCATTGCTAAGTTATTTTTACGACGGCGGATTACGCCCCGTGATTCGCAAAGAGCGGTACTATTTTTGTCCCAAGAGTTCCGATGAGGTGATTTCTATTCTTATGGAAAAAGCACGCGGATGTGAGATGCTTATGGGGCATAAAATTGTGAGTGTAGAGGGAAATTCCCCTTTTATTATTACGACGGATAAGGGAAAGTTGAGTGCTTCAAAAGTGGTTGTAGCAACGGGCGGTGCGAGTTATAAAGAACTAGGAGCCAGTGACATCGGCCTCAAAATAGCACAGGAGTACGGGCATAAAGTTATCCCTTTTGCCCCGGCATTGGTCGGTTTGACGTTACAGCCCAAAGAATTTTGGATGAAGGAGCTTAGCGGTGTGAGTTTGCGAGCGCATATTAGCGTAGCGGGTAAAACATTGGATGAAGATTTATTGTTTGCTCACAAAGGGATCAGCGGTCCAGTCGTTCTTTCCGCATCATTGTATTGGCATCGTGGTGAGATTGTGATCAATTTTTGTCCGGGGGGGGATTTAAACCTTCTCAAAAATGAAAAAAAACTTCTCAGTACAGCCTTGCCGTTGCCCAAACGGTTTACTAAAGCTTTTTTGGAGGCCATTGGTCTTGAAGATAAACCGTGCAATCGGCTCAATAGTGATGAACGCGAAAAATTAGCTCTGATCCAAAACTATAAAATGGCTCCATCAGGGACATTTGGACTGACCAAAGCCGAAGTGTGCCGTGGAGGGGTGGCTTGTGCAGAGTTAGAGGTTGAAACGATGCAAAGTACGATAGTAAAAGGTCTCTATTTTATTGGTGAAACGGTCGATGTGACTGGGGAACTGGGAGGGTACAATTTTCAATGGGCATTTAGTTCAGCGGTTGTATGCTCGTGGGCAATGGTGAAAAATAATTCTAAAATGATATAATCTTTTTTAATAGTATCGTTGCAAGGAATTGTGTATGGGACGTAAACGCGTTATTATCGTGGGTGGCGGTTATGCCGGTGTACAAGCTCTCAAAGTACTAGCAACTTCAGGTGCATGTGATGTTGTTTTGATTGATCAGCACCCTTATCACTATTTACAGACGGAAGCATACGAGCTTATTGCCAATGAGTGTTCGATGACGAGAGTGATGATTGATCTAGTCGCATTGTGTCTAAGCTATGGTTCGCATGTTACTTACATCAAAGACACGATACGAGAAATTGATTATGAGTCCAAGCGTATCATTGGGCAAACTTCGGGACATTCGTATGACTATATGTTGCTGTGTACGGGAAGCCGTACGGCATATAATGGTGCGACAGAAGGGCTGCGTCAATACTCTCATGGGGTTAAAACGTTGCAAAGCGCTCTTTCATTTAAACAGCAATTTGAACAAAGACTTTATTCACGTTTGGAAAGCGAGGGAGGATGGTGTGCTGAACCTTTTAACATCGTGATCGGCGGCGGTGGTTTGAGCGGTGTGGAAATTGCAGCGGAGATGGCACACTATATTCGCATTTTTCATCGGGACAATACTTTAACGTGTGATAATATTCATATTTTCTTGATCATTCCGCATGAGACGGTTTTGGAGGGGATGGAAGAATATTTGATCAAACAAGCGACCAAACGGTTGATTCAATTGGATGTGAATATCATTAATCACTCACGCATAACGTCTGTTCAGGAGCATGTGCTCATGCTCAATGGGAGCGAAGCTATTTGTTTTGATTTTATGATTTTTACAGGGGGAATTGTAGCTTCGACGTTGACCGCGGGAATGAACGTAGCGAAAAATAAAAAGTCACAATTGATGCTGGATGAGTATTTGCGAGTTGTGGAATATGATGGGGTATTTGCCGCTGGAGATATTGCGCAATTGCACGATCCCGATGGAAAACTGGTTCCTCCTACGGCACAAGGAGCTGAAGCCAGTGGGATAGGTGCAGCAACGAATATTCTTGCCCTTATCCGAGGTAAATCGATGATCCGTGCAGATGTAAGATTAAAAGGGATGATGATAGCATTGGGTGGAAACTATGCGAGTATTTCATTGCTGGGATGGATACGTTTTAGCGGTGTATTAGGATATGGGATTAAGGCAATTATTATGCGCGGTTACCGTTATATGCTTCACCGTCAATGCGCAAAAGGGTTAGAATGTATGCCACAAAATAATCGTAAATGTCGAATGGGATTTTAATCTAATCACAAGTACAATACGTCTATAAACACATAGGAGCTTTTTTATGATATTGATGGCGGGACCATGTGTAATTGAAAGCGAAGAAAATCTTTTTAGAATTGCGAAAGAGCTTGAACATTATCATAATGATGCGCGTTTTGATTTTTATTTCAAGTCGAGCTTTGATAAAGCAAACCGTACTTCTCTGGACAGCTACCGCGGACCGGGACTCGAAGAAGGTTTGCGTTTGTTGCAAAAAGTAAAAGATGATTTTGGTTACAAGATTGTCACCGATGTTCATGAAAGCTATCAAGTTCCGATTGTGGCAGAAGTAGTTGATATGCTCCAAATACCCGCTTTTTTATGCCGACAGACCGATTTACTTGTGGCTGCGGGAAAAACCGATAAAATTGTTAACATCAAAAAAGGGCAGTTTATGACGCCCAGTGATATGCAATATTCGGTTATGAAAGTCCTCAAAACCCGCGGATGTGATGAACTAAGCTACGAAGCATCCCGAAAAAATGGGGTCTTTTTGTGTGAACGCGGTTCGAGTTTCGGATACGGAAATTTGGTGGTCGATATGCGTTCGCTTTATATCATGCGCCAATTTGCTCCGGTCATTTTTGATGCGACCCACTCGGTACAGATGCCAGGTATCGGTGGCGGTAAAACAGGAGGGGACAGTTCGATGGTTCCTCATCTCGCGCGTGCGGCTGCAGCTGTTGGAGTGGATGGATTTTTCTTTGAAACCCATTTTGATCCAACGTGTGCTTTGAGCGATGGCCCAAATATGCTAACATTAGAGCAACTAAATGTGCTCACCCAAACATTATTAAAACTTGATGCAATAAAAGGATAGAAAACATGAAAGTAATCGAAGGAAATCTTAGAGTTCGTGCTGAGAAAAAAGTAGCTATTGTAAGTACAAGATGGAACCATTTTATAGTGGATAGATTGGTGGAGGGAGCAAAAGACGCTTACTCAAGACACGGTGGCAATGATGACGATTTGACGCATGTTCTCGCACCTGGTGCATTTGAACTGCCAATGGTGATCGACCAGCTTTTAAACAGCGGAAAATACGATGCAGTGTGTGCATTGGGTGCGGTGATCAGAGGCTCGACTCCTCACTTTGACTATGTTTCAGCAGAAGCTACCAAAGGGATTGCAACGGTGAGTTTAAAACATAAAAAACCGGTATCTTTCGGGCTTTTGACGACGGATACGATTGAGCAAGCCATCGAGCGTGCAGGGACAAAAGCAGGTAACAAAGGATTCGAAGCAATGACCGTTGTTATAGAATTACTCGACCTTTATGAAGCGATGGAGGCATAATGGCAACACGACATCAAGCCCGTATGGCCGTTGTAAGTTTGCTGTATGCGTATGATTTAGGAAACCAAAGTATTCTCGATTTTAGTGATGAAATCTTAGAAGAGAAAAAAATCCGCAACAAACAGCGTGATTTTGCCCTTGATTTGTTCAAAGGGGTGGTTGAACATTTAGCTCCCGTGGATGAAGCGATAGAGAAACACTTAAAAGATTGGGATTTTGATCGTTTGGGTTCAATAGAGCGTGCAACGCTTCGTTTGGGTGCATATGAAATCATGTTTGGCGAACTCGACTCTGCGGTTATTATCAATGAAGCGATTGAAGTGACTAAAGCATTTGGAAGCGAACAATCTCCTAAGTTTATTAATGGTGTCCTCGATGCCATTTCAAAAGACAAATAGAGACCTAATGCGACTTACCAAAGAACAAGCGCTTGATCTCATCCAAAATGGCGATCTCAAAGAATTGGGACGTATGGCAACAGCGCGCAAGCGTGAGCTTCATCCCAAAGGGATCACGACATTTGTGGTTGACCGTAATATCAACTATACCAATGTCTGTTGGGTCGATTGTAAATTTTGCGCTTTTTACCGCAGTCCAAAAGCGGATGATGCATATGTATTGACCTTTAAAGAGATTGATCAAAAGATTGATGAGCTTTTGGAGATCGGTGGAACGCAGATATTGTTTCAAGGCGGTGTCCATCCGAAGCTCAAGATTGAGTGGTATGAAGATCTCGTAGAACATATCCATACGAAATACCCGACGATCACGATTCACGGATTTTCCTCGATAGAACTCGACTACATTGCTAAAGTCTCCAAAATCACGATACAAGAGTGCTTGTCGCGTCTCCATGCAAAAGGGCTTGCCTCTATTCCTGGTGCTGGTGCTGAGATTTTGAGTGACCGTGTCCGAGACATCATCGCACCTAAAAAGATTGACAGCGAAGTATGGCTGCACGTTCATCGTGAAGCGCACAAACTAGGGATTATGTCAACAGCTACGATGATGTACGGGACGGTAGAGACGGATGAAGAGATAATCGAGCATTGGAATCTTATTCGTGATTTACAAGATGAAACGGGTGGTTTTCGTGCCTTTATCATGTGGTCATTTCAGGGGATGAACACGCAACTTATGGAAGAACATCCTGAGATCGAAAAACAGTCTTCCAACCGTTATTTACGCTTATTGGCTGTGTCACGCCTTTTCTTGGATAACTTTCAAAACATACAAAGCTCATGGGTGACACAAGGGCCGTATGTAGGTCAAATGGCATTGCTATACGGTGCTAATGATTTGGGATCTACGATGATGGAAGAAAATGTCGTGCGCAGTGCGGGAGCCGGTTTTCGTATGGCAAAAGAGGAGATGATCCGTTTGATACGTGATATCGGAGAGATACCTGCGATTCGTAACACCGCTTATGAGACGCTAGAGAAATTTGCGTGAAGTATTTTTTAGCAACGATTTTATTTTTAGGGCAGACACTGATGGCAAGTACTTTGGAATACATAGAAGTCAAAGGGGTTAAAATACCTTTTATTCACGAAGAGGACAAACGTCTTCCTCTCATATCGATGCAATTGGTCTTTACCGGAAGCGGCAGTATTGATGAGGGTAAAAGTGCGGGATTGGCCCGTATCAGTGCCAAAATGATGAATGAGGGAACACTCAAACGCGGAGCTGTCGGTTTTGCGGATGCCCTTGATGCGAGAGCAATCCAGCTCAGTACCAACGCAGGAAATGAATCGTTTGTCATCGAGTTAGGGACGTTGAAAGAAGAGTTTGATACCGGGTTGTCCTTGTTGTCAGAACTGTTGAAAAAACCGAATCTTACTGAAGAGACATTGGGAAAAGTCAAAACAATAGCGCTCAGTGATATCGCACGTAAAGAAGCAGATTTTGATACCGTAGCATCCGATGAACTCAAAGCGATTTTATTTGAGGGTACACCAATGGCTACGCCAAATATTGGTACCAAAGAGTCAATCGCTTTAATAAAGCTTGATCAAGTAAAAAGCTTTTTGTCAGAACATCGGGTCTTGTCCAACGCACTCATTGTCATTGGCGGTGATATTGATTCGAAAACGGCAAAGGAAAAAGTGTCCCAATTACTTCAAGCTTTCAGCGTAGGCGTCAAGACAAATGAACGCCACTACGAACCGCGCAAGACACCAAAAGAATCGATTATGCATCGCCCAAATACAGAGCAAGCTTATTTGTATTTTGGATCACCTTTCGCGATGCGTGAGGGGGATAGTGAGTTTTATAAATCTCGTGTTGCCATGTTTATTTTGGGATCGAGCGGTTTTGGCAGCCGTATGATGGAAGAGATCCGTGTGAAACGCGGATTGGCGTATTCCGCCTATTCACGTTTAAGTGTTGCCAAAACCAATACCTATTTCAGCGGCTACCTCCAAACGAAACTCGAATCGCAAGCAGAAGCTAAAAAAACGGTGGCTGAAGTAATTGATACGTTTGTAAAGAGCGGGGTAACGCAAGGCGAACTGGATCAGGCCAAAAAGTTTATGTTAGGTTCAGAGCCGCTTCGTGTGGAAACCCTTTCCCAGCGTCTTGGGCGCACTTTTAGTGAGTATTATGGGGGCAAACCTTTGGGATACTCACTGACAGAGCTCAAACAAATCGGAGAGTTGAGTCTGGATGATTTGAATGACTTCATCAAGCGCCATGGTGAAATCCGCGATCTCAGCTACGCCATTGTTACCAAGTAACGACGATACAGCAAAAAAATTCCACACACTAGGGGTGAGCAGTGTTACGGCACTCTCTACTCTTGCCCCCTCCACCTTCGAAGATCGCCGTCTTAGTCAGGAGCTAACACATAATGCATCGTGCGTTATTGATGCGACGGTTGAACACATTGTACGAACCCCTAAAACACTCAAGATCACCTTTTTTGTACACAATTTAGACGCGACACTTGAGGGGGTAATATTTGGGCCAAAACCCTATATGGTTCATCAGTTTCCGACAGGTACACGCGGATTTTTTAGCGGTAAAGCGGTACTTGAGCAGGGAAGATGGCAGATTGTTCAACCGATTAAGACTACGGCAATCGGTTCGATAGTACCAATCTATAAAACACCTTTGCGTGTGGATGTGATGCGCCGCTTGGTGCAAATGTTGATTACTGTCCAATCGTTACAGGATGAGGGACTTCCTCAAACGGTTGCGCAAACACTCTATGATATCCATTTTCCAAAACAGCCTAAACCTCTAGATGACAAACAGATGTATGCGCTTAAATTTGCGGAACTGTATGATTATATGAGCCAGCTTCGCCATAAACGACGCTTTCATCCAACGCAGTATCGTTCGCAGGGCAAGGTAGCGCAGTGGATGAAGAACTTGCCTTTCGAGCTCACGCAGGATCAGCAAAATGCTATAGCAGATATTACAAATGATTTGGAATCCGATAATGCTGCACGTCGTATGATTGTAGGCGATGTCGGATCGGGTAAAACGATGGTGATTTTTGCCTCGGTGGTCTTGATGCAGCCTTATCGCTCACTGTTGATGGCACCAACGACGATTTTAGCCAATCAGTTGTACGAAGAGGCACAGAAGTTTTTACCGCATCTTAAAACTATCCTTGTCACCAGCGCAACGAAAAAAGGCTCTTTGGAGTCGTATGATTTTATCATCGGTACACATGCGTTGCTGCATCGTCCACTGCCTGAGTGCGCGCTGGTCATGGTGGATGAACAGCACCGATTTGGTACCGCACAGCGTCATGCCCTCACAAAATTGACTGACAATGATACGCCACCCCATTTTTTGCAATTTTCGGCCACGCCGATACCGCGTACCCTAGCTATGATCGAATCAGCACATATTGATGTCAGCCTGATCGTCCAAACACCATTTGTAAAAAACATTGAAACGCAGATCATCCATAAAAATGATTTTACAGCTTTGTTGGAGCATATACACTCCGAGATTTCACACAATCACCAAGTCCTGATCGTTTATCCGCTCGTAGAGCAAAGTGAAAGCATCAACTACCAAAGTATTCAGGAAGCGCGGGACTATTGGGAACACAAGTTTGACAATGTCTATGTAACCCACGGCAAAGACAAAGAAAAAGAGTCCGTTCTCATAGCTTTTCGCGAATCAGGATCGATACTGCTGGCAACCACCGTCGTAGAGGTAGGTATTTCGCTTCCCCGACTTTCAACGGTTGTGATTGTGGGTGCAGAACGTCTTGGATTGTCAACACTTCATCAGCTGCGCGGACGTGTCAGCCGTACGGGATTGCAAGGGTATTGTTACTTATATACCAACACAACAGGTAAAAATGAACGGTTAGAATCATTTTGCACCTGTACGAGCGGTTTTGAGATAGCGGCATTGGATTTGAAATTTAGAAAAAGCGGTGATTTGTTAGAAGGAAGATTGCAAAGCGGGAACAAGTTTCGGTGGGTAGATATGGCAGAAGATGAAGCAATTGTAGCAGAGGTCAAAGAGTGTCTTGACCTCTGAATCAACAGTTAATAAAGTCCAAATTTCCCGTCATTGCGTTTGTACATGACACGCATTTTCCCCTCATTGTCCATAAAGACTTCAAACACTTTGGTGCTCTCTTTGAGTTTTTCAATGATCTCTCCGACCTCTTGAGGTTTGTAGAGGATGAGTTCTGTGGGGATAATCTCATCTTCCATCTCTTCACTGATAGCATGTAAGTTTACAGGAGTGGCAGCTGCAGCCTTGGCCTCATTGATACCGACATGGCGATGGTCGCTTTCTTTGTCGTGCAGACGGCGCAGTGCTTTTTGCGCACGGTCGATGGCGATGTCCACGGCAGCATAGAGATCATCATTGCGTTGCGTGATGACGATGGTATTTTTACCGGCGATATTAATGGTGAATTCGACACTCACCCCTTTTTTACGTTCGTTCATAGAGGTAACAGCATTGACGCTGATGAGATCGAGGTGATATTTTTCAAGTGTGTCTATAGAGTGTAGTATGTGTTCTTTATTGGCGTCACTAAGTTCGATATGGCGTCCGACGAGAGAGATATTCATGGGTGTCACCTTGTGAGTAAATGATAGAGAAATTAATTATATCACACAAAATGCAAACGTCAATAAGACAATAAAATATTAAGGATATACACTAAAAATACCTAATATAATTAATTTCTTTTTAATAAGGTTAGGAATAAACTCACATAAGTTGCGCTCTCTCTCATGAGCATCGTGTGAGATGATTGGGATTGGGCTTTAAAGTGTTGGTGTTTTTGCCGATACTGTGCGGTAGTGATTATTGACTTTTATTTTAAATGCTACCGAGCCCGAATTGTCGTGTGCCCTAAAAAATCCCTAGGAGGATGAAATGAAAATCTTTAAGCTTTTGTCACGGCTGATGGCCGGTTTTGGATTATTAATAACATTGACGAGTACGGTCGAGGCTGCTAATGTTGATTTGACATTGACTTTTACGGATGCACCTGATCCCGTTGTCATTGGTAATAATATAACCTATACAGTGAATGTTGCAAATGGCAATCTTGCGAAAGCGAATAATGTTGCTGTTACTATTCCGCTTCCTGTTGGGACGACGTATGTCTCAGGATGTACTGCTCCTGTTGGCGGGAACATCGTTTGTAGTTTGGGAACGATTAACAAAAATACTAATCAAACAATGTCTTTTATCGTAAAAGCACCTTCGAGTGTAGGAACCGTGAGTGCAGATGCCAATGTAACCACAACTGATACTAACACTAACACGCCGAAACAAAAAAGTACTTCTACTGCCGTTGTGCTTCCTACAGTCGGCTGGGAAAACGCTTCATATCAAATTAGTGAAAATACGGCTTTGCCGTATGGACAAACATCCCAGTTAGCAATGAATATTGTTTTAAGCGGAGCAGTTGATTATCCTATAACAGTTATGTACCAAACGCAAGATGTCACAGCAATAGGGGACAGTGATTATAGTATTGCTGGTGGTACTGTTACGATTCCCGCAGGGACAACCAGCAAAACGGTCAATATGTATATTTTCCATGATGAAGCAATCGAGTTGGATGAAACGTTTAATGTCGTTCTTTCTGGTCCAAGCGGGGGTGTGACACTGCAATCCGATCGTACGACGGCTCCTGTTTTAATCGCTGAACAAACGACTGCTCCACTGTGTTATGATGATTCTTTTACTACGACACTGGATTCAAAATGGCGTACATTGTTTAGCAGTGGAGGGTTTACCCCGGCAATAAACAGCGGACATTTAAAACTGACTCCGGGTCAAAAGAATATTTCGACCGCTGTTACCAAAGATTATGAATTTCCCTCAAAGGAGAATCTAATTGTCGTTGAATTTCAGCACTATGCCTATGGAGGGTGTTTTGAAGAGAGTCCTGCGTCAGCTGGTTTAGGAGCTTATGGTGCAGACGGTATCGTTGCCGTTTTGTATGATTCTGCGATCGGGGCCAGTCCGACTCCGGGAGGATATGGCGGATCGATGGGGTATGCGCAACGTACCGGAATCAATGGATTTCAAGGAGGATGGTTAGGTTTAGGATTGGATGAATACGGAAATTTTGCAAATCCTACAGAGGGGAGAGTTGGTGGTACCGGCTTTCATACCAATGCAGCGGTTATTCGCGGTGATGGATCGGGAACGACGGGATATGAATTTTTGGCAGAAGCGTATCCGCTGGCAACACCGATTGCTCCACTCGTTGATTTTACGAATCCTCCCAAACTTCCGGGTGACAAGTTTCGTATGACTGTTGATGCGCGTAGTAATGCACATCTCTATATTACCCTTGAACGAGATACTGGGGCAGGATATGTAACGGTAATCAATAAATTTGACGCAAAGTTAGCAGCCTATAATCAATCGACTACGCCAGATTTCGTCCGATTTGCTCTGACGGCAGGAACCGGAGGCGGATGTAATGCCCATGAAATCGATGAATTAAAAGTATGGGGACGATGTACTCCGTACAATCCAAATCCTGGAACCCCGCCTGCAAATACCGGAGCTGTCGATGTTGTAGATAATTATCCAATAAATGGATACACGTCACAAAAAGGATTGGCGACTAAGATTACTTCGAAGCCAGCTAATATACTCGATGCGGTTTGGTTAGGAACAACAGGCGGAGGAACAGCGGTACCATACTATACAGCAGGCGATAATAATGTATTGGACATGCCTGTCCTTTTTTATGTTTCGGATATTAATAGTACCAATGACAATGGAATGTGTACTACAGAACGGTATCAGTTGATGGGAGCTAACGGATCGCCCTTGGTTTCTACTTTTCATGCAGGGGATATATATGCACGGACTACGTCAACTTTTACGGTCCAAAATAGTGCTAAAAAACATTCCAAAATTGTTCCTAAATACATCAACTTTTATGGGATGAACATACTTGATCCGTCAATTACCTGTCTCATCAACAGTTCAAACAGCGGAAATATTGCAGGAATGCCACAGTGTGTAAACAGTGCTAACCAGTATCTTGCAGCATTTGGACAAGCAGCAGTAGACCGATGCCGCGGTACGATTAATGGAGCTCCATGTGAACCGAATAATCATGGAATAGGAACGGGTACCTACAATCATAGTTATGGCTGTTATCAATGTACCTTGGATGCTCTTGGAACAAAAGGATGTTCATCGGATGCGTTTGCCATCCGTCCGGATAAATTTGTGGTTACTTCGAATGATCCGCATATGCCTAATTTGCTTCGTGCAGGACAGGATTACGATACAACGATCAATGCATATAACTATAATACAGCTACAAATACACAAGATTATAATGTAAGTTCGGCGAATACTGTATTTACTTTAGTAACGACCAAGTATAATCGTAATAATGTGGCAACTGCCAGTATGGCAGGAACGGCTACCTTCCCAGCAAATGATATGAATATGTCGAATGGGATATCTACAAAAGCAGGGATTGGTGGTAATGAAGTTGCCGGATTACTATTTGATGATGTTGGTAAAGTCAATTTGAGTCTTCAAGATCATATCTGGTCGGCAGTGGATGATGACGATGTACCTTCGGCGTTAAATTGTACAGGTAATTATATTTGTGGGGATAAAAATGTCACCTTTATCCCTGAGCACTTTGATTTTAATGAGTTGAATATTACGAATAACAATGGAAACCCTGGTTCATTTACCTACATTGCCAATGAGTTTACACAAATGGGTGGTCGTATTCATGCACAGATGCGGGCCCTTAATAAAAATGGAATTGTGACCCAAAACTTTGCTCCTAACCCGTTATGGGAAAATCCTGTGAGTGTTATTCCTATGATAGGAACATCAAACTATTTGTATCCTGATGCCAATGAAACAAATATTGTAAATCTTACGATAGGATTTGGCGCGGGCAGTGATGCAAATGGAACCAAAACAATTCCTTGGAATGAAACGAATACTTCTCAGTATTTACGATTTAATTTTAAGCGTGATGTTAATCCCTTCACTCCTCCTTCTCCATTTAATGTGAATGGAGCGGACTTGAATATAACAGTGGAATCACCTTATACCGATCCTGAAGATGGGGATTTTGCATTGATCTCTGGAACACGTAATGGTACTGGAAATGGTACTTCACGATTTATATATGGTCGTATTATTCCTCGTGACGTACGAGTGTTTGGTGCAAATACTCCATTTGCGGCGAATGCTTGGTACGAGGTCTACGATGGATCACCGATCGGAGCAACAGTTCTTCCTGCGAGTAAAAACGGTATGTTGTGGTTTACGAATACATTGCACACTGATCTAAGTGATGGCGATGGAAATGTGACACTTGTCGTAACGGGAGCAAATCCTTTTAATACCAATATCGTTCCTGGTACGGGTATGGAAACGTATTCGTTTGATAATACTTATGGGCTGGGAGGGTATAAAGCACATATCCTTACTGCTCCATGGCTATGGTATGGAATCAATGCTTCAGCGTATGCAAATCCGGGTACAGACTGTCTGACTCATCCGTGTTTCAATATCAATATTGTTCCATCAATAGGAGCAACTGGCAGTGCAAAATCTACCAATGAAGGGACAAAAGGGAGTAAAAAGTCAGATAAGGGAGGGACCGGATGGCACAGTACGACAGATTATGCTCCGGCAATCCGATGATAAAAACATCTATGCGCTCAGCAATGGCAATGATCGAACTGATCTTTGCCATCGTCATTATTGCAATTAGTGTGATCTCTATCCCGACAATGATCTCAGTTGCAGATAAAGCCTCCAAGCAAATTACCGTGGATGATGATGTGATGTCACGTCTGGGCGGATGGGTCATTGATAAATTCCAAGCACGCTGGGATCAAAATTATAAAGCTTCAGGAAGCGGTCCACTTTGGATTGCGGGAGATTTGGGCTGTAGTAGAGGCGCGGGAACGGTTTGGTATCGTGCTAATCCTGATTCACTCACTCAATGTGATGATCAAAATAGAACGGGATCGACTATTCCTACTTCCGGAGATGGTAATCTTACTAAAGGGATAGAACAATTAAACCATGGAAATAGTGGCAATGGTGAGACGATTAGTATTACACCAATTGGCGGTACAGCCTATAATGTTACTGCTACGTATGAAGTGCGCTATGTGAGTTCGGCATTAGATGGGGCTCCTGTTGGAAATACAGCAACAGCTACGTGGAGACTTGGCTCATCGACCAGTATGGTCCCTGATGGTTCCCTGAATGTTCCAACGCACCTGAAACGTGTCGTGACCCGTTTTCAGGATAATGCTTTGGGTGTTGATACGACACTCACTTTTTTTAAATCTAACAAAGGCAACTAGATGATGAAAGATAAACATCGTAGCGGGTTTACGTTCATTGAACTGCTATTTGTCATTGTGATATTAGGGATTGTTGGCGGTATAGCACTCGAAACTATCCGTCAATATTATGAAAACATATACCGTACCCAAGAATATACCAAGCGGATATCTGAAGCGGATCATATTTTAGATCAAGTCACTAAATATTTTGAAAATGCGATCAGTAGTTCTATCATAAATTTAGATCGGGTAGTAGGCGAAAATATTTGTTATGGTCCTCCAGCAAGTGGCGATGCGAATGATTATACCATTGCATTTGTAGCTCCGGATAGTGACAGCTTGTATGGTACATCAGGCAACCGACCGGGATGGAGCGAAGATACACTGTTGATGAGCAATAATGAGATCAATGCATCAGATGCCAATTATACGATGGGCAATACGGTTATCACTGCATTGGGATCAACTCTTAGAAATTCGGCTATCTATGATCATGAAAGTACCAATATTGCAGCTTGTGCTCGTTTTAACTGGGATAACGCAGGAGGGTATGAAGGATTTCATAAACTTGATGTAGCAGCCAATCCTCTTAGTTCGACAAAAATACGGTTGAATGCCGATAACGTCGCTACTGATGGAAAGCAAAAATACCTCTTACGTACGGGCTATGCATTTAGGGTACAGGATAATGGCGATTTTACCATGTATACCAACTTCCGTCCGTGGATTGCAGGAGAGCGTTATACTGCAGCAACAAAAATTAATTTGTTAGGCGAAAACGTTGCCCATTTTTACGCGGATTATGACGCAAGAGATTTTATGGCAAATACTAATCTAAATGATCGTGGATTGGTATGGCGGCTAAAGGTATGTATGCGAGGATTGGATGCCAACTTGAGTACCAGTGATAGTGAAAATCAGACGATATGTCGTGAAAGGAGAGTCCATGTACGCTACTAAACGATCCGGTTTTGCAATGATTTTGGCGATATTTGTAGTCGTATTGGTCGCGATGGGAGGTGTTTTGCTGATGCATAGCGGCGCACAGGAAAGTAAAGCGGTTGGTGATAAATATTTACGTGCACAAGCACAGTTATTGGCAAAAAGTGCTACAGAATACGCAGTTATGCGTGCACAAGGATTTGATACAACGGGTGGAAACTGTCTCGAACAGTTGACTATCGCTATTCAGGATGCAGGTGGAAGTACGATGTTTAATGCCAATGTGTCTATGCGCTATTCGTTTCGTGGAACTAAGCCTGCTGGCGGAGGAGCATGTACTCCTCTCGCGGAAAATACAGGAAAAGAGAGTACGATTCTTGTTGATGTTGTTGTTACTACCGATAACAATCTGTCTACAGAACCGATTCGTGTTCACGAGCGAAGTTGGCAAACATTGTAAGAAAAGAAAAATAGAGTGATTTTCCTGCCTCAGCAGGGAAGAGAGTTAGATAGTAAGCTGAGCAATTTTAGAGATAACATCTTTTTCACGAACAGGTTTCATGAGAAACCCGTTCGCCCCGCACTCAAGCGCCTCTGTCTTCTTTGTTTCATCGGTTGTTAGGATGATAACCGGTAGCTGGCGTAATGATTCATCGGCACGAATGGCCTTAAGCATTTCGATACCCCCCATTACCGGCATAATAATATCGAGTAAAATGATGTCGATGTCATCGTATTCCTTGAGAATACCGATGGCTTCAGCTCCATTTTTAGCCTCTACAACCTGATATACATTAGGTGCCTTCATGAGCATAGTTTTGAGTAGTTTTAAATTGATCATATCATCATCAACTGCGAGTACTTTTAGTTTGTTATCGACCATTTAGTGTTCCTGATTTAGATAAATTTTTCAAATACAAGACGCAATAGGTCTTTATTGACTATATTTTTGATCATTTCGTGTACGTACATAGCATCATTTTCGTCTGGCTCAATGTTTGGATCAATCAGCATTATTAATGAAGTATCACTGCTTTTCGTCCGAATTGTATCATACAGTTCTTTTAGATTCAGGCCTCGTAAATCTTTGTCAAACAATGCAACTTTATAGTGCTTGTTTGAGACACTTTCTAAAAGTTTTTCTGAGCTGTTTACGGATTCGTAGGTGTATCCTAAATCGTCAAGGATGCGACTAAAAAGTTTCATCTCAAGAGTATTTTGTTTTGCCAGCAAGACGTCTGCAGCATAGATCGAAACCGGTTTTTTAATTGATACCGGAGTGACCTCTTTGACGGCTATTGCAGCTTCAGGAACAGCTTCTTCTGTACTCTCATCTTGTGTTACTATCTCTACTGTTGGCTCAATTTGTGTTGTATTTACAGTCTCTTTGCGCTCTTCGTCGGTAAAATGATCAGCCGATTTTGGAACAGTATTGAGTTCAACAATTTTATGTGCAAGATAATTATTGAGCAATGTGATGATTTCACTTCTTACTAATGGCTTGGTAGTGTATTCGTCCATGCCTGCTGACAAGAAACGCTCACGATCCCCTTTTAACGCATTGGCCGTTAGGGCGATAATCGGAATGTGGTGCTGACCATAGTCTTCTTCATAATCAAGAATCTCTTGCGTTGCTTCAATACCATCAAGTACAGGCATCTGAATATCCATAAATATGAGGTCAAATTGTGCGCTTTTACGTTTTTCAAAGGCTTCTAAGCCATTGTTGGCAATGGTGACTTCCAATCCAATATCTTCCAATGTACGTCGGATCAGTTTTTGGTTGATGATATTGTCTTCTGCAACGAGCACAGATGCTTCAAAACGCGAGTTCTTTTCATCAAATTTTTTACGACGAGATGTTTTTTGTTTTCGATTATTAAAGGCTTCTATGTCATACGTTTCGAGTACGGTACGGATTTTACTGCTGTTGATTGGTTCATAAAGTACTTTGAATACATTGAGACCCATGGAGTCAATTTTCTTCATGTAATATGATTTTGTAATGAGAATCAATTGCTCTTGCGCAGACGCAAATTGTACTAAATCGACATCGTTGGTATAATCATTATCAACAAATAATAAGTCGTAATTGACCTGACGCTCAAGGAGCTTAAGTTCTTCGACATCATGGAAAGTGGTATAGCTGACACCAAAATAATCTAGATATTCTTTGAGATAGGTTGTTTGTACTTTTTTCTTGCTTCTGCTCTCATGGATAACTGCATTGATATTTGAATAGGAACCTTTTATAGGATCATTTAGCGTTTCGATCTCTTCAAAGGATAAGGTAAAGTAGAACATTGTTCCATCGCCAGGAGTACTCTCAAGATCCAGTTTTCCACCCATAAGCTCAACAAAACTGCTTGAAATAGTCAGACCTAGTCCTGTTCCACCGTATTTACGAGTAATAGAGGTATCTGCTTGGGAGAATGCTTCAAAAATACGAGATTTTTGCTCACTCGTAACACCGATACCGCTGTCTTTTACTTGAAAGCGCACGCGAGCACGATTTGGCTCATTACTCTCTATGCGGCGGATATCGACATTGACAGTTCCGCCTGCATTGGTAAATTTAACCGCATTACTAAGAAGATTAATGATAACTTCTTTAATTTTTGTCGGATCCCCTTTGAGAGGTCGCTCAAGGCTTGGATCAATGAAACATCCAAGATCAATGTGTTTTTCAGAAGCGCGAACGGCATAGACATCAACGGCACTTTCAAATTCTTCAAGCGGGTTAAAGGCGATGTCTTCGATTTCAAGTTTATTGCTCTCAATCTTTGATAGGTCAAGAATATTATTGATAATTTCGAGTAGGTTTTCAGAACTTTTTTCGATGATGTCAATAAATTCGCGCTGCTCATCATGTAATTCGGTGTCTTTGAGAAGTTCAGTAAATCCAACAATACCATTAAGTGGTGTACGAATTTCATGTGACATATTTGCCAAGAACATGGACTTAGCTTCACTGGCTTCCAGTGCGGAATGCTTATCACCCATCGTCTGCTCAATGATACGCTCAAGGAGTGCATATGCTTGCGCCGTTCCATCAGCAGTATCAAGGTTGATCGATTTACTAAGAGCATCCGCTTCATTGTCGTGCGTATCCTCGGCAACCCGCTTTAGTACAGATTCGAGATTTTTAATATTTTTCGCAATCTCATTGGAGAGTAGCATTCCCAATATACCGATCAAGATTGCTATTATCCATACGACAACAGCGGTGATCAGAAATTGTATCGCCTGTGCTTTAACAACAGATGCTCTGCTGTCCATCGCATCCAACAAGATTTTCTCGCCTTCATTGAGAGCATCGATTTTTTCAGAGATCATCGCAAACCAAATACCGGATTGGGTATCATAGTTTCCTCTTGCACTGGCGCGTAAGATACTGCCTCTCTCTGTTGTGATATCCTGTAAAAGCTCAGTGTTGTCTTCAGAGAGTATTGAAGCCCTTAGCGCGTTTTGAAGCCCTTTGTTAGTAACTCCCTCAAGGTTAAGAGCATCTGCATTTCCGATGAGGGTAATCCATTTTTCTAAGTCTTCATCTTCTAAAGGATTCCCTTTTGAAAGCAAATAGGTCAAATAGTCACGTTCTAGACTGGTGTATTCGTTTGCCCGAATCAGAGATAGGTAGCTGTTCGCCATGGAAGCAACTTTGTCATCCAATAATACGGCGGAAAGGGAGGAAAGCTCTTTGATGAGCGCTTCTTGAGGTTTTCCATAAACATCATTGAAAATCTCATCAAATTCAGCAGTTTTATTATCAACAGAAGGGTGAGTCTGGCGACGTCCTTTTTCCAATGCATCAATAATGACCAGCGTTTTAGGAGCTTTATTATTGACTCTAAAATCTTTGATTGCAGTATCAACAAGTACACGTTGCGCGTGTAATGATTTTAGTGTAGCAGCAGAAGCATTGCCTAAATACATCATTGTCATACCGCGTTCTCGCGATATATTGTTGATCATGTTGTTAAGCTGTTTATTACTCTCTAGTCGTGCTTGTAGATTTTTAGCAGCTTGAAAACTTATGTACGAAGTATATACATAATAACTGGCAAGTGAAAACAAGATCAATATCGGAAGGAGACTGATCAGGCGGAGTCGATTTTTAAGTCCTAAATGCATAGTGTGTTCCTCTTAAATTTGGGCAAGATAATTAACGAGTCGTTCAGAAGATTTTTTGGCTTCTTGAGCATCATTACTAATGGATAAAATTGCGAGTTCATCTGATATATCACTAAGACGCAAATTGTCACTAATCCCTTTTAGTTTGGCTGCACTGCTTTTCCAGGTATGAGTATCAAATGCTTTGATCGCTTCTATAATGGTTTGACTCATGGCTAATGCATCGATCTTATAGTCATTGAGCAATTCTTTCATAAATACAGGTTCAATTCCCATAGCTCCAGCAACTGCGACTATATCATAATGAAGCGGCATCAAAATACTTTCTTCGTTTTCTTCTGTATTGGCTGTCAGCATCTCTTTGTCCAGAGTATCTTTTACAGCGTTGTCATCTAAGTCTAGGAGTTCTTTCTCCAAAGAGCTCTCATCTTCCGTATAAGTTTTATCCTGCTTGAGTGAAAACGAATAAATATCATCCATACTTTCAAGGTCGATTACAGGTTTAGTCTCTTTCTTGACGATCGGAAGTACTTCTTCGTTTGAGGATGAAGGCGCTTCTTTGCCCTCCAATTTTGAAATAATGACGTAATAATATTTAAGATTCGCGTCGATTTCATGCGGTTCTTCTGAACTGTTGATGATAGTAAGTGTTTCCAGAGCATCTTCAATGCGTAGATTGGCTGCGACCCCTTTCAACTTATGGGAAAGGATATGAAGCGTATTAATATCATTTTTTGCTGCTGCTTCAAAAAGTTCGTTTTTGAATTCGTGTGACTGTTGTATAAAATCTCCGATGAATTCTTCGATTAAGTCAACAGGAAGACCCAGTTCATTGGCGGCAACGCTTGGATCGTATGCATAAGAATCTTTAACCTTATGATGGGAAAGATACACTTTTTCAGCCGCAGAGTATTGACTGCTTTTGGGAACCGGACTCGGTACTGCCTGGGCAGAGATGGGAGTAGGTTTGACGAAGGGCTTTTCTTCTTTGATAGGCAGTTCTTCAGGCAATACATCAAGCTCTTTTGCGCTAAGAGGTGCCATAAGTGAAGCATGGAGATCATCCATGTCATCGAATGAAGTGGATGACGGTTTAGTAGGGATATCCAAAATACTTGGTTCGTTTAGTTGTGTTGGGATGAGATGGGTGTAATCTGGCAGAGGTGCTGCTGAGGGAATGCTTTGCGCAACCGATTCCATTTGAGTTAATTCCGGACTGGCTGCTTTGGAGGCTTCAATGTTTAGCTTTAAGTCTTCACCGCTGATACTTTTGACTTGCGTGATTGCTATATTGTAGCCATTTTGTTTGGGCTGATCGCACAAATAGAAAGGGGTTACGCTAAGACGACAGCTAAATGTACGACCATTTCCATGAACAATGGCGCTTGAGGCATCCGAATCGGCATGAAGTAGAAAATCAATCCATCCGAAATTTTTAAAGTTGTGGATATACCCAGGTTCATTCGCGAATAGGTCAGCAACATCGGTGCAAACGCTCAATAGATCTTCTAATGAAGAATAATTGAGGAGACGCAGACTCTCATCGTCAATACCGATAAATTCTTGTTTATGATTATAAAGTAACACTTTTTCTCCCTTTTAGCTTTCTTGTGCAATCATTTTTTCATAGAGGAGTGCAGTCTCTTCGATGTTTTTTCGAGAAGCTGGTTTGCGAGCAGCCATGTATCCCTTGAGTGCACCACTATTATCATAAATAGGAGAAATTTCGGTATCAACCCAATAGTATTTTCCGTCTTTACGAAGATTTTTAACCAATCCATGCCAAATGGTACCTGATAATAGAGTCTTCCATAATTGTGCAAAAGCGGCTTTTGGCATATCCGGATGGCGGATCAGATTATGAGGTTCTCCAACGAGTTCATCGATGCTGTAGCCTGAAATTTCAGAAAAACGTCGATTGGCGAAGGTTATAATTCCATTCACATCGGTTTCACTGACGATCGCTCGCCCATCAAAAAAATATTCTTCATCGATCGGATAGGGTCTCTCCATTAAATGCTCCTTAATACTTAGCATTATAAACACAAGTAGAAGAATATGGCATAAACTCTATAAAAGATTACTGAGATTTTGTCGAATTATAATAATTATGAACATTTTTAGCTCCAGATGTTCCAATAAGCTCTTGAAGTGTCTCAAAATTAGCTTTTCTTATGGCATCAAAGGTTCCAAAGTAGGTTAGCAATTTATGAATTTTTCCTGGGGTGATGCCTGGAATGGTTAAAAGATGGGAGCTTTGATCTTCTTTGAGTTTGCTTTTTTTATGAAAAGTTATAGCACATCGATGGACTTCGTCTCTGAGTAACTGAATAAATTGAAGTCGTTTATCGCTTGTCTCAAGTCTAAAGATGCCTTGATTTGTATGAAGAATATCTTTTGCAGAACCTTTCGCACGATGTGCCTTTGCATCTAGCTTTTCTTTACTAATACCGATAACATCAATGTGAGTACCATTTGAATGCAGTAAATCCACGGCAAGCGAGCGCAAGGTTTCTCCTCCGTCAATGACCCACAGATCAGGAGGAGGGTTGGTCTCAAACCCTTTTATTCTGCGTGTGAGCATTTCGCGCATTTGAGCATATTCGTCTTTGTGTTCTAGATGATAAGTACGGTATCCCTTTTTATCAAAACTACCATTGCTGTATGCAATCATCGCCCCCACGGTTGCCTGTCCTGCAAAATGGGAGTTGTCAAACGCTTCAATACGATTTGGGATAGTTTCAAGCCCAAACAGCTCAGCAATTTGTTCAAGGATGACACTTTTATCGGTACGCGGGGATTTGAGCAATTCAAGCGCATTGATGTAGGCTAGAGAGGTGAGCTCTTTTTTGATCCCTTGTTTCGGGAAAATAATGGAGGCCTTTTTTTCAAACAATTGACTCAAGTGCTGTGTGATCCAATCTTGTGATTCAAAAGATTCATGGATTAAAATAGGGGCAATAATAGGGGGCTTTTCACTTCCATAGTAGTTGACCAGCGCTCGTTCATAGGCTTCGTCGCGTGAGGAGGAGTCGTTTGCCAGAAAAAAATCATGACTGCTTGAGGCAATTTTCCCATCACGGATAAAGAGGCGGACAATACATCCTCTCATCTCATCGGTTGCGATCGCAAAAATATCGTAGGCTTCGTTTGAGGCAAGATCAATTTGGGAGTGCTCGGTACTGCGTCCAATACGTTCCAAGCGATCCCGCAGGGCTTTTGCTTCCTCAAAACGCAAGTCCTCGGCATAATATTCCATTTTGTCACGAAGTTTTGGAATGAGAAGCTCTTTGTTTGCTACGTATTTCGTCGCGGTGTCTATCATGGTTTTATAGTGCCCCTTGTCAACAGCAAATTCGCAAGGTCCGAGGCATTGATTCATTTGATAATAGAGGCAGGCTTTTTTTCCCTTTAGACAGCTCTTTTTTTGGACGAGGGGGAGCAGTTCGTAGAGGGAATCAAGTATGTCGCGTGCTCCGGTGGAGAAAGGGCCGAAATAGCGGATGGCTTTGCCTTTGATAATTTTGCGTGTGATATCAAAGCGGGGGTACTCTTCTTCTAAATTGACATAGATGTACGGGTAAGTCTTATCGTCACGAAGGAGAATATTGTATTTTGGTTTGAGCTGTTTGATGAGAGAGTTTTCTAAAATAAGGGCATCATGCTCGTTTTCAACGATGAGGTAATGCAGTGAAGCTGTTTCATTGAGCATTTTTTGGATGCGTAGGGATAAGGTAGGCTTTGGGGAGAGCTGTGGTATGAGATTGAAATAGCTTTTAACCCGTTTTGATAGATTTTTGGCTTTTCCAATGTAGAGAATGCGCCCTTTGGCATCAAGATATTGGTAGATACCGGCACAATGAGGCAGTGAGCGTATTTTTTCAATCATAACTTGGTCTTAATCAATAATTTATGGTAGCTATTATACCATCCCTATTGAAAACATGGCACAGGGAAAAAGATGATAAAATTATGGATAATTGCGCTGATGAGTGGTGCATTGATACTGGCTTTAAGCGGATGCGGCTATAAAGCACCTCCGTTTTATGAGAAACCAGCTTCAGACAAAGGTTCATCCGTTGCGCTATGATGTTGTCATTATCGGTTCAGGGATAGCGGGATTATACGCCGCACTAAATCTCCCTAAATCGCTCAAAGTATTGTTGATCAATAAATCTCACCCATGGGAATGCAATACTTATTATGCCCAAGGCGGTGTAACCACAGCCTACGATGATGCCGACATCGATTTGCATATCAAAGATACCCTTGAAGCAGGTTCCGGGATGTGTGATGTCAATGCAGTGCGCCTAATGAGCGAAAGTTCGCAGGGGATTATCAAAGACCTGATTGCGCGAGGCTTTGTATTTGATACCGACAATGAGGGAAATCTCCTCTATACCAAAGAAGCGGCCCATTCACGTAATCGAATTTTACACGCGGGGGGAGATGCGACTGGCCGATATTTACACCTCTTTTTACTACAGCAAAACCCTCATCCGATGCTCTCTGATGCGACGGTCGTTGATCTCTTGATTCGTGATGGTATTTGTTGCGGCGTTGAGGTAATCAGTGAGGGAAAACGGCGTTTAATCGAAGCAAACAACGTGATCATTGCCAGTGGCGGTGTCGGATCACTTTACGAATATCACACAAACGCTCATACCATCAGCGCCGATATACATGGTATATGTTTAGAAAAAGGAATTCCGTTAGAATCAATGGAGATGATGCAGTTTCATCCGACGGTTTTTGTTTCAGGTACGGGTGCACGCAAACTTCTATTGACCGAAGCGTTACGGGGTGAAGGGGCACATGTTGTGGATGACGCCGACTATCGCTTTTTATTTGAGTACGATGAGAGAGGCGAATTGGCACCGCGTGATATCGTCAGCCGTGCCATATTTGATTACAAACTGCGCACGGGCAAGCAGGTGTATCTGGGGTGTGAGAATTTTGAAAAAGAGTATTTTCAAGAGCGTTTTCCCAATATTTACAAAGCACTCTATGATTTGGGCTATCATCTTCCCAAAGACAGAGTCCCAATTTCTCCCGCATTTCACTATTCCGTCGGAGGAATTAAAAGCGATTTAGAGGGAAAAGTTCCTGGTGTCCAAGGATTGTATGTCATTGGAGAAGCGGCGTGTACCGGTGTGCATGGTGCAAACCGTCTTGCAAGTAATTCACTCTTAGAGGGGCTTGTATTTGCGGTAAAAGTGGCCAATAGTATAGTACAAACACCGATGAATGGATGTAGCGATTCGTTTTTAGTGGGTGATGCTGAGCTGGAACTGCCTTCAGATAAAGAAAAAAAAGATTTGTTGCGTAAAATTATGTGGGAAAAAGTCTCCATCGTTCGTACAACTGCGGGTTTGCACAGTGCTTTAGACGCGGTAGAAGAGATGCTTGGCGAGCCTGTTGGTCGATTACTGCTCTTACGCCTTTTGAGTGCTAAATGTATTATCGAGTCGGCGTTGAAGCGGACCGAATCGATAGGGGTTCATTATATAGTTCAAGAAGTAAATAAAAAATGACGAATCAAGTTGCCCAAACGGCTGCTATGAATTTCGTAGGACACCCTTTTGGATGGCTTTTGTTGGCAGTATTCGTCATAGGTTATTATTTTATAGCTACCGAAGAAAATTATCATATCGACAAAGCAAAACCTGCTCTTTTTGTGGGGACGTTTATGTTTGTTTTAATTGGGCTGTATTACGCTGTTGAAGGTTTGGATTTTACCCCGTTTGAACGTGAAATTGATCATTTGATTTTAGAAATTGCAGAGATTTTCTTTTTCTTGTTTGTCGCTATGACCTATATCGAAGCGTTGATTGAACGGGGTGTTTTTAATGCGCTTAAAGCCAAGCTGATTGCCAAAGGGTACAGCTATCGAGAGCTTTTTTGGATTACAGGGACATTGGCTTTTTTCATTTCTCCTGTTGCGGATAATCTTACAACAGCATTGATCCTTTCAACGGTATTGTTAACGATTGAAACCAAAAATAAAGCGTTTTTAGTACCCAGCGCCATTAACGTGGTGGTTGCCGCGAATGCGGGAGGGGCCTGGAGTCCGTTTGGAGACATTACGACGTTGATGGTTTGGACAGCGGAAAAGGGAAATTTTATTGAATTTCTGTATCTTTTCCCGGCAGCATTTTTGGGATGGGTTAAAACGGCGTATCTTTTAAGCCGATATGTTCCCGATTTGGATCCTCTCAAAGAGGGTGATTCTGCGGAAGCCGATAAAATTGAAATTCTCAAAGGCGGCAAGATGATTGTTGCATTTGGAGCTTTAACAATTGCGCTAGCCGTTATAGGCAAACAGGTGATGCATTTACCTCCGATGTGGGGGATGTTGTTTGGGCTTTCTCTGTTGCAGCTGTACATGTATTTCTTGAAAAAAAATCACAATCAAGATGTGAGTATTTTCTTGGCAATGAGCAAAATTGAGAACAATACCCTTCTCTTTTTCTTTGGTATTTTGGCGGCAGTGGGGGCATTGCATTTTATTGGTTTCTTGGAATATGCGGCTAAATTATACGAAATATTCAACCCAACCATTGTAAATATAGGAGTAGGATTTCTTTCTGCCATTGTTGACAATGTGCCCGTCATGTCGGCAGTCCTCAAAGCAAATCCCGCTTTGGATCAGGCGCAGTGGATGTTGGTCACGATGACGGCAGGGATCGGTGGATCATTGATTAGTTTTGGCAGTGCCGCAGGGGTTGGTGTGATGGGGAAAATGGCGGGTATTTATACTTTTGCTTCCCACATACGACTTGCCTGGACGGTGTTAGTGGGCTATATCGTCTCTTTAGCGGTATGGTATTTTCAATTCATTGTGTTGGGTATTTATTAAACCACATTACTAAAATCATTTATTTAAGGACATCTATTGTTACTCTTATCCACTAAACAAGAGTGGTTCGGCAATATCCGAGGCGATATTCTCGCCGGTATTGTTGTTGCCCTTGCGCTTATCCCCGAAGCGATAGCTTTTTCGATTATCGCCGGGGTTGATCCCAAAGTGGGACTTTATGCCTCGTTTTGTATCGCAACAGTAATCGCATTTGTCGGAGGACGTGCGGGGATGATCTCTGCAGCCACAGGAGCTATGGCATTACTGATGGTGACACTGGTCAAAGAACACGGATTGCAGTATCTGTTGGCAGCAACCTTGCTGACGGGTGTACTGCAGATTATGGCGGGGTATTTGAAACTGGGGAGCTTGATGAGCTTTGTTTCACGTACGGTAGTGATCGGATTTGTGAATGCCTTGGCGATTTTGATTTTTATGGCGCAATTGCCAGAACTCACGAATGTCACCTGGCACGTGTATGCCCTCACGGCGGCGGGTCTTGCGATCATCTATTTGTTTCCCTATCTCCCTAAAATTGGGAAACTGATTCCCTCACCGTTGATGACGATTGTGGTTTTGACGGCTGTTACGGTATCTATGGGAATTGAGGTTCGTACGGTCGGAGATATGGGGGCATTACCCGATACATTGCCGATCTTTTTGTGGCCACAAGTGCCTCTGGATTTTGAAACACTGGCGATTATCTTCCCTTACGCTGCAGCATTGGCGGCAGTTGGATTGCTTGAATCTCTGATGACGGCGACGATTATTGATGATATGACCGATACGGACAGCGACAAAAACCGCGAGTGCAAAGGGCAGGGGATCGCCAACATTGCTTCAGGTGCTATTGGCGGTATGGCGGGTTGTGCGATGATCGGTCAATCGGTTATCAACGTCAAATCAGGCGGTCGAGGTCGTCTTTCCACCCTCATAGCAGGAATATTGCTCCTCATCATGGTGGTATTTATGTCTGATTTGATCAAAATTATCCCGATGGCGGCATTGGTTGCCGTGATGATTATGGTCTCTATTGGAACGTTCAACTGGGCATCGATCAAGGGGCTTAAAACACTGCCGCTGTCAACCAATATTGTGATGCTCTCAACCGTTGCTGTCGTGGTAGGAACTCATAACCTCGCACTGGGTGTTTTGACCGGAGTGTTGTTGGCCTCTCTTTTCTTTGCCAACAAAATTAGCCATTTTATGTATTGCGAAAAATCGTATGAAGAGACGAGCAGTACCCGTGTGTATAAATTTATCGGGCAGGTTTTTTTTAACTCTGCGGATCGCTTTGCCAATGCATTTGATTACAAAGAAGAGGTAAAAAATGTCATTATTGACGTAACCCGTGCCCATTTTTGGGACATATCTGCCGTGTATGCTCTGGATAAAGCGGTGATTAAATTGCGTAAAATGGGTAAAGAGGTCGAGGTTGTGGGAAAAAACAGAGCGAGTAAAACGATCATCGACCGTTTTGGTATCCATGATAAGCCCTCAGAAATTGAGAAGGTTATGGGAGGGCATTAAGACAACATTTTTTCCTGATAAATCTTCGTTATAATGGGATTATTTTAAGAAAGAGATGGCAATGGTGTCCCCACAATTTCCATGGTCTGTTAGCTCGGACGATATTCTAAAACATTTGCAGACAACGGCTAGTGGACTAGAGGTGAGTGAGGCCGACAGACGATATCAAACCTTTGGTCCCAACACCCTTATGGCAGAGGAACGTTCGAAAACAAGGATGTTTCTTGCTCAATTTGCAAGTCCTATCGTCCTTATCCTGATTGCCGCGGCTCTTATGAGTTTTTTTATGGGGCATTCGAAAGATGCGATAGCGATACTTGCGATTCTCATTATTAACGCTATTTTGGGATTTTATCAAGAGCTCAAAGCAGAAACGTCTATCCGATCCCTTCAACGGCTTACCGAAAGCCATATTTATGTTTTTCGTAATGGAATCGAAACTCTTCTTCCTGCCCGTGAACTGGTGCCGGGTGACATTGTCAGTGTCAGTGAGGGCAATGTCGTTCCCGCAGATATACGCTTAGTCCATTCGCATGGATTGCAGGTGGATGAGGCTGTATTGACAGGAGAGTCTCTTCCAAGAGATAAAATGAGCGATTCGATTCTTGAACAAAGCATTCCGATGTATGAACAAATCAATTGCCTTTTTTCAGGAACGTCCGTCTTGCGAGGTAAAGCGACGGGAGTGGTTTATGCCACGGCGGATAAAACTGCTATTGCCCGTATTGCACAAGCGGCACAGGAAACTTCTCCGCAATCCCCCTTAACACGATCGATGAGTAAGGTATCGCGTCAATGGCTTGGCGCCGTTATCGTCATTTTGATTGTGCTGGGAATTATTGCACTGATACAGGGGCGCAGTGCCGATGAGATGGCGATGATTCTTCTCGCCCAGCTCGTTTCCGCGGTTCCTGAGGGACTTCCGATTGTGATTACGCTGATTTTGGCAATCGGTGCTCATAGGTTGAGCCGCCATAAAATTTTAGTTCGCCATCTTCCTTCTGTCGAATCACTGGGGAGTACCACGATTATTGCAACTGATAAAACCGGTACGATTACCGAGGGGGTTTTGTCGGTGAAAGAAACACTCTTTCTGGATGAAAGAGAACTGCGTCGCTGTGCTGCACTGTGCAATGATGCGCACAATTCAATGGGAGACAGTATTGATGTAGCTCTCTCCCGATGGCTCGGAAAAGATTTTGAAACGCTTAACAGTATGCATCAACGGGTTTTTTATCATCCTTTTGATCCAAAATCACGGATGATGGCCACGATAAATAAAATCGGCGATCAGGAAAGGCTATATCTAAAAGGGGCCTATGAAGCGCTGATTGCGTTGGCAATCAATTCTGCTGATAACCTCAAAAAGCTCAGTGATGCCCATGATAAAATGGCGTCGCTTGGATTGCGTATATTGGCGTTTGGGAGCAGTGATAACGGATGGGAAGATCCTGAAAAGTGGGAGATTACCCTCACGGGATTGATCGCCTTTGCTGATAAGTCAAAAGAAGGGGTCAAGGAGGCGATCGCTCTGGCACAAAATGCAGGTATTCGTTTGATCATGATTACGGGAGACAACCCCATAACGGCACAAGTTATCGCCGCAGAAGTGGGAATAGCACATGACGATGACCGTTTTTTGACCGGAAAAGAGATCGATGGGTTCACCAATAAGGAACTTTTGAAAGCTTTAAAAAATACCTCCGTTATTGCCCGCGCCATGCCCGAACATAAATATCGGATTGTACAAACGCTGCAAAAAGGCGGTGAGATCGTTGCCGTTACGGGGGATGGGGTCAACGATGTCCCTGCATTGAAAGCGGCTGATTTAGGAATTGCGATGGGAAGTGGCAGTGAAGCGGCAAAATCTTCTGCCAAAATGGTTATTGTGGACAACAACCTGGGGGTGATTGTTAATGCCATACGTGAGGGGAGAGTAATTGCCGATAACTTGCGTAAAGTGCTTTTTTATCTTCTGGCTACGAGTTTGGATGAAATAATTATCATTACGACGGCGATATTGATGGCCCTTCCGCTCCCGCTGCATCCGACACAGATATTATGGGTTAATATCCTCACAGAAGGTGTTTGTGACAAAGCTTTTGCTGTGTGTAAAGAAGAGGGAGAGGTCATGCACCGCCCGGTTCGTCGTATGGCGAGCCAGTTTCTTGATCGCAGAACACTCCAGCGGATTGTTTGGGTTGCATTTGCAACGGCTATTGTCGTCCTGTCTCTTTATTTATATTTGCTTTCGCATGATTATTCTTATCAGATGGCACTGACGGCATCCTTTTCAACCCTGGTAGTGTCGCAGTGGTTAAATGCGGTTCTTGCCCAAAAAGAGTCGGAACCATTCTTGAAAAACATCCGAAATAGTGTGACGATTAATCCCTGGATATGGGTGGGTATCGCTTTTGGAATAGTGCTTCAAGCTCTGGCACTGTATGTTCTGCCTGAATGGTTTCACAGTGTTCCTCCGACACCCGAAATATTAGGATATATTCTAATGGCAGCATTGGGTAATTTTATGCTTGTAGAAGGGTATAAATGGTGGGAATATCGATTTTATAAAGATAAGAGAGCAAAGGAACATATCCAAAATTAAACTACGATGAGGTATGATTTCATTAACATAAAGGATTTTTATTCCCCTTCAAAATATCTTCATCAAAAGGCTCACCCGTGAAAGAAGTCAGTATTATCGTCCTTGATTTCGGCTCTCAATACACTCAGTTGATTGCACGCCGTTTACGCGAAGAAAAAATTTATTGTGAAGTGCTCCCGTACCATACGAAGTTGGATGCTATCCAAGCAAAAAATCCAAAAGGTATTGTTCTTAGCGGAGGTCCCTCATCGGTTTATAACAAAGATGCTTACGAAGTGGATCAAGGTGTTTATACGATGGGAATTCCTGTCTTGGGAATCTGTTATGGAATGCAGCGTATTGCGGCAGATTTTGGCGGATCTGTTATCCGCAGCGATCATCATGAGTACGGAAAAGCAGAACTTTTTATCGATCAAACGAAAAAATCGCCACTCTTTGATGATTGTGAAGATGAGCGTATTGCGTGGATGAGCCACTCGGATAAAGTTGATGTCCTCCCAGCTGGATTCACTCCGATCGCCCATTCTGCCAACTCTCCGTATGCCGCGATCGCGGATGAAACGCGCCGTATTTATGCGATGCAATACCATCCTGAGGTCAATCACTCCGAAGAGGGGTATTTGATGCTGCGAAATTTTGCCCGTAAAATCTGCGGCATCACTGAAAAATGGGATATGGGCCATTTCTTAAAAGAGCAGATTGTCAAGATCCGTGCGCAAGTAGGGGAGGGGAAAGTCCTCTGTGCTCTTAGCGGCGGGGTTGATTCATCGGTTGTTGCGGCACTTTTGTATGAAGCGATCGGAGATCAATTGATTCCGGTATTTGTAGACAACGGATTGCTCCGTAAAGATGAGCGCGAATCGGTCGAAAACATTTTTAAAGTCCATCTCAAAGTACCTCTCGTGGTTGCGGATGCTGCAGATAATTTCCTCGGTAAACTCTCAGGTGTGACGGATCCTGAAACCAAGCGCAAGATTATCGGTCACACGTTTATCGAAGTGTTTGAGCAAGAAGCCAAAAAACATGACGGGATCAAATTCTTGGCTCAGGGGACATTGTATCCGGACGTTATCGAATCGGTATCGGTCAATGGTCCATCTGTAACGATAAAAAGCCATCACAATGTCGGTGGATTGCCGGATTGGATGGATTTTGAGCTGATTGAGCCATTGCGTGATTTGTTCAAAGACGAAGTGCGAAAATTAGGGCTTGAACTTGGGCTGCCTGATTACCTCGTGAATCGTCACCCATTCCCAGGACCGGGTCTTGGTATCCGTATTATGGGTGAGGTTAATAAGCCGGACCTCTATATTTTACGTGAAGCCGATGCTATCTTGCTCGATGAACTCAAAGCAAGTGGTTACTATACAAAAACATGGCAGGCATTTGCGGTATTGTTAAATGTTAAGAGTGTCGGTGTTATGGGGGATAACCGTACCTATGATAACACGGTGTGTGTCCGTGTTGTCGAAGCCGTTGATGGAATGACAGCAACCTTTGCTCATTTGCCGCATACGCTTCTTGAGCGTATCAGCAGCCGTATTATTAACGAAGTTTCTGGGATAAACCGCGTCGTCTACGATATTAGTTCTAAACCGCCTGCAACGATAGAGTGGGAATAAAGGGCAGCTTTGCGCCCCATCTATCTTATTTCTAAAACTTCCTATCCCGGAGTTATTCACATTCCGGTACTCACACTCCATTTTTTTACGCCAGAAATTGATTTTGACCCTTATGAAGGGATTATTGTAACCTCCAAGCAAGCAGCTGAGGGGCTGAAACGCTATACACCTGATTGGAATAAACTTCGAGTTATTTGTGTGGGTGAATCAACGGCGAATGCGATGAAGCAATTGGGTGCGATTCACGTTGAAACAGCGGATGGATACGGGATGGATATTGCAAACGTACTCTCTTCTTATAAAGGAAAATGGCTCTATCTGCGTCCAAAAATGATTGCTTCCTCATGGCCTGCATACGCAAGAGAACAGGGGCTTGTAATTGATGAAGTGATTATCTATGAAACAACTTGCAATGAGGCAATTGAGGCAATTGATATTGAAAAAAATGCGGTATTGGTTTTCACTTCGCCCTCCAGCATCGAGTGCTTTTACAAACACACTGAAATTTTAGCTACTCATAAGGTTATCGTTATTGGTAAAACGACTCAAAAAGCACTTCCTTTGGAGATAAAGTCGATCCTAAGTGAGAAAGCAACTGTTTTTTCATGCATTGAAAAAGCTCACGAGATAGCCACTTCCTAAGATTTATTATCCATATTAAGCTTTTTGAGGTTATAATTATCTTTACCTGGGCGCAGCGAGTAATCGCATTTGAGGGTTCTACATATACACTCAGTGGTATCGGTAGTCACCTTGGTGTGTCGGTGGTCTCGTTTGAGTACGCAAGTGCGAGAGATTGCCGCCGGATGGGTGCTCGATCTGCTTAATTACGCTTTGAGAACCAAAGCTACTGCGAAAACGCCCGCCTGGGCTCTTATATTTTTAAAATGCCAAATTTTGGCTTTTTAAAAGTGTAATATTTTTCATTCAAACGGGGTGTGTATGCGTGTAATGGTAATCGGCAGCGGCGGGCGTGAGTTTTCGATCGGAAGAGTGTTGACGCAAGACAGTGCGGTTGAAAAAGTCTATTTCGCTCCCGGTAACGGTGCTACCTCGATGTTGGGCGAGAATGTCGCCATCAGCGATTTTGATGCACTTGCACAATTTGCGGTAGACAATGCGATTGATTTGACGATTGTTGGTCCTGAGGGACCATTGAGCGAGGGGATCGTCGATGTATTCAAAGCAAAAGGGTTAGTGATTTTTGGCCCTACCAAAGCCGCAGCACAGCTGGAAGGTTCAAAAGTTTACATGAAAAACTTTTTGGCCAAATACGGCATCCCAACAGCGCGCTATATTGAAACGGGTCACATTGAAGAGGCCTTTAAATTTATTGCCAGTTTGCCTCTTCCGATAGTGGTAAAAGCGGATGGATTGTGTGCGGGGAAGGGGGTCATTATCGCCCTGACGTACGATGAAGCAAAAATAGCCGTCTCTGAAATGCTTAGTGGAAAATCATTCGGAGATGCAGGAAAACGTGTCGTCGTCGAAGAGTTCTTGGACGGATATGAGCTTTCCATGTTTGCTTTGTGTGATGGAAAAGATTTTATCCTTCTTCCAGCAGCACAAGATCATAAGCGTCTTTTGGACGGTGATGAAGGTCCAAATACCGGTGGAATGGGAGCGTATGCGCCGACTCCTCTTGTAGATGATGTGATCTATGAGAAAGTAAAAGAGCGCGTTGTTCGCCCAACTCTGCTTGGGATGCAAGAGGAGGGGGCGCCGTTTGAAGGAGTCCTCTTTATTGGAATCATGGTTGTTAATGGTGAGCCGATTACGCTGGAGTTTAATGTCCGTTTTGGCGACCCCGAGTGTGAGATTTTAATGCCATTGCTCAAAACACCGGCAAGCGAACTGTTTTACAAAGCAGCAACCAAACAGCTCGATACCCTCAATATCGAATTTTATAATAAATACGCAGTTGGCGTCGTGATGGCAAGTCGTAACTACCCGTATGACAACAGTGAACCCGCAGAAATTATCGTTGATACCATTCATCATGATGAGATCGCTCAAAATACTCATATCGCTTATGCAGGTGTCACAGCAGAGGATGGCAAACTTTATGCGAGTGGCGGGCGTGTTCTCGTTTGTGTCGGGGTGGGAGATAGCATTAAGAGTGCACGTGATCGCGCTTATATGCTCTGCGGTCAAGTTCATTATGCCGGTAAAAAATTACGTACAGATATAGCTTATCAAGCGCTTCGTTAATGAATGAACAGCTCGATGACGTATTAGACCGTGAACATTTAGATATTGCGTCATTAAAAGCACGTTCTGTTGCTTTTGGGATTGATGAAGTGTTGATTTCCACGTTACTTTTTGTCGTTCTTTGGGACAAGATTTTTCAAGCACAATCAGTAGAAGCAATGATCGAGCTCACGAATCATTTTTTACTTGAATTTATGGCGATTAAAATTGTTTATCAAACATTTTTTACGATGCAATACGGAGCTACATTGGGAAAAATAGCGATGAAAATCCGTGTTATTGAAGTGAAAACATTGTCCAATCCCGGATTTTTGTCCGCCTTTAATCGAGCTGTTTTTCGTGTGGTGAGTGAGGCACTTTTGTACCTTGGGTTTATCTGGGCTTTTTTAGACCCTTATCGACGCAGTTGGCATGATCTAACAGCTAAAACGGTGGTTGTAAATGCGTAAATTGATTGCGGTCAGTATCATTGCTTGTAGCGCACTGTTAGCAAATGATCGTGTGGCGTTATTTGGCGTAAATGCTGAAACCAATGGATCTGTAGTGAATGCTTATGGGAATCCCATCCTCATTTACCAGGATAAAATTTTAACAGCTGAACATCTTTCGTATGACCGAAATACAAGTGTCGTTGAGGCTGAGGGAAATGTTACTGTTTTCCAAGGTGGGAAGAATCATGCTATAAGTGATTATACGAAACTAAATATGGATACCGATACACGAATGTCGCGACCTTTTTACATGATTGATCATCAAAATGGTCTATGGGTGAGTACAGAGCAGTCGGATGCTTGTGAGAGTCAAATCGATCTGGCAAGCGGAATGGTGTCCGGATGCAATTCAACAGATCCCCTATGGAAGATTCGTTTCAGCAGTGCGAATTACAATACAGACAAGATGTGGATGAATCTTTACAATGCTCGGCTTTACATTGAAAATATCCCACTTTTTTATCTCCCTTATTTTGGCTATCCTACGGACAAAACGCGCCGAAGCGGTTTGCTGATTCCTACATTAGGTGTTTCCAGTTCTGAGGGATTTTATTATCAGCAGCCGATTTACATTGCCCCGCAAAACTGGTGGGATGCTGAATTACGTCCTCAAATCCGTACATCTAGGGGATCAGGCCTTTATACGGATTTTCGTTTTGTGGATACAGCATCTTCTTTTGGATCGATCAGGACGGGCTATTTTAAAGAACAGGCAGCCTATGCTCTTAAACAAGACCTAGCCCATGAAAAACATTATGGATACGACATTAATTATCGGCATACTGCCTTTTTACAGGAATGGTTTGGGTTAACATTAGAAGGAGAATCGGGTCTCTACGTTAATGGCAGATGGATGAATGATGTGGATTATTTGAACTTGCAGGGAAGTGATGAAACGCAAAATGTCACTACAAGTCAAATATTGTCACGTATCAATGCATATTACAGTAATGAAGATGACTATTTGGGAATGTATCTAAAGCACTACCAATATCTTGATCTTGCGGATAACGGTAAAACAATTCAGATATTACCGACCCTGAATTATCACCATTATTTGGAGAACTTTTTAGGAGATCATCTACTTTTTAATGCGGATACCTCTGTCACCAACTTCTATCGACCTGATGGAAAAAGGGCTGTTGAGGGGAATGTAAACATTCCTTTAACGCTTCAAACCGGATTGTTTGACAATATGCTAGACGCAAGTTATACGGCAAATGCAAATGGGCGTTTGATCGGTTTTTATGGGAACACACAGTCGGGTGAGAGCAATGATGCGTATGAACCTGGGCAATACGCACAAGTGGATCATACAATCAAGCTTGCGGCAAGTCTGGTGAAGCCTTATGGGGAAATGACCCACGTGATCGCACCTGAAATTGCGTATACTTTTGCAGGAAACCGTTACTATAACGGCTATTACGATCGTTATCATGGAGCATGCGGCGTTGGCAATACCAATACTGCCTGTGAGTTTTATACTTTACAAGACCCAAGTGATACGCTTTCGTTGGGAGTCAATAACTATCTTTTCGAGGATGGAAAGCAGCTGTTAGTGGATCGCTTATCTCAAAACTTCCGTTATGATGATACCGGGAGCTATTATGGCGAATTGATGAATGAGCTAGAATGGCAGATAACGAAGGCCGTAAGTGTCTACAACGTAACTGCATTAAATCATGATCGGTCGCGTATAACGAAAGAGCTAAACACAATACGTTATAATGATCGTGTTATATCAGCAGCGATAAATCATAGCTATACGGATGAGCTGCGTAATGGAACGGCTGTTTACTCAAGCTATTGGTCGGCCGATGCATCGTACCAATACAATCATAATTATCGCATTTTCGGACTTATCGCGTACGATTATCGAAATGATATAATGAAGCGAAGTGAAATCGGTTTTTTGTATTCTCAAAGATGTTTAGACCTCGGATTACGTTTTGTGCAAAATATTCGCCCAATTGTAACCAATGCAAATGCCAGCGATTCGGTCAATGATTCCTATATTTTTCTTACGCTTATTTTGAAGCCGATTGGCGGTTCAGCCTTTAATTATAAAATCACAAATCACCAAAACCAATAGGGGTAGAGATGAAACTGGAAGCGAAGATAGGTCTTTTTGTTGTAATGGTGCTAGGAGCTTTGCTCGTATTGTCAACTCAGGTAACATCACTGGGTAAATGGGGTCAAAGCGGTTATCCGATAGAAGCCTATGTGGATGATGCTTCCGGACTTGAAAAGCATACTCATGTATTGATGAACGGCGTTACGATCGGTGAAGTCGAAGAGATCACGATTGAAGGGAAGCATGTTCGTCTTAGTCTATTGATTAATGATGGCGTGAAAATTCCTGAGGATTCATCGGTTATTGTAGCGCAAGAATCATTGTTGGGATCAAAAGTATTGAATATCGTTGTGGGTGATGCCACTGGTACACTTAAAAAAGGTGGAGTACTTGCGCAGTCAAAACGATACGCATCTTTCGATCAAACAAGTGATTCGGTGAATGCCGCGGCCAAAGAGTTGGAACTTTTGTTGCACGATTTTCGAGAAACATTGGATGAAGAACATCGAAAAGCGATTCAAGAAGCCATTGTTGCCTTTCGTGATGTCGGGGTAAATCTCAATGGGGTGATTGGGGATAATCGAGAAAATCTTCACTTGGCAATTGCTAATTTCAAAGATATGAGTGCTGGATTTAGTCAAACTGCCGATACGGTAAATAAAGATTTACCGGAGATTATGACAAGAGTCAATTCACTTACTACACGTCTTGATAATATCAGCGGGGCACTGGAGCATAAGCTTCCCGAAGCGGTCGATAAGTTTACCAAAATTGAAGATAATGTGAGTGTCATGCTGGCAGAAAATCGTGCCGGTCTAAAAGATACGATTAGCTCTGCGGGATCTTTTTTCAAAAGCGGTGACGAAGCATTTGGGAAACTGGATACAATGCTTTCTAATTTTACGACGAGTGAATTGCAAGTGGCAATGCATACGGATTATATGATGAAGGATCAGTATTCAAAAATATATTTGGGAGTTACGTATCTTCCAAATCCCGAAACCTATTATATGCTTGATTTAATTAGCACCGATGATTATTCCAAGCCAAATGTAGTACCGGGCAAGCATGTTAAAAGTGAGAGATATTACTCAGCACAGTACGGGAAGCGCTTTGATGACTTTTTACTGCGTTTTGGGGCGATTGAATCGACAGGCGGCGTCGGAGTTGATTATTACATGAAACATGACCGTTTAAAAATTTCAGGTGAAGCATTTGATTTTAATGCCATGAATGATCTTCGCAGTGATCGTGCCCATCTTAAAGCACAGCTTCGTTATCAAATGCTCAAACATTTAGAAGTATATGGAGGCTGGGATAACTTTCTCAACTCAAAATCACAAAATCTTTTCTTAGGATTGGGTCTACGCTTTATCGATAACGACATAAAATATACTTTTGGTGCTGCATCAATGGCGCGATAAAAATTAACAGGAAATATAATGAAATACGATATCGAATTAGCATTAAACAACAAGCAAGAGTCTTATGCGCTCAATCAAGTAGCAGCGCAAGCTAACGGTGCCGTATGGCTCAAATCAGGTAATACCGTTATTTTGGCAACAGTTGTTATTGATGAAACCCATTTTGTAGATGAAGATTTTTTGCCTCTAACGGTGCAGTACATAGAGAAAAGCTACGCAGCGGGGAAATTTCCGGGCGGTTTTATCAAGCGTGAAACAAAGCCAAGTGATTTTGAAGCGTTAACGTCACGTATTATTGACCGATCATTGCGCCCGTTGTTTCCAAAAGGGTTTGCGAATCCGATTCAAATTTCTGTATTGGTTCTCAGTGCCGATACGGATGCTGATTTACAAGTATTGGGACTCAATGCGGCATCGGCTGCTTTGTACCTTTCAGATATTGATATTTTCAATTCTGTTACCGGTGTACGTGTTGCCAAAATTGATGGTGAGATTGTTTTCAATCCAAAGCACAGCGACCTAGAAAACAGCACTTTTGACCTGTATCTGGCAGGAAGTAAAGAAGACATGCTTATGATTGAGATGCAAGCACTCGGAAGCGATGAAGCGCAAATTATTGATATGGGCGTAGTCGATCCCTTTGTAGATCCGGTTATGGCATCTCAAATGATCACAATGCGTCAATCCAATGCTATGGGTGAAGATGAACTCATTGAAGTATTGGCGCAAGCTCAGGCGGTTCTTTTGGAAGCCAATACGATGTATGAAAACGCCTTTAAACCGTATGCAAAAGCACCGTTTGAATTGCAATGTGTGATTAAAGAAATCGATGTTGAAATGAGCGAGTACGTACGCAGCAATCACACTGAAGATTTAAAGCGCGGAATCAGTCAAATGGCGAAAACAGAGCGCTCAACAGCACTTCGAAGCATCCGTAAAGCAGTTATGACAGAAATGCCGCAATGGGATGAACATGAACTGAAAAAAGCGATAGAATCGGTTAAGCGCACTATGGTTCGTGCTCAGATATTGGATGAAAATGTACGAGCAGATGGACGAAATTTACGTGAAGTACGTCCGATCAGTATTGAAACGAATGTATTACCAAGCGCACATGCATCAGCGCTCTTTACGCGCGGTCAAACTCAAGCGCTGGTTGTACTAACGCTTGGTGGTCCAAAAGACGCTCAAATGTATGAAGGATTAACAGACCGTGGCACTCAAAATGAAGGGTTTATGGTTCACTACAATTTTCCTGGCTTTAGCGTAGGAGAGGCTTCCCCTATTGGTGCACCAAGACGTCGTGAATTAGGTCATGGAAACTTGGCGAAACGAGCACTTGAAGGTGCTACGGTTAGAAATGGCCAGACGGTTCGTATCGTTTCTGAAATTTTGGAGTCAAACGGGTCTTCGTCAATGGCAACCGTATGTGGCGGTTACATGGCATTGCGTGCCGGTGACATTGAAGTGTGTGACCCGATCGCCGGTGTCGCTATGGGAATGGTTCAAGAGGGAAGTCGTCATGCGATTTTGACCGACATTATGGGATTGGAAGATCATGATGGAGATTTGGATTTCAAAGTAGCAGGTTCAAAAGAGGGCATTACGGCGATGCAAATGGACATCAAGCTAGGGGGAATCCATTTGGATGTCCTCAAAGAAGCGCTTTATCAAGCCAAAGAGGCTCGTGCCCATATTATTGACATTATGATGGCATCCGAAGAGCATATTGAGCTCAATGAGGGGACATTACCGAGTACGGATTTATTCCATGTTGATCCTAGCTTCATCGGGGATATTATCGGTCAAGCCGGTAAAACGATACGAGAAATAATCGAGAAATTTGATGTTGCCATCGACATTGATAAGAAAAAAGGTTCTGTAAAACTAACCGGCAAAAATCGTGAAGGTATCAAAGGGGCGCGTGATCACATCGAAGGGATTACAAGCGGCTTAACCCCGGTAGAAAAAGTGGAATACAAAGTAGGCGATGTCGTACAGGGGAAAGTGAAAAAAATCGTTGATTTTGGAGCATTTATCGAACTTCCCGGCGGAATTGACGGTCTTATTCACATCTCAAAACTTTCAGATGGACATGTGGGCCGTGTGAGCGATGTTATCAAAGAGGGCGATGAGTTGATGGTCGAGATCGTTGAATTCAAAGGTAATAAAATTGGCCTTGGCCGAGCTAAGTAATTTTTTAGCTCCTCCCCACTATAATTTCGCCTACAAAGTGATAAGTAGGGAAACTATCCGAACAGACTTTGATTTAAATACGGAGATTACTCATGAAAAAAGTTCTTTTTCTTATGGCTGCATTCGCAGCTGCAGCATTCGGTGCTGATGAAGCAGTAGCGGTTGCTGAAACTGTCGTTGAGGCTGCACCTGCGGTCGCAGCTGCAGCTGGCGATGTTGCTAACCAAACTCTTAAAGCGTACTCAATGATCGCTGCGGGTGTTGGCCTTGGTTTGGCTGCACTTGGTGGTGCTATCGGTATGGGTAACACAGCTGCTGCGACAATCGCTGGTACTGCACGTAACCCAGGTCTTGGCGGAAAATTGATGACTACTATGTTCATCGCTCTTGCTATGATCGAAGCACAGGTTATCTATACATTGGTAATCGCTCTTATCGCTCTTTACGCTAACCCATATTTGGTAGCGTAAGTTTTATCAAACCTCATGATCGGCTTCGGCTGATCACTTTCTTTTTTATATGCGGACGTGGTGGAATGGTAGACACGCTACCTTGAGGTGGTAGTGCCAACAGGTGTGGGGGTTCAAATCCCCCCGTCCGCACCAACTCTCTTTTTATAAAATCACATTATCTTCTTCAAAAAAACTTTTTTATCAGCATTTCTATATCTTATACTAGAATGTTTTTTTAAGTCCAGTTCCGTTACCATCTAGCAATATTACCGTTTAGAGGCAAATTTATGAAAAATATAATTGTATTGTGTATATTAGCAGCAGGAACATTGTTCGGATGGGACGCACTTCAAAGTACGGGGCAGGTCGCAGGTCAGATCAATGATCCAAAGGCTGTTATCATCGATGTGTCTGAGCTTGAAATATATAGCAAAGAGGGGCATATTCACGGTTCATCTCATACCGATATTACAGCGTGGAGATCGCCACACGAAAAACACTTCCTCCTTAAAGCTCCAGATGAAATACAAGTGCATATGCGTTCTCTTGGAATTAATTCGGACTCGAATGTTATTTTGTATGGTCATTTAGGTTCTGCCAAAGATCTTTTGAACAGCAGCTATATTTATTGGGCCATGAAACATTACGGTGTTAAAAATGTGGCCATCATGGATGGCGGATTAGAACAGTGGAAAGCTGAAAAGCGTTTTATCCTCCATGATGGTATAAAGGCTCCCGACGGAAACTTTACCGTACAAATTTTACCGCAGATGGTTGCTGATCTGCCGTATGTCAAACAAAGTGTTGGTAAGGTAGCGATGATTGATGCGCGTATGCCTGAAAATTATTTTGGTATTACGGCATCGAATGGGGTTGAGCGATTGGGGCATATTCCCGGGGCTATGAGCTATTTTTGGACGTACAGTATTACTCCAGAGTTGAAGGTGAAGTCCCCCGACGTTCTACGAAAAATATTTAGTGACGGGTTTGATTTGAAGCCGAGTCAAGAGATAATTCTTTATTGTACCGGTGGACTTGAGACCTCTTTTAATTATTTTGTTCTGAGCGGTATTTTGGGTTATACAAATGTACGGCTTTATGATGGGTCTATGCGTGAATGGGGCAATAGAGAAGACACCCCAATGGTTCAATATAAATGGGAAGAGTTTCATCCTGTTATCGAAGTGATTAAGTAGGGTATGCATGGCTTTGGGCAGAGTCAATTCCTATGCTTGAAGTGCGGAAAAATTTGAGGAATCTTTAAAGGGTTTGGTATAATAAGGGACATAGAATACAAGGAGCAGTTATGGCTTATATCGAACAACTAAAGAATTTAATACAAAATGAACTTATCCCGGATGTTGAAGATCATGTTGATGAGCTTTTTGAGGGGATTGCATCGGCAAAAGATGCGACTGCAGAAGAACGAATGCAGCTAGAAGATATGCAGGCACTTCGTGATGAGTATAAAGAATTACTCAACGAACTGAAAAGCGGTGATATCGACGAAGAGGAAGCTGAACAACTCTACACAGAACTTACCGCAATGCGCAGTGAGGGTGAAGAAGACGATGAACCGTATGATGACGAAGAGGATGATGAGGACGAAGACGATTACGATATCTTTGACCATGATAATGACGAACAGTATTAAGGATGGCAAAATACATAATCCTTGACACGGAAACTACAGGAACAGGTGAAAGTGATCGTATCATACAGCTCGGATTTTTGGTTCTGAACGGAAAAGCTGTGGACGTTCATAATGATCTGTGCTCGTCGGAGATCCCTATCGCCTATCCTGCAATGGAAGTACATGGCATTACTCCTGAGATGATCGAAAGTAAGCCTGTGTGTGTAGATACAGTAGCTTTTAAAACTCTAGTGGAGCTTAATACTCCGGACAATGTCCTTATTATTCATAATGCACCGTTTGATTTGGGGATGCTTTCCAAAGAAAATTTTACCTCCAAGATGCGCCTCATCGATACGCTTCGATGTGCCAAACATCTTTTTGAAGAGGAAGAGGCGCATCGTCTTCAATACTTTCGCTATCGATTGGAACTGTATAAGCAAGAAGAAGCGGAAGCAACTGCGTTGGGCATTGTCGTCAAGGCGCATGATGCCATTGGAGACGTACTTGTCCTCAAGCTTTTTTTGAGTGAACTGCGTAAAAAATTAGAAGAGCGTTTTGGCAGTGTCAATCCAATCGATAAAATGGTCGAACTCACACAGACCCCTGTTTTTTACACCAAACCATTGAAGTTTGGAAAGTACAAGGGAAAAACACTTGCTGAGATCGTGAGCGCTGACAAAGGGTACTTGACATGGATGCTGGGTAACATGGAGAGTCTGGATGATGACATGCGTTACAGTATTGAAAAAGTTTTAGCCTCTTAACGAAGAAGGTAGTTCAAGGGAACGCTAATACTGATGCCCTTGGAGGGCTTCGGAAATTGCGATGCGGTGTTTTTGATCAGCGCTTTGCCGTCCTCGTCGAGTATCTCAAACCCCGAACTTTGAATCACCTCCACATTTTCGACACTTCCATCGGTTTTAAGGCGAAAGCTGATACGTACCTCCCCCTGCATTTTAAGACGCTGCGCATTTCTAGGATATTTAAGATTCTGAATCAGAAGGGCGCGGATTTCCCCTAAATGTGCATTTAAAAACTCTTTTTCAATATTTAAGGGTGGTGATTGCGGAGCTGTTAAGATGGTGCTGGATTTAGGTATTTCGATGACTGGAGCTGCTTGGACCACCGATGAAGCCGGCTTTGGTGGTGCGATTACGGGAGATGCTGGTGTCGGAGTATTAGTTTGAGAAGGGATAATAGGTGTCGCTACTGGGATTTTCGCAGGTAATGTTTGTTTGATGGGCTGGATTGGAGTAGTACGCGGTATTATGGGCTTACTAGATGTTTTGCTGGGAGTATAAACAGACATATGAATCTTTAGAGGGTGTGGGATTTCTTTTGGTCTATCTCCAGTGAGCCAAAAGAGAAAAAGTCCGAGGATAAGTGCGTGTAAAAAAAGGGAAATTCCAAGAGGACGTAATTGCGATATCATCCGGAAATTATACCGATTACTGCTTTTGGATTACTTGAGCGTGTTCCAGTATAATGTTGTCCATATTGTGTTCAACTGCATTGTCGAGTAAATAAAAGAGCTCATGAATCATTTTGGAATCTGCTTCATAATTATTGGCAATGACAAGACTGACATACAGAGGTGTTGACACATAATTGCCTTGAAAATGGGTCAAAAGGTTATTGGCGGCCTTAATTCCAGTTATCTCATCTGTACAATCAAAGACGACTGCGCAAGTATTATGGTTTAAAGTAATAAATCGGTCAGTCTCACGAATATAACCCGACACTAAACTGAGATCAACATCTTCTTTTGTTGTGTGACCGACTGCTATAGAATAACTGACCTTGTAACGCTTTAGGCGGTAACTAAAGTCTTTAACGGCCTGAGAGAGTTTATCTTTCATTAGTGAATGCTGTTCATGGGTAAAAGTCGACATTCACTGAAACCTTATTTAAATTTTAGTTCTATTTATTGTATCATAATAATAAACAGAAAATTCCTTATATCAGGCAGTTAGTAGGTACAAAAGTTCATACGATATTGTGTAGTCTTAAGCCGTATATGTAGCCATAGTAAAAAATCCTTTAAAACAATGAGCATATTGTACGTGTCTTGTTTTTTTTTAGGCTGGCGGATTATAATGCTTAAATGAATTATGATGAACTTTCTGGTAAATCGATACTGTTGTTGGGAAAACCTCGTGCGCTTAATTTTGAGGAGTTTGAAACTCTTTTAAAGCTGCATGATATTTCTCTTTGCCCAAAATTTGAAGAGGGTGTGGCACTGGTAATTGAGGGGAAGCTGATGAACCCCTTGGAACAAGATGAGAGCTCACGGCTTTATACTCTTGGGGTGGTTCCTATCGTAGCGATTGAGGGGGTTGAGCAATGGCTGTGCGGTTCGATAGAGCCTAATCGGCTATTGATGAGTCTAAAGCTCTCACGCAATCAGGAACGCTTGGTTGATTTTATCAAAAATCGCTACATTAGCGATGAACTTTTTTTTAAACTTCTGAAATTGTACGATTGGCAGGGTGAGGGGCTGTTTGATAACGATACCAATCGCGATGTCACCGCCGCATTGATCAGCCGTTTTTATCAGGATATTGAGCGCAATCATAACGTCCAGTATGCCATGAGCGGTTTGGCGCATTTGATACAAAAATATGGAACAACCCAGCTTATTGAGGCTATCAGTGAACTCTCACCCATTGCCAAAGAGTTTAAAACTTCCAGTGACCGTACGCTTGCAGGGGTCTTGGATGCGATGGCATTGCATCCGCAAACATCTGATCCTATTTTGCGTCAACTGATGAACGGGCGAGCAGAACTCTTGGCTCGTAGAGTTCCGCTCGCATTGGAAACAGAGCTTTTAGCGCTTAAAAATGAGACGATTGATCAGCTTTTATCGTACAATGAGACGCTTTCGGCGCAAGGTGCGGACAGACTCGAAGCATTGCATCCGCAATTTATTGCTCAATCGTTTCCATTGGATGAAGAGCGGTTTAATCGATTGCGAAATCATTATGCTGTGAATTTGGCATCCAACACAACCTTGAGTGTCAGCATGCAGCAGACGTTGATGGAGTTGGATGAGGTGGAAGTGAATGCGGCTTTGGCTTCGAATATTTCAATGGATGTTTTTCTTTTGGCGCAGTTGTATGAAAGTGGACGTTATAATACACAAATTGCAGGCAACAGTGCAGTGACGCCACAGCAATGCGAAGCGCTATGGATGTCCAATGATTCTGCTGTTTTGAATGCGTTAGCCGCCAACACCTCTACTCCCATAGAGATTTTGTATCAGCTGGGGCTGGATAGCCGCTATGAGCGCAGTGTCAAAACGAATGCCGCCTTTGGCAAACATATACAAACCCATAACATAGGATGGCAAGTGTGAGAGTTTCCGATACCGTTTCCACAATGAGTTCGATGATTGAGTCAAAAATACCGACCTTTTTATGGGGGCCTCCCGGGATTGGTAAATCCTCTATCATCAAACAAATAGCACAGAACGCTGGAATAGAGTGCATCGATCTGCGTCTCTCTTTGATGGACCCTACCGATCTCAAAGGGATTCCATTTTACGACAAAGAGGCGCATCAAGCGCTTTGGGCACCGCCGTCGTTTTTACCGCGTACTGGGAATGGGATATTGTTTCTCGATGAGCTTAACTCTGCTGCACCTGCGGTACAAGCTTCTGCGTATCAGCTGATTTTAGATCGCAAAGTGGGTGAATATACGCTGCCTGATGGGTGGGCGATTGTTGCGGCGGGAAATCGTGAGGGGGATCGTGGGGTTGTGTACCGTCTCCCCTCACCGTTGGCCAACCGTTTTGTTCACATCGAGATGGAAGTGAGTGTAGAAGATTGGCGAGCATGGGCGATGAAGCGCGGCGTGGATGCGCGGATTGTGGCGTACATCGGATTTAAAAACGACGCCCTTTTTACGTTTGATCCTACCCTCAATGAACGAAGTTTTGCGACACCGCGCAGTTGGGAAGCCGTTCATAATGTCTTGCAAAGCTCCCTTTCACTTGCGTTGCTGCTCGAAGCGATTGCGGGGGCAGTGGGGCAGAACAATGCAGTGGACTTTCTCGGATTTTGCAAAGTGATGAGCCTTTTGCCCGACATAGAGGCAATTTTGAGCGGAGAATCTCAGGAATATCCTACGGATGTCTCAGCGCTGTATGCTCTCTCATCGGCATTGGTATCGCGTGTTTTGCAAAATCCGCAGGAAGATCAAATCAACCATCTTTTGACCTACATCTTGAAATTGCAAAGCGAATTTGCTGTGATGATTGTCCAAGATTTACAGCGTCAGGGTGTTCGTATGGATCATCTCAAAAACTATGGGGATTGGGTTAATGCCTTCGCTTATTTGCTATGCTAGATTTCTCACGCGTTAAAACAAAGCTGTTAGTGGATCATCCCTATTTTGGAACCTTGGCTAGTGCTTTGGAAATCGTGGTTAATGATAACATCGAGAGTTTTACTTCGCACGGGAAACGGTTTGAATATAGGGAAGATTTTTTTAAGTCTCTCAGTGATGAGCAAGTTGCCTTTTCCCTCGCCAATGCGTCGATGCATGGGGTTCTTTCACACCCTTCACGTATTTCTAATCGCAGTCCGTGGCTGTGGTACACGGCATGCGATCATGCGATCAACAACATGCTCGTAGACAATGATTTTGTACCGCCCAGTAAAATCACTTATGACCCGAGATTTCGAGGCAAATATGCCGAAGAGATTTATGAGATGCTGCTCGATACGATCACCCGTGAAGATTTGAACGATAAAGACAACGATGCACGGCGCGGTGAGGATACGTTAGAGGATAAACTTGAAGTTGCGCAGCAGGAGATCCTCTCCCAAAATGCACTTAATAAAGCCCAAGAGATGCAAAGTCTACCCCAAGGGATAGAGCGGCTTATGCCGATTATACCAAAAGGGGCAATTGATTGGCGTATACAGCTGCGTGATACAATCGGCGGTTATTATGTCAGTGATTATACGATCATCCCCCCCTCCAAAAAGCTTCTTTATCAGGGGATTTATCTGCCGGGGGCGTATTCGCGTCATTTGGAACTTGCCATCGCAATTGACAGTTCGGGTTCGGTGGATGAAGGTTTATTGGGAGAGTTTATTGCCGAGATCGAATCGATTACGGAGCTTTTCGGATCGTACAGTATTGAGCTTTTGGTGTGCGATGATCGCGTTCGCTCTCATCAGCGCTTTGAGAATGGCGAATCGATTGTTTATACACTAGATGGTGGCGGAGGAACGGATTTTACCCCTGTCTTTGACACCATTGAGACATGGACGGTTGCGCCTAAAGTGCTGCTGTATTTTACCGATTTGGACGGAAAATTTCCGCTAAGCGAGCCCCATTATGAGACGCTGTGGATTACACCGTATGAGATGAAAGTGCCGTTTGGGCGGGTGATAGTGATAAAGGAACAGGATGATTGAAAACGCAGTAAAGATTTTAGAAACTTCAAACCTCTTTATCACGGGCGGAGCAGGTTCGGGTAAGACGACGTTGACACGCGCGCTGATCGAATATGCGAACACCCATGGAAAACGAGTTGCATCGCTGGCTTCTACGGGGATGGCGGCAACGTTGATCGGCGGTCAAACCCTGCACAGTTTTTTTGATTTGGGGATAGCTAATTCCCAAGAGGAGTTGGAGCGTAACGGCAAGCTGGAATGCTCTAAAAAAGTACACAAACTCATCGACTCAATGAACCTCATTGTCATCGATGAAATCTCGATGGTAAGCGCTCCTGTGCTGGACATGATACGTCTTCGGCTCTTGCAGGCTGAGTTTGGTGGAAAAATTGTTGTTGTCGGGGATTTTTTACAGCTTCCTCCGGTGGTACGAGGTAATGAACCGATCTATTTTGCCTTTGAGTCTCCAAGCTGGGAACGTTTTGCTTTTGAAACGATCCATTTGAGGGGGTCATTCCGTACCCATGAAGAGGAGTTTTTGAGCCTTTTGGAGCGTGTACGGCATGCTTCTATCGGGGAGGAGGAATCATCGGCTTTGGATGAACTTGTCCGTCCACTTCCCGAAGACAAGAGTACGATTACGCTGCTGTATGGTAAAAATATTAGTGCTCAAAATCACAATCGCGCTCAATTGGCTCATTTGAACGGGGATGAGATTGAAGTTTCCACTTATGTCTCAATTCACGATAAAAAAATGCAAGACCGTGATGTTGAACGGTTTATGATCGAAAGCCGTATTGAGAGTGTCATGGTGTTTAAAGTGGGTGCCCCTGTCTTGTTTACCCGTAATGCATGGAACTATTATAATGGCGAACGGGGGCGGATTACATCGATTGAAGAAGCGTGCATCTGGGTCAAAAAAGAAGACGGGAAGACAACCAAAGTAGAGCGTGTAGAGACAACAAAAACACGATGGGTAGAAAAGGGAAAAGTCATGAATGAAGAAAAGCTTATGACTCTAAGCCAATTCCCCATCACGCTAGCGTTTGCCATCACAATTCACAAATCACAGGGGATGAGTTTGAGTGACTATGTGATCGAGACCAATGAAATCTTCGCACCGTCGCAGTTTTACGTGGCACTTTCACGCTCTATATCGGCACATCGGGTGACACTGACGAGACCGTCCCGATCATGGGAGCGGCTTTGTTTTATTCACCCTAAAGCATTGGCATTTGTAGAGAGAGTCTCTTAGAATTTATAGGTTGCTTGTAACCATACTTTGCTCATGTTTTTAGTGTTGCCTGCAACATCACCACCATCATAAAAAGCAGCTTTGATAAGACCATTGAGCCCTTTTACTCCCGGAATGGCATTGGTATACATCATATCCCATTCCGTTCCAAGATCGCTTTTATTACTCATGGCTTGATCTGTTTTGTAATCGTGATAAACTACCATTGCTTTTCCTAAACCTGTAGCGGTATATCCAAGAGTAGCACTTGTATCACACAAACCACCTGTTGGTGTGGTCAAAAACTTGTCAGCCCATCCGTTAAATTTATGCAAGGTTGCTAATGGCGTATTGAAGGCTGTTTTTCCATCATTTCCATTGGAACCACTTAAAACTTCATATCCAGCACCGACCAGAATACCATTGATATTTGCAAGAGCATCTAGATTGTAATAATGAGCATCGGCCTGAATATTTTGGCTTGAAGGATAATTATTCGTATCACGTGATGCATCGCCTTGGGTTGCGTATTCTGCGCGGTAATCAATTTTTACAATCGATACAGGAACATTGCCGCTTACACTAAGACCGATGGTATCGTGTGTCGATGAGAGCATGTAGTCATACGCCGTTACTTTAGCCATGTCGTTGATTTTGTAAGAGGCATTTAAAATAATCGAATTGGTATCAGTCGTTGGAGCATTAGTAATTCCTGCAATTCCATAGACATACGCACCTGTGAGTGTTAAGTTGTTGATACTGCTATCACTGATAACTGCCGCATCAAAGCTCTGCATCATCTGTCTCCAATCCACAGAACCGATAAAACGCTCATTATCAAGATTGATGATCTGGCGTCCAACTTTTGCAACGGTTTTTCCAAATTTATATTGTAAATATGCTTGTGAGAAACGTGTCGTATCAGGATCTTTGACGATTTCATAGTTGGTCATCCCATTGTAAGTCGTGTCATTATAACGATGACCACCCAATGCTTGCACGGTTGTTCCATCTACTTTCATGGTTAATCCATCAATATTCAACAATGTTGTTTCAAGACCCAGTGTTGCACGAACGGTATAAGCATTGGCGTTCATTTTTCCTGAATCTTCTACGTCGACGTTTTCATAACGGGCACGTGCTTCACCATTGACCTTTGCATTGCTAAAGAGAGTGAAATCATCACTCGCACTAAGAGTGCTAGAAAAGCTGCTTGCTAAAGAGAGAACAGCAACTGCTGATAATGTAATTTTTTTCATGTGGTATCCTTTTGTTATTATTGTATTGTAGTCTCATTATTATCGGAATGTCATTGACCTAAGTCAACTGCATTTGCCTTAATCATCATTTTTGGCAAATTTCGAGTAGAGAAACTCTACAATTGCGCCACGACATCTTAGATACTCTTCATTATGCTGTAACGTCAGACGTTCACGTGGACGCGGCAGGTTCACTTCCAATATCTCGCCGATGGTGGCTTCAGGCCCATTGGTCATCATGATGACGCGATCGCTTAACAAAACCGCTTCATCGACATCATGGGTGATAATAATGACGGTATTACCCGTTTGCATCTGTATACGCATCAAATGATCCTGCAAATTAGCACGGGTCAGAGAGTCGAGTGCCCCAAACGGCTCATCCATCAAAAGCACTTTTGGCTCGATAGAGAGCGCTCGTGCGATTCCGACACGCTGCTTCATCCCTCCGCTGATTTCACCCGGATATTTGTCTTTGGCGTGATCGAGATTGACCAGATCGATGTATTTCATAACGTGTTCTTTGACCTCTTTATGGTTCAGATCATCCCGCACCTTTTTAACTGCCATTTCGATGTTTTGATAGACGGTTAACCACGGTAAGAGTGAATGGTTTTGAAACACCACCGCACGCTCAGGGCCTGGGGCGTTGATCTCTCGGTCTTCGAGTAAAATCACACCCTCAGATATGGTGTCAAGCCCTGCAATCATATTCAAAAGCGTTGATTTACCGCAGCCTGAGTGCCCGATGATCGAAACGATCTCGTTTTCACGGATTTCGAGTTTGACATCCCGCAACGCGACATATTCTTTTCCTTTTCCCAGTGGGAAGATTTTATCGACATGGTCGATGTTTAAAAAAGGTTTTGCACTCATACGCGGCCTCGCTTGCGATAATCAAAATGATCGGCAATGAACCCCATGATGGTGTCGAGGATATACCCGACCACACCGATGAGGATGATTCCGATGATAATATGGGAATAGTTGAGATTGTTGTACTCATCCCAAATCCAAAACCCGATTCCTAAACCACCTGTGAGCATCTCCGCTGCGACGATAACCAGCCATGCAATCCCCAACGATAAACGCATCCCCGTAAAGATAAACGGTACCGCAACGGGAAGAATGATTTGAAATACACGTTCAAATGCCGTGAGTTGTAACACACGGGCAACATTGAGGTAATCTTCGCTCACACTGCGCACTCCCAAAGCCGTATTGATGATAATCGGCCAGATAGAGGTGATAAAGATGACGAAAATCGCTGTCATATCCACGTCTTTGAACACAAACAGCGCCAATGGCAACCACGCAAGCGGGGATACCGGTTTTAAAATCTGAATGTACGGATTAAAAGCCGTTTGGGCTGCTTTGGACATCCCAATAAGCAATCCTACGGGGATACCCACGGCGATTGCCAGTGCAAATCCTCCGAATACCCGTTTGAGTGAACTGAGTAACTGCAATGCAATCCCTTGATCTCCTGCACCATTGTCATACAATGGATCAGAGAGGACGATGAGCAACTCGTTCCATGTCTCAATCGGGGTAGGGAATCCTGGAATTTGAACCGCAACAGTTGACCATACAGCAATAAGGACACCAAAGAGAAGTGTCGGAAGCGCTATGGTGTTGATGGTTTTTAAGAGCATAAATGCCTCCTTATACTTATTTAACTTTCCATTTATTCACTTTTGCAAGCGCTTCTTTGGTCACTTTTGGATGCTTAATCGGTGCATTATAGATGTAGTCGACTGCTTTGTTAGGATCAAAGATCGAACCATCGATAAACTTATTGCCTGCCGCTTTCCCTTCGATTTTCCATCCCGTTGAGGGGAGGGCGTATTTCACTTCTTTAGCAGCCGCTGCAAACAAGTCGGGGCGATAGACGCTCTCTACTGTTTTCTTCATATCGATGGCATGATCGAGCTGTCCCCACCGAACCATTTGGGTAACTTGCCACATTCCATGGGTGTAGTACGGATAGAGGGCTTGCTTTTTACCAAAAACGTTAAAATGAGGCATCGGTGTATTGACACCGTTGGTAAACATAAATGTTCCCGTCATCGAGTTATCGATAACATCTTTGGGTGCATTGACGTACGATTTACTCGAAAGGATCGCAGAGGCTTCTTTGCGGTTTTCCCATGAGGCATCCAGCCACATTCCGGCTTCGATGACCGCTTCGATCATTTGCTTGGTGGTTTCCGGATATTTATCGGCAAACGCTTTTTGAACACCGAGTACTTTTTCAGGTCCATTTTCCCACAGTTGATACCCTGTAATCACTGTTTTTCCGACATTACCCATAACAGCACGTTGGTTCCACGGTTCACCGACACAAAATCCATCGATGTTTCCTGCGGTCATGTTCGCAACCATTTGCGGTGGCGGTACCACTTTGAGTGCGACATCGACATCGGGATCAACACCGCCCGCTGCCATCCAAAAACGCAAGTGGTAGTTATGTGTACCTGTAGGGAATGTCATCCCAAACTCAGGAACACCCATCTTTTTGCCAGTGATCACTTTTTTGAGTGCAACGGCAGACCCTTTTTTCGTAGCAGCAGGATCGGCAGCCATCATTGCATCGTACATTTTGTTCGATACCGTAATCGCATCCCCATTTTGTCCCAATGCCATGAGTGCTAGCATCTCTTTTTTGGTACTTCCGACACCTAGAGTAGATGCGATCGGCATTGCCGCGAGCATATGAGACGCATCGAGTTCCCCCACTGTCATTTTGTCACGGACATTGGCCCATGATGCTTCTTTGCTCAATTCTACATTGAGACCGTGTTTGGCAAAGAACCCTTTCTCTTTTGCGATAACCAGTGCCGCACAATCTGTAAGAGGGATGAACCCGATTTTGAGATCTTTTTTCTCAACGACTGCTGACATAGCTACAGATGCCGCTAGAGAGAGCAGCAAAACACTTTTTCCGATAACATTCATACTTTTCATTTGAGGGCTCCTATTTAAGATTAAAAAATCTGAAATAATTGTAGTCCAAAATATAGATATATTAGACTGTAATGTGATTAAAAAATAATCAATTAAATGTTTCTTATTTAAAAAGAGGGGATTTAGAGGTTAGAGGCGTTTTATTTTACGTTGCAGGACATCGTCGGTAATTTCACTTAGACGCATGGCAGTATACATCTCGTGCATTTCGGTACGCCATTTTTCCCATTGTGCATGGAGGGCGCAGGGTTTTTCATCTTCGCAATCGCCGATTCCAAGGACACACGCGTCAAAAAAAGTGCTTCCATCAACTGCCTCAATGAGAGAAATGAGGGTGATGTCAGCACTTGATTTGGCAAGTTTTACACCGCCATTAGATCCTCTGCGAGAGATGAGAATGTTGGAATGGACCAGTTTTTGGAGCGATTTGGCTAAAAAATGGTACGGTAAATCAAGGGCGTCACTGATTTTTTGTATGTGATAATATTCGTCTAGTGGCTTCGTAGAGAGCCATACGCATGCGCGAATGGTATCTTGACATGCAGAGGAGAGCATTATTCTTTTTCCGTTTTACGGATAATGTACACAAACACGGCAAAGACAAGGAGTAAAAAAGAGAGTGCCGCAACCAGCGTAGAAGCGTAGGGTAAATCTTTGTAGTTATGGAGCGAAATTTTAAAGACCACCAAAAGCGCTTCGATTAACAAAGCGATAATGATGGAGACTGAAAAATTAAGCAATGTTTTGGGATTAAAAACGTCGCTGACATGCTGTGTTTTTGGCAGTACCTCTTGTTCCACGATTGTTTTTCCCAAATCATAAACGGCCAATCCCAAGGTTAAAGCAATGATGGGCTTGAATACGGCATCAATTGAGAGTGGTTCGATCCCAAACAAATATCCGCCGAAGGTATAAAATCCGTACAGCACAACGAAGACTCCAAAAAAGAGAAGCCCTCCGCCGATGAGGGCGTAGGATGTGCGGTTAAGAAATTTAAAGACGTCGTTTTTTTCGATCAGATCAAACCGTTCTAAAAGTTTTCGGAGTCGAAAGTCTAAAAAGAGATACCCATCTCCCACAGCATAGACCACGGTGATGCATAAAAAACCCGTAGCGGTCGAGATATAGGGATCGCTGATATAGTGCCCTTTTTGAATTTGAACTTCATTGATAAGATAGGCGCGATCAACACCGATATGATTGTGTTCTTCACGATTTACATAGATATTAGGCGAGTTCTGCACAAACCCCTCATCAGACATATAAAGCAGTTCCAAACTAGGAAATGTTTTGTACAGTCGCTCAATCAACTGTACATTGAGAATTTTTAGATTTACATTTCCCAAGGTGGAAAGGATAAAGTTTTGTATCAGCGGAGCGTTCGCCGCATAGCTTCTTACTAAATCTTGCATGGTTAAACTCCTTATCGAATGTAAATCAGATAAGGGATTATACTTTATAAAGCAATCACATGTTGATTAAAATCTAATCAACATAAGTGACATTGAATCAAACGATCATCCTCTCTGGAATTGATCAAAATACGCTTTACCCTATCCTGCCACAAAGTTGCGAACAATACGCGTAATTCTTCATTAGTACTTCCCGATGCGATTTGTGAGAGTAGGGGTCCCATGCGCGGATCAGGAGCTACGAATGAAGGATCATAGGATAAGATGACTTTGTTCTGTGTATCAACACGTTCTAATGCTATCTCGCCTGTTATATCCGCTTCATAACTCAACAGGTTACGTCGGTCAAATTTTCCTGCCAATCCATGAAAACCGCTGATGTCTGTGGCTCCTGTAATCATTGAAGCTACATTGGAAATCACACCGACGACAGAATCTCCAAGTTTTCCTTTAAGATGGACTTTAATCGCTCCGCGCACGGGGATTTCTTTTCCATAGAGGGATTCTAACCCTTTTTGCACCATCAAATAGGCACCTGCTACGGTGGGGCAGGAGTGCCCTGAGAGTTTGACAATATCTTCGTAAGTATAGGTTAGTATTCCATTTTCAGCAGCACCCAAGACCTCGGCTAATGGATCACGCAGTGTGATAGAGGGGATGTTTTTAAAAAATTCAGGCGTTTTCATCGTAAAATCCTTTAACTAGAGGAGCTTATTATAGGAAAAAATTCAGGGAAAGATATTGATAAAAATCAAGATGAAGGAAGAAAGCGTTTCCCCACATAAGGGGGAAAGAAGAAATTATAACTCTGCAGCGTGAGCAGAAAGATATTCAGCAACACCTTCAGTGCTTGCTTTCATACCTGCATCACCTTTTGCCCAACCGGCAGGACAAACTTCGCCGTGCTCGTTGGTGAACAACATCGCATCGATCATACGAAGCATCTCGTCGATGTTACGACCCAATGGAAGGTCATTAACCACTGCATGACGAACGGTACCGTCAGCATCGATCAAAAATGAACCACGAAGTGCAACGGCATCACCGAACAATACATCGTAATCACGTGAGATTTGTTTTGTAAGATCCGCTACGAGTGGGTAACGAACCTGTCCGATACCGCCTTGGTTTACCGGAGTGTTTTTCCATGCAAAGTGGCTGAATTGTGAGTCAACGGATACCCCGATAACGTTAATCCCGCGCTCGGTGAATGAATCAAGACGGTGATCAAATGCGATCAACTCAGATGGACATACAAAGGTAAAGTCCAATGGGTAGAAAAACAAAACGGCACCTTTTGGTCCGAGGTTTTTGTAGAGGTTAAAATCCTCAACGATTTGGTTGTTGCCCAAAACGGTAGTGGCAGTAAAATCGGGAGCTTTATTAGTGACGAGCATGAAATTTCCTTTTTGATTTTAGTAAAGTGGGGTAATTGTAACACACCAAGTTTAATCATAATGATACTTCGTGAGTTAGTGTCAGTATATAAAGGAGTTTTTTTGAATGATAATTGCATTATAATCGCACCATGATTACTTTTAGAACACTTTTTTCAATGCTGCTTCGCTATAAACGCTCTTTGTTGTGGGGAAATTTGATCGCAATTCTGGCAACGATCATCTCTATTCCTATTCCTTTGCTCATTCCTCTCATGGTGGATGAAGTATTGCTCAAAAAAGGGGGAGGGATAACGAGTGTGATCGATCAGCTCACGCCGTTGCATGAACCGCTGCTGTATATCGGTATTGTTTTGGCAATGACAATTACATTGCGATTTCTTTTTTTTCTCCTGAGTGTTGTTTCCCAGCGTTTTTTTATCACCCTTTCTCAGGAGTTGAGTTTTGCTATACGCGTACAGGCACTGGAGCATCTCAAACACGTCTCGATGAGTGCTTATGAGAGACTTGGAAGCGGTAAAGTCATTACCCATCTCATCACGGACATCGATACTATCGAGCAGTTTTTGGGCAATGCCCTCTCAAAGTTGATCGTATCGGTTGCGACACTTATAGGGGTGGCGGCAGTTTTGATATGGATCAATCCGCTTTTTGGAGTTCTGATCTTGATATTTCAGCCCATGATTATGATTGTGACCCGTAAAATATCGGGGAAGGTCGGAAAACTCAAAAAGGAGCAAAATCGTACCATAGGGGTCCTTTCCGATACTCTTACGCAGATGTGTGACCTCTTTGGGCAGATTCGTGCAAGCAACAAAGAAGATCGTTTCATCGGTGACGCAATACAACAATCCCATAGTCTCAAACAAAGTGCCAGTGTTTATGGAATCAAAGCGCTGTTTGGGGAGCGTTACTCCTATACGCTCTTTTTGAGCGGATTTGAGATCTTTCGTGCCCTTGGACTTGTCATGGTGCTGTATTCGGATTTGAGCATCGGATTGATGTTTGGTATTTTCGGCTATTTGTGGTTTATGATGACTCCTGTTCAAGAGCTATTATCCCTGCAATACAGTTTTGCCAATGCAAAAAATGCTCTCTTGAGACTTAACGAGTTACTTTCGCTTCCAACGGAGCCTGAACAGCCCTCCCAGCCAGTGTCGTTATCTTCATCCAAAGCCCTTTCGATTCAAACCCGAGATCTGGTTTTCGGATACGATCCAGCCGAACCGATACTAAAAGGGGTGAATCTGAATATCGCAGCAGGTAGTAAAGTAGCGATTATCGGGGCAAGCGGAAGCGGAAAAAGTACCCTCTCTCAATTGCTGGTTGGGTTTTACCCTCCGACATCGGGGGACATTTTATACAACAACATCAGTGTCCAGGATATCGGCTTTGCAAACGTCCGTGATGAGGTGTTTGTGGTCCTGCAGCAGCCGTTGATGTTTAATGATACGTTGCGTTTTAATCTTGCAATGGGAGAGGCACTGGATGAAGCAATTATCTGGAATGCCTTGCGTATCGCCCAGCTGGAATCTTTTGTTCGGGAATTGAATGATGGACTGGATACACAAGTGGGAAAATTTGGTATTCGGCTTTCTGGCGGTCAGCGCCAGCGCCTTAGCATCGCACGTATGGTTTTAGCCAATCCAAAAGTGGTTATTTTTGACGAATCAACTTCGGCATTGGATGTTCATACGGAAACCGCACTTTTTGAGGCGTTGGAAGAGTTTTTAAGTCAAAAAACCATTATTATCATCGCCCATCGTCTCAGTACCGTGACGAGAGCCGATTATATTTATGTATTGGAGAACGGCACAATTTTAGAAGAGGGATCGAGAGAAAGACTCGAGATGCTTGATGGCAGTTATCGTCATTTTGTAAATCATCAGCAGTGACACAGTACAATAGAGTGAAGAATTAAAGGGAAAAAATGCAACGAAATTTATTTGTAAAAGTTATGATTTTAACGGCATTCGCACTTATGAGTTGGCTTTTTTTACCATTTTTAAAAAGCTTTTTTGTCGCTTTTTTACTCGTGACTGCATTTACTCCTTTGCATGTTTTAGTGGATATGCGTTTGATTCGTATCGGTCGTCTTAGCGGCTATAGAGAATTGATCAGTGCATCGGTCATGACTTTAGCACTTTTTTTGGTACTGTTTGTCCCAATATTGTTTTTTATCTATTACATTGCAACACATCCAACTGAGATTATGAAAATAGGTTATACATTTCAAATTCAAACGATGAAATTAGTTGCTCACTTACCTCCTTCGCTCGCATGGATGGAAAAAATAGTGGCAACATTGATACAAAAAGCGAGTGAAAATCAAGCTCAGATCGTTTCAACATTGGCGGTGAGTTTCGGTAATGGAGTTTTAGGGTTTTTGGGAGCGTTAGGGGAGATGGTGATGATTGTTGTTTTCTTCTTTTTTCTCGCATGGTACCGCCGTCCGCTCACTCTCGCAATCGCTCCGATCATTCCATTACGGCGTGCAGTTAGGCAAGAGTTTATCAAAGATATGATTGCAACTACCTCTGCGGGGTTTTATACCTTGGTTGGTGTAGCGATTGCGCAAGGATTGGCATTTGGAATATTTATCAGTTTTTTTAAGCCTTATGATCCGTGGTTATTTGGATTGATGATTGCGGTTACGTCAGTCATCCCGATTGTCGGAACGGCATTGATATGGATTCCGATTGCGATAAACGAGTTTTTTAATGGTAACAGTGCCAATGCGATGATCATTCTTATCTATTCGTGGGCGATGCTTTCCTTTTTTATTGATAATGTCGTTCGTCTTATCATTTTGCAGCAAGTAAATCATTTATTGAGTCATGGACGCCAAGCGATTAATGATTTCCTTATTTTCTTTGCTATTGTTGCTGGATTAGCAACCTTTGGTTTTTGGGGATTTATTTTAGGACCTGCGATTGTCGCATTTGTAGTTACGCTGTTGCGTATGTTACGACGCAATCACGTTTCGCGCTCACGAGTTTAGGGCTTTTATTTCTGCACGTAAGCGTGCTAATTCTTCTTTGAGGGAAGCAATTTCCTCTTCCTTAGCAGCAGTTGGTTTTGCGGATGTATCCGTATAGTCCTGAATAGCGGTCTTGACATTTTGACTTAGCTGATTAAATTGTAATTTTGTTTTTTCAATGAGTTCATTACTATCAAGATTAAGAGAACCTTCAAGGTCACTAATGCTGGCAATTAATTCATCTTGGTGTTTGTAGGCGTAATAAGCGGCTGTTCCGCCGATAACAGCGCCAAGTAAAAATGTGAGTGCGTTATTTTTTTCCATGAGTGATCCTCTACTCGTTAGATTTTTTTTTGAATATCTGCGCCAGTGCACCGATTGCTAATGAACCGATGGTTACTTTTGCAATTCCATTGGATGCTTTTAGTGTGAGCTCTTTTGTCTCTTCATGGATAAAAGAGACTAAGTCACGAATTTCATGCAAGGCTTGGAGCGATTTTTCGCTGATTGGTTGTGTTTGCTCTTTGAGGTTTTTCATAAATTCATTGACCTCATGCAGCGTCAGTGCTCCCTTTGTGGTTAGGAAGCTCAACTCATGTTGTACCTGGGCTATAAATTCTTGTGATTTTTGTATCATCTGGATGGCGTGAAATCCGATCAACGCGATTACAACGGTTATGATAATCATACACAGTGCAATAATTCCGACGAACAGGGTTAAAGTCTCATTATTCATATAGTACCTCTGAAATTTTGATTAGTGTAGCCTAAGATTTCTTAAGAGTGGTAGCATGAATTGAGGATTTATATTTAATATTATGCAACACTAAAAAGTTGAATACTCCAAAAGACTAAAAATCCTGCAAAAAGCCAAAGTGTAGAGGATGGTTTTTCCTCTACAACATGCGCTTCAATTAATAATTCATCGGTAACAAGATACAGCAAAGCCGCCACACCAAAGGCTAAAATTGCGCTAATGATACTCGTAGAAGCACCTGCCAAAAGATAATTACCCAGCATGGTACAGGTCAAAACTACCCCTGCTAATAATGAGGTCATAAGAATGACGCGCCATCCCTTGATGGTATCAGAAACCAATGCCAACCCCAAAAAGAGCAATTCAACCGATAACCCCAATGCTAAAACTAACCCGGTAGTACCACCTGCCGCAAATCCTGCACCGATAATAAATCCATCCACGGCGACATCAATAAACGTTGCGGCAATCAAGCCATAATTGAAGGTACTGCCATCTAAATGACTCTCTTTTCCCTCAAGTCTAATGCTCCATAACTTCATGAGGTACATCAGTATGCCCCCTACAGCAAAGGAACCAATGAGAACCCATGCGGGTGCGTGCTCACGTCCGAGTTCCGGTAGAACTTCGACAGCCAAAGCGGCGAGAACAACACCAGCTGCAAAGTGCTGGATTAAACTGCGGGCATTGTGTGATGGATTCCATAAAAGAGCGAGCACCCCTCCAAGGGATGCAACAATAGCAGGAATGAGCATGGCTATAAAGGGTGTCATGGGTGATCTTTCTTGAATGAGTTTATGTAAAGCTAATTTATTGATAAGAAAACTATAGCCAAATAGTGTCAAGAAAGTGTCAAGAGAATTCATGGGAAGGATTGACACCCTTTCTCTACCATTACAGTATCTAAACCAAGGAGGACGGTATGAAATACCTAACTATCTTATTAATCGGTTCAATGTCTCTAATGGGTGCATCACCGGAAGTCGCTCAATATATGAATGAGCTTTCATCTGCGGCTAAGGCTGAAAACAAATCTTTTACGGGATTTGACGCTGCCAGAGGAAAAGAGATCTTTACCTCGACCCATGTCGGTAAACAAGGTCAGCCGATGTCATGTACCACGTGTCATACGGTTAACCTGAGTAATTCAGGTAAAAATTCCCTCACCGGAAAAGTGATTGAACCACTCTCACCTCGTGCCAATCCACAACGGCTTACGAGTGCCAAAGAGGTCAAAAAATGGCTCAAACGCAATTTCGTGGATGTCTACGCGCGTGAGGGAACCGCACAAGAAAAAGGTGATGTTCTCACTTATATACAAAAAAATTAAAAGGATCTATCATGAAAAAATTATGGAATGTATCGCTAGTTGCCACTTTGTTAGTCGGAGGCGCTTATCTCTACGCCGATGATGATGAGATGGAGCATGCGCGCCCGACGCAGAGTAAACCATTGAGTAAACAAGATCAAAGTGCGGCTGCTTTGTATAAAAAAGAGTGCAGTGCATGCCACATGGCCTATCAGCCGGGATTTTTGCCCAAACGATCGTGGGATAAAACAATGAAGGGTCTTGATAACCATTTCGGTACAGATGCAACGATGGATACGGCAGACAGCAAAACGGTCCAAAATTACTTGATGACGTATGCGAGTAAAAATGATCGTATTACGGATATGAGAGGTGCTGTTGCTCTGCGTATTTCTCAAATACCCCATTTTGTGAGTGAGCATCGTGAGCTTTCTAAAAAAATGATTACCCAGCCGGCTGTTAAAAGTATTGCCAACTGCAACGCCTGCCACACCAATGCAGAGGCCGGAAGCTACCGTGAGCGCGAAATAAATATTCCCAACTATGGACGTTGGGAATAACCATTAGGAGATTATGATGAAACGGATGTATGTCTGGACACTGCCTACGCGACTATTTCACTGGCTTTTTGTCGCATTTATTGTAGCTGCTTGGCTCAGTGCTGATGAAGATCGCTGGCTCAGTATCCATGTCGCACTTGGCAGTGCCCTTGCAGGATTGCTCGTCTTTCGTTTGTTATGGGGGGTGATGGGACCAAAATATTCCCGCTTCAGTGATTTTAGCTTTCAGATCAGCGCATTGAAAGAGTATTTAGGAGGAATTTTTAATCCCTCGCGTCAGTATATTGGGCACAATCCAGCGGCAAGTTATATCATGATCGCGATGTTCATAACAGTAGGTTTGGCTATTGTCAGTGGATTTCTCGCTTACGGGATTCAAGAAAATCGTGGTCTTTTGGCTTTTTTACATACCGAGGCATTTCGCGAGATGGATCTTTTTAAAGAGGTTCATGAATTTTTCGTCAATGTGCTGTGGATATTGATCGCAGCGCATGTGGGCGGTGTGCTGGTGGATAGATTGTTGCATACTGAGGATCGTATCTTGATCTCTATCTTTGACGGGCATAAAAATATGCAAGGCGAGAATGCTACTTTGTCTTTATTGCAAAAAATAGTGGCAGTCATCGGGATAGGGGGGAGTATTGGTATACTTATTTATGCACTTAGTATCCCGAATAACATGTTAATTGCTTCTCATACACCAAAGATTAACTATGCCAAAGAACATCTGTTATTTGTAAATGAATGTGCCTCTTGTCATACTCTCTATCCCCCATCACTTTTACCAAAACAGTCGTGGACTAAACTGATGCGAGACCTGTCTAACCACTTTGGAGATGATGCTTCGCTGGAATTAGCGGATAATCACTCTATTTTAGCGTATCTTTTAAAGCATTCGGCAGAGTCATCAACACAGGAGATGTCGGTTAAAATGATGCAAACTCTCCAAAATCGCGATATCATAGCAATAACGCAAACACCGTTTTGGAAACGAACTCATCGGCATATTCCCTCTGAGGTATTCCAAAGCGGCCTCGTTAAAAGTCGTGCCAACTGCAAAGCATGTCATAGTGATGTGGAGCAGGGGCTTATTGAAGATACTGCGATCAAGCCTATTATGGCAAAGGGATAACCATGAAATTATTGATTGTATTGCTCTCACTACTATGTTTTGCATGGGCAGATTCGTCCAAGATGGATGATGACCACCATCGTTTTCCTATGGATTTGGATGACTTACGCCTTACCTCTCAACAGCACCAAGCCGTCAAAGAGATTATGCGGGAGTATCAGAATTCTTCGCGCCTCTATCACAAACAAAATGCCAAGACACGCCTAGAACTCAATGCTCTGTTTCTCAATCCTACTTTCGATGAAAACACATTTCGTCTCAAAAGTACAGAGAGGCAGATCTCTTCTGTAGAAATTCAAACACGATTGCTTAAGAAGCTTCATGCCATTCTGACCCCACAGCAGAAGCAACAATTCATCCACCATATACAGGAGTGGGAAATTGAGTAAAAAAGTTCTTCTCATCGAAGATGACCATGCACTTCAAGAACTGATTATCGGATATTTGGAGCCGTTTGGATTCACCACTTGCGGTTACAGTAATCCCAAAGAGGCACTTGAAGCGTTATTGGTGCGCAAAGAACCGTTTGATATTGTGGTTCTTGATCTCATGCTGCCTGAAATGGACGGCTTCGATGTTGCCAAAACCATAAAACAACAGCTGGATATTCCTATCATCATCTCCTCTGCACGCACTGACATAGGCAATAAAATCTATGGCTATGATCTTGGCGCAGATGATTATTTGGACAAACCGTATGAACCGCGCGAACTTGTTTTGCGCCTAGAGGCTGTTTTGCGCCGTTACGGTCATAAACATGCGTTTACCATATCCGATTTTACAATTGATGAGGCAAATAAATCGATAGAGATGGATGGCTATGGGATTGACTTGACACGCATTGAATTTGATATTTTTCTTCTTTTGGTAAAAAACCGCGGGAAAAACGTCTCTCGTGATCAAATTATTCACGCATTGGGTCTTGATGAAGAGACGAAACATCGGACCATCGATATGCACATCAGCAATCTTCGTCAAAAAATCGGTGATGATGCTAAAGAGCCCCTTTACATCAAGTCGGTATGGGGTATCGGCTATAAGTTTACGGGGTAACTCATGTCAATATTTACTAAAATAACGTCACTGTTTTTGATCAGCTTAACGCTCATGATTGGCATTGGCTATCAAATCGATAAAATCAATACCCAAAAATACGAATCACTTCTATTGCAAAAATATCTGCTTGATGGGCGTAAAATATTTACATGGATAGCGGTTTCATCCGCAGATGAGCTGGAAGGTAAGCTGAAAAGTTTAAATCTCGTCAAAATAGCCCCTGAGACTCCAAAGCGCTTCATTATTCAACAGACCCATACTTTTGGTTTATTTGAGGTTTTTGAAGCACATGGGGGTGATTACGTCATGCATGTCCGTTATATAGATGAAGAGCTGTATCTGCGTGACACGACGCTGGGTGAAGCACAAAAAGAGGGGTGGATATTAGGGTACCTCGTGGTTGCAGATATTGTTGTATTGGCGGTGATCTTTTTTATCATTCTTAGGATGCTCTCACCATTGCACGCCATAGCATTAAGCATGCGTCAATTTGCTACGGGAAATTACCGTAGCCGCAGTGATGTTCACTCACGCGATGAGATAGGAGACGTAGCAAAGACATACAATGAGATGGCGCAGACCATTGAAAACCTGATCCTCTCCAGAGAAGAGTTGCTTCGTGATGTGGGGCATGAGTTGCGTACCCCTATCTCGAGGGGGCTGTTTGCTCTGGAACAAATTGAGCCCTCAAAGGCCAAAGAGACAATTAAACGCTCGTTTGGAGAACTCGATTCATTGACACAAGAACTTTTAGAGATCGAAAAACTTCAAGCAACCGATACCCTGAATCTTCAAACATTTAGCGCCGAAACACTTGCTTTGGAAGCGCTTTCGAAATTGCATCTTGTTGATGAATCAGCAATAAGCCTTGAGTTAAAAAGCAATTTTTCATTGACCGGTGATCTAAAATATTTATCACTCGCCTTGAAAAACCTCCTTGATAATGCGCTCAAGTATACCGATAAACTTCCCATTACTCTTGAAGTTACGTTGAATAAAATAAGCGTTTATAATCATGGGAAACCATTGAAAAAAGAATTTGAGAATTTGCTCACCCCTTTTACACGTGAGGAAGATTCACGTACAATGCAGGGATTTGGATTGGGTCTTAATATTGTCAGTAAAATAGTTAACAGGCATAACTTTATATTGGAATATGGTTACGAAGCAGGTTGCCATCGCTTTTCGATCCTGACGTGAATCCTTTGTAAAACTTTTAACCATATTCCACTAACGGTTATCATCGTTATTGAAGCAAAAATCGGTGGAAAAGTTACCGGTGAAAATCTTAGTATATCACGTAAAAACGGTACAAATAAAATTGCCACAAGAATGAGACTCACTCCCCCAAACATAGTCAATATCCATGGATTTCCTTTAAAAACAAAATTTGAATCACGATTTGCCAAAACCAGCAGAAACAGCGTCGGGACGAGTGCTGTAAAGATACTGATCCGAAGATTTTCGTCGCTCCAACCGCCCTGTCGCAGCAGAGCATATCCGACTAAGAGGATGAGCGCGATACCCATACCTTGTATGAGCGCATAGCCGACATTATTGATAGAAAAAGGACTCGATGCCATAGAACGCGGAGGACGGTTCATCACATTACTAGCCGCTGTTTCAGCTTCAAAGACGATAGCACAAGCAGGATCGATCAAGAGCTGCATCAAAACGATGTGAACGGGTTGCAAGATATCCGGCCATCGCATTAATGCCGGAACGAGTACCAACGCGATGATGGGTGAGTGTACGGCAAAGACAAATCGGGTTGCTTTGGTAATGTTGTCGTAGATTCGGCGTCCCTGAGCAATAGCTGCCACTATACTCTCAAAACGGTCATCCAGCAGTACTAAGCTTGCAGATTCTCTGGCAACATCAGTCCCACGTTCCCCCATGGCGATACCGACGTCTGCGGCTTTTAATGCGGGAGCATCATTTACTCCGTCACCCGTCATCGCTACTACATTTCCAGATCCCTGCAACACACGGACAAGCCGCAGTTTTTGTTCTGGTTTCATACGTGCACATACATCTGTTTTTAGCAGCTGAGCACGCAGGGTGATATCATCTAAATTGGCGATATCCTCACCCATAAGAACATGTGCATTTTCATTTAAGCCTACTTCTTTTGCAATGCAGCGAGCTGTTTGAGGATGATCCCCAGTGATCATGAGCACGCGAATACCGGCACTGTGACATTGGGCAATCGCAGCAGAAACATCGGGGCGGGGAGGATCGATAAATCCCACGAGTCCTAAAAAGGTGAAATCAAAGTCATGTTGGCTTTTGGGCCAAAGGGAATCATTTTTTGGCGCTTGCCACGTACCTCTGGCAACACCAAGTACTCGCAGCCCTCGCTTGGCCATATCTTCTACTTGGAACTCAATTTTCTTAATTTGTTTGGCACTCAGATGACACAAATCGGCAACCGCTTCGGGCGCACCCTTCGTAGCCAGAAGATACAACAAGGGTTTTTCGTCCGAAAACACATGGGTCATCGCCAAAATATCAGGTGAAAGTTCATAGTGATATTCGGGGGTCCTTTTACCATGTAGGTGTTCGGTACCGCTTAAGTGGGAATGACCAAATTGTTGAATAGCTTTTTCCATAGGATCAAAGGGGTCTATCGGAGTGGCGAGTATTGCAAATTCAACAAGAGCATGAAACGTCTCGGCAAGCTCGTTCTCTTCGCTGGCAATGAAAGAGATATTATGCGCAGAGAGTTCAGCGACTTGCATACGATTTTGGGTCAATGTTCCTGTTTTATCAACCGCCAATACGGTGATCGCTCCAAGCGCCTCAACCGCCGTGACATTGCGGGTGAGGACGTGTATTTTACTGATTCGCCACGCGCCAAGTGCCAAAAATACGGTGAGAATAACGGGGATCTCTTCCGGTAAAATAGCCATTGAAAGGGCAATTCCTGAGAGGATACTTTCTAAAATCGGATGATTATTCCATACCCAATTCACCAATACGAGGAGCAATGCTAAACCAAAGGCAAGTACGGTCAGTGTGCGAACGAACGAACGGGATGCGTGTTGAAGACCCGATGGGGTTTCATGGGTCACGGATAGAGCCTGCCCTATTTGACCTACAGCCGTTGCAATTCCTGTTGTTTGTACGATGGCCAGTCCAATACCTTTGGTCACTACCGTGCTTGCAAATAGCGAACAGGCTTCCTCTGAACCCGCGGTTTTGTCTACACTTACCGATTCTCCGGTAAGGAGTGATTCATCCACTGACAGCTGCCCTTGGACAAGGTGTGCATCGGCCGCAATACGATCCCCTTCATGAAGCACCATTATGTCACCTGGAACGACCTCCTGGCTGGAGATACGAATCTCTTGACCATCCCGTATTACCAATGTGCGAGGTGAGGAGAGATCGCGCAGTGATTCTAAGGCTCTTTGTGTTTTGTGTTCTTGTGCCAGAGTGATGCCAATAACAACAAAAACAAAAACCAGCAAAAATGCAGCCTCAGCACGATCTCCAAGAGTCAAATAGATGAGGCCCGCTACGATGAGCATTAAAAACATGGGCTCACGTATGACTTTGAAGATGAGGGATATAAGTGTTTTCGGTTCACTTCCGGGGAGTACATTGCGACCGTACTGAATCAGTCGCTCTGTCGCTTGGTAAGAGGTTAATCCGCTAATGTCAGGTTTGTCGTCCATCACGTAATCTCCATACCCGAAAAATTTAGGCTCATTTCCACAATCAAAGATTTTATCTATTTTTGCGTTAATGGGACCCTATTCATCTTTGTAAGAGGAGGGCATATCTGTATCTTTGTCGCCATTCTCAATTCGCACACGTGCTTTTCTCGCCAGTGCTTGATAGAGTCCTTGATAACGTCTGAGGTGTTCTTCTTCCAGCTCTTCTAAATCTAAGAGCGCATTGTGTGCCCCTTCTGTTGAGCGTATCAATTCATCGAGTTTTATCTGGATGGCTCCCGTATCGCGATTTTGGGTATTTTGAATGACAAAAACCATAATAAAAGTGATGATGGTTGTCGAGGTATTAATGACAAGTTGCCACGTATTACTGAAGTGAAAATAAGGTCCCGTTGTCATCCATACTAAAATGGAGGCAATCGCAAAAGCAAAGGTCGATGACCTTCCGGAGACAGCGGCGAATTTTTTTGTGAAAGCGGTATACCACATTCTATTATTAGCATACATGTTATGAAATCCTTTAGATACATTCGCGTTAAGCTGATAGACTGCGGCATAATAACCTATATAAATATTAAATAACTTAAATAGTTTTGCTATTGAAATGGTCAAGAAACTCCCCCATGGAAATTTTATTTATAAATCTTCTTTTTGTATACAAAATATTCATAAATGTTACACTAATCTTACTTCTTTTTAGTATCATCTTTTTTAACTTTTTATCAATGCAGACAGAAGAAGGCAACAAGTGAAACTCAATAAGCTTTATTATATTTTTGCCTTTCTTTTTTACCTGGCAAGTACATCATTTTATGTGTATACGAATTATCAGACTTCCAAACAGACTCTTATTGCTGACCTTGATGCCAAACTTATCCAAAGCGCTCTTCGGGTATCCACAGTCATCCCTGAAAATTTTCATCATGTCGGTATGACAAAAGATGAGGTGTCTGCGCAAAAAGATAGGGAAAATATCAAAAGACTCTCGGTACAGGCAAAGCTTTCCGGCGTAGAATATATGTATTCCTATATAAAGCAGGGGGATGATATCCTCTTTACCTCCAGCAGCGCGACTGAGAATGAACTCAGAAAAAATGTAAACGTGTCTCACTATTTTGATGTTTATGATGAGGAAGATTCGAAACTGCGCAATGTGTTTGTTAGCAAAAAAATATTATTTGAAGTCTCCTCCGATAACTGGGGACACTTTCGATCGGTACTAATTCCTCATAGTAGCAGTGACGGGCAATTCTATGTTGTGGGTGCTGATATTAAAGTTGATTTTATTGATGATGAGTTGGACAAGATACTCAAAAACTCCATTGTTGAAATCGTATTTTATATAGTCATTCTTATACCGCTGTTTACCGCTTATTTTTACCATAATAAACGTAATCAGGCTCTGCTTGAAATTGAAGTAAAACGCCGCACTCTCGAGTTAAAAACACTGCTGGATAATTCAGATCAGGGCTTTTTGTCGTTTTCAGGGGACATGTTGATTCATCCTGAGTACTCGGCGAAATGCAGTGAGATATTTCAGACAGAGATTGAGGGTAAAAATATTGCCGAACTTTTATTTGGCGAGGATGAAACTCACAAAAATAGATTTGTTGAAAATATTAAATCGTTGATAGGGGATCAAGATACGCTGCGAGTGGAGAACATTCTCTCCCTGTTACATTCAGAATTTACGATAGCTAAAAAAATGATTATTGTGGAATACAGAAGAATAGGCATTGAGACATTCATGCTTATTATCACCGATATTACTGAAAAAATAGCGCTTGAGAAAAGATTGGAGATAGAAAAAAACAAATTACAGATGATTGTATCCGCTGTAGAAGACAGCGATGAACTGTTTGATCTTTTGGATGATTATCGTGAGTTCATAAGCGCACAGTGCGAGTTAGTCAAAAATGACCAAACGGCGTATGACAATATAATTGAAATCTATCGAGCGGTTCATACATTTAAAGGCCTCTTTGCGCAAAAAGATTTTATTATGACACCGCTTGGCCTGTACAAGCTCGAAGAAAAACTCTCCCTCTTCTTAGGAGAGGAATCTACGACCAATGAGCAAATTTTGGATCTTTTAAAAAAAGTGGAACTCGAAAACTGGTTAGAACGCGATTTATCCATACTCGAAAAAGTATTGGGAGAAGCTTTTTTTGATAAAAAGACGAGAGAATTTTTGAATGATAAATCACTTTTTACAAGACTCTCATCGTATTCAAAACTTGTAGAAAAACTTTCTCAGAAACTGCGTAAACATCTCTATCCAATGCGGATCGAATGCGATAAAAATATGATTCTTGAAGATTCTCATAAGCCCTTTGTCAAATCGCTTGTCCATATCTTTAGAAATTGTGTTGATCATGGTATGGAATCGCCAGAAGAACGGAGTGTAAGAGGAAAAGATGAGATGGGATCGATCTCATGTGCTGTCACGGCAACAGAAGATGGCTGGGAAATACGCATCCAAGACGACGGTATGGGAATCAATACTTTCTTGGTGGCGCAAACAGCGATTCTCAAAGGTATTTTGACACAAGATGAAGTCGATGCGATGAGTGCAGAAGCGATTAACCTCCTGATCTTCCATGAGAACTTCTCAACGAAAGCTACTATTAATGATCTTTCAGGGCGCGGGATGGGTCTTTGGGCAGTCAAATATGAGTTAGAAGCTATAGGCGGAACAATGAGCGTTGTGAGTTCGGACGGGGAAGGGACGGTATTTATATTTTTTGTTCCCACTGCCAAAAGAGAAGAGGTTGTGAGTGCGAAAGAATGCACCGAAATATTGACCCCGATTGCCGCGAGAACTTGTTCATTTTTAAGTGAAGATATGGGCATAGAACTCTTAGAGAAGACTTTTGAAGTTTCTAAGTCTTATAAGCTTCCACTCTATCCTTATGCGATAAAAATAGGGATCAGCGGTTCTATCAATAGTATGTTGATTATGGGTTTTGAGACGCATGCCCTGGAGGATGTGGCAAAATTTTTTATCGTAGATGCACAAGGCGAAACAGCGTATGAATTTATGAAGGAGCAGGTTGCCTGTGAAGTTGCCAATACGGTTTTGGGCAATGCCATTATGGACTTTCCCAATAAAGGAGCAGGCGTGGTTATTACACCACCTTGTATGATCGGACCTGGCAACACGCTGTTTAAAAATGCGCATACCAATTTGTGTACAACCGAAATCAAAACGTCCAGCGGGTCAATCATGTTGGCACTTTTGACAGAAAATAGAGCAAAGGATACATTATGTTAAAAATTGAAATAGTTGATGATTCGTTGATCATTCGCAGAAATATAGCCAAAATGTTAGAGCGTATGGGTCATGAAATAGTGGCAGAAGCCAAGAATGGCAAAGAAGCGATCGCGTGTTATACGAAACATGCTCCTGATCTTGTCACGATGGACATCACAATGCCTGACATGGATGGTATAGAAGCAGTGAGAGGGATTAGAAAGAGAAATGAGGCGGCAAAAATTATCATGGTCACTTCTCACGGGCAAGAAGAAATGGTGATAGAAGCGATCAGGGCAGGTGCGAGCGGTTATGTACTTAAACCGGTCACCGCTGAGAAGCTAAGCCATGCTATTGGCAGAATTTTTCCAGATGCTAAACTTTCGAGATCAGTACTGGTTCACGATACAGACGAAGTGTTTTCTGTGGATAAAAATCAAGATGATTGGATACCTGATTTAGACAGCTTCAGTTTATAAAAAATACCCTGTTTAACTTCTGATCAAAACTCCCACATCAAGCTCGTAGCATACGCGGTATCCCTCTTTTCAATACCGATTGCCGGTAAACTGTCGTAGAGGTATTTGGCAGTCAGACTTAACCCAAGGTTTTTATAGATCGGAATATTAAGTTCCACAGTTTGCGAGGAAACATAATCTGCAGCATCATCAAGCTTTGGTTGAAAATAGCCCACATAGCTCAGTTTTATGGCTGCCTCAAAACTCTTTGTAAAGGCAACATAACTGTTGGCTCGGGTGTTTTTTTCATTAGGATTGATTTCGGGATGAGTGTAATCGATTTTTTCAATTAAACCTCCCATTCCGACATACCCTTTGCCCCAGTCGTCTGAATTTAAAAAACGCCAACGCACACCCGCTCCCGTTAGAGAACGTGTATTGATGGCTTTGAATTTATCTTGCTCCATTTGTACAAACAGTTCACTGCACCAGTCGCCCTCATATAAGGCGTGAATGTAGCGCACGTGTGCATACGTTTTATCTTCGTTTTTGATACCATTGGAAGTGCCGTAGTCGTAGGTAAGCGTTCCCCATGCGAGATAATCCGTTCCTTGATCATATTGTGCACGAAGCCCAAGCGAATAGTCATCTTTTTGGGTATTTCCACTTTTTGAACTCAAGGCTCCCGATACATTTCCGCTCAAACCGGGGTTAGACCCGATATCCACAGGTGCGATGCTCACCACTGCAAACAGTGAGGTGGTGAATAAAAAAAGAAGGAGAAAAAAAATACGCAAAAAAAGCCTTTAACTAAATGATAAACGCAATTATAGCAATTTGGAGGCTTCAGCGTGTTTTCGACTCTTACGATTGAGTGCGGGATCGATCCCTTGAGCTATATCATCATGGTGTTGAGTACACATCGTACGGGCATCACTCAGCGATAATGCAGGATAAGTTCCAAAAGTGACACTTTGTTCTACCCCTGCATATTCATATTTCAGACGCCAAAGTTTACCTCCGGTGGTTTTTATCAGTAAATAAAGTCCTTTTTTATCATAGAGCTTGCGATTGGTATCAGAGGGTTGGGCATTTACGATATCGGCGTCGGTAAGGGGAAGTGTTGTGTTTAAATACATGAATAAAACCCTTGAGAATTTTTCAGACTTTCCACTTTGATTATTTTATTAAGAAAATTATAGCGCTGTTTAGATTACATTGGTTCACTTCATAGTTAATAATTTTCTGATTGCTTTAACATCGCGTGAGATTATGTCCCTTTTCGAGTTCTTCATGGAATTATGAAAAATATCTTAATTGTGATACTATCATGCAAAATGTAAAAGGATAAACATGGATGCTGTTGTCGTCTAATAAGCATTAAATTTTATTCTAAAATTCCTCTTGATCTGCATAAACTTTTTTTATCATATACCCTTCATTGTCAAGCTCAAACAATCTTAACTTAAGGGCACATCAAAAATACCTAAGGAATACACCTAATGAATAAAATAACGTCCTATTCGAAAAAACTGTTAGCACTCAATAAGCCTAAGGGTTATGTGGTCACACGATCTGACGAACTTGGGCGAAAAACAGTTTATGATCTTTTGCCCAATTGGGTTTTTACTGAGGGATGGATGCCAATTGGACGCCTTGATCTAGAATCTAAAGGGCTTCTATTATTCACAACCAACGGTAAAATCGGCGACGCGTTGACCAAACCTGGGAATTGCATTAAGGTATATGAGATCTGGGTCAGAGGCCACGTAACAGACGAACATATTGCGCAGTCTTTGAAAGGAGTCCAAACCCCGCATGGTCTACTGAAAGCTCTTGAAGTCGAAAAGATAAGCATTGGTGGCGCGAAAACAAAACTCAAGATTGTAATTGACGAGGGAAAGAATCGGCATATCCGTCGGCTTTTTGGGGCGCTGAAAGACCCAAAATTTGGGACGCCGTTAAAGGTCTTAGACTTGAACCGAATCAGCATTGGCAGTTTTAAACTCAACATTGAAATCGGTCAGTGGCGTTACCTTTCATTGGAAGAAGAGAGAATGCTAATTAAAAATCTTGATTAATGTATAACCACATTAAGAAGTGAGATGTTATTAAATCGTGTAAGTGCGTATTAGACGCTAAATAGTGAGTAAAGTGCTTGTTTTAGGGGTTTGTGTTGTTTGATTTAGACTGTATTAGAGGGGATTGTTTTATAAGGTGGTGGCTAATCTCGGAATCGAACCAAGGACACGCAGATTTTCAGTCTACTGCTCTACCGACTGAGCTAATTAGCCACATTTTATGGACTGCAATTATAGCCATGGAAGCTTAAAAATAAGCTTAAAGGCTATTTGATCGCCATGACAAGTTCTTTGAACAAATCGCCACGCTGGGCATACGAGCTAAATTGGTCTAGGCTTGCGGCGGCAGGGGAGAGCATCGCGATACTGTTACGGGTATGTTTTTTATTGATCTGCTCAACAGCTACGTCAAGGGTATGACAAAGTACGCAAGGAATTCCATATTGCTGGCAAAGTGCCTCTAAACGCAAAGCGTTTGCCCCGATGGCATAAACGCTGACGTCATATTTTTTAAGAGGGGCGAACAGTTCTTCGAGTTCTACTCCCTTGTCGTCGCCTCCGAGAACGAGATGGATAGGTGCATCACCATAGGTACGGCATGCTGCGAGAGTAGCATCGATGTTGGTCGCCTTTGAGTCGTTGATCCAGAGGCGGTTGCGTGAATCACGAAACTCCTCTTGGCGGTGAGGATCGAGGATAAAGGCGTTGAGTTTGTCATAGTCACAGCGATCATAGAGAATTTTATCGGTTCCCATCGCGATCATTGCATCCATCAAAAATGCCCCTTTGAACTTGATACGATTCATGTCAAATCCAAAATAACGGGCCAGGTCTTTTTCATTCTCATAGACGATTTTAAACCCTTTTGTAGGAGCAGATTCAAACATTTTTGGAAGGATAACAGCTTCTCCCTCTTTCATCATGGAGAGAGGTTTGAGTTTGGCGTCAAAATAGGATTGCATACTTCCATGCCAGTCCACATGATCAGGAGTGACAGGAAGAAGAGCATAAATATCAGGTTTGGCGATGTTGGTGTAGTGCATACTAAAAGAACTCGTTTCCAAAATCCAAATCGGGGCATCAGGGGACATGCTAGCAAGCGGAGTGCCGATATTGCCTCCGCTGATGGCTCCTTTATCTTTGAGCAGGTGTTCTACCATCTGCGTTGTTGTTGTTTTGCCATTGGTTCCGCTAATCCAGATGGAAAAAGGAATTTTGGGAGCGAAAAAATCGTATTCACTGATGAGGTGGGTTGCTTTTTGGATAAGCGGATGTTCAGGTGGGAATCCGGGGGATGGGATCTCATGGGTGTACAGACGCGAATCAAATTCACTGATTGGCTTGAGATGATTTCCCTCTTCATCCGTAAACGGTTTCGTCACTTTATCATCAAAAAAGGTGCAAGGCCCGTAAGCTTTGGCAATAGCACGTGTCGTTTTTCCATACCCGAAACAGGCAATATTCATACGCTGCATTAACGGATCTTTAGTGTGATGATTGCAAGGATATTGGATAGCAAGGCGATGATCCAAAAACGGACGATGATTTTATTTTCCGCCCATTGTTTCAGCTCGAAGTGATGGTGAATCGGTGCCATCAAGAAGACCCTTTTTTGACGCAGTTTGAAACTTCCCACTTGGACAATGACAGAAATCGTCTCAATAACGAAAATCAGGCCAATCAGGATCAGAAGGATTTCACTCTTACTGATGATGGCCATATACGCGATAAAAGCACCCAGCGTTAACGAGCCGCTGTCCCCCATAAAGACTTGGGCAGGATGGCAGTTAAACCATAGAAAGCCCAACAGCGAACCGATCAGCGCCATGGCGATAATGACTACTTCTCCCGCAGGAATTTTAGGCATTAGGAGATAGTGTGCCAATGCGGCATTTCCGACGATGTAGACAATAACGCTCAAAGAGAGCAGTGCGAAAATAGAGGGAACCGTTGCCAATCCATCCAATCCATCGGTCAGGTTGACCGCATTTGAGGTTGCAATTATGACTAAGACCCAGAAGAGAATACTAAATTCACCCATATCAAAAAGGCTCGTTTTAACAAAGGGGACGTAAAAGCCTGTTTCGAGTTTTGCAACGGTAATTAAAAAAATACCGATTCCAAGACCGAAAAAGAGTTGCAAAAGCATTTTGGAACGGGCGCTGAGACCTGATAAATTATGGCCGCCGCGAATTTTCCCCCAGTCGTCGGTAAACCCGATATAGGAATAAAAAACGAGCGTTAAAAGACCACCGATTACATAAGGATTGGCAATATTGACGGTCAGCAATGAAGCAATAATGGTCGAGAAAGCAAAGACAATGCCCCCCATCGTAGGGGTTTTTGCTTTTCCCTGATGCGCACTTACATATTCGTTGATAGGTTGAACACGAGCGGACCGTTGAGCCCAAGAGATAAAGCGGGGCATAAGAAACATTGTTAAGAAAAGACCAATAAAAAATGCCACCCCTGCACGTAAGGTGATATATTGGAATAAGTTGATTCCGAACGTTGTGTATAACCAGTGTAACATGTAGTGGACTCTTTGTGTTCGGGATGTAAAGCAATGCAAAGTGATATTTTAATATAATCGGCAAAAAGTTTGATTAATCAAGGAGAAGTTTTGAGAAAAAAAACCGTTTTAGTCATTACTGATGGGATCGGGTATTCTCCAAAGCACGATTTCAATGCGTTTCGTTCAGCCACAAAACCGACTTACGATTGGCTGTTTCAAGAAGTGCCTCACTCGTTGATCGATACATCAGGCCTTAGCGTCGGATTACCTGAGGGGCAAATGGGAAATTCGGAAGTGGGACATATGAGTATCGGCAGCGGTCGGGTCTTGTATCAGGATCTCGTCAAAATTTCTCTGGCATTGGAAGATGGAAGCTTTGCGCGTAATGCTCCCTTTGTTGATTTACTCAAAGCTTCCAATCGACTTCATCTGATTGCACTTATGAGTGATGGCGGAGTTCATTCGCATATCGATCATCTTTTGGGTGTTGCTGAGATTGCCGCTACCACGGGTCGCGAAGTATGGCTTCATCTGATTACCGATGGACGCGATGTAGCACCTACCTCCGCATCGCTTTTTTTACAAACCGTTCTTGCTCATGGGGACAACAACATTAAAATAGCCACATTAGGCGGACGTTTTTATGCGATGGATCGTGATAACCGGTGGGATCGTATTCAAAAAGGGTACGATGCAATCGTGTCGGCCCATCCGAAGAGTGAGCAAAGTGTTTCTGATTATATTGAAAATGCGTATGCAAAAGGAGAGACGGATGAATTTATCACTCCGTGTGCTTTTGATGGTTATGATGGTTTTAGGGAAGGGGATTCAGTCTTAACGCTTAACTTTAGAAGTGATCGTATGCGTCAACTCGCGTCTGCCCTTGGGGATATTGCTTTTAAAGGTTTTGAACGTACCTACATTCCGGTTCACTTAGCAACAATGACGCAGTATGATAAAAACCTTCCGCTTCCGGTACTTTTTCCAAAAGATGCGCCGGAAAACACCTTGGCGGAAGTGATCTCAAATGCCGGTTTACGTCAGCTTCATACGGCAGAAACAGAAAAATATGCCCATGTGACGTTTTTCTTTAATGGCGGTATTGAAGAACCGTATGAAAATGAGACCCGTGTGTTGATTCCAAGCCCGCAGGTCAAAACGTACGATTTGCAACCTGCTATGAGCGCACCTGAAGTAGGGGATGCCGTTGTCACAGCAATGGATGAAGGGTATGATTTTGTAGTCGTTAACTTCGCCAATGGCGATATGGTAGGGCACACAGGCGATTTCGAAGCGGCAATTTTAGGTGTAGAAGCGGTAGACAAAGAGTTGTCCCGGATTATTGAAGCGAGTAAGCGTAATGATTATGCAGTGGTGATTACATCGGATCACGGCAATTGTGAAGAGATGCGTGATGATGCCGGTAATACACTCACAAATCATACTGTGGGTAAAGTATGGTGTTTTGTGTTGGATGATGAGGTCAAAGAGGTCCATCCTGGGGCACTTAACAATGTTGCACCTACCGTTTTAAAACTTATGGGCATTGAAAAACCCTCAGAAATGGATCAGGCACTTATTTAACTATAAAGGAATTAGATGAAGTTCACAGGTAAAAATGTATTGGTAACAGGTTCAAGCCGAGGAATCGGTGCGGAAGTAGCACGTGTATTAGCGGGTTACGGGTTAAAAGTATGGATCAATTATCGCAGTGGTGCAGATGCAGCAGATGCTGTGAAGGCAGAGATTGAAGCTGCAGGTGGAATAGCTGCTGTTATCGGATTTGATGTGAGCGACGAAACTGCCTTTGTTGATGCAATCAAAATGATAGTAGATGCGGATGGCGAGCTCTCTTATTTGGTGAACAATGCGGGAATTACAAAAGACGGTTTATCTCTTCGGATGAAAAGTGAAGACTTTATGGCGGTAATCAATGCCAACTTGCTCTCAGCTTTTGTCGGCTGTCGTGAATCATTTAAGGCAATGCGCAAGAAAAAATTTGGTGCAATTGTCAACATTGCCTCAATCGTTGGTGAAACAGGAAATGCGGGTCAAACGAACTACGCGGCTTCTAAGGGCGGTGTGATAGCAATGACAAAAAGCTTTGCACAAGAAGCGGCAACGAGCGGTATCCGATACAACACGGTGACTCCAGGGTTCATAGCGACCGATATGACGGATGTTCTTAGTGATGAAGTGAAAGCTACATTTACCGCAAAGATTCCTATGGGTCGTTTTGGTGAGCCCAAAGAAGTCGCAGAAGCGACTGCTTTTTTACTCAGTGATCACTCAACTTATATTACGGGTGAGACTCTAAAAGTCAACGGCGGAATGTTCATGTAAAAAGTCTTAAGGGCAAAGTTTTGCCACTTAAGCTAAATATGTTATAATTTTATGATTTTACTCATTAAAACAGGAGCTATTATGGCGCTATTGGAAGATATTAAAGAAGTAGTTGTTGAACAACTAAGTGTTAACCCGGACGAAGTTAAAGCGGATTCTAAATTCGTAGAAGACCTCGGTGCAGACAGCCTTGACGTTGTTGAATTAGTAATGGCTCTTGAAGAGAAATTCGATATCGAAATTCCTGATGATGAAGCAGAAAAAATCCAAACAGTTCAAGATGTAATCAATTACATCGAAGGCAAAAAGTAGTCATTTTATCAAGGCATTAGCCTTGGTATTCAGCCATTTATATTGGTCTTAGATATTTTTTCTTTTAGCTATCACGCGAAAGAATATCTGAGATCAGCGATCAGCAGGAGAAGATGTGAGACGAGTAGTAGTAACCGGTATGGGCATGATTAATGCATTAGGTCACGATAAAGAGAGTTCTTTCAAAGCAATATGCGATGGTGAATGTGGAATTGATACCATTACTATTTTTGACGCATCCAATCAGAGCGTTCAAATTGCCGGAGAAGTCAAAGGTTTTGATCCCGAAACGGTTATGCCTCCAAAAGAAGTTAAAAAAGCAGACCGTTTTATCCATTTTGGACTAAAAGCGGCGCAAGAAGCGATGGCGGATGCAAACTTGAATGCAGAGATCGATAAAGATCGTTTTGGTATCAGCGCAGCGGCAGGCATCGGCGGATTGGCTGCGATTGAAGCCAGTTCAATCGTATTAGAGACCAAAGGGCCTCGCCGTATCTCTCCATTTTTTATTCCCTCAGCATTGGTCAATATGCTGGGCGGTTTTGTATCGATTGAGCACGGGCTAAAGGGGCCAAATCTTTCAAGTGTAACGGCATGTGCTGCAGGTACACACGCGATCAGCGAAGCGGCTAAGACGATTATGGTCGGTGGTGCGGATCAAATGTTAGTTGTTGCTGCAGAATCGGCAATATGCGGTGTTGGAATCGGCGGTTTCGCCTCTATGAAAGCGCTTTCTACGCGTAATGATGAACCGAAAAAAGCATCACGCCCGTTTGATGCGGATCGTACAGGATTTGTTATGGGTGAGGGTGCCGCAGCCTTGGTACTCGAAGAATACGAAAGCGCCGTTGCGCGCGGTGCACGTATCTATGCTGAGTTGATCGGATTTGGTGAGAGCGGAGACGCAAACCACATCACTACACCAGCCCCAGGCGGCGAAGGTGCTGCTCGTGCTATGAAAGCTGCGATGAAAATGGCGGGTAATCCAAAAGTGGATTACATCAACGCACACGGTACAAGTACAAAGTACAATGACTGGTACGAGACAATGGCGACCAAAGCGACGTTTGGCGGCGCCCAAAACTGTCCTCCGATCAGTTCAACCAAAGGGCAAACGGGTCACTGTCTGGGTGCAGCTGGCGGAATTGAAGCGGTTGTAAGTATTATGGCAATGCGCGATGGTATTATCCCTCCAACGATCAATTATGAGACTCCGGATGCGGATTGTGATTTGGATATTGTCCCTAATGTCGCTCGTAAAGCTGATTTGAACATCGTTATGAGCAACTCATTTGGATTTGGCGGCACAAACGGCGTCGTTATTTTCAAAAAAATCTAAAGGCTTCAGTTGGCTACGTATCTTGATTTTGAACAAAAGATTTGTCAAATACAAGAGGAAATAATCGCCGCAGAGATTCGTTATGATCATCATGCGGTGGATATCCTCAAAGGTGATCTTGAAAAAGAGGTCACTAAAACCTACGCGAACCTGTCTCCTTATCAAGAGCTGCAATTGGCGCGCCATCAAGACCGTCCTTATGCACTTGATTACATTAATCTAATACTTGATAAAAAATATGAGTTGCATGGTGACCGTCATTTCCGTGATGATCTTGCAATCGTATGTTACATCGGATACATCGGTGAAGAGCGCGTTATGATCATCGGTGAGCAAAAAGGGCGTGGGACTAAAAACAAGCTCAAGCGTAATTTTGGTATGCCAAATCCTGAGGGGTATCGAAAAGCTCTTCGTGTGGCTAAAATGGCTGAAAAATTTAAAATACCATTGCTTATGCTTATTGACACTCCTGGCGCATATCCAGGTCTTGGTGCGGAAGAACGCAATCAAAGTGAAGCGATTGCCCGTAATCTTCTTGAGCTTTCCAATTTAAATACCATTACGGTTTCTGTCGTTATCGGTGAGGGCGGAAGCGGTGGAGCTTTGGCTATCGGTGTTGCGGACAAACTTGCTATGATGCGTTATTCGGTATTCAGCGTTATCTCTCCGGAGGGCTGTTCTGCTATTTTATGGAATGACCCTACTAAAGTGGAAGCGGCGACCAAAGCACTTAAAATCACCAGTGCAGATTTGAAATCATTGGACTTGATCGATGATATTATTGATGAGCCTCTTATTGGTGCACACAGGGATAAGTTAGGAGCTGCTGAAGCCATTAAATCTTATTTCATGGAACAAGTAGACACGTTAAAAAAGATTAGTGATCACGAGCGTCTGGAAAAGCGATACAACCGTCTTGTTTCAGTTGGTCGCTACTCCGAGTAAGCGGGATCGCTTACTTCGATCTTCTTTGGTAGGGGCTTGAGCCGTTTCAGCCGTTTTGCCTCTTTCGAAAAAGCAATCAACTCTTCGCATGTGTGTATCGATTTTGGGATCAATGGCAAAGTCCGTTTTAGTAGCTTTGTCGTTGTCATGGCGTCTGATAAAGCGCGGTGGTGTGTCGCCTCACGATAGAGCTCTAATTGCTCATTGAGATAGGCTAAGCCATATCGCTCACTCTCTATGGTGCGTTCTGCCAGATCTATGGTACACAACGATCGGTTGAGCAGGGCCTCTAATCCCACTTTTTCCATCATAGCCGATACAAAATTATAATCAAACTTCGCATCATGACCCACAAAAATAGCATCTCCTAAAAAAAGGCGAAATTCATGCATCACTTTGGCTAACGCTGGAGCTTTGAGCGTTTGCTGTACGCTGATCCCAGTTATCTCTTGTATTTGTTTCGAGATGTCTGTTGCATAGACTAAGCTGTCATAGGTATCGATGATAACGCCATTTTGGAGTTTTACGGCACCAATCTCGATAATTTGATGCTGGGATGGCTTTGAGCCATTGGTTTCTACATCAACAATACAAAAAAGGGTGTCTGAAACGGAGGTATGGGTACTGCTCAAATAGTAGAGATTGTCCTTAATGACTAGATTTAACCCTTGCGCGCATAAGAGTTCTAGTGCCAATGAACTTGGCTGCGGAAGAAGTGATTCAAATTCTTCTTTGGGGATACCTTTTTTGGTGAGACGGACAAGCAGCTTTGGATCAAGTTTCACGATTTAGCCTCACGGATAAACGATTGAACCTGTAAAAAATCTTTTTTTCCCTTGGAAGCTTCGACGCCGCTGCTTACATCAACGCCATAAAATCCATAAGATTTAAGAGATGCGACATTGGTGGAGTCCAACCCGCCGGCAAGAATTATTTTAGAGCAATCAACATCCTCAAACCACTCGATATTGAGTCGTTTACCGCTGCCGCCAAAGCTATCGCAATAAGCATCTACAAGTCGGTAATGATTTGAATATTGGTTAATGTCCTCTTTGCATTGGGCGCGGATTACCCGCAGGAATGGAAAAGTCAGGGATTCGAAAAATGATTCACTAACCTCAAAATGTATTTGTGCGAGCGTACAACCTGTTGCCAGACACACATCGCGTATATGATCAGAAGTTTCGTTAACAAAAAGGGCGACTTTTTCAACAAAAGGGGGTAGTTCTTGAATGATTTTTTTAGCTTCGGTCGGACTAATGTATCGGGGAGAATCGGGATAAAAAACAAATCCAAGAGCATCTGCTCCTGCATCAATAGCACATTGCGCATCTTGCAGGGACGTGATGCCGCAGATTTTTACTCTCATACGCGCAGGCTGTCAATAGCTGTTTTGTAGTCATCGGCGCCAAAAACATAGCTTCCTGCAACACAGACATCTACACCGGCATCTTTTAACAGTTGGATATTAGAGCTGCCAACCCCCCCATCAATTTCAATGAGACACGCAGGGTTGATACGGTCACGTAGTACTTTGAGACGTTTGATTTTTTCCACAACCGTCGGGATGAACTTTTGGCCGCCGAAACCTGGATTGACGCTCATGATGAGTACCATATCGACATCGCCTAATAAATATTCCACCGCTTCTGCAGGAGTATGAGGATTTAGAACGATTCCCGGTTTAATACCAAGAGACCGGATATATTGAACCAGTCTATGCGGATTTTTTTCTTCTTCGATGTGAAAGGTGATGAAACCAGGTTTCAGTGGTGCGAAAAGATCCACAAAAAAAGAGTTATTTTGAACCATAAGATGAATGTCAAGAGGCTTGGTGGCCGCTTTTGCAATCGCATCTACGACTACCGGTCCGATTGTCATATTGGGAACAAAATGTCCATCCATAACATCGACGTGTACGAGATCACATCCGGCATCGCAGATGGCACGAACATCACGTGCTAGATTTCCAAAATCGGCAGAGAGAATGCTTGGAGCGACGAGCATGATGAGACCCTTGAATATTTTTGTGCTATTTTAGCGAAAAAGGGAGCTTTATTTACCGTGTCAAGAAAAAGATAAAGTGCTCACCCTCAAAACTAAGGTCAACTTGTACCCCTTTTTTATTTTGTGCAATCTCTAAAAGCGTGTTAATATCAGAATAGGTACGGGGAAGCGTAATGTCAAGATGGTTCTTATTTGCTGACAGAAGAACTTTAACGCGTCCACCGATGATATTCACAAACTCAGCCAAAGAGTCGAGTATCTCTTCTTCACTTGCATTAGCATCGCCTATGAGCAGCTCGCAGGCTTTTCTTGCAATTGTTTTTGGAAAGATCAGAATGAGCAATCCGTCAATAGCTCCATAAAATCCGATCGAACTTGCGTATTGTTCACCCGCATTAACAATGCTCAGCGGCTGAATATTGACTGAGTTTTTTGTGGCCTTGGCATTGGTCATCATGGCAATAGTGGAAACGGTTGCCTCAATAAAATGAGGAAGTTCGTTAACGAGTGTTTTAGTTAAAGCACGACTTTGTTTAACAGCACCGCCGCCACCGCCGCCAAGCTCTTGCAAAAGATCTTTGTCTTTGAGGATATCATCCATATTGTCAAAAAATATCAGTCCGGCATCTTCGAGATCATTTTTGAATGATTCAGGTGTTTTTTCAAACGAGAGTCCTACAAAACAGATAGATGCATTGTACTCAGCGGCAGAAGAGGCAAGTTTGGTGAAAAAATTGAGCGCATGGACATTCATCGATATGACTTTATACGCATCAAAGATAAAAAGCCTAAATCCGACATTCAAAGAATTCTGATGATAAGAGAGATTGAACGTTTCAGTGATTTCTGCATCTAAGAAATTTGAAATGGTGTAGATGATCGCATTTCCGGTGACGCGTGTTGCTACTTTCTGTCCATAGACTCCAAGATTGGTATCTTCGATGATGGCGTAGTAAAGATCTGTGCTTTTCTTTTTTTCTTCAAACTCATGTTTGCTCTGTGCGATGATGGGATTGTGACCGTAATCAAAAAGTTCAATCGCCATTGCTGAACGCTGTGATGGATCATCATTATAAAGTAAAACCGTTCTGGATTCACTTTTATTGCTAGAGACAAAAAGCTCCGCTATTTCTTGACTTTTAAAAAGCGAAAAATTGAGCTCATTTTTAAAAAAGGTGTTTATGGCATTGTATTTTGCATGATCATAATCGCAAAACCCGACAATAATATGCTTCTGATTGCGGATACTGGTTAGAAGTTTGACAAAAACATCGAGACCGTTTTTATTAAAAAAGATCACTTTTTTCAAAGAGACAAGAAGCATATCAATATTAAGATCTTCCGTCGCTTTGATGTCATCAAGGTTTAAAAAGCTTGGGGCATTGTTTCCATCCAAAAACCCTTGCATATAAAAAATACCGATACGTCCTTTTACTACTGCTCGCATGAGTGTCCAATCACCTGACTAAAAGATTCATATATGTCTTGGACAAATTCGATTTTAAAATCAATAAATTCATTAAGCCCGGCGCTTACATAGGCACTTTGGCTTAGTTCATAAAAAAGCAGGAGATGCATCCATTTGGCCAATAGACGCTCTTGCTCAGAAAGATCTTGCTCAATTCCTGAAGCGGATCGAATCAGTTTTGCAATGCGCTGGGGCATTTCCCATTTACGTGCAATTTCTGCTGAAATATCAAAAAGGTCGCTGCCGCTGATACGAAAAAGGATGGTATTGTAATCGAGTGCTTTGACGCTGCGCAATTGTGCCACTTCTGCTTTACGTGATGCAAACAAGGACTCGCAAACAATAATACTCGCAGGGATCAAAGAAATTGCACTTTGGATCTCTTTATCAGTGATCTTAAGATGAATTAGAATCGTTTCCCAATGTTTACTGATAGAGGCTTGAAGGTCATAAAACTGATGGTTTGTGAGGTTGAAAAGTTCCCATTTTTTAGGGGTTAGCAAACTCAACAGATAGTTATAAAGAGTTTGCTGTGACGCACCTAGTCCCAGGATTCCAAAAATCTGTGCTACATCGGAAACTTCATTTCGAAATCCGTATATAGGACGATTAATAAGTGTTTTGAGATAAAGCTTCAAAGCCGGGTCTTCCGAGGCGCGTTTGGATGCTTTAGTTAGATCACCTGCACGGGCAAAATTCAGCGCTTCTTGTACGACAGTAGGAGCTGGAGGAATTTTTTGAATATAAAGGGCTATCTCTTCTGATGTTATCACGATATATAGTCATCCAATGTTTTTGTTTATATTGTAGTCAGAGAAAGTTAAAACATTCTTGAAATACCGTGTGGATACAAAAAATATTGTATAGGCGGTGGTTTTAAGGTAGCCTTTGGGTTTAATGAGGTAATATTCGCAACCTAAATTTACGCAAGGAGCCTCAAATGGCAAGAAGATGTGCTATTAGCGGTAAAGGCCCAATGAGCGGGAACAACGTTTCTCACGCTAAAAACAGAACAAAGCGTCGTTTTTTACCAAACCTTCGCACTGTTCGTATTACGCTTGAAGACGGAACCACGAAAAAAATCAGAATCGCTGCTTCCGAGCTTCGTACTCTTAAAAAAGATTCGTAACTTCCCGCGTGGTGTCCCACGCATTTCGGGAGTTTTTCCCGATCTTTTCTCTTAACCTTCCTTAACTCTTTCAAAACGCAACTTTAACCTTATTCTATTGCTCGACTGTTTATAATATGGCAATTATTAATTTTGGAGTTTTTCCCTATGTATACCATTGAAAATATTGAGGGCGGTGTATGCGCAGCGTCTGGTTTTTATGCGGATGGCATTGCTATCGGTCTCAAAAAAGAGGGGGCAAAGGATCTGGCGTTCATCTATTCAGATACGCCTTATGCGATTGCATCTGTCTTTACGACCAATAAAATGACGGCGGCACCAATACGACACTTCCGAAAAAAAGGACAGTTTGAGGGTAACTTTGTCCTGATCAACTCAAAAAATGCCAATGCGATGACGGGTCCTGCGGGGATCAACGATATCGATGAAGTATTAAATGCCCTAAGTGCCAAATTTTCTCAGATTCAGCATCCGGTTATGAGCTCGACAGGGGTTATCGGTGTGCGCCTTCCAAAAGCCAAGATTATTGAGGGTGCGATGAATTTTGACCTTTCCAAGCGTGATGGAAAAAATGCTTCCGAAGCGATTATGACAACCGATACATTTGCTAAGCGCATCGCGCTTGAGGTAAAACTCGAGGGTGGGAAATCGTTTCGTATCGGTGCTATGGCCAAGGGGGCAGGGATGATCAACCCTGCGATGGCAACCATGCTGTGTTTTATCACGACGGATGCGTCAGTCGATAAAACAACCATGCAAAGCATATTGGATGAATGTACGAAAACGACGTTTAATGCAGCAAGTGTTGATGGTGATACGTCGACCAATGATACAGTATTGCTGATGGCAAACGCTCAAAGCGGTCATTTTCATCTCGAGGCATTTAAAGAAGCGCTGGAAACGATCATGCTCTTTTTGGCCAAAGAGATGGTGCGTGATGGCGAGGGTGCAACCAAGTTGGTAACGTACAAAGTAACGAGCGCCAAAAATGATGCCCAGGCAGAAATTGCTGCCAAAGCATTGAGCAACTCATTGTTGGTCAAGACAGCACTGTTTGGTCAGGACCCCAACTGGGGGCGTATCGCTTCTACCATTGGCGCCAGCGGTATAGAGTGTGACGAGGGTACTTTGAGTATCTGGTTTGATGAGGTGTGTGTGTACCGCAAGGGTGAACTTTTGTTTGATGAAAAGCTGGAGCCTTTCGCCGCAGCGGTTATGCAAAAAGCAGCATTTACCATTCACTGTGATATAGGATTAGATACCGGTAGTTTTCTAGCGTATGGATGTGATTTGGGGCATGAATACGTCAAAATCAATGCCGATTACCGAACCTAATTCTAAGTGAGGTAGCGTTATAATTTCAGAACTTAATTCAGCTCAAGAGGATGTGCTTATGCGCGGATATAAAATTTTCAGCGGTTCAGCATGTACCGAATTTTCGGTCGAAGTCTGTAAAACACTCGATATTCCTCTCTCAAAGGCGGAAATAAAGCGCTTTAGCGACGGTGAAATAAATGTTCAGATCGCTGAAAGCGTTCGCGGACGTGACGTATTTATTATCCAAAGCACCGGCGCACCGTCCAATGACAACTTGATGGAACTGTTGATCATGACCGATGCGCTTCGCCGTTCATCGGCTAGCTCTATCACGGCAGTTGTTCCTTATTTTGGGTATGCTCGCCAAGATCGTAAAGCCGCTCCTCGTGTTCCGATTACGGCACGTTTGGTTGCGGATATGTTTGAAAAAGCAGGGATTGACCGTGTGGTTACGATTGACTTGCACGCAGGTCAGATCCAAGGCTTTTTCGATATTCCTGTCGATAACCTTTATGGCTCTATTATTTTCCAAGAGTACATCAGTGCCAAAAACCTTGCGAATCCTGTTATCGCTTCCCCGGATATCGGCGGGGTTGCACGGGCTCGATATTTTGCGGAAAAACTAGGGCTTGAGATGGTAATCGTTGATAAGCGCCGTGAAAAAGCAAATGAGTCCGAAGTGATGAACATCATAGGTGACGTCGAGGGCAAAGACGTTATTATGATCGATGACATGGTCGATACGGCGGGAACGATGGTCAAAGCGGCGGCCGCACTCAAAAAGCGCGGAGCAAATTCGGTCATGGCCTGTGCGACTCATGCAGTACTCAGCGGAAGTGCTTATGATAATATCAATAATGGTGAGCTTGATGAACTTGTTGTGTCAAACACACTTGTCCTTCATGGCCACAGTGATAAGATCAAAGTCATCAGTGTCGCTCCGCTGTTTGCAGAAGTCATCCGTCGTGTTTATCACAATGAAAGCGTCAACTCTCTCTTCAGTTAATACACACCCCTAGAGGTTTTTCTTTAGGGGGATCCCCTTCTTATTTCTCAATTCTCCGATTGTTACCATTTATAGTAATTATTGAGGATTTAAGCGACCTTTGCTACTGAAATGCTATAATATGACATAGATTAGATATTTTTGTTTAATTAAGTGATATATTTACGCACTTATGAAGGCATTATATAAAAGGGTAAATGTGAGATATTCAATATTTTTTATTGCTGTTGCAGGGGTTGTGTTTAGCGGATGTTCAACTCAATCGTTTAAGATGTTTGGTAACAGTGAGGGGATGATTAAAACGGTCACTGTATCGGATGCCAATTATAGCGAAGAGGTTCAGTTTGAATGGAAAATTGTCAAAGGGGATCGCGTAGAGATCAATATTGCCAACTTAACCTCTAGTGAGGGTGACCAGCAATTGAGTCAAATGTTGAGTCGAGGCGGGCAGCAAACATTGGCACGTGATGGTACTGAGGGGTATTTGATTGCTAATAATGGCCTGATTCGCCTTCCGCTTATCGGTCCGGTTGAAATTATGGGCTTGACTGAGAATCAGGCCGCTGAGAAACTTTCGACACTCTATCAGCAGTATTTGAGAAGTCCTTATGTGAGTGTCAAGATTTTGAATCAAAAGCTTTACGTACTTGGTGAGGTCAAGGGCCCTGGTGTTGTTCAAGTTACCAATGGAACGATGAACCTTTTTGAAGCACTTGCCAAAACAGGTGATTTGACAAGCGATGCAGAGCGGACAAATGTTCGTGTGATACGTGGCGGACTTCGCGCTCCCGAAGTACGCGAGATCAATTTGGCTGACATGTCTCAGATGACCTTGACGAGTCTTATCCTGCAACCCAACGATATCGTTTACGTGCAGCCACGGGCTATGAAGGCATATAACGTTGCCTTTACTGAACAAACACCGTTTTTCAGTATGATTAATACCATGATGAGCCCTTTCCTAAGCGCTATTTCACTCAAGAATGGAAAGGCTATAGATGTCGTCTTATTTAAATAACCAAAATACGGGATCGACAATGCACCCTCTTCCTGAAGAAGAAATTGATCTCAAAGAGATAGTAGCGTCACTGCTGCGGTATAAAAAATCGATGATGGGCATTACGTTAGGGATAATGATGTTGAGCATCTTTATCGCATATTCTAAAACGGATGTTTATCAGGCTGATTTGACACTGCAAATTCAAGATGCAGCAACTCAGGGACCCGGTGATTTCATGGCAGCTGCTCTTGGAACACAGGGGGGAAACCTCGGCAATGAGATCGCAATTTTTAAATCTCGTTTCATTGCGAAAAAAGTTTTGGAAAAAGTGCAAGTGGGTACCCGCTATTATTCAACAGCAGGATTTAAAGCGGTTGAATTGTATAGACAATCACCTTTTACTGTTCAAGCAGATGCAATCGGCGAACAGCTGATTGGCTATGAGTTCCAACTTCATCCGGTGGATGCCCACCATTTTAGACTGTCACTTAAACCGACATTCGGGATGAAAGTCGCTGCTTTTTTTGGCTCGGACAGTGCGGCTTCTATGCTGAAGTTAGTTTCTTATGAGGGTGTTTTTTCATACGGAAGCACTATCACACATCGCTTGTTCAGACTAAAGGTTACAAAAGTAGGTGAGATGGGTATGGGTGACTATGCCTTCACTGTTACGCCAAACGAGCTTATGTACAGCTTGATACAGTCTTCGTTGGGCGTCTCAGTAGGTGCAGAAAAAGGATCGATCTTAACCTTGAGTTATCAGGATAATATTCCGCAGCGGGCTCAAGATATACTCAATACGATCGCAGAAGCTTATGAGAGTCAAAATATCAAAATCAAGAGTACGAGCGCTGAAAAGACATTGGGCTTTATCGATGAACAACTTGCTGCTGTTAATGAGGGACTTCAGAAATCAGCGATAAATTTAAAAGATTATAAATCATCTCATGTCGTAATTGAGCTAGGGAGCAAAGCGGGTATTGTAGCTAATGATTTAAGTAAATATGAAGCGCAAATGTATGAACTGGACATGCAACAAAGCATGCTAGAAAGCATGCTTACCTTTATTAAAAGCAATAAAGAGATACGCGGAATTGATTTGAGCGGTGCGAGTGAACCCGTTATCTCATTGATCCAAAAAATTCAGGAGTTAAATACTCTGCACAGTTCGCTTTTGGTTGATTATACATCTAAACATCCTTCGGTTATGAAAGTTAATGATCAGCTGGCATCATTAAAATCGGACTTACAGGGAACGCTCGAGAGTAGCTTACGAGGATTAAAACAGCGAAAAAGCTCTTTGCAGGATATTATTGACAAGCATACAAAATCATTTGAAAAACTTCCGGAAGAGGAAAGACAGCTTACGCAGCTAAATCGCAGTTTTATGGTCAATGAAGAAATCTATAAATTTCTTCTACAAAAAAGAGCCGAAACAGCGATTATCGAATCTTCTACTGTTTCTGGTATGCGGATTATTGATGATGCCATAATAAACGGACCTGCAGTGCAGCCTAATCGCGCTTTGATTGTGATGATGGGGCTTATCATCGGATTGATCATTGGGGTACTCCAAGCATTTGTACGACACTTTATGGCCAATACGATTCAGACGATCAGTGATCTTGAAAAGCATACTTCTCTTCCGCTTTACAGTGTTCTTCCTCTGTTTAAAGAGAAAAAATCGCTGTATGAGGATGCGCTGCGTGTTTTACTTACAAGGTTGGAGTTTACCGAGGTTAAACCGAAAATTATCACGATTACCTCTTCGGTCAAGGGTGAGGGGCGTACGACTACAGCACTGGAATTGGCCCAAATCATCAGTAAAAGTGGTAAAAAAGTTGTTGTTTTGGATTTGGACATGCGTGAATCAAGAGTTAATAAAAAACTCTCAATTACCAATGAGCTAGGGATGAGCAGTCTTCTTTTGGGAGCGAATACATTTGAAAGCGTTGTCCGAAAAGTTAATTCTCATTTGGATGTTGTTGTTGCCGGTCCCACTCCTGCGAATCCCTATGAATTGATCATCTCGGAACGTCTCACTGTGTTGCTGGACGAGCTTAGAGAGCTTTATGATTATGTTATTCTCGAATCACCGCCTGCGGGTCTGGTTGCGGATGCTTTGGTCTTGATGCGTTTGTCAGATCTAAATCTAATCGTGTTTAAAGCAGGATATTCAAAAAAAGATTTTATAAAAAGTACCAATCGCTTCGTGGGCGAACATGCATTGAACAATGTTGCCCTTATATTGAATGCGTTAGAGCTTAAAAAAATTCGTCCATGGCTCAGAAAATAACAGTTTTAAATTCAGAAGATTTTTTAAGATTATATGGTAATATTTGATAGTCTATGGTTGTGTAATTCTGAATAGATTCGTCAGTAGAATTGCAACATATTATAGCAGGGGTTACACGAGTGCCTTTAATAGTCTTGTTTAGGCAGGACTAAGGGCTACATCCGGAGCAGATAGGTCGCTTTCGGATGAGTAAATCTTGACATGTCTGGAAAGATTTAACGTACTTACAATCAGTCTCTATTTTGGATTGATTACAGAGGCAAATTATGGAAAATGTTAAAATTGACAATGTCGAAGCTCGTAGAAGTTTCTTAAAAAAAGTAGCGTATGTAGCACCTGCAGTAGTAGTTTTGGGTTCTTTGACCCTTCCAAGTTCTGCACAAGCAAGTACGTTTACTCACAATACAATAGATCAAAATGCTCCATATGCAGTAGCAAGTACTCAGACTATCACCACTCAAAATGGAACAAACATTGTGACGAGTGGTACATCTACACTAGTACCTGACGCTGAATTTGGTAACTATACTATTACTGGAGCACAAGTTAAAACTTCGGCTGATGCTGGTTCTGGAACGTGGGCTTGGGTCAACAGTTTGTTTGGTGGCACCACTAAATATTTCGGCGTTTAAACCTTCGATGATTTACGGTTTTCATCTTGCATTCACTAATGATTTGCAAGATGGAGACTCTTCAAATTCAATAAAAATAAATCATCTTAATTTTTTAGACTCATCTGCGTGCTTCAATATAGAAGTGTATCAAAACAATCAAGATAAAAATGTAACATTGGCGACCGATAGAACGTTTGATAAACCTGCAATGGATCAAACATGGTTTTTCAAGGTTGAAAATACAATTGAATTTATGTGGAAAACCCAAAATGGAGAAATATCTTATCATTATTTGCAAGATGGTACAGAAGATATTTTTCGATTTTGGCTCTATCATATTGTCTTGCCTATTTATTTGTCTATCGGACAAGTCTACAAATTTCTCCATGCCGGAGCGGTTGAGATAGGGGATAAATCGGTTCTCTTTATGGCTCCGTCGCATGGTGGAAAATCAACACTGACCGATTATTTTTTGCAGCGCGGCCATCCGCTCATAACGGACGACAAAATGGCGACATTTGAGCGTGAGGGCATTTATTACGCTGTCCCTGCGCATCCCTATCATCGTCCTTTTCGCACAGTAGAGGTACTTGGGCATTTATCTGAGAACCCGGCGAAACAAATTCGCCCCATTCATGCGATCTATATTCTCGAAAAATCACAACCGGATGCCCAGATCACGATTCGCTCTCTCAAAGGGGTTGAGAAATTTAGCCGATTGCACGAGGGGGGCGAGATGAACTTCAGCTTTTTTACACCACAGTATGTCACCTATCTTGCAGGCCTTGCAAATCATGTCAATGTATTTGCAATAACGGTCCCGCATGATATGGAACGCCTAAAAGAGGTGTATGCTATGATTACAAATCACACTGCGCAATTATAAGGGTAAAAATGAATCTTGAGAGCCGATATACAATACCTCCCACTGTTTTATTGCAATGCATTGATGAAGAAACGTTACTCTTCAACAGTTCTAACGGCCTCTTCTTTTCTTTAAATGAGATGGGAGCTATTTTGTGGGAGAAGATGAGTGAATCAAACAACTTGCAAGAAATTTTTGATCATATGGTTGAGTTATACGAAGTAGACAGCAAGCTTTTGGCAGAGGATATTACTGCTTTTGCTGCTACATTGGCAGAGCAGGGATTATTGAATTTTGAAACCCAAGAATGAACATCCCGTGCAAAAAGCACTCTATGATTTATTGATTGAGTGCTGTCAGTTTCAATGTGATCCGATTAAGCTTGAATTATTTGCGGCGCAGATCGATGATTGGAACGAATTTTTAAATTCTGCTTATATGCATGGTGTATTTCCTTTGGTCTATAAGGCACTTAAGCCCCTTACATCGCTTGATGAAACGGTAAAGCATCACCTAAAAAGTACTAATCTTGAAATAGCCAGCAGAAACATGATGATGACAGCCGAATTGCTCAAGGTGATTAAGCTGCTCAAGGAAAACGGTATTCGTACGATTGCGATAAAAGGGCCGGTCCTGTCTCAAATCGTACATGGTGATATCACTCAGCGTCAATTTTCCGACTTGGATCTTTTGGTTGAACAGTCGGATATGTACAAATCTTTGGAATTGTTAAGCAATACTGGATACATCTCCCAATACCCGATTGCCTTTCTCAAAAATAATACTCTGTTAACTGTAGGAAAAGATTTCCCTACGACCAATACAAAAAACAATGTTTTGATCGAATTCCATTGGCGTTTGTTTTTGGATCGTCATATAAAAAAGAGCAATATCAACCTTTTTGGTGATTCAAATTATAGGTGCATGATCAATAACGTTTCTGTCGAAACCTTGGAGCTTGGGGCACTGTTACTGTATCTGCTACTGCATGGATCGAAACACTATTGGGAGAGAGCAGAATGGATTGTTGATATCGATCGGCTCATCCGCAGACATGGTGAGGATATTGATTGGAATGCGCTATCGAGTATGGCCCAGGAAATGGAGATTGAATTCATGTTCTATTTGGGATTGGCGATGAGCTACGAGCTGTTTGATACCCCATTAAGCCAAGCGATTATTTCTCACATTGCAGTTGAAAAGAATATTGTAAAAGCAAAAGAGTTTATACTGTTGGAACTTAAAAGTGATACGATTAAAAATCTCAATACGGGTTTGGTCTCTATCGAAAATCTCAATAAGATCTTACATATGAAAGATGAATCGAATGGATGGTTGCGACATTATATGTTGACACTCATACAGATCAAAGAGCTGGATGTTTATATGGTAAATCTGCCAAATTTTTTATCACCGCTTTATTATTTAGTTCGTTTGTATAGACTTTTTAAGCTTAATGTTCTTAGATTAAAGTAAATATTAATTAATTATAACGTTAAGTGTGCTATAATTAACACAATATATAAAAGTAGCGGTGGGAACAGATGAAAAATCAGCAAAATACTGTAATTGAAAGTCGACGCGGGTTTTTAAAAAAATCAGCTTATATGGCTCCTGCCATTATGATGTTGGGTTCTTTAAATGCTTATGCCAATAGTAATGGCGATTCAAAAGGTCCAGGAAGTTCTACTTTAAAAGCGTGTAAAGAGAACAATGGATTTGGCAATGGTGACCAAAATGCACCTGGAAATTCATTGCACCATAACGGTGCAGAAAATGATACAAGCGCGGGTAGTAACGCTAAAAATAAAGTGAACAATGTCGGTGTAGATACTCACGGCGGACATGAAAAAGATTTCGCAGAGAACAATGGGTTTGGCAATGGTGACCAAAATGCACCTGGAAATTCATTGCACCATAACGGTGCTGAAAATGATCTCACATAAAAGAAGACAAAACCTGATAGCTTAAACTACTCTATTTTTTAATACCTGCTTTATACATCATCAAATCCCATAAAAACAGTGGAGTAGAGACAAAGTTTCTTCTCCATAACCGCTTCGGCTCTTTTAGCAATCTTGGAAACCATTCTAGATGGATATTGATCCAAAATTGAGATGGTCGGATAACCGTTCCCGCATAAAAATCAAACACTGCCCCAATTGAACACGCAATTTTGATATTGAGTGCCGCTTTATGCTGATGAAGCCATTTCTCCTGTTTGGGTGCCGTCATACCCACAAACAATACATCGGGCTCAAAATCATTGACCGCTTTGAGTATCGCAGCATTATCTTCATCACTAAACTCAGGTTTAAACGGAGGAGAATAGAAGACTGCGGTGATGTTAGGATACTCCACTGCCAGCTTCTCCTTGATCTTATCCAGCGTGCTCTGAGATGCTCCCATATAGAAACATTTACCATGCCCATTATTGAGCTGCTGCAGCAAGTGCAGATGCAGGTCTGTTCCTGCGATCTTTTTGATTTGTAGACCATGGAGTTTTTGAGCAGCGATAACGATACCGCTCCCATCAGGAAGCAATATATCAGAGTCACGTAATGCAGTCTCAAAGAGAGAATCACTCTTGGCCGTCACATACGAGTGAGGATTGATCGTATTGATGATCTGTTTGCCTTGGGTAATTTGCAACTGATTGATATCGTCGGTGAAAACGTTGTAGCTCATTATCTGCATCGGTGTCCTTTTAAACGAGATTTTTTAGAAATTTGATTTTACTTAGAGTATAAACGGCCGTATAACTGCCTACTAAAACCAAAAGATAGAACAAGGGGAGTAAAGCAAGATGATCGATGGTCATGTAAGATTCGCTTAGTAGTATGAAAGCAGGGTGTATAAGATAGACACCAAAAGAATACAGAGATAAATGTATCCATAGTTTAGGAAGCTTGATCTCACGGCTATTGGTGATAATATAAAGGTATAGGGCAATAGCTTGAAATGCAACAAAGGGAGTGTAATAACCGATAATAGGGATATTAACGTGCAGGATGTATTTTAGTACGATTGATCCCAGAGAGACGGTAATCAGGCTCATAAGGAAAAGTATGCCATAGGCGGTTGTGTGTTTTTGAAAATTATTTTTTGTCTTATAGAGATAATATCCTAAAATAAAGTAGCCTAGATAGCTTATAAACGAGGAAAAAAGAGTTGATTGATTGCCAAAATAGTTTGCCAGATAGTTATTGCCGATAGTGAAGATAAAAATTATGATGATAAGGTATTTTGTTTGCACCAAAGAGAGATTACCTAGGAGAATACGCAAATACGGGGTAAATACATAGATGCCTATGATTGCATACATGAACCATAGATGATAAAATGGGGCACCTTTGAAAAGTGAGCCCACTATGTTAAAGAGGGTAAAATCTTTAAAAATAGAGAGGTAAGCTAAAAAGAAACCACTCCAAAAAAGTGTCGGAATAACTATTTTACCCATCCGCTTTTTATAAAAAATCGATACAGATTCATCTGGTTTATCGAGCAGCAATGCACCACTTAACATAAAAAAGACAGGTACGCACCAAAAAAGAGATTGATTGAGTATTTTAAGAACCCATGAGTGAATATCATGGCTATTAAACGTATTGGTATTTTCATATGCTGCTGTAACATGAATGAGGATGACAGTCAGCATGCTGAGTACCCGCAGTACATCCAGTTTGACATCTCTGGTCATGTAGTAACTTTTAAAAGTGTAATCAAATTTTCTTCGAACTGCTCTTGGGTGAAGTGCGTCAGATAGCGTTGGCGGCAGTAGTTTGCCGTATCAGGATTGACGAATGATCTTAATGCGGTATCCAAAGCAGTATCGAGATGGTCGGTATTATCAATGATGACACCGCTTTGTGCATCGAGTATATAGGGGATAGAGCCCTCATCAGTAGCCAGAGAGGGTAAACCATAGGACATGGCTTCCAGCAGCGAGAGAGGGAATGCTTCGTTCTCATAGCGCGTAGGAAAGATGAAGAGATGCGCGTTTTCAAAAAGAGTTCGCTTTTGTTCCCCGTTTACAAAGCCATGAAACGTGACTGTACGGGTCAAACTATTACTCCGGATATACTCAAAAAACTCTTTTTCATCCGCATTGTTTTGCCATCCGCCCGCAAAGTGGTAGTGAATCGGGCGTTTTTTGGTCTGATCTGCCAGTTTGAGGACGTGGAAGTACCCTTTGGACTTGATCATATTGGAGAGATAGAGGATATTGAGGGGTTTTGGATTGGCATATCGTGCTGTTATCATGGCTTGAAAACGATCATTATCCAGCGTATCTTCGACACCATTTGGGAGATAAGAGACGCTTTTGTAGGTTCGCACCTGTTTAAAATCATTTTCGAGCATGGGGCTTAAAATAACAAGATTGATATTGTCCAGGAAAAAACGGGTCAGAGAGAGATTGCGGGATGACAGAGAGACAAATTCATTGATCCCTTTGGTATGGTAATGGTAGAACACTTCTACCGGGGTGATTTTTTTGTAAAATTTCCAGAGGGTTGAGAGGAGCAGATCACGGTAAAAGGCTACGCTGCGGATGGAAGCGGTGAAGTAGATGAGATCGGGGCGAAAGGTGATCAGTGCCCAGAGCACTTTGATATAAAGTTCTGTCACGAGGTAAAACTTTTTAAAATTCACCTTTCCGATATCCCCGATCGTATCGGAGGATTTGATCGTAATGAAACGGCACTCAAATGCCTCACGAAGTTTCTCACTAGAGGCTATGTAATCTCCCACTTTTGCCGCACCGTGTGCGGGAGGTGAGCGGTGGAGGATGCAGAGGAGTTTTTGTTTACGCATTAGATGATTTTTTTGATCAGTCTCGTAGGATTTCCGGCATAGATACCATCACGCTCCAAGCTTTTGACGACGACAGAACCCGCACCAATTTTGACATTATCCCCGATTTCTATCGCGCCGATGATAACGACGTTGGAGCCTATGTCTACATTATTTCCAATCTTTGGAGAATCGGAATATTCACCGTTTGCAAGCTCTTTGTGGCCGATCGTTGTGTTGTGGCGTAGTGTGCAGTTGGAACCGATGATGGAGTGGTCGTTGACGACCAGCCCTTGTCCATGATAGAGTTTGAGTCCAGATCCGATTTTTGTATTCCACGGCAGCTCGATCCCTAAAATCCACTCAAATACTACACGGTAAAAAATGAGGTAGGGAATAAGAATGAGCATAAGAGGTTTGGGTGCTCTTCGGCAGAGTTGTGCGAGTCTGAAGTGGAGGAGGACGAGACGCCCTTTGATATTACTTTTGTTTGCGTGCCAGTCTTGGAATAAGTAATGTAACATGATCACTCTTTTGTGTTAGTATAAGCATAGCTACAGGCATTTAAAATCCCCATAGCAGCATTTTCATAGGTATAACTATTTACTGATTTTACAGCATTGGTAGAAAGTTTTTGCCACTGCTCTGGATTATCTAAAGTTGCGAGTATCTGAGTAGCCCAAAGTGCACTATCAGTGTTTAGAATATAACCGTTATCATCATTTTTGACTAAATCATTAGCTATCCCTGCATGCGGTGTAACAAGTACAGGAGTTCCGCTGGCAAGTGCTTCATTAGCAACCACTCCCCATGGATCTAGACGTGTAGTAAATAAAAATAGTTTCGCGTCACAATAGTAGCTGGGAAGTTCTTCTTGGGAAACAAAGCCAGGATAAGTATACTCGATATGATCATCTACTAGCTGTTTTAAAAATTCTTCTTTTAGCGGGCCACTACCGAGAATCAGAACACGAATGTTAGGTCGAATATGGGATACTTTTTTGGCTATTTCAGCAAAGAAAAAAGGGAGTTTCCTCTCTGTAAACTGTCCAGAAAACATCAAATCATAATTACGTTCATAAAACGATTTTTGATTTTTGAAACGTTCATTTCCAGCACAAAGGTGACTTTGAAATATTGCACGAGAAGGTATTCCATACGATTGGTAAAGAGCTAGGCTTTGTTGACCGGCTCCTATAAAAGCATGTGACGTTGAAAAGACTATTTTACGGATAAGTTTATGAAGCCAAGACAGATGTTCTTCGGTTTCGATGGTTCCATCGGTCATAGTGAGATGCTTTTTGCGGAAAAGTTTGGCAAATAACCATGCATACAGATGTGTTGGATTAAAACCTGTAGTGATAATAACGTCTGGATTGAAATCTTTTAAGTGTTTCCAAATATCGGGGTTGTTATGGACGTAATTAAAGCCGTCTTTTTTTTCTGTAATGTTTTCATTTAAAAATAGGTGATTGAATTTTAGTTCTTTTATATTCCAAGTACGGTTAGGCTCAGTTCTAGCGGCAAAGATTACTAAAAAATTGTTCCCTAAATATTCAGACAATTTCTCAAAGATCGGTATTCTGTAGGGAGCCGGGATATTAATGACAAGTGCTACTTTCATCTTTTTCCCTGTTTTTCTTGAACAATAGCACGGCTTTGCAAAATAATATTTCGTAAGAAGCTAGGTAGAATAGCCAGGAGGAGTAATACATAGCTTTTATAATCACGAGGATTATAGGTAAGAATTCTTTTCATTTCTTTGAAACTTTCTAGCCGTTCTCCACGTTTCATAAATTCATTCAGACGCATTCTGTGCCATAGCCCAATATATAATTTTAATGATGCCGTATTTAAGCTGCAATGTTCTATGAGTTTTGCGAGTTCTGTTCCTACATAATTAACTTCATCTGGCTTTTTGCCTGGAGTTGTCAATTCGGAAAGAGTCTGAAAATTGTAGATAGCCATGATGGATTTGCTGTAAGCAATTTTGTATTTACAAGCAAGACGTGCCCATGTTAGTAAATCTTCACCGAGTGTGATTCCAATAGGAAATCCACCAATACTTTCTAATGCTTTTTTATGAATTACTACGGCACTACTACATATGGGAGGAGCGGTTCGAACGGCTGAGTCAAAATAGTTTTTAATAATTCCACTTTCTTTATTTTTTAATACTAAATTAGTATCAACAGGGAAACGCTCATTGATATTGGAATCAACTATTTTGTAGTTTGTGGCAAAAACATGACATTGTAAAGAACTATTTTCCAACTCTTTTATCGTTTTTAAATAATCGGGCAACCATTCATCATCGGCATCCAAAAAAGCGATTAAATCGTATTTGGCTTCCGCTATGCCCCGATTTCGTGCCGCGGATACTCCGGCATTTTTTTGTTGGACGATACGGATGCGAGGATCGTCGAACGAACGAACGATGGAGAGGCTGTTGTCGGTTGATCCATCATCCACGATCACAATTTCGTAATCTCGATAGGTTTGAGAAAGTACAGACTCGAGTGTTCTAGCGACATTGTCTGCTTTGTTGTAGAGAGGGATGATGATGCTAAATGTCATAGTCCGAGCCTTTTAATCCGTTCGATCAGTGCGTTATTGAATCGATAGAGTAGATAGGAAAGGGTTATAACGATGAGGATTAATCCAATGAAATTAACCGGAAAAGACGGGAAATGCTCATACGCAATCTGACGCATCGGGCCATGTACCAGATAGAGTTCCAGCGTCATCGCACCGATGAGTGAAATCGCACTGTTTAAAATCCGAGGTTTCATGATCCAGTCCAAGACCAGAGGTGATTTTGAAATTTTGAGGAAAAAATAGAGAGTTGGGAATAAAAAGAGTTGTTGTATGAACTGGAGGTTTGTGGTAATTCCATGCATCATAAAATATTTGTGAAGATAGATTACTCCGAGTGAAACACATAAAAATATATAGTCGCGTATACCTTTATAGCGGATTTCTTCATGGATAGAGGCGAAATAAAGACCGCTTAAAAAGATCATCCCGTAAAAAATAACTTTAAAGGAGATGGTTTGTTCAATTACCAAAGATGAGTAATCATAGAACTGAAGATAAAAAAATGTATAAAGAACCACTAATACGAGAAGCCCTTTGGCCAGTTTACGATTAGAATAATTTTTGAGAAAGAAAAATCCTACTACATAAAAAAACATCAGTGCTTCCAAAAACCAAAAAGAGGCAGGTGGAAAGAAAAAGAGACTGAATACTTTGAGTGAGTTGTTCAAACCAAACTCATCAATAAATATTTTATAAGTGATATTTGATTGGAGATAATAAAAGACAATCATTGGTAAGATGATCAGCACGATAGTGCTCCAGACAACTGGATAAATACGTAAAACCCGTTTTGAGAGGTAGTCTCTAAATATTTGGGGTTTAGATCGCTCACTTAGTAATAGACCGTAGGAAGAGAGCATAAAAAAAAGAGCATCCCCGATCGCTCCGCCCGTAGCAAAGAGAGGGATTGGGTAAAATGCATCCATGTGGGAATTGATTACGAGAATAATAGCTATGAAGCGCAGGAATACGGTGTTGTCTTGATTCATTGTGTTCCTTCGGTATTTTGGGCGCTTAGCTCTGCTTTGTGAATGTTATGATAGGCAATCATTATTCCTAAAAAGATAAAGGGGTAAGAGAACACTGCTAAAACGTACAAGACGACGTTATCGGTCATCATGGCGACCGAAGTGGCAGTAAATGAAGTGATCACTAAAAATGAAGTATTCAGTAAATATTCCGGTGTTTTGTTGGTTGTATTTCTAAAAGCGACAAATATGGCAATCAAAACAAAAAAAGCGTATAAAAATAATGCAATTTCTCCATTGTCGGCTAGCATTTGAACATAATCATTATGAATGACGCGTATGGGGTAGAAAGGGTGATTAATTTCGTAAAATGTGTATTGCGTCATCCCAATTCCTGAGCCGACTAATGGATTTGGCTCGTACAGACGATTTAAGGTCCATTCCCACATAGCGAAACGACCGTTACTGTCGATTTGTGTAGTATTGACCGTTTCTAAATCATTAATAGTATTGACCGCACTGGGATCGTAAAACATTTTATCTCTTACCTGCGGGATAAAAAGTACAGAGACTAAGGCAATTAAAAAGATGCCGGCAATAAATGGAAGGGCTTTGAGTCTGTATCGTATATAAAAAGCCACCATAGAGACGATTAATATAGCTAATAGCCCGGTTCTGACACTTTGAAAAACAGCAGATAAAAAAAACCATCCGATGAGTAAAAAGTATTTTTTTTCTCCTGTTCTCCACCACATCAAAAAGGAGAGACCGCTCATAATCCCCAAATAATCCGCAAGTGTGGACATCGGCCAAAAAAGGCCATTCGCATAAAAAGACCATATACCCAATACATGGGTCATAAATCCACCCAAAAAGAGGGAGTAGATAAAGGATGTGAAGATCATCCATCGCATTGCGACATAAATAAAATCACGTGATCGGACAAATGTAGCAGCGAATAGCATAATGAGGAATGGGTAAATGTATTTGAGATAGGCTCTGATCCCATAACCGATATCAACAGTCCATGCCAGAGAGAGAGCTAACCAAAGTAAAAATAGAATATAGGGGATGAATACGCCACTGAGCTTGGGTGATTTGGTATAGAGGACAAAGGCTAGTAAAATCATCCCAATCCAGACCATAAGCCTAAGGGCAGAGAGGTTTATACCCAGATCAACACCGACCATTACCATTCCGGAAACCATGGTTAGAAGTAAAAATTTTTCTCGTCCGGAAAGAAGGACCTTTTCGGTTTTGGAAAGTTTGACATAAGAGGGATTAGAAAACATCAGTTTAAATGCGTAGCCGGTTAGGAGAAAAAAGACTACAACATTTAAGAGGGTAAACATTTATCTACTGCTGCCTTTCATTAGTGTACTGTACATACTGGCTATTGTTTTTTGGTAGATATTGTAGGCAAAAGTAGCTTTGACTCTCTTGTATCCATTTTCACCTATTTGCTGACGTTGGTCTGGGTCTTGCATAAGGGAGACAATGGCATCTACAAGGGCGGATGGATCTTCGGGCTTGACTAACATACCAGATTTTTGATCCTCTATCACTTCTGCGAGACCATCTACGGATGATGCGATGACAGGGATACTGTAGCTCATGGCCTCGATCGCGGTGAGTCCGAATCCCTCAAATCGTGAGGGGATGACGACGATGTCCATCTGTGCGTAGTAGCTCTCCAATAGCTCTTTTGGCTGTAATCCAGCCCATGTGATGGCATGATCGCAGTACAGCTCAATAGATAGAGTCTGAAGGGCTTGCCTACGGGCACCATCTCCTACGATGAGAAGTCGGAGGTCTGGAAATAGTGAGAGGATTTTGGGCATAGCCCGGATAAGTATATCGATCCCTTTTTCATGGCTTAATCTCGAAACGACACCGAGTGTGAGTGGGTGATTTGTTGTACTTCTTGGCTGTTGTTCTGGAATATCAGTACAATTGTATACAGTAAAATGTTTTCTCCCTACTAGGTGCAGTTGTGTATCATAGAGATGAGGTTCGCTATCAAAAAATGCGTGTTCAGAAGATTTAGAGACGCATAGGAATAACTCTGTCATGTATTGGGTGATGAATCGCGGCACGGAGGTATTTTTATAGATATGTCCTGGTACGTGAGCGGTTGCCAATACTTTTTTTGCTCCAAGGAGTTTAAAGAGCAAAATGGCCAATGATCCAGGGGCCATGTACTGTACATGTACGATATCAGGTTTATAGCTTTTTAATGCGTTACGAAAGCCATTAAATAAAGATGATGCTTTTGCAAAAAATCCTTTTGGTCGAATACTGCTTTCGCTCATTAGTATTACTTCCGCTCCCGTGTTGCGCATGTAGGCAACCATCCGAGAATCATGTTCGAAATAGCAGATGACTTTTACATCGTATCCAGAGTCGCGGAGCGCTTTGACGAGATTGAGAGTCTGGTATTCGGTCCCACCGAGAAGAAGACAGGGGATAGCAACTAAAACTTTTTTATTTTTCATAGTAACTGTTTAAAATTTTTAGATAAATATTTGCTATATTCTCCGCTGAACGCTTGGGAGACAACAGAGCTTCGAAGTATTGCTTGCCATTTTCGACAATTTTGGAAGTCTCTTCTGAATTTTCTAAGATTTTTAAAACTTTAGCAGCTGCAGTCGATAGATCAAAAGGATCGACTAAAAAGCCTGTTTCATTGTCTGTAATGAGTTCAACGGCTGCCCCTTTTGTCGGTGCGATGACAGGAGTGGAACATGCCATTGCTTCAAACGGTACCCGACCAAATGCTTCCCCGGTTGTGGTGATTGAAAAGATCAATTCAGCCGTATGATAGACTTCAGAGATATTAGGAATCTGTTTTTCAGTAAAGTAGACTCTAGAGATGATACCATGTTCTTGGGCCAATCGTTTGAGTCGCGCGAGTTCATCGTCACCTCCTCCTCCGGCGATCATCAGAATGTAATCGGGAAGGCGGTCAGCTAAAATAGCGAAGACTTCTATTGCAATATCGTGCCCTTTTTGGGGTGAAAGGAGCCCTACGGAAGCGAGAAGTTTTTTAGAACAGTCGATTCCGAAACTTTGCAGAATTTCTTCTCTTGATCTATGGATTTTGAATTGATTAAAATCAATCGCATCGTATACAGTAAAAGCATTGGATGAAGGATATTTTGTCAATACTTTATTTTTTACAAAATCAGATACACAAATAATGGCGTCACACTGTTTTTGAAGTGCCTCAGAGGGGATCCACGACATAGCGTCGCTGCGCGAGTGGCCAACAACTCGAATACCAAACCATTGTGCTATTCGTGCGCACCAATAAGTTTCAGGTTTAATGAGGTTGATATGAAGAATGTTAATCTTCTCTTTTTTTGAAAAACGGACGATTTTGAATCCGAAAATGATCCGTTTTAGCATGTCACTACCACGAATAGGTTTTTTCCATCGATCACTGCCCATCCACCATTTTTTCTCAGCAGCGAGAGAGTGCTTCCGACACGTTAGATCAGCGTAACGATCCTGATGCGGTTGTGGAAAACGAAATAAAAGAATCGATTCAAATTTTTCGGGATCGAGATGATGAATCAGAGAATGAAGACTCATTTCCGCACCTGAAAAAATATGACTGTAATCTAAAAAAGCAACTTTTATTTTTTTGTTCACGAAAGACTCACTTTATCAATCAAATGCTGGTAGTTTCGGCTCATGGTACTCAGAGAAAGGTACTCTTTTGCCGAATTTACGGATGCCTCAGACATTCGCGACAACAGCTCGGGATCTTTGCCTAAATCGATCACTTTTTGGGCAAAAGAATCGACATCATTTTTGGCGATTAGATAACCTGTTTTGCCATCGGACACAGTGGCATCGGTGATTCCCGGCAAGAGTGTCACAACCGGAATAGCTCCCTCCATCATCGCTTCGGCTATAACCAGTCCAAACGCTTCGACTCTCGTGGGAAATAATAAAATATCACTCTGTGCTAAAATCTCTCGCACTTGCTCGTGGGGAATGACACCCATAAACTCGACATGACTCATCGTCCCTTTTGCTTCAAATTCGCTCTTTAGTGCTGATTCTAATTTACCGCTTCCAATAATCAGTAATTTGGCATAAGGGATTTCAGCGAGAATTTTTTCCATTATTTTTGGGAGTAAATCTGCTCCCTTGTGCTCATACACTGCACCGACAAAAGCGATGTTTAGTTGAGCTTCATCATGTTCAGTGCGCACCGTTTTACTTTCTGAAATACCATGTGAGATTACGAATGTATCGTATTTGATTCTATCAAGATTGGCATAGTTGATAAAGCCTTCTTTGATACCTGGTGTAGGGGCTACCCATGCATTCACGTAGCGATGATTTATTTTAGATATACGATAAAAATCTTCAACATCGTTATGGATGATATCGATCACAGTGCTTTTTGGTATAAAAGGAAGCAGAAAATGGATTACAGCATTGTAATTGATGATGATCACATCAGGTTTTGTTCTCCATATCAGCGATAAAACAGCAAAGTATTTTGCCAGTTTGTTCAAATTCCCGACATAGGTCGTATCTCGAGTAATTTTTTTGAAAGCATCGAAATTATCTTCATTTGAATGGGTGACTAATCCATGAACTTCATATCCCTCTGTATTTAATCCACCGGTTAGTGAAAGTGTGAACTGTCCCAGCCCTCCCCATGGGATATGACTGTTAACGATTAAAACGCTTAGCATATTATTTTCTTCTTTCCAAAGGCTTGATGATCAGTTCTGTTTTTCCATACACAACCGAATCAGAAGGAATTGATTTGGTAACAACGGTATTGGCTCCGATGACAACGTTATCTCCGATATGAACTCCATGTCCTATAAAAACTCGTCCTGCTATCCATACATTGTTTCCGATGGTAATTTCAGACCCTGTGTATTCTTGTGTTTGGATAGTATCGGTGGGATTATGAAAGGCGTGATTGTGATCGATGATACTCGTATTTTCACCGATCATGCAGTGATCTCCGATAGTGACTCCATAACGGGAGATAATAGAGGAGTTTTTGTTCATAAAAAAATGATTGCCGATGTGAACCACTGCTCCGTCTCTGGCTTCGATATCAGCATTTTTACGCAAATGAATCTGTCGTCCGAGGTAGATATGTGAATCCGGATCGATTGTAAACTCTGCCATCGGTTCCAATGAGAGGCGATAGCCGTTTAAGTGGAGTCTGCCTCCGTGTTTTACCAGCATAATGAATTGTTTTATGTAAAAACGGAGTGCGTAAGGATTAAACAAGGTTGAGAGTTTCATGCAAGTCTCAACTTTTTTGAGAGATTACGAAACAAATGAATTGTTTTATTGATCGGTTTTATGAGAGGGCTATGGGTCGCGAGGAGATAGCTGTAGATGGCCCGAATAAGGCCGAAACGGGAGTAATAGAGTTTAAATTTTTCTCTACTAAGGTTCGCTGATGAGGAAGCTCCGCCTAAACGAAAATTGGTCAGTGGTTTATCAAGATAGTAATAATTGAGTTTTTTAGCAATCAATTCCAGAATGAAATCATAATCGGCGATTACTTTATAGTCAGTATTAAACGGTGCGGTAAGGAGATGATGCGTTTGGACAAACAGTGCGGGGTGTCCGAATGGGGTGTTGAATTTGTATTGTTCAAATTGTTTTTTTAAAGTGGAATGCAGTGTGTTGTCGTAGTAGATATCGACGTTACCAAAAACATAATCCGGGTGATGTGCTGATATAGCATTAACTACTAACTCTATTGAGTCTGGATTGTACCAATCATCCGCATTCAAGAATGAAATATACGCACCAGAGCAAAGACTCGCTCCTTTGTTCATCGCATTGTATATGCCACCATCAGGTTCGCTTACCCAATAGTCTATTTTATCTTCATATTTTTTGATAATATCGCAAGTTCCGTCCGTGGATCTTCCGTCAATAATAATGTATTCTATATTGTCATAGCTTTGATCTAAGACACTATTAATTGTTTGTTCCAGATTCTCTTGCCCATTATAAACAACGGTAACGACACTCATCAGCGGTTTATTATCATAGGAGTTTTTGAAATAGCCCTTTGTTCGTAAGCCACCTTCGCCCTGCCGTTTTTCATGGGCAGGCCAAAAAAGTCTGCGTGAAAGTTTATATTCCGGCTTTTGTTCCAAATACGGTTCAATTTGTGTAATGAGTTTCATGTTACATACCCTTTCTGAGTAGAAAAGCTTTTGATTGTAAAACGAAAAGTCTACGAGTCTTGATATTGAAAGCATTAAAGAGATAGGATGCGACGATTTGGGAAATAAGAGTCGCAATAGCTGCTCCCACAATTCCATAAATAGGAATAAGGATGAGATTTAGAATAATATTGATGATGGCCCCTGCAGCGGTTCTGCGGAGGGTCATTTTCTGAAGATTTTCTAGAATAAACCAGTTACTTGCAGCGATACCTGAAAATGCAAATATACTCCCTATTATGTGGATGGATAGCACTAAGCTGCCCCCTACGAACTCTTTACCGTAAAGAAGATCAAGTAGTTGCATGGAGAACGGTACTAAAACCAAGACTATTGCCAACGAGATCAAAAATAAAAATTTCAAAAGTGCTAATAAGCGGGCTTCATACAGTTTTATATCTTTCTCTCTAGCTGTAATCAGTGAGGGCCATAAAGAAGAAGCTATGATTGTTGGTATGAAATACCAAATTTCACTCAATCGGATTGATGCTGAATAGATTCCAACCGATGTTGCGTCCATCATTTTCATAATCATAATTTGGTCAATTTTTAAGTAGACGGCTACTACTAATCCACTGAGTATCAATGGCCAGCTCTCTTTTAAGAGTTCTATTGCTGCTGTACGTTGCATATGAAAGGTTTGAAATACATGGAGTAAGTCGGATTTTGTATATTGGACATAAAAATAGATCATCCCTATGGTAATAACAATGCCATCAAATAGTGCTGTCCATACAAATGCAATTAGTGGTGCATTGCTTAAAACAAGGGTAATCTTGACAGCGTTCGATAACAGGAGACCAATAAGATTGACGTATACTACATATTTTGAGATTACTTTACTTTGGAAATAAAAATCGATAACGTTAAATGCTTGAAAGACAATCGATGACGCGAATATAAAGATCAGAGTATTGACATAGCTTCCGTTTGACATAAAAAGTGTGGAAAGACCTATGATGGAAATTGCTAGAAATGCACCGCAGATTTTCATCCAAAAGGCAGTCATAAGTAATTCGTCCCGCTTGCGCTCATCTTTTACCAATTCGCGAATGAGAATACTATCAAGTCCTAAACCGGCTATCACCGAAATCAAACCTACAAAACTTTGGACATAGCTCCAAATCCCAAATTGCTCAGGCCCTAAATATCGGGTAATCCATACACCTACAAAAAGACCTACAAACATACGGAGAATTCGTTCCCCAAAGAGCCAAAGCGTATTGGCCCCATAGCGGCGGAATCCAGAGTGAGATGTGATAGCTTTAATTCGAGTGATCATGCAGTAAAGTACCATTTCACATGAGGGTGAACGGTGTCATCACTCATAAGATCTTGTTCTGATATCCAACGATATTCGCCATGCTGCGAATGAGGAAGATCAGCGAGGTTGATATCGGCAGCAATTTCGTAAGCGAGGACAACATAGTGGGTGGTGATATTAGGACTCATGGAGCTATCGTCGTAAAAATGTTCAAAGGCTCCGATAAAGGTTGCGTCAGCGATCGTGTGTGTGAGTCCTGTCTCATCGTGGATGATTCGTGCGAATGCTTCAGCCATTGTCTCGTTTTTATAGATTCGTCCGCCTGGGGTGAACCAGAATCCACGTGCCGGCGCATTGATACGTCGACCCAACAATACCTCAGCATAGCTGTTGCGGATAATCATATCGATGGAAATCAGGGGCGTGTGCTCAATGACAGTGGCAAAGGTGTTTGAATCAAGAAAAGACATCAAATGTGTGAGTTCCAATTAGTTACGATCGTTTAAAATCATCATCAATACGGACGATGTCGTCTTCACCTGTGTACTCGCCTACTTGAGCTTCGATGAGAACAAGATCGATTTTTCCAGTGTTCTCGAGGCGGTGAAGCTCGCCCATTTTGATATAGGTCGATTCGTTTGGACGGACGAGAAAGGTTTTTTCACCTACGGTGACGGTGGCTGTACCGCTGACCACGATCCAGTGTTCATTGCGGTGGAAGTGCTTTTGCAAACTGAGACGTTTTCCAGAGCGTACGACGATTCGTTTGATCTTGTATCCTGGTGTGTCTTCGAGAACGGTGTAGGTTCCCCATGGACGATGTGCTGTTAGATGGATGTTTGGGAGGTGTGAATTGCGTTTTTTGAGTTCGGCTACTACCTCTTTGACTTTTTGGGAGCTTCCCTTTTTTGAGATGAGGAGGGCATCTTCGGTATCAATGATGATCAGATCATCAATATCGATAGTGGCGATCGTCTTGTGCGCGAGAATCAAGTTGTTGTGCGAATCGATACTGATGTGGTGGGGATTAGCAGTGTTGCCATTGCCATTTTTCGGGAGCTCGTCATAGAGTGCATCAAAACTGCCAAGATCGCTCCACGCAATGTCGCTTGGGATGACTTTGACGCAGTTGCTTTTTTCCATGACGGCGTAGTCGATGCTCTCTTCGGGAATAGCAGCCATATCAGGGTGTGCTATACGGATTAAATTGTCTTTGGGAGCATTTTCATAGGCAGTTTTGGCAGTGTTGTAAATCTCAGGAGAATGTTTTTCAAGCTCATCGAGAAAGAGACCTGCTTTGAAACAAAACATCCCACTGTTCCAGTAGTAGTTGCCCGCATCGATGTAGTGTTGCGCGGTGAGTGCATCGGGTTTTTCTTTGAACGATTTTACGTCCAAACCTGCTGCTTCAATGTAGCCAAAACCTGTTTCTGGATAGCTAGGAGTGATTCCGAAGGTAACAAGATTGTCCAAAGAGGCTTGCTCTTTTGCACTCTTGAGAACTTCTAGGTAGGTTTTTTCATCTTTTATGAGGTGATCAGATGGCGTCACGAGGACAATCTCATCACGCGGAAGTGCCATACACGCCAATGCGATGGCGGGAGCGGTGTTACGTCCTATGGGTTCGAGTAAAAAGCTGTTTTTAGTAACGTGCAGTTGGGCTAACTGATCAACGGCCAAAAAATACTGTTCGGCATTGGAGACGATCATCTGCGAAGTGCAGGCTTTTTGATTACGCATGACCGTGAGCTGAAAGAGGGATTTGCCCTCAAAAAGCTGGACAAATTGTTTGGGCATCAGTGTTCGGCTGATCGGCCAGAGTCGTGTACCGCTACCGCCGCAGAGGATAATGTTGGTCATTGGGCAAGGTACCATGCATAGATTCTTTCGATTCCCTCGCGAAGTTCAACAGTATGTTTCCAGCCAAGAGCATGAAGTTTACTTACATCGGTGAGTTTGCGCATCGTACCATCAGGTTTATCTGTATTGAAATAAATATCACCAGTATATCCGACAATCTCGCGTATCAGATAAGCTAAATCCCGGATACTAATTTCGATTCCTGTTCCGAGGTTGATATGAGTGTTTCGGATTTCGCTACTGGTGCTGTAGGTGTCTTTAAAATCACGCTTTTCCATAAGGTATACACAGGCATCAGCCATGTCTTCGGACCATAGAAATTCGCGCATTGGCTGACCGCTGCCCCAAATCTCAACACGTTCACCGCTGACACCGAATGCTTTTAGATATTCTTGTGCTGTTTGTATATTGTCCATTTTAAGATCATGGAGAACTGCTTGAATATTGTTTTCTCCTAGCAGTTTGGCTAAATATATTTTACGGATCATTGCGGGAAGGACGTGCGATTTTTCTAGATCAAAATTGTCATTAGGCCCATAAAGATTGGTCGGCATAACGCTGATAAAGTTGGTACCGTACTGAATGTTATAGCTCTCGCACATTTTTATCCCGGCGATTTTTGCGATGGCATACGGTTCATTGGTGTATTCGAGAGTATCGGTAAGCAAGTACTCCTCTTTCATCGGTTGGGGACAGTTTTTTGGGTAAATACAGGTAGAACCTAAAAAAACAAGCTTTTTAACATTATTTTTATAGCTGATATCTATTAAATTATTTTGAATTACAAGATTACTGAAAATGAATTCAGCTCGGTAGGTATTGTTCGCAACAATTCCACCTACTTTGGCTGCAGCAACAAAAACATATTCAGGCTTAAAGGTTTCAAAAAAGAACTCGACATTTTGTTGTTTTGTTAAATCTAGAGGGTAATAATTTGCACCATCGATGAAAACTTCTCTCTGATTATAATTAGAAATGATATTGGTATAGCCTTTATGAATGAGGTTTTTTATGATTGCACTGCCTACTAGACCTGTACCACCTGCTATAAAAATAGTGCTATTTTTGTTCATAATTATCCCTTATTATTCAAAATAGCTCATCGTTTTATAGCCACCTTCTTGCAAATAGACGTCTTTTGTCATGAGTTTGAGATCGCTTTTCATCATGTCATCTACCAGCTCTTGGAGTTGGTATTCTCTCTTCCATCCGAGTTTTTGCTCTGCTTTAGTCGGATCACCCAAGAGAAGATCGACTTCCGTAGGACGAAAATAGCGTGGGTCAACGGCAACGACTTCACTGCCTATAGTGACTTGATAATCCGGATTAGAGCACGATACAATGTATCCCTTCTCATCAACACCCTCACCACGAAATTCCAAAGTGATCCCGGCATAGGCAAATGCCATACTCACAAAATCACGTACGGTTGTGGTAACCCCTGTCGCAATAACCCAATCCTCTGGTTCAGGCGCCTGGAGAATCATCCACATCATGCGGACGTAGTCTTTTGCATGGCCCCAGTCACGTTTGGCATCGAGGTTACCCAAGAAAAGTTTATCTTGTAAGCCAAGAGCAATCTTGGAAGCCGCACGTGTGATCTTACGTGTAACAAAGGTCTCACCACGAACCGGAGACTCATGATTGAACAGGATACCGTTACAGGCAAACATTCCATACGCTTCGCGGTAGTTAACCGTGATCCAGTAGGCGTACATTTTGGCTACGGCATACGGGGAGCGAGGATAGAAAGGGGTTGTTTCAGACTGCGGTGTCTCTTGCACTTTTCCATAGAGTTCTGAGGTGGAAGCCTGGTAAATCTTTGTTTTTTGGCTCAGGCCGAGCAGTTTGACGGCTTCTAAAATACGAAGGGTTCCTGTGCCGTCTGCATTGGCAACGTACTCAGGTGTTTCGAAAGAGACGGCAACGTGGGACATCGCGGCGAGGTTATAGATCTCATCGGGTTGAACCTCTTGGATAATGCGGGTGAGATTCATAGAGTCGGTCATATCACCGTAATGGAGGAACAAGTTGCGATTATCAACATGGGGATCTTGGTATAGATGGTCTATACGGTCGGTGTTAAATAACGAGGTACGGCGCTTGATACCGTGGACAATGTACCCTTTTTTAAGTAAAAACTCAGCAAGATAACTTCCGTCCTGACCTGTGATCCCTGTGATTAATGCTACTTTTGCCATTTTATTCCTTTTTTAGTTTTTAAGTGATTGTTGATAAAGTTCTACGGTTGCCTCTACATACCCATCGATGCTTCCGCAGTCGTAGCGTTTGCCCTGGAACTTGTAAGCAATAACATTGCCTTTAAGCGCCTGCTCGAGGAGGGCATCGGTAATCTGGATCTCTCCGCCTTTGCCCGGTTTTGTTTGTCGAAGTATATCAAAGATATCAGGAGTAAGAATATAGCGTCCGATGATGGCGAGGTTGGTAGGCGCATCGGCTGGGGCGGGTTTTTCAACCATGGTACTGACACGATAGATCCCCGGTTCGATCTCTTCTCCCGCTATTACACCGTATCTGTCTGTTTGCTGAGGGTCTATTTCCTCGATTGCGACGATGGAACATTGGTATTTTTCATAGAGTGCAACCATCTGAGATAAAACGCCTTCCCCCTCATTGACGCAGAGATCATCGGCCAAGATTACAGCAAAGGGCTGATAGCTCACAAGCGGTTTTCCGGTTAAAATAGCGTGACCCAGCCCTTTCATCTCCTTTTGTCGCGTATAGGAGAAAGTACATTTGTCGATAATGTGACGGATATCGGCGAGCATTTTTTCTTTGGAAGTGCCTTTGATTTGGTGTTCTAGCTCATAACTTACGTCAAAGTGATCTTCGATTGCCCGTTTTCCCCGTCCTGTAACGATGGCCATCGTATTCATTCCGGCTTCCATCGCTTCCTCAACTCCGTATTGGATGAGGGGTTTGGTGAGGATTGGGAGCATCTCTTTTGGCATTGATTTGGTTGCCGGTAAAAAGCGTGTTCCGTACCCTGCTGCTGGGAAGAGGCAGACATTGATCGTAGGTTTTTTCTTCATTGGTATCCTTGAGGGTTTTGAGATTGAAAATTCCAGGTGTCACGGCACATTTGATCCAGATCACGTTGTGCACTCCATCCAAGGATCTTCTTGGCGGATGTCGGATCTGCGTAAAACTCTGCAATATCCCCCTCGCGGCGCGCAGCAACAGTGTAAGGGATCGGTTGGCCACTTGCATTAACGAAGGCATTTACAACATCCAGAACACTATAACCAATTCCTGAACCGAGATTGAGAGCTGTGCATTGTGCAGATGTTAATGCTTCCAATGCTTTAAGGTGTCCTTGCGCCAAATCTACGACATGAATGTAATCACGCACTCCCGTGCCATCGTGTGTATTGTAATCGTCTCCGAAAATATTGAGGCTTTCTCTACGTCCAACGGCGACTTGGGCAACGAAAGGCATCAGATTATTAGGAGGTCCCTTCGGGTCTTCACCGATGAGACCGCTTTCGTGTGCTCCTACGGGATTGAAATAGCGCAATATCATAATTTTCCATGAAGCGTCAGATTTATAGAGATCACGAAGTATTTCTTCGATAACGAGTTTCGTTTGTCCGTAGGGATTTGTGGCACGCAGTGGATGAATTTCGTCAAAGGGTAAATAATCAGGATCGCCATAAACGGTAGCTGATGAACTAAATACAAGTGTTTTAATCTCATTTATTTGCATGGCACGCAGTAAGCAAAGGGTCCCTTGTACATTGTTATCATAATATTCAAGTGGTTTTGAGACTGATTCACCGACTGCTTTGAGCCCCGCGAAGTGGATAACAGCATCACACCCGGCCATCGCTTTTGCAAGAGTTGTTTCATCACGGATATCACCGATGATCAAATCTGCTGATTTTCCTGTGATTGTCTCAACGTGATGGAGTGCTTGGGCAGAACTGTTTGAAAAATTATCATAGACGACGACATCGTAACCGTTTTGCAAAAGTTCAACACAAGTATGAGAACCTATGTATCCCGCCCCTCCGGTGATGAAAACCCTCACACTTGCTCCGATGTGTTTTGAGCGTAGATTGAATGGGTATTTACGATTTCATCTTCCACCAAGTCAGGGGTGATTCCCTGAAGTGAGCGTCTATATTTTTTGATTTTTTTTGATTTTTTGCGGCGTTTTAGCCGTTGATCAAACAGATTGAGAAAGACAAAAAAGAGCAAACTAAATAAGATCAGGGATAAAAAATCATCTTCAGCTCTTAACTGAAAACCAATAATGGAAAATATGGACTGTATGGCGATGAGGAGAATAACGGTAAAGCGAATATCCTCTTTGATAGCATAAAGAAAATGGTGAATATGATTTTTGTCTGCTTTGAAGGGAGATTGGCCGCGTTGAATTCGGCGGGTCATAACGAGAAAAGTGTCAAGAAGAGGAACTGCTATGATAAACAAGATGGAAGTAGGAGTCACATATTTCATAGATAAGATACTAAGCAATGCAATAACAAAACCAAGGGTCAACGAGCCGCTATCTCCCATGAAGATTTTGGCTGGGTACCAGTTGAATATTAAAAATGCGACGACAACTGTAATAAAAGAAGCTGAGAGGTTTGTGATCAATGGATCATTGTAGTTTATCCCAATGGTAAGAAAGGTAAATAACATGATTAGCGCAATGGTACCTGCCAGCCCATCCAGTCCATCAATTAGGTTTAAAGCATTCGTAAATCCGGCAATAGCAAAAAAAGTAAATGGAAAAAGTAAAAAAAATGGGACGATGAATGCATACCCAAAATAGCTGCCAATGGTGTCGATATAGATACCATAGTTATAAACTAGGACAGTCGCAAAAAAGATAAAAATAAATTTAATACGAGGCGATACGTTATACACATCGTCAATGAACCCTATTATAAAAACGAGCGTAATTGCAGAATAAACGAGGATATAGCTGATCAACTGGTCATAATTGAAAGCGGCTTGAACGGCTATTATGGATAAAAACATAGCGATACCTGCACCTCTTGGAATTGCAGCCTTGTGCATACTTCGTTCATTTGGAGTATCAACCAGTCCAAGCCGTGCGGCATAATCAACCATTATAAAATGGAAGATCATGGAGGTTAGAAAAAGAGTTGCAAGGAGTGTAAGATTCATGGAAGCATTATAATAAAGCAAGGGTTATGTCTAACTTAAATAGAAACTATTTTTTTCTATTAGTTTGTAATATATTTGTAACATAGGTGAACTAGAATATTTGCCCGCTGTAAGCCGCTTTTTGCTATAATTACTGCAATATTAAATAAATGAGATAATCAAAAATATGGATAACATTCGCAACTTTTCAATCATTGCCCACATCGACCATGGAAAGAGTACCTTAGCTGACCGCATTATCCAAGAGTGCGGTTCCGTCACGGAGCGTGAAATGGGTAAGCAGATGATGGACACAATGGACATCGAGCAAGAACGCGGGATTACGATCAAGGCACAAAGTGTCCGTCTGGATTATGTCAAAGACGGACAGCATTATATTCTCAATCTTATCGATACTCCGGGCCACGTTGATTTCAGTTATGAAGTGTCTAAGTCTCTCGCATCGTCTGATGGCGCTTTGCTGATTGTGGATGCGGCGCAAGGGGTCGAGGCACAAACCATTGCCAATGTCTATCTCGCGATGGAAAATAACCTCAAGCTTATCCCTGTTATCAATAAAATCGATCTCCCTTCCGCAGAGCCTGAACGCGTTGCTGAAGAGATAGAAGCTACCATCGGGATTGATGCTACGGATGCATTGTTGATCTCTGCAAAAACAGGTCTTGGTATTCGTGAGCTGATTGATGCGATTGTGGATCGTATTCCGGCCCCATCGGGTGATCCGACGGGTACGACGAAAGCAATTATTTATGATTCATGGTTTGATGCGTATCAAGGAGCGATGGCATTGGTACGGGTTTTTGATGGTGAGATTAAGATGAATCAGATGATCAAGCTCATGCACAATGACGAAAATCACCAGGTCCTAGAGCTCATGTATCCTCATCCTATCCGCCGTCAAAAGACGCAAACGCTAAAAAGCGGTGAAATCGGGATTGTTGTACTGGGCGTTAAAGATGTGGGAAGTATTCGCGTTGGAGATACCATCACGGATGCTAAAAATCCAACAGCACAGCCTGTTGCCGAGTATGCGCCTGCTAAGCCGTTTGTTTTCGCAGGACTTTATCCGATTGATACCGATGAGTTCGAAGCAGTGCGTGATGCGCTCGATAAGCTAAAGCTTAATGACAGTTCTCTGAGTTACGAACCGGAAACCTCGATTGCTCTTGGGTTTGGATTTCGTGTCGGATTTTTGGGAATGTTGCATATGGAAGTGGTTAAAGAGCGATTGGAGAGAGAGTTTAATCTCGATTTGATTGCTACGGCACCATCGGTTGTGTATAAAGTGTACAAAACAGACGGAACGATGATTGAAGTGCAAAATCCGAGTGAACTACCTGAACCGCAGTTTATTGATCGTATTGAAGAACCGTACGTTCGTGCGACGGTGATCACTCCGACCGATTATTTGGGTAATGTCATAACGCTTGTAACGAATAAGCGCGGGATGCAGGAGAAGATGGACTACCTCAATGAGACTCGTGTCATGCTTATTTATTCGATGCCGATGAATGAGATCGTTGTCGATTTTTACGACAAGCTCAAATCAACGTCCAAGGGATACGCGAGTTTTGACTACGATCCTATCGATTTCCGTGATGGAGATTTGGTCAAGCTCGATGTACGTGTGGCGGGTGAAGTCGTGGATGCGCTGAGTGTCATCGTCCCTCGTACTTCTGCGGATTCCCGCGGACGTGCATTGGTTAAAAATATGAAAGAGATCGTACCGCGACAGCTTTTTGAAGTAGCGATCCAAGCTTCCATCGGTAACCGTGTTATCGCGCGTGAGACCGTGAAATCGATGGGTAAAAACGTGACGGCCAAGTGTTACGGCGGAGATATTTCCCGTAAACGCAAACTTCTTGATAAACAAAAAGAGGGTAAAAAACGGATGAAGGCGATAGGAAAAGTGCAACTTCCTCAAGAGGCCTTTATGTCTGTTCTGAAAATGGACTAGTTATGAGATGCATGATGTGTGAGAGATGGAGTATCTTCTCGCATATTTGCAAGACATGTCAGGATAACTTTTTAACCCCCAATCTCTACAAACGCAAAATTTTAGGTTCCATCCCCGTTTACTCTTTTTTCTCTTACAGCGATATCGAACCTTTACTCCTTACCAAACATACGGATTTGGGACATTACATTTATACCATTATGGCAAAGCGTTCGATGCAACGGTTCGCCAAAGAGTGGAGTTATGAAAAAAAAGTGGCATCGTTAAGCATAGACGATCATGCCGCAAGCGGTTACGCACATACGGCGATTCTCAACCGTGCATTAAAATCACCGCTCATTACCCCGTTGTATGGAAAACTGCGCGCTACGAAACAGCATAAATACGCGGGAAAAAGTGTGGAAGAACGACTCGCAAATCCTAGAGAATTCCAGTATGTAGCTTTTGATGAGGAAGAGGTGATTTTAGTAGACGATATCGTTACGACGGGAACGACCCTCACCGAAGCTGCCGAAGTGCTTCATGCCCAAGGGAAAAAAGTGATTCTCTGTTTAACGCTTACGGATGCTCAGACGAAAGATTGAGATATTTTTGCCGTTCGTGGTGAGCTTGTCGAACCATTAATATATCTTTATGTTGTCATAATTCTAGTATACTTGGTTTTAAAAATGGTTTGATCCATGTAGCTGTTTCGTTATTCTCGATTTTACTGATAAGTCTTTCGAAGACTGTGTCAAAAGGATAATTTATGCACTCAAGAAAAGAAAGTTTTATTGGTTTGGCAAGTAGTGATAATTTGCGTATAGCACTGCATTATCGAGAGGCTTTTGACATTTTATATGATTCTGATAAATATCAAGATCAAATAGTCATACCTGCCCTTTTCATAGTAAGACAGTTTTTGGAACTTGGCTTGAAGTTCAACATAGAGAAGCTAAAAAATATTTCAAACTCTAAAAATTTAACTCACGAATTAAATGATACCCATGACTTAAAAAAACTTCATAACTCATTTGTTGAGCATTACAAATGTGCCAAAAAGCATCTCAAGAAGAATGGTTTGAAGGATAAGAAATTTTTAGATGACCTAAAGCTTTTAGTTGATTGTATAGAGATTTTTGATAATAATTCGATGGGATACAGATATTCTCAAGCCAAAAATGGGCAAAAAATGATTCACTCTGACGCAACATATAATCTGGAAGAAGTTAAAAAATCCCTTGAAAATACAGCGACCTTTTTATCTGCTATCGAAGATATATTTGAACTTGACAACACTCAATAGAATTACAAATTTTCTACCTTATATTTCAATTCTCCCTTTTGATTTCTTACTTGAAGCAAAAATGGCAGATGAAGAGTTTAAAAAAATCCTCCATAAAATTTAAAATAAAGTTTCCCCCGTTATAATCAAAATAGTTATAAAAGGATTAAAAATGACAAAAAAATTAAAAATAGTACTTATAGCATTTGTTCTAATGGGAAGCTTTTCCTATTCCAATGCTGGATGGTTTTCATTCGGATCAACTTATGATAGGGCGCTAGAAGCGTATGGAAAGAATAAGAACATTGAAGCATTGGGACTATATGAACAATCTTGTGATGAAGGAAATTTTGAAAGCTGCAGCCAAGCGGGACACATGTATCAATATGGTTATGGAGCGAAACAAAGCCATACTAAAGCTAGTGAATTTTACGCAAAAGCTTGCAGAGGTGGTTATTCTGGTGGATGTAATAATTTGCAATCAATGGAAAAGTCAGAAACTAATTTCAAGAATTTCAAGCAAGCTCAAGAAAATTGTATTGCTGGCTCTGCCGATTGGTGTGGCAAACTAGGTATCCATTATTATCAAGGAGAAGGAGTAGACAAAAATTTAGATCTTGCTGAAAAATATTTACAACAATCATGTGATAGAGAGATGAGTAATTCATGTGCATGGTTAGGTCGTTTATCTTACGATAGAAAAGATTATTTTAAAGCTTTTGAATCCCTTTATAAAGCATGTAATGCAGGGGTGGCTGCTGCCTGTGTAGATGTTGGAAACCTCTACAAAGATGGTCATGGGACAAGGCTTGACTTGACTAAAGCTGCTGATTTTTATGGTAAAGCCTGCGATATGAAAATTCAACAAGGGTGTGAAAAATATAGCCAATTAAAATCTCCACAACCCGTTCAGCAGATTGTTAATAATACTTCAAATTCCAACTATCAGCAAGAGCAATTAAATATTCAGCGTCAGCAACTGAAGCTTCAGCAAGAGCAAAATCTCCAAAATCAGCTAAATAGTACAGCACAACAAAACCAATTAATGAATATGCAAAATGCACAATATTTGCATAATCTGAGGTTAAGATAAAGGGAGTTAATGAATAATTTTGACAACAAATTAAATCCCTTACCAATTGCTTTATCAATCATATCCACGTTAGTTAGTGATAATTTCTTACAAGTTATCTTAGAAGCTGGTATATCTATTGATCTCACACTAACCAAAGAGGAAAACTTTTCTAACAAAACGAGAGTCAGAACTTATTTACTAAGAGTTAATGAATTTATTATGAACTTGCCTGATGAGCTAGCATTAAATACAATTTATTTACTTGTTAATGCTTTAATCATTCAAGACCCTCAAAAGAAAGATAAAATTATAGAGAAATTGAGGAACATTGGTTGGGACTTAGTAGCTAATACGCTTTCTCCTGTTGATAGTGATATTATCGAACTATTTTTTGAAAAGGGATTAGTACATTCGGCGTATCAAAAAATAAGAGACATTGTTCAGACCACTACTTCGAAAATTTATATTGTAGATCCATATATTGATCAAACAATTTTCGAATTTTTTAAAATATTTATGGAAAATAAAATTGATATACAACTTTTAACCTTGAAGTTGAAAGGCGATTATAGCCATGAGAAAAAATTATTTCTTGACCAATATCCAAATTTAACAATCAACGAGAAGACTACAGAAGATGTACATGATAGATTCATTATTGTTGACAACAAAGAGGTTTATCACATAGGTGCTTCAATAAAAGATGCAGGTAAAAAAGTATTTATGATTAATAAAATTGAAGACTTAAAAATTTCTCAAAGCATAATTAGTTCATTTAAGTCGAAATGGGAAGAAGGATGAAAATTAAAGGAGCAATGTCGTTACCACAGAAAAATATGAACAGCTATTAGACATTATCTGCTCAGCCTATGCAGTAGGACGAATATGTGCAGTCAATACGGTGGTAGTGTCGTAAGTCTGACATCGATGATAGCGCGCCCTATGGTGAAATGGTACAGGCTTTGGTACCGTTCATTTGTAATCCCCAGCAATCGATGCATCTCATCGTCCAAGAAACATCCGATTCCCGTGGCACTCAAACCCATGGTTGTTGCTTCACAATAAAGCATTTGCCCCAACGCTCCGCATTCATGATAGAGGTGTTTGTAAGCTACTGAGCCATGCTCCTCGAGTGTTGGTGCAAAGCGGCACAACATTCCCATACTAAACGCGCTGTCTTTGGCAATGTCTTGATTGCAGGAGATCATTTTGGCAGGACCGCGATAATCACCTGTGCGCAGTAAGAACAGTCGGTTTTCCAATACATCTTGCTCTTTCCAATCATAATCAGGACTGATGGATTCACGAAGAGCATCTGCTTCATCCTTGTTACGGACAAAAAGATAAAGACCTGAATCCATTCCGATCACACGGTGGATGAAGAGGACAAAATGGACATCAGGGGTATCGTGTAAATCATCGCAGGCATCGAGTAATTGTACAAATTGTTCTTTGGTAATCGATGATCCGTCCATAGCCTGTGCGCTTCGGCGTTTGAGAAAAATTTCTGCGGAACCTTTTGAGGGCTCAGGAGTTGACCGTTTGGTCGTGAGTGGTTGCGAGGGTTGATAGGTTCCGTGTGTTGCTTCCTCAATCACGGCTAAGATCGGCCACGGGTGATGCGCTGGGCTGAGTATATTGGCAACCGAGGTGAGTTTGGGGGTAGTGGGAAGCGTGAGTGACGTCGGGGCATCTTCAGGGGAAATCCATAATAGCATATCCGGAGACTCAAGCTCATCGGGATGAAATCGTTCCAGCTGATCCAGTCCGCACACTTTTGCAAGCGCTTGGGTATCTGCACTTAAAAGCGTACTGTTCCATCCCAAACTCTTGGCACTAAGTCGTAAGGCTTCTTGAGCATGACCCGCATCGAGCTGGCAATATCTCCAGCAACGCTCTCCGTATTTCCACGCTTCTCTCCAAATAACCGAGCTTAAAATAACGAGGTAGCCGTTTTCTCCCATCCCCTCAACGGGGCTATCAAAGGTATGCAGTACTTCAAGAGCGTGTGATTTTGGAGCATAATGGGATAACGTGTAAGAGTCTGACAGCCCTGCGGTAGGAGGCGCGATGACATAACACTCTGTGGGATGCAGATTTCCGCTTGAGGCATTGCATCGCAGTGCCCATGATGCATCGCCCTGCTGTTTCCATGCGGCAAGTCCTAACGAATAGCGCAAGAGATGAGAGAGTGATTCCAGACAGGTAGGCGCTTTAGGTAAACCATCAGGCTCAAAAAGGAGATGGTACGGGGGATCAATGTGTGAAAACAGAAGAGAGATGCTCTGTGCTTGGCTGTAGGAGCGAAAAGGATTGGGTTGTGTTTCCCAGTCCATATAGCCTAAACTGGCGGCGTATCGGTAGGAGTGGTGTTTGGTTCGATTATGATAATCGAGAACGGTGGAGAGATTTTTCATGGGGAGATTGTCCACTATTACGCTTAAATACTCCCTTTGATTCTGAGACTAGGGGATGGCCTTCAGCAGATCACGTAACATGCTCTCGTGAGTCGTCGTGTCATCGATGTTAAGGCGTGCCAGATCGGACGAAAAATTGCCTCGATAGTGGATAACTTTGGGTGTGGCTTCTAGTGAGATCAGTGTTGTGAAATGGATTAGCGGTTGTGTTAGAGCGTATTCTTGTTTGAAAATATCAGGATGGGTGATGCCATGAGTGATGCTCAATTTGGCAGTGGTATTTGTGATATCGGATTCGGCGTTTAAGTGTATATTTCCTTCTATAGGGGAGGGGAGAGAAAAGATATGAAACAGGGCGTTAGCATCTGCATGGTCCATATTGAGATAGACATACGAAGGGCGTAATCGTTTCCAATGAACTCTGGCATAGGTTGAACTTTTGGCAAGATTGGTGCGGGCATCGAGAACAAGACGATCTTGATCCCCTTGGAGGATCGCTTTGAGATCGGCATTTCCCCGCAGAGGAAGCATGGCAAACTGCTCTAAAATACCCAGTTCATCCACGGAGGCATTGAGAGAAAGATTTAAACGAAAGGGCTGAATCATCCCATGATCATCGGTGAAAAGGGAAAGAAAATCGAATGAGGTGTTATCATCTACAATTGGCGAGGGGAAAAAAGTCTGTGTACGGGTTTGCAGTGTGGCAGTCCCCTCAACATCACGACGATCCAATCCATGCAGATCAATTTCGCCTGCAAGCATCGTGGAGCTGTTGTGGGGATAATCGAGCCATTGCATTAGGCTTTGGTAATTTAGGCTACTGAGAGACAAATGAAGATCAGAAAGATCAAAATGGTTAAATTTGGCACGGTACTGCAAGCTTCCATCAAAAATAGTTGCCGATCCTTGAGCCATCATCATCCCATAACTGCCGTTGAGGGCACCGGACGTTTTGAGGGGGAAGTCCAATGCATTGAGTCCGCCTAATTTCGATAAATTGGCTTGATAAAAAGAGTGTAGATTGAGCGTAATAAGTGAGAATTTACCCTGAATGTCCATGTTATTGGTGAGGGTATCATGAAAATGTAAATGCAAAGTATCGTGTGTCAGGATAAATGTATCAATATTAACAGGTGTTTGAAACATACTGTGAAGTTTTTTCTCAACGAGAGGCTTCAACAGAGTGTTACCAAAGGGTGTAAATGCCAAAAGGTACAAGACACCCACAAGGCTAAGCGCAGACAGGATGATTTTGAGCCCATAACGCCCAATACGGATAAATGCAGATTTCATTGTCGGGTCATGGCCAAAATCCATGGAGTGCCGATGGTCAGATAAATGGTAAGATTTAGAAGCGTAACTGCTCCGCCGTAAACATAGATTTCTCTGGCCGTAATGTAGCCTGAGCTAAAGTAAATCGCATTGGCAGATGACCCCTGCGGGGTGATAATGGCATTGAAATTGGTGGCAAACAGCAGCATCATCGCCATAAGCTCACCGGGAACTCCAGCGCTTATACCGATACTCAAAAATAGTCCGAAGAGAGCTAGAAGATGGGCGCTTTGGGAAACGAAAAAATAGTGAATTGCTACATATAGGACAATCAATAAAGTGTAAACAGCGATCCATGACATGCCAATGAGATAGGAGGTGAAATGGTTGGCAACGGTACTCATAAAGCCCATTTCGGCGAGCTGTGTGCTTAGGGCAAAAAGGATGGCAAACCAGATCAGTGTGCTTAGCGCCTCTCCCTGGGTTCTAAAATCCTCAACACTGAACACGCGTGTTGCTATAAGAATTCCCAATCCTCCAAAGGCAACCGCCGCTTTGTCAATGGACAAAAACCCCGAGAGTGACCACAGCGTGAGCATTCCCAAAAATACCCCTGCGGTAATCCATTCGTTACGGCTTACGGGTCCCATGATTTTGAGCAGTGCCTGTGCATTGATCGGTGCATCGGGCGTTGAGGTAAGCTCTGGGGGATAAATTCGGTATAAAACCCAGGGTATTGCCATAAACGCAATCATAGTAGGAACAATCGAAGCCATGAGCCAAGAGGAGAAGGTAATATGGATTCCCATAGTTTCAGCGATCTTTGCACCAATAGGATTAACCGCCATGGCAGTGAGCCAAAGGGCTGAGGAGACGGTGAGGCCGGCCATAGAGGTCATCATTAGATAACTGCCTACTTTTTTATGGGTCCCATCGCCAACTTTGGAACCACAATCATGTGAGAGTCCATATACCAGCGGATATAAAACACCTGAACGTGCTGTATTACTGGGAAATGCCGGGGCAATTAATAAATCGGTGAGCATAACGCTGTAGCCCAAGCCTAGTGTGGATTTCCCAAAACGTTTGATCATATGAAGCGATAAACGTTTTCCAAGGCCCGATTTGTGCACGGCATGGGAAACCAAAAAGGCGGCCACAATAAGGAGAATGAAACTCTCTGAGAATCCGGCATAGGCTTTTGAAGATTCAACAACACCGCTTAAGACACTCACAGCTAAGGCAATAATGGACGCCGCGATAATAGGAAGAAGGTTCAATAAAATAGAAAGTATGGTGGCACTGAATATGGCAAAAAGCTTCCATGCTTTTAGATCAATGTTTAGTGGGGGTGGAGTGTTCCATAAAAATAAGGTAAACAAGATTAAAGATATAATGTAAAGTAACCATTTTGATTTATTTAAGATCATTGCTTCCCTTTTTGAGTACTATTATAACACTATGTTTGTGAAGAAACATACTTGATAGTATAAGACTAAACTAATATGAATAAAAATATTCATATTACTATTGACATCATGTGACTCAATGTATTATAATACTCTCAGATTTCAACAATAAGGGGTCTTTAAATTATGTCAAATGAAATTAATGAAGCGTCAGAAGCTGAAGAGCAAGTCGTTCTCGAAGCCAATGAAGTGCAAGAAGAAAAAGACGAATTAACAAAAGTAAAAGAAGAATTAGCGTCTTTAAAAGACACGTACGCTCGCGTGCATGCTGATTTTGACAATATCAAAAAACGGTTAGAGCGTGAGAAGTATCAAGCGCTTGAGTATTCAAATGAAAAATTTGCCAAAGATTTGATTCCGGTTGTGGATTCATTGAGCATGGCAATTGCTGCAACAGCTATTGAAGCTGAGCCAACAGTTTTATTGGAAAAATTGCAAGAGGGAGTTGAGCTGACACTTAAACAGATGCTCAGCGTTCTTGAAAAGCATGGCGTTACGCCTGTGGATGAAAGTCATCCGTTTGATCCGGATATTCACAATGCGGTTCAAAAAGTGGACAGCGATGCTCACGAAAGTGGAGAGATCGTCAATACCTTTCAAAAAGGGTATAAATATAAAGATCGAACATTGCGTGACGCAATGGTCGTAATCGCAAACTAATTAAAATTAAAAACAGGAGAATATTATGTCAAAAGTTATTGGAATCGATTTAGGAACTACAAACTCATGTGTTGCTGTCTATGAGGGCGGCGAAGCGAAAATTATCCCTAACAAAGAGGGTAAAAACACAACTCCATCCGTTGTTGCATTTACCGATAAGGGTGAAATTTTAGTAGGAGATCCTGCTAAACGTCAAGCGATCACAAACCCGGATAAAACAATTTACTCTGTAAAGCGTATTATGGGTCTTATGATGAATGAGGAAAAAGCAAAAGAAGCACACGATAAAGTAACGTACAAAATCGTGGACAAAAACGGTATGGCTGCGGTTGACGTTGCTGGTAAAGTGTACACGCCGCAAGAGATTTCGGCAAAAATCCTTTCAAAATTGAAAGCGGATGCAGAAAGCTACCTTGGTCAATCGGTAACCGATGCGGTTATTACGGTACCTGCGTATTTCAATGATGCACAGCGTAAAGCAACGAAAGAAGCGGGAACCATTGCAGGTCTTAATGTTTTGCGTATCATCAACGAGCCAACGGCTTCTGCTTTGGCATATGGTTTGGATTCAAAAGGGGATGAGAAAGTTCTTGTTTATGATCTAGGGGGCGGAACGTTTGACGTAACGGTTCTTGAAATCAGCGAGGGAACTTTTGAAGTTCTTTCAACAGACGGTAACGCATTCTTGGGTGGAGATGACTTCGATAATAAAATCGTTGATTTCCTCGCAGCTGAGTTCAAATCGGATCACGGTATCGATCTAAAAGCCGATAAAATGGCACTTCAACGTCTTAAAGATGCGGCTGAAAATGCTAAAAAAGAGCTTTCAAGCGCAGAAGAAACAGAGATCAACTTGCCGTTTATCACAGCGGATGCAACAGGTCCAAAGCACTTGGTTATCAAGTTGACACGTGCTAAGTTCGAGGGGATGATTGATGTAATGGTCAAAGAGACAATCAGCCACATCAAAACAGCAATGAAAGATGCAGGATTGAGCAACAAGGAAATCGACGAAGTCATCATGGTTGGTGGATCTACACGCTTACCAATTGCACAAAAAATGGTTTCGGATGAGTTCGGCGGAAAAACACTGCACAAGGGTGTTAATCCTGATGAGGTTGTAGCAGCGGGTGCCGCTATCCAAGGCGGAGTTCTTCGTGGAGACGTTAAAGACGTTCTTTTGCTCGACGTTACACCACTTAGCCTCGGGATTGAAACGCTTGGCGGTGTTATGACGAAGATCATCGAAAAAGGGACGACAATTCCTGTTAAGAAATCTCAAGTGTTTTCAACAGCAGAAGACAACCAACCAGCGGTTTCCATCTCTGTTGGTCAAGGTGAGCGCGAGTTCGCACGTGATAATAAAGCCCTTGGACTGTTTGAATTGACAGGAATTCCTGCAGCAAAACGCGGTGTACCACAAATCGAAGTAACGTTTGATATCGATGCCAATGGTATCTTGACAGTTTCTGCTTCGGATAAGGGAACAGGAAAATCTCAAGAGATAAAAATCACTGGGTCAAGCGGGTTGAGCGAAGAAGAGATCAATAAAATGGTCCAAGACGCAGAGAATCATAAAGTGGAAGATGCAGCGCGCAAAGAGATCGTAGATCTTCGCAACCAAGCGGACGCACTTGCAAGCCAAACGGAAAAATCTCTTGCAGAGATGGAAGACAAAATCGACGCAACTGAAAAAGCGGCGATCGAGTCTGCTCTTGAAGAACTCAAAGCGGTTCTCAAAGATACCGATGCTACCAAAGATCAAATCGAAGCGGCAACGAAAAAACTTGCTGACGTAAGCCATAAAATGGCAGAGCAAATGTACAAACAAAATGAAGGCGGCGAAGCAGCTGCATCTTCGTCTGCGAAAAAAGATGACGATGTCATCGACGCAGAAATCGAGTAATACACCCTCTTAGTTAACCTTCCTCCGCATCTGCGGAGGTTCTTTCTCTCTTCTTAATCCTCCTTTGTTATAATATCCCTCAATAAAAGGGAATCATTATGGAACAATTTTTAGAAAAAGCGAAAAGTGCAAGTCGCATTGTCGCAACAATGAGCGGTAGTGAGCGTAACCGTATTTTACGCCAGATGGCGCAAGCACTTCGTATGAATACTGCACGTATTGTAGAAGCTAACACAATCGATATGCGCAAAGCGGATGAGGAAAATTTGGCAAGTTCACTCAAAGAGCGTCTATTATTGGATGAAAAGCGTGTTGATGCGATGGCAGTGGCAATCGAAGAGATCGCGGCGCTTAAAGACCCTGTAGGCCGTGTGCTGGAGGGTTGGGTGACGGAAGCGGGACTCAAAATCGAGAAAGTGAGTATCCCTATCGGTGTCATCGGGATCATTTATGAGTCACGACCGAATGTTACCTCGGATACTGCGGCGCTTTGTTTCAAAAGTTCCAATGGCTGTGTTCTAAAGGGTGGGAAAGAGGCGGAAGCATCGAATGCAATTATTGCACAAGTACTGCAATCTGTGTTGGTAGAAAACAACCTTCCAATAGAATTGATCGCATTGTTGCCGGATTCATCACGAGAAGGGGTTGCAAAACTCATCAAGATGGATAAGTATGTGGATCTTATCGTCCCACGCGGAGGTGAGGGGCTGATTCGCTATGTAAGCCAAAATGCAAGTGTTCCCGTAGTCAAACATGATAAGGGATTGTGCCATACCTATATTGACAAAGACGCAAATATTGAAAATGCAATCGCCATCGCGCTTAATGCAAAAGTCCAGCGTCCGGGTGTGTGCAATGCGATGGAAACATTGCTGGTGGACAAAGCAATTGCAAAGGATATATTGCCAATACTCAAAGAGGCATTTGACCGTGAACATACGCAGTTAAAAGGGTGTGCGCATACGCGTGAGTTTGTCAATATATCCGCAGCAAGCGAAGAAGATTTTGATACGGAGTATTTGGCTAATATCCTCAATATACGAGTGGTCGGTGGCGTTAATGGCGCGATTGAACATATTGTTAAACACAGTTCAGGCCACTCTGAAGCAATTATTACGGAGAATATAACGGCTGCTGAGCGTTTTATGGATGCTATTGATTCCGCATGCGTGTATGTGAATGCTTCTACACGTTTTACGGATGGCGGGGCTTTTGGCTTTGGGGCGGAAGTAGGAATTAGTACCAATAAACTCCATGCGCGCGGACCGATGGGTGTCGAGGGGTTAACTACCTATAAATATAAGATTTATGGAAAAGGGCAAATTCGTTGAGTCTTGAAGTTTTAACGATCGAATCACTAAGTTTTGGATATTCCAAAGAAGCATTGTTGTTTGATGATTTTAGTTTGAGCGTTAATGAAGGGCAGATCAAAGCCATCGTTGGACCAAGCGGGGTTGGAAAATCAACACTGTTTGAACTCATACTAGGGCGTTCAACACCCCATAAAGGAACAATAAAAGCGGCAAACCTCTCTCAGGTATTTCAAGATCCTTACAGTTCATTTCACCCAAGCTATACCATACGAGATCAGATTGCTGAAGTAGCTTCGATGAGCGGGTATGAAGATCTTATGCAGAAGATGGGATTGGTCGAAGAATATCTGGTGGCATTACCTCATAAACTTTCAGGCGGCCAATTGCAGCGGTGTTCGATCCTACGCGCATTATTGATGAAACCAAAACTTCTCTTACTTGATGAGCCCACTTCGGCACTTGATAACCTCAATCAGTTGGATATTATGAAATTGATCGTCGAAAATTTGGATGGGATGGGTGTTCTTTTGATTACTCACGATGCTAACTTGGCAAAGTGGTGTGCGGATGAGACAATTAGATTAGGATAGCCAATTTCGAAAGAGATAATAGCCAGAAGCAGCCATCACAATGGTGCCGAAAGTATTGAGTGCCATATTAAGAGCGGCCATAAGAATATGCCCTCCGCTGAGTAAAAGGAAGGTTTCCATAGCAAACGTTGAATAGGTTGTTAATCCCCCTAAAAAGCCAGTTGTTAAAAACGATTTTGCCTGTACGTTAAAAAAGGTTGTATAGGTAAAATAGGCGAACAGCGCCCCAATAATAAAACTGCCCAGTAGATTTACTGTCATGGTACCAAAAGGAAGTGTATGCGGAAAATGGTGATTGACTACACCATTGAGATAGGCACGCATTACTGCACCTATAAAGGCTCCACTACCGATTGCTAGGATGGTTTGCAAGCTCATCATCATAAACCTTTTGCATCTGTATTTGCGTATTTTTGAGCCAATCTGGATCTTCTTTATTGGCGTAAAACGGTTCTAAATAAACAGTAGTTACCACACCGGGATGGAATATTTTACGTTTATTACTAAAATAGGATGCCGTAGCGATCAAAACAATCGGCTGTACCTTGAGGGCATATTTGTCGGCAACGATCTTTGCCCCTTGTTTAAAGGGTTTCATCTTCCCAGTTTCCGTCCGTGTTCCTTCTGGAAATATGGTTATTACGCGTCCATCATCAAGACACCTTTTTGCTTCTTTAATGAGTTTGACAAGGGCGGTCTTGCTCTCGCGTTGGAGCGCAATGTTTTTGGGAAGCCGTAGAACCAGGCCGAAAAATGGGATGGAAAAGAGTTCTCTCTTTGCTACCCAGGCAATGTTTTTTGAAGTTATGGTCTCAATGATACCAATGTCAACATCACTTTGATGATTTACGAGCAGTATTTGTGCATCAGGATCGAGAGCCCCTTTGGTATGAACGCCTATGAAGCCGAATAAACGAATAAACCATGCACCTAATTTAACAGAGTAGGGCTGTGGGAGAAAGTAGAAGGTTACAATCATGAGGGTCATCCCCATGAAGATTATAATAACAGCATAAAGCCATTTAATTCGAGCAAATATCACGCTTGTTAACCCAACCGACTTTCTTATTATCCAAGCGAATTTTGGTGAAATCTCCAACTTGGTTTTCAGCTTCAATGTTTGTTTCTTCCATGGTTACTTCAAAAATAGTTCCGTGACTGATCGGGAGTATGTACAAAGGGGAACCTTTTTTGACACATACGCTTGAGTTTGGCAGCAGTGTAAAGATAACAAAAAAGAAAGGGGCTATGGAAGCTATAAGCATCCATGGTTTTCGTCTCCAGTAATAAAGGGCAACAAAAATAACTCCCAATATCGCAGTAGCTCCAACCTTGATTTCTGTGTGACGTGAATCAGTTGGGGAGAGATCACCTTGTGTTGAGACCGTATCATCATCTAGGACAATGGGGATATTAATGGATTCATAACGATTTTTATGAAGATTGAAAATAGTGAATTCGAGACTTTGTTGTGTATTTGGGATAATGGCATAATAGGTGATTTGAGATTCATCAACATTAGGAAGCTTGGACTCAAAGCCCTGCTTAATCGTGTTAGGAAGTGAAAAGGTCCCTATGTTACAACGCTGTGCTTTGGCGGTAAAGACAACGATATTGCTTTCTTGGTTATAGGCTGTCGTTTTGTAATCAATTATTTTGAATGAATCTGCCAATACATTTGCAAATGTTATTGGCGGTGTAAGCGTAGATGCTATTAGAGATATTCCGCTTACAGTATTTGAATCGGCTCCGGTTGATGATGCCGTTGCCGTGATATCAGGTAAGCGTACGGTGGCTGATTGGACTAAAAAATAGAAGGTATCGTAAACACCGTCTGTTTTGACAACACGGCGAGGGGTAGCGCTGAATACACGGATTCCTTCTTCACCTTGCAGTGTGTATTCGATGTTTCCTGAAGCAATGTCTACGGGGGTTAGTTTAATGGTGAGAGGGAATATTTCGCCGATATACAGATTGGAAGGAACATTTGAATGCTCTAGTTTGATGCCGCTGTTTTGTGCTGCATCGGTAAAGAGGGCATCTATATTTGTATCAGCTCCGTTTGCAGCAGCTTGAGGCTCTTCTGTCTCTTGAGGGACTGCGGGATCCGTAAGAACGGAAGGCTCACTGATTCCAGTTTGTATGAGTAATAATAAGAGAAGAATTATCTTTTTCAAGCGGACAAAAATCCCTCGAGCATTTGACGCCCGTCGCTGGAACCTAATAAAGACTCCATTGCTCTTTCAGGATGGGGCATCAATCCAAAGACATTTTTGCTGACATTACAGATGCCCGCAATACTGTCGACTGAACCGTTTGGATTGCTGATATTGCCTTTCTCATCGGTATACTGCAATAGGACTTGATCATTGGCATAAAGCTCTTTTAGCCCTTGGTCATCAATGTAAAAATTGCCATCATGATGCGCGATAGGAATATTGAGTATGTCACTAACCTTGCATTGGCTCAAAAAAGTATTGTTGGTGGAAGCGACTTTTAAATAGTGGTGGCGCGAAATAAAATGGAGTCCTTCATTGCGCTTTAGGGCACCTGGAAGCAGTCCGCACTCTGTCAAAACCTGAAAACCGTTACAGATGCCGAGGACTTTTCCGCCGTTAGCGGCATACTCTTTTACGGCTTTCATGATAGGGCTCATCTTGGCGATTGCGCCGCTTCGCAGATAGTCACCATAGCTGAAGCCGCCGGCAACTACCAGCAGATCGGTACCTTCGGGGATGGTGTCCTCTTTATGCCAAAGAATTTGCGTTTCGCATCCCAGTGCCGCGAAAGCGTTTTGGGTGTCATACTCACAGTTGGTACCCGGAAATTGGATGATACCTACTTTTGTTTTCATGCTTGGATCTCAATGGCGTAATCTTCGATGACAGTATTGGCTAAAAGATCTTCACACATTTGGGCTACTTTGGCTTTTGCCGATGCGCAATCAGTCTCATTCATCTCGATAATGATTTGTTTACCGACGCGAACATCACTCACGGTAGCAAATCCATGACCGCTTAGGGCATGTTGAACTGCTTTTCCTTGTGAGTCAAGAACCCCGTTTTTCAAAAATACGTTTACAATCGCTTTCATGTTTTCCCTTTGTGCTCTTTGGATACTAGTTTAATATTCGGTTTAAAACTTCTTCATAGGCTACTTTTAGACCGCCCATTCCTTGACGGAAACGGTCTTTATCCATTTTTTCGCCCGTTTCTAAATCCCAAAAACGGCAATTGTCAGGGCTGATCTCATCAGCAAGAATAATCTTGCCATTAGCATCACGGCCAAATTCAAGTTTGAAATCAACGAGGTTGAGCCCTTTTTTATGAAAATAGGGGCGTAAAATATCGTTTATCTGACGAGCCATAGCGCGTAATTGATCCAGCTCTGCTTCATTTTTAACGAGTTCTAGAATCAGACAGTGCTGATCATTGAGTTTTGGATCCCCTAAATCATCGTTTTTATAATCAAATTCAACCAAGGTAAAAGGGAGTACTTTTCCATCAGGTATGCCTAGATTTTTACTAAGGCTACCGGTTGCAACATTGCGGACAATAACTTCGATCATGATGATATCGACTTTTTTGCACAGCATATTGGTATCGTCCAGCATCTTTACGAAGTGAGACTCAATTCCATTTTCTGCCAACATTTGAAACAATGCCGTTGAAATTTTATTATTTAGAGCGCCTTTGCCGGCTTCAGTGTCTTTTTTGGCACCATTAAATGCTGTTAGATCATCTTTGAATTCTGCAATGACTAGATTCGCATCATCCGTACTGTAAAGGCGTTTTGCTTTTCCCTCGTAAATGACTTCCCGTTTTTCCATTATTCTTTTCCTTTGACTATGATGAGGGCTTTTATGATCCCAACACCTTCTTTGAGTTGAATGTCTTTTGTAAGCTGTGCTTTGTTAATGATGGTTTTATTAGTAGCGTTGGCTTCTGTGACATCAATCATTCCCTCGATTTTTTCTAGCTCACCTTCCAAGTGTTTCTTGAGATCAGCTTCTTTGATATTAAAATTATTCTCATGTTTTTTGATCTCACCTGCATCGACTTCTACGTCGGGGACAACACCGACTGCCTGAATGGTACGCCCGCTTGGTAGATAATAGCGTGCGATAGTGAGTTTAATGGCTTCGACGTCGGTAATGGGCATCACGACTTGGACGCTTCCCTTGCCAAAAGTGGTTGCACCTACAATCACACCGCGCTTAAGGTCTTGCATCGCACCGCTGACGATTTCAGAAGCACTTGCACTGCCTTCATTGACTAAAACGACCAAAGGAAGACGACAGATCGTTGCTTTTTTAGTAGCACTGTAGGTTAAATCATCGCTTTTGTTTCGTCCTCTTTGGGATACGATAACACCCTCATCGACAAAAAGATCGGTAAGTTCTACTGCCTGATCGAGAAGTCCACCCGGATTATTACGAAGGTCTAGAATGACCCCTTTACTCTTTGCTGCATGTTTAAGCAAAGCTGCTTTGACATCTGCAGCGACTTTTTTATCGAAGCTGGTAACACGAATGTATAAAATATTATCATCAATGGTACGGGTATAGACGGATTCTACGATGATAATATCGCGAATAATATGAAATTTCAGAGGTTCAGCGGCACCTTTGCGGATAATAGTGAGATCAATAGGAGTTTTAGGCTTACCGCGCATAAGTCCTACTGCATCGTCAATGTTCATGCTCAAGGTTGCTTTGTCATTAATCTTTAAGATAATGTCTCCGGCTTTGATGCCGGCTTTGTCTGCAGGTGTTCCTTCGATAGGGGCAATAACTGTCAAAGCATTATCGCGCATTCCAACCGTAATACCTAAACCGCCGAATTCTCCGTCCGTTTGGCTTTTGAGAGAATCAAAGCTTTTTTTGTCCATAAAAGTGGAATGTGCGTCAAGATTGGACAGCATTCCTTGCAGCGATTTATCGATAAGTTGGTCTATGCCAAGCCCATCTACGTTGTATTGCTCAACAATGCTAAGCACTTTTGTGAATTTAGCCAATGACTGTAAACGAGAAGCTTCTACTGAAGGCTCTGTGGACTGGGCAGCTGTATTGCTCTTGGCTATTAGCGAGGTAGAAAGAGCAAAGGAAATGGTTACCGCACTGATAAAACCAACAACCATCATTTTTTTATTTTTCATCGTTCACCGACCCTTCTGGCCCATAGAATTATATGTGGAAGTATAGTTAAAACTCTATTAATAATCAACTAAACGACGGTAATTGTAACGTCACCGATTTGTATTTTGTCACCTTTGATGATTTTGGCCCGTTTACGGGTTTCAATGACTCCATTGCGAATGACCAAACCGTCCTCTATGAGCATTTTGGCCTGACCTCCGGTATCAACGAGATCGAGTAGTTTGATGAGTTTGTGGAGTTCGATAAACTCGCTGGTTAGGGTATATGTCATTTATTGATCCAATATTAAAATAAATTAGGTTGAAGAAAAAGAGAAGTGGAAAGAGAACTCCCCAAGGGGAGTTTCTGGTGTAATTACCAGTTAGATTCGCGTGGAGCGCGTGGAGCACGAGGGCGTGCTTCATTTACGCGTAGCGTTCGTCCGCCAAAATCGCTGTTTTCAAGAGCAGCAATCGCCTTGTTCGCTTCTTCTTGGTTAACCATTTCAACAAATCCAAAACCTCTAAAGCGTCCTGTTTCTTTGTCATTTACGAATTTAACTGAACTAACTTCACCGTATTCTCCGAAAAGATCTTTAAGATCGTTCTCGTCTTTACCGTAGGGAATATTCCCAACATATATTTGTGTCACATTGCACTCCGTGAAAAAATCGAACTATAACCTGCATAATCCTGTGGCTAATTTTATCGGTTGAAATCTTATGGCAATGTTAAAAAAGGTGTTTTTAGCAATAATTAACAAAAATGACGTCTATTTGTTTCTATATGGAATACAGAAAGCTTTTCTCAGGTGCGAAAAAAGGGATAAGTGCCGTGATCTTTTCTATGATCTCTTCTTTTGTAATCGGCTTTGAGAGGAGGTACCCCTGTAGCGTGTCAATATGATTTTCTACCAAAAAATTAAATTGATCTTCCGTTTCAACACCCTCTGCTGTGACACTCATCCCCAATATGTGGGCAAGATTGGAAATTGCCTGAACGATATGGCGATGGGAATCGATTTCACAGACAGAGTCAATAAAAGATTTGTCAATTTTTAGGGTACTGATGGGCAGCTGTGCTAAAAAGGCAAATGAGGAATATCCGGTACCAAAATCGTCAAGAGCAATATGAACATCTCCCTCTCGTAAAAGATGAAGCTGACGGCTGGCAATGTTTATGTTGTCCATAACGGCACTCTCTGTCAATTCTACTTTCAAATAGTGAGGATGAATACTGCGTAATTTGAGGTAATCAAGGAGGTCTTGTGCAAAATTGACTTGATGAAGTTGTTTGGCAGAGACATTGATAGCGACGTAAAAAGGCTCTTCGCGAACTTGTTGAACCATCACGATGAAATCACATGCCTGCTCAAGAACTATTTGCCCAATCTGGAGGATATCGCCATTTTTTTCCGCTACGGAGATGAAGGTATCGGGCGTAATGAACCCTTCGGTTGGATGAGGGAGTCTTATGAGTGCTTCAAAGCCTTGGAGTATTAATGATTCGGCATGAACCAAGGGTTGGAAATAAAGCTCAAATAAATCATGTTTTAACCCATCACGAATGAGAGATTCAACATAAAGAAAATTGTGTATGGCCCGCTGCATCGAGCTGTGATAGTAGACCACCTGATTTTTACCATGTTTTTTGGCTTCGTGCATTGCGGTATCTGCATGTTTGATCAAATCTTCTGCATTGCGCGCGTCTTCAGGGTAAATGGCAATTCCAAAAGAAGAGGTCATAAAGAAGGGAACGTCATTGATGGTAAATGGAGTTTTGAACGCAAGGCTGAGCTGTGTGGAAAAATCACTAATATAGAGGGGATCAGCACTGTTCAAAAGAACTACAAATTCATCTCCGCCAAAACGTGAGAGAATGTGGTTGTGATCGGTTAGTTCACGTAATCTGCGAGCTACTTCAATGAGAATCTGGTCACCGATTTCGTGTCCCATAGTATCGTTAATATTTTTAAAGTTGTCCAAATCGATGTAAATGAGGGCAAATGAAACAAGGGGAGAGTGCTCAAGTTTTGAGTGTAATTGGCGTTTTAGTTTGGCACGATTGGCCAACATCGTCAACGGGTCATAATAAGCTAAAAACGCGATCTCTTCACTTTGAAGTTTGGATTCGGTGATGTCCGTCGTAATACCGACAAACAGTTCCAACTTTTCGTTATGGTAAATACGGCTGTTCAGCCAGCAAAGTTCTCCGTTGACGCGGTGGATTCGAAAGCGGATTTCTTGAGATTCCCCTGGATGCAGTGTTTCAAAAAAAGATCGAACCAGCAAACGGTCATCGGGATGAATGCGCTGCTGCCAAAGGGCCGGATTGTTTAAGAAATCTTCCTTGGTGAAACCGAATACAGAATCAATTGCATTATTGACATATTGAAGTGAGAGAGTCTTGATATCAATGTACCAGATAATTTGGTCAATGCTGCCCAGTATCTCTTCGAGTTCTTGACTTTTAGATTCAAGCAAGCCTGTGAGCTCAGTTTTCTGGTGTTTTATAACCTCTTGTGCCTCGGAAAGTAATTGAGTAAGACGGCTAACTTCCGAGAGTTTCATAGTAACCTAATATGTTATAAATTTATGACATATTACTGCAAATTTTGTTAACTAAAAGTATACAAAAATCAATTATAGTGAGTAAGCCCTCTCTAAAGTCGTATTCGCTATAATCGCGATATTAATAAACCTTGAAAAGAGCATAAGAGTATGGTACAAGTTACAAAGTTAGCAATGCGTTTTGGAAGCCGAGTTTTGTTTGAGGGGATTAACCTCAAGCTGGATAGAAACAAGCGTTACGGTCTAATCGGCGCTAATGGCGCGGGAAAAACGACCTTTTTAAAAATTCTCAGCGGAGAGATCAAAGACTACGAAGGAGATATCTCCATCGAGCCGGGTCTTAAAGTCGGCACTTTGGGGCAAAATCAGTTTGCCTTTGAAGATTTTACGATTGCGGATGCGGTTTTGTGGGGGAATAAGCGCCTTTACGATGCGATCAAAGAGAAAGAATATCTCTACGCTAATGGAGATTTCGAGGACGATAAAGTCAATGACCGTCTTGCCGAACTGGAGATGATCAGCGTGGAGGAAGACCCGACGTATGAATACGATGTCCAAATTGCAAAAATTTTGGAAAATGTCGGCATTTCATCGGAGCATCATCAAGAGTTGATGTCAAGCCTTCCGTCGTCTGAAAAGTTCAAGGTTTTGTTAGCACAAGTACTCTATCCTAAGCCTGACGTATTATTCCTCGATGAGCCTACGAACAATCTTGACATCGAAACCATCGGATGGTTGGAGCGTGAGCTTCAGCGCCATGAGGGGACAATGGTGATTGTCTCCCATGACCGTCACTTTATCAATGCGGTTGTTACGAACATTCTGGATGTCGATTTCCAAAAGATTCGAGAGTTTACCGGAACGTATGACGATTGGTATATGGCTTCTACTCTCATGGCGAACCAAATGCAATTGGATCGTGATAAACAAGTAAAAGAAAAAGAGCAACTCGAAGCATTTGTACGCCGTTTCTCTGCGAATGCGTCCAAAGCAAAACAAGCAACCTCTCGTCAAAAGAAGTTAGACAAGATCAATATTGAAGATATCAAGCCATCGAGTCGCCGCGACCCTAGTATCGTTTTCAAAGCGAAGCGTCCTATGGGGGATGAAGCGTTAACGCTTGCCAATATCTCTCATAGCTACGGTGATTTGAAAGTCTTAAGTGACATCAATATTCTCATCGCTCCGGGTGAAAAAATCGCGATTATCGGTGCCAATGGTGCGGGTAAATCGACTTTGTGTAAAATTATGATAGAAGAGTTCCCCCCAACTACGGGTACGGTTAAATGGGGTGCCACAATAGAGCCGAGCTATTTCCCGCAAGATACTGCCGATAAAATCAAAGGTACGGGAACACTGTACGATTGGTTGCGTGCGTATGATCCTAAGCGTGAAATTTCGGAAATTCGTAACTGTTTGGGGCGTATGCTGTTTAATGGTGAGCAGCAAGAAAAAAGTGTTGAAAAAATCTCTGGGGGAGAAAAGCATCGTATGATGCTCTCCAAGATGATGCTTGAGGGAGGAAATTTCCTCGTCCTTGACGAACCTACCAATCACCTTGACCTCGAGGCAATTATCGCCTTGGGCGAAGCGCTATTGGAGTTTGAAGGAAACGTTGTGTGCGTGAGCCATGACCGTGAGCTTCTGGATGCATTTGCAGGACGTATCATCGAATTGCATCTCGATGGAAGCTATACTGATTTCAAGGGATCGTACGAAGAGTTTGCTGAGGCGAAGGCCAATGGAAGCTTATAAAAATTACGTCGGTTTTGGAATCGCGGGCAATTTCGCCCTGCATCTGGAGCAAGCGGGAGAGATCGAAGACTTCAAAGAAGTTATAACCGACGATCCAAACGGCCCCAAAGGGATGTTCCCTTTTTATATCCCTAACCGTGAAGGTTATTTGGGAGTTTTCCCGCTCAGCTGTGACACCATTATCCTCCCAAAAGAAGAATGCAATGTTCAAATAGAGCCTGAAGTAGTGCTCATTTGTGATTTAACGTACGATGAGCAGGGTAATGTAATCCAAATCACCCCCAAACATTTTGGCGCTTACAATGATTGCTCTCTTCGTAAAGAGGGTGCTCCGAAAATCAGCCTCAAAAAGAATTGGGGTTCTTCCTCCAAGGGGATAGCCTCAACCCTTTTTCCGATTGATCGGTTTGAGGATGGCGGTGTTATGGATAGCTACCGTATCGCTTCATTTTTAAAACGTGACGGAATGACGATGCGCTATGGCGAGGATGTTGAGCTCAAGGGGTACAGCTATTTTTACGAAAAGCTCATCGAGTGGATGACGAACCAGATCAATATGCAAGGTGATGCGGGACCATTAGAGCCAATCGGCACGTATCTCAAAGATGCCCAATTACCAACGCAAGCGATCATTAGTATCGGAGCTACCCGCTATACCCACTTTGGTGAAACGACTTTTCTCAAAGAGGGTGATGAGATCGTTGTGGTTGTTTATGATAACAATCGGTATTGCGGTAATCCAATACTGATGATGGTAAATCGCGGTGAGCTGAATGTTCCGGGTGTGAGTGCGCTGATACAAAAGGTTGTCCGTGCTTAAAGCAGGGATCTATCTTCACTATAAAGGAAATGAGTACGAGGTGATTGATATTGCTACGCACTCAGAGAGTGAAGAGAAGATGGTGGTGTACCGCGCACTGTACGGCGAGTGCGGATTGTGGGTACGCCCTCTTGAAATGTTTGATGAGACGATGAATGATGGACGAAAACGTTTTACATTTATACGAGACAAAGATGTCTAAGGGGACGAAACTATCGCTGGAAATTGGCAGTTCATGGGATGATGGCTGGAGTTTGGAAAGTGATACTAAGCCGAAAGCACAACTGCTTGATGAACCATCGAAACATGCTTTGGTCTTGCAAAAAGAGAAGCGCAAGGGGAAAGTTGTGAGTCTTGTAGGACCTTTTTGTTTGAATGATGATGATGCCCAAAAAGTTCTAACCCTGATGAAAAAGAAGCTTGCCTGCGGCGGTGCCTACAAAGATGGATGGATGGAGTTTCAAGGAGATATTGGACCTAAAATTCGAGACGTTCTTGAGGGACTCGGCTTTCGATTTAAAAAGCCGAGATAAGATTAGAGTGTTGTCGTAAACACGACTTGATTGCGTCCTCTCTCTTTTGCTGCATAGAGATTCACATCGGCTGTATGCAGTAAAGTCTCATTTCCCATGGTCATAGTTGGAACGACGCAAATTGCTCCCAGTGAAATCGTAACAATACCCGTATTCTTATTCCCCTTGTGTTCCATATTGAGCGACTCTACGTTAAAGCGCAGTCGTTCGGCCATTTGATGTGCAACCGTAGCACTGGTATCCGTTAAAATAATACCAAATTCTTCTCCCCCTAAACGAAATGCAAAGTCACCAGGTCGTAAAAGCGATGTTTTGAGAACACGGGCAACATTTTGAAGCGCAATGTCGCCTTGAAGATGGCCATACGTATCATTATAGGGCTTGAAGTAATCAATATCAACCATGATGAAAGTTATAGGCTTCTCGGCACGGGAAGCTCGTTTGAACTCACGTTCATAGACGAGATTGAAATAGCGTCTGTTGAAAATACCGGTTAGCGTATCTGTATAGGAAGCTTGCTCTAGTTTTACATTAAGATGCTGTAACGCTTGAGAAGAATCAAGAAGTTGCTGTTGCTGTTGCTCAATTTTCATAAATATACGCCAAGCAAATGTCATTACCCCAAGGAGAATAACGCTTAACATAAGTGCGAGCTGCATGAGAGAGTTTTGGTGATGGGTCAAAGTCACAGACCTCTCGTACTTGGCAATAGCTATTTCATAAGAGACGAGTTGCGAGATGGTATTGTTTATTGAGGTTATATTTTCAGACAGTGTCAGAAGAGAAATTGCAGTAGGTTGCGTATGAGAAGCTGCTAGCGCACGGATGTCCTCAAAATAGCGTTTCATTATACTGATTCTTCCATCTGTGTAGGTGATGTAAGGTACTTCTTCGGGACGTGTATGGTGAGCGCGATAATTGGCCCATGTCTGATCAATGTTATCTAATCCAAGCGTTAGAGCACGAGCAAGTTCGTCATCGCTAAGTATTTTTCCTCTCCATCGATAAATGCTGGATTCAAGTTCGTGATGGTATGCGACGTTGATAGCACTCAGTTCTGAGAGGGGGATGAGTGAACCAAAATAGAGAGTTTCTACATTTTTTTTCATTGTACGGAGATTAATATAGCCTACAAAACCGACTACGAGAAGTCCTAGCGCAACGCTGACAAGCAAATAAAGAAGTTTTGTCTTTAGCTTCAGAGGTTCCATAAAATAGTGCGTGCCTTTTAGGACATAGATTACTTAATCTAAGCAATTTCTATACCAAAAAGTAATAGAATGAGTTAATCAAAAGTAGGGGAATGTCATGTCAAAACGGATCATAAAGGGCGAACGTATCAAGGCAATTATTCATGATATTGCAGAAGATTTTCGCTTTTCCCATGAGACGGGTGATTATGCCTTATTGTTTTACAAAGCGGACAGTGAGGGAGTTATTAGAGGCACGAAAATCGATGAGATGGTTAAATATCTGACAACAGGCTTAAAGGAACTTCAGGACAATATGCAATGGCGTCGTGAGTTTTTGAACGACAACCCACAGATTGATGAAGTACGTATGCTTGAAAATCTTGGAGTTATCGAAAAAGAGTACATCGAACTTTTAGAGTTTTTAGCTTAATTTTTTGGCTTGTAAACTTCTAGCGGGATTTTTTTCACTATTGCGTATTGAATCCCTCCTTTTAAGTCTATGACGTTGTAGCCCATTTCTTGGCCTAGAGGGATGCCTACTACCTTAGTACGGCTTCCCGTATCGCAGATAAGAGCAAAATGTTCACCTGGTTTGATATTTTTATTGAGCTCATCTAAAAATGCCTCGAGATTGTAATCACCGCGTTCATTAAAAAACATAATAGGGATGGATCCCTTGATAATACCCGTATGTATCCACTCAGCAGGTGTACGAATGTCAATTATTTTTATTTTTGAATCGACCAGCTTTTGATCGATGGGCTGAGCTGTGTAGTCAGCCATTATTATATTTGTGAGTAATAAAAGGGAGAAAATCCATTTCATGAAAAACCTTTTGTGAATATTATAGATATAATTATAACTCCTAATTATTAACTGAGGTTTTATGAACGATTCTAAACTCGAAAACTCAAAACGGCTTCGCTATATTCGTCTTCTTGGGCGTTTTATTAATGGAATATTGTCTTTTTTAGCCAAAAGCGATGATCCGACCAAAGAACAATACAATCAAAAAGTAGACATGAATTTTCGTTTTTTAGAAAAAAATGAAGCCGTGAAACTGTACAAAGATGAGTATATGGCGCTCGAAGCATTGGGGCAAAAGATTCTCGATTACCGCAACAGTGAAGAAGAGATAGCGATAATAAAAGAAGAACTTTTTTACGCACAAAATCAGTTGGAAAAAAGGGTAAATGCAAGGCGTTATAAAAAATCAAAACACGATAATCATGCAACTGATGGCTGGTGATTAAGGGATTTTTACAAGATTCTTTTTAACATCACTCAGGCGTACAAACGTAAAACCCTCTTTGATCAGGGCTTCGACTCCCTGAACAATCCCCTCGCGCGTTCCTCCCTCTGGATGATTCATATGAAAAATAACGATGTCACCATTTTTTGCACTCATGAGCTGCTGTGCTACTTTAGACGCACTAAAGGTGGCTCCGGCATCGCCTAGAATCGAAAAACCGCCGATTTCCATACCCATAGAATGAGCAAGAGCCACGGCTTGCTCATCATAATAAGCAGTGCCCGCTCTAAAAAATGCGGGACGTTTTCCTGTAAGCTTCTCTATTTTTTCATTGTTGCCCTGGATCTCAGCGATCACTTCAGCAGCAGATGCGGTGCCATGGATGCCATAGACACTTTTTCCCTCAACAGAGAGAGGTTTATGTGCAGTGCCGTGATTGGCTATTTCAAAGAGGGGATTGTGGGAGAGCTGCATAAATGTTTGAGGATTGCTATCAATCCAGCGGGCGTTAATAAAAAGAGTGGCAGGAATATGATGAAAGGTTAAAAACTCGATGAGCTTCTCATCGTATTGGGAACTTCGCTCACTTCCTCCGCAGGCATCAAAGGTCAGAGCAATCTCTTTTTTCTCAGAGTGAAATCGGGTGGTGACTCCCGTGACATTTTCACCCCATTGAGCAGGTGGTGTCTGAGCATGAATTGCCAGGGGCAAGAGTATCCAGACTAAGCGTTTGATCTGCATTCATTTATACTTTTTTACTGAGCGCTTCGATATGGCTATTGTTACCCAATACGACCAAGATGTCACCCGTTTCTAGAATGTCGTCTTTTTCAAATGACGTATGCCATTCATCCTGATGTTTATAAGCAATGGCTTTGACTTCATATTCCTCTTCGAAAATAGGGGAGAGAATCGAGGTACCGACCCAAAAGCTCGGAACGGTCATCTTGGCAAGTTTCATGGTGATTGAGAGATCGATTGTTTCATAAAGCATATTTTTAACGATCTTTTTGACCAGCTTTTTTGCCGATTCCATCTCAGGATAGATTACTTTTGCAGCACCGAGTTTGGAGAGAATTTGGCCATGGACTTGGGTGATTGCTTTGGCAACAACCGTCTCGATACCCAGCTCCTTGAGCGCCATGACGGTGAGAATACTGGCTTCGATGTTCTCGCCGATACTGACAATAGCGACTTCTGCATCGGCAATTCCCGCTTCGCGAAGCGCTCGAATATCGGTGGAATCAAGCATAATAGCATCATTAACAAACTCGCTGATATCACGAATTTTTTCTTCATCATTATCAATAGCGATAACGGCTTCTCCTTGTTGTGCCAACCCTTTGGCAACATGAAATCCAAATTTCCCCAATCCAATAACAACATACGTCATATAACGACCTTTCCTTCTGCATATTTTATGCGGCTTTGTACCGCTTTTCCGACGATGACAACGGTGAAGGCAAAGACACCAACCCTTCCCATAAGCATCAATAAGATGATGTTGAGTTTTCCCAGAGGGCTAAAGTTTGCGCTGTAGCTTAAAACTCCGCCATTTCCAGTTGAAAGTCCAACTGTGCCAAACGCCGAACACGTTTCAAAAAGTGTACGGATAAAGGGAAGTCTTTCACTTTCATTCAGTAAAACCGTTGAGACCAAAACGTAAAAAGAGGCAACGAAAATAACGGCGTATGCTTTGTTGATCTGATAGGCACTGAGGCTTCTGTGAAAAATATGAGGATTGGTTTGACCACGTAAGGTGTACCAGACTCCGATAACAGCAAGCGCCAAAACAGTGGTTTTAATACCGCCGGCAGTTCCTCCCGGACTTCCCCCGATGATCATGAAGATGGTTCCAAAAAAGAGATCTGAATCATTCATGAATGACAAGTCAATGGTTTGAAAGCCTGCAGTACGGTAGTTTACGGATGCAAACCATGCAATCAAAATTTTGTGCCATCCATCCGCATCGCCAAACAGTTTTTGATTGTTCCACTCCAGGGTTAGGATGATCATCATCCCCCCTAGGATAAGTAATCCCGATGTCCATAAAACGATTTTTGTATGCGTTGAGATACGGGTCAACGATTTTTTGCGGTAGTTATAAAGTTCCAAGAGAACTAAATACCCAAGCCCGCCCAAAATAATGAGAATAGGTATGGTGAGATTGATGACAAGATCCCCTTTGAACCCTATCATATTGTCGCTGTAAAGGGAAAAACCGGCATTGTTAAAAGCGGAGATAGAGTGAAAAAAACCAAACCAAAGGGCTTTTCCCAACGGCATATCAGACCAAAAGCGCAAAGTAAGAATGATTCCACCCACGACTTCAATAATGATGATACTGGCAAAAACGATTTTTAAGAAACGAAAAATCCCGCTCATACCGGGATAATTTAGAGACTCTTTTAGAATCAGGCGATCACGATAGCTGAGCTTTTGACGGCGCATCAATGCCATAAAAGTCACCGCAGTCATGTACCCGATTCCCCCGATTTGGATCATTGAAAGGATAATTACATGTCCGAAAGTAGTAAAGTCTACAGGCGTGTCTTTGACAATCAATCCTGTTACGCACACAGCAGAGGTAGAGGTAAAAATTGCATCGATAAGGGAAAGTTCACCATTATGGGCAAACGGAAGCATCAGCAGTAAAGCACCAAAGACAATGAGAATAACAAAGCTCATAAAAATGATTTTAACGTCTTGCGATTGCGTGATAAGTTCCTTACTGAATGGTTAAGAGCGAAATTATAGGCCACGAATGTTTAAAAGAAGAATAAAGTATGAATTCTCCTTCTTAATTCTCTATCGTACTCACTTGATTTCTTCCATGCTCTTTGGCATGATAGAGTCCCTGATCTGCACGTTTGAAAAGTTCAGAAAAGCTATCGCTTTTTTGAAACGTACTAATACCAATGCTGATAGTGACCTTGTTGGCTCTAGGGAAGGTAGAATTTTCAACGGCCAAGCGTAATTTTTCCGCAAGTATTTGGATCTTTTCCAAATCGGTACTCGGACATAGTACCAAAAATTCTTCCCCGCCCCAGCGTGCAAAAACATCTAATTTTCGGATATTTTCTTGTACGATATTGGCTAATTGTTTGAGAACTTCATCCCCTGTGTCATGGCCGTAGGTATCATTCACCAACTTGAAATGATCAATATCGATAAGTATCAGTGAAAGTGGAAGCGAAAATCTTCGTGCGCGCTCAGCCTCTAACGTAAAGAGTTCTTCAAATTTGTGTCGATTATAAATACCTGTGAGGTGATCGATGGTCGCGATACGTTGTATCTCTTGATTTAGAAGCGTTTCATGCGTTACATCTTTTCCGGTGGTAATAAAACCAATAATATTCTCGCTTTCATCTTTGAGTGGTGTAATGGTTTTGTCTTCATAATACAAATCTCCATTCTTTTTTCTGTTGACGATTGTTCCTCGAAAAGTCTTTCCACTTAAAATGGTTTCCCATAAACTCTCATAAAATAGCTTATCATGATTGCCTGATTTGAGAATACGCGATGTTTTACCAAGAACTTCACTTTTTGAATAACCGGTATGGCGTGAAAAAGATTGGTTTATGTAGGTGATTATTCCGGATTTATCCGTAATTGCTACGGTGTCGTCAATTTGTGCAATTGCTTTTGAAAGTTTATCAATCTCTTGGCGTGATTTTTTGAGTTCACGCATATCGAGAATGACCCCAGATATGATATCCCCATCAACCGTTGCACTCATCATGACCGATACCGGAGCAGAGTTTTTATCAAGGACTTCCAGCTCATAGTTACTGATATGGTTTTTTTTGTGGAGGATATGCGTTATTTTTTTCTGTATTTCAGGATTATTGTACATAACCGTACTGTCTTGACCAATCAACTCATCGGGAGAGTCAAAGTCGAGCATGTCGGCCAATGCCTGATTTACGTATAGAATATTACCCGACAGATCGGTACGGTAGATACCGATCATAGCATTTTCAACGAGATTTCTGTATTTGTTTTCGGAAGCTTCTAAAATTATTTGTCCATTTTTTTGTTCAGTAATATCGTAAACAATCCCAGACATTTTCGTTTGTTTTCCACTCTCATCGGTTTGGATTTCTCCCTCTTCAAGAACATGGCGTACCGTACCATCCAGTCTAAGTACACGATGGACAACATGATAATCGGCGTTATTGGCAAGTGCATCATTAAGTGCATTCTTTACCGTCTCTCGATCATCAGGATGTACCCGTTCAAAAAATCCATCATAAGTCGGTTGGAATTGCTGTGGTAGAAGACCGAAAATTCGATAAATTTCGTCTGACCACCATAACTCATTGGTCTGCATATCCCATTCCCAGTTGCCTAAATGGGCTATGGTTTGCGCTTTATTTAAACTGTTTGAAATTTTAGCAAGACTGCCTTCCCGCTGCTTAATCATTCTTCGACTGCGATACAGATACCGATTAAAGAAGAGCATCAGTGCAAATAATGCAGCACTTAATCCATATAAAAGATTGATCAAAAGTCCTTGGTGCAGCTGTAAAAATGTTGCAGGAGGATTCAAAAATTGGCTTTTCAATTCGATGTCTCTGGGTAAAACAATACCCTTGTCTGTTAATGCATTTGCATCAAAAATCCATTGATTCGTATTGATTTTCACATGGCTAAGCGGTAATTTTGGATGTAACAGAATCTGTAATGCTAATTTCCCTGCTTCTTCTCCTTGCGCATAACCGTCTACGCAATAGCCGCCAAGGACTCCTTCTTGGAGGTAAGAATCTTCTAAAGTCAATACAGCAAAAGCACCTGCACGGACGATACGATTGGTTACCTCATTAATGGGTATCAAATCACCGTTTCGTGCTTTAAATCTTCCAACGCTAGTCAAAATGATCGCTTTGCCTTGATAGTGTTTGAGTTGACTTAGAATCAGATTGAAATTTTGATCACTGAGAAATTTTATTTTCATTTCTCGATAATTTAGGGTTTCTTTTTCGAGTTCTTTACGAGTCAGTTGCGCTGTGGATGAGCCATCGCTGATGACAAGTACTTCATTTTGATCAGGAAAAAGTCTTTTAATGAGTTTTAGGTTGGGAATAATCTCTTTTTTTTCAAAGATGCCGGTATACAAAGAAGGGTCCAAGATCTCTTTCTTTGACAAATCATTGATCCCTGAAAAAACGACCGGTACGGAAGGGAAAAGTCTCTCTTTGTAGGTAAGGATAAAGCTTAGAGCATCATCATCCGTCACATAGATGAGATTAGGAACATAAGCATTATATTTTGTGGACAAATAGTGCAGAACTTCTTGCTGATATTCGGAATCAAAGTTTCGACGTTTGGTATCAAGATATTCGGTTGAGTAAAGGGGATACATATTTGCGGTATTGTTGATGACCGTTTTGAATCCAGTGCGTTGGCTCTTGGTCCAAGGGTATGCTTCATTATACGAATGTATCGTTACGATTTCAGGGTTAGCAAACAAAGGTGAAAATAATAATAAAAATAATATAAATTTATTCAAATATAGCCCTACGTATTATGTATATATAATTATAGTATATATAGTTGAGAGAACAGTTGAAAAGATAGAGTTGAAAATGATTTTAAAGTAAAAAGCGGAAATTTAAGAGGAAACCTAATAAAGCTTAAAGTGGTTGAAAGTACGCTGTATGTGGAAAGTATAGTGGTGACTCCAAGGGGATTTGAACCCCTGTGACCAGGATGAAAACCTGGGATCCTAACCGTTAGATGATGGAGCCACAACAAAATGTGGAAAATAAAAATGGTGTCCCGTGATGGATTCGAACCATCGACCCCTTCATTAAAAGTGAAATGCTCTACCAGCTGAGCTAACGGGACAACCTGCACGAAATCACTCGGTTAGCATGATTTGTGGATGGGAATTATAGACAAAATAACCTTTTATGTCAATGGTTCAAAGGCAAAAATGATGTTAAGAGAGAGAAAAGAGAATTTTGGAGACAATAAAGCAAATAAAAAAGGAAGAAAAACAAATGAAAAAGCTTCTTTTCCTGATAGTCCTCTTTAGCTCATTTTTGCATGCCGCACCGATTCAGAGCGATAAAGAGTTTCAACAAGCGATTAAAAAGATGGGGAATGACGACAAATTAGTGTTGATGATCTACACGGCGGATGATTGTCCCGAATGCGCCTACATGAAACAAAAAGTGTTTCATGATAAAGCGGTGGAACCGTTTTTAAACCGCCACTTCGTCGTGATGGAAAAGAATGTTCATCGCAGCTCTTTACCCGACGGATATGATTATTTCGGTATCCCTACGATGTTTTTTATCGATAAAGCAGGGGTGAACAAAGAAACCCTTGTGGGGAGTAAGCGTCCAAAACCGTTTTTGGAAGCGTTGCACGGCGTATGGGGTAAAAAATAATGAGACGGATTTTAGCCGCGCTGCTGTGTTTGGGATTGGTTCAACTTTATGCGTATGATCCCGCGCACCTTAAAAAGCTTTTGGCAGACCAAGAGTGTATTGGATGCGATTTAAGAGGGGCGGATCTACGGGATATTGATTTCAGCGGTTGGGACTTGAGTAAAAGTGATTTTTCTCATGCCAATGTAAGCCGAAGTATTTTTGTGATGGCCGATTTGAATGATGCCAATCTCAGCGATGCAAATGCCACGCAGAGTGTTTTTTGGAAAGGGACGATGGAGAGAGCCGATCTTACCCGTATCCATGCGCAAGGAGCCAGTTTTAAAGGGACCCATCTCAATGGGAGTAATTTGAGTTTTGCCGATCTTCGAGCGACGAAAAGCTGGAAAGCGAATTTTACGGGTGCATTGTTGAGAAAAACCGATTTTACCGATGCAGAACTGGGGGATGCAAAATTTATCCATAATGATCTGCGCTCCTCAAAACTTTCCAGAACTCTTTTGTGGCGAACATATTTCAGCGATGTAAAGATGACCAAAGCTCAATGTGCTCATGCCAAAAAAGAGGAAGCACTGTTAGACTCCAACGTAACTTGCCGTTAATATTCTAATATGTATAATTCTCATAACTTTAAAAAATACAAGGAAAAAAAATGTTTAAAATAATTTTACCGGCACTATTTGCAGTTTCTTTATGTTTCGGAGCTGAACCTATGCCAATGCACCAAATGGACGCAGTCCAAGATGGTGATACACGAAAATCATTGGGGATAAAAGGGACTATGAAAGGGGTACATCAGCTATCGAATATGCGAGCGCATATGACGGCGTTGGCTGAAATCGTCAAATACATGAACAGCGACCAATACGATGAAGCATCCAAGGTAGCTCAGGAGAAGTTGGGGCTAACGGTGAGCATGAATTCAATGTGCGGAAATTTTGGTAGCAAGTCGTTTGAGGCGATGGGGGTGACTTTTCATAAATCGGCGGATGCTCTCGCACAGACATTGAAAACAAAAGATCATAAAAAGTCTATGGTCGCTTTGGAAAAAGTGATGAATGGCTGTGTCTTGTGTCATAGCACGTTCAAACAATAGCAGAGAGTTAAAAAGTTATTATTGACCGATGAACAGCTGGCTTTTTGATTTTCCTTTTGTCTGGTTGTTTCTTCTGCCATTACTCTACTGCCTGTATCGATGTAAAATTGCGACTCGACAGCACTATTTTCCCCATTTGCACTTTTTTACCAAACTCAATAAATGGCGCAATTTGGAGTGGCTTCTCAAAGCGTTAGCCGTGACGCTCATGGTGGGAGCATTGGCAACGCCAGTGATGATTGATTTTTCCGATCCGCGCAATCGTAACGGTGTGGACATTGTCCTCTCCATTGATGGGAGCGGATCGATGAATGCATCGGGTTTTGGTGAAGAGGGGAGCCGCGAGAGCCGATTTGAGATCGTGCAAAAAATTGCGAGTGATTTTGTGATGAAGCGGACGGAAGATAATATCGGTGTTGTGGAGTTTGGCGATTTTGCGTTTATCGCCTCACCCATAACCTATGAAAAAGAGATCATTGCGCAGATGATCGGGTATCTTAGCTACGGGATGGCGGGCCAGAACACGGCTATCGGCGAGGGGATTGCGATGGGGGTACGTGCCCTGCGGGATTCCAAAGCAGCGTCTAAAGTGATCATTTTGCTCACGGACGGAGAGCACAATAGCGGATCGATTTCTCCCAAAGAGGCGGTAGCGATGGTGAAAAAAGAGAATATTCGCCTCTATACCATCGGTATTGGGCCTAAGGGTGAGTTTGACAATGCTTTGCTGGAGCAATTGGCACGTGATGGGCGTGGAAAATTCTTTGCCGCTACCAATGCAAAAGAGCTTCAAGAGGTTTACGATGAGATCGACACGATGGAACGCTCGCGGATAAAAAGTGCGCACAATGTTTTGGAAGAGCACTATTTTCAGTGGTTTTTGGCTCCGGCATTGTTTCTTTTAGGTTGGTTGACGTGGCGACGCAGGGGTGTGCTGTGAGTATGCTGACTCCTCTATGGCTCTTGGCATTAGGACTTATCGCCGCGTATTGGATAGCGGTTCGCCGTTTTGGATACCGAGCAGATGGGTCACAAAAATTGCTTTTGGTCTCTCTTATCTTAGTGATCGTTGCCTTAGCTCGTCCGGTGCTGGAGCAAAAGCCTGTGACCATAGAACAAATGGGATCGGATGTAATCATTGCCGTGGATTTGTCCTATTCGATGCGTGCCACAGACCTCTCTCCTAGCCGTTTGAGTGCGGCCAAAACCCTGCTGAGTGATGTTGTACACAGTAATGCCAAGGATCGGTTCGGGGTGATTGGATTTACCACCAGTGCCATTATTCTTTCGCCGCTGACGAAAGATACGGAACTCTTGGAACATCTGTTTGGTTCGTTGGATGAATCCCAGATTATTACCAAGGGGACACAGGTTATGAGCGCGCTGGAACTCGCGCGTAAAATGTCATATGCCAAGCAGCCCTTGGTGATCCTCCTTACAGATGGAGGGGATGAAGTGTCATACGCCAAAGAAGCCGATTTCGCGAGAGAGAATAATCTGCGTTTGAGTGTGGTGATGCTGGGGACGACTCAGGGGAGTACGCTAATCGAGGGTGATGGAACGCTCAAAGATGAAAATGGTCACATAGTGGTGAGTTCGCGTAACGATGCCATTGGGGAGATTGTGGAAGCGGGCGGCGGAAAGATGATAGAAGGCGCGGATGTGAGTGCCGTACGGGAACTAATCCGCCAATCACGCTCAGAGGACTTTCAGGGAAAATCGACGGTAATACGCTATCAGGAACTTTTTTATATTCCGCTCATTTTTGCTTTAATCGCTTTTCTTCTTTCCATGACATCTCTGGGGGAAAAAATCTCGAAAGGGTTGGTGATCGTGTTGGCTTTGATCGGTGTTTCTTCGAATGCGGGAATACTTGATTTTGCGTATCTTTACACAGCCGAAAAGAGCTATGAACAGGGAAAATATGAACGTTCCGCACAGCTGTACGCTCAGGTGCACACACCGCAAGCGAAATACAACCAAGCAACGGCATTGTATAAATGGGGAAAATACCAAGATGCCCTTACGCTTTATCAAGGGATTAAATCGAACGATCCGATTTTCAAAGCGACCCTTTATTACAATAGCGGCAATTGTTACATCCGGCTTGGGGAGTTTGAGAATGCGAGAGACGCGTTCCTTAAATCATTGACGCTGAACTACTCTAAAAAAGCAGATGATAATCTGCGCTTTATTGCCCATGGTATGGAGCAAAAAAGCATCAATGCCCGAAAAGAAAAAAAAGATCAGTTCAAAGCCCAAGATGGTGCCCCAAAAGGGGAATCAAAACCGGCCAAACAGGGGGGTGGCAGCAACATGAAAAGCGATATGGCCTCTGGTGGCGGGGGCGATGAGGGGAAAAAGGTCCAAAGTGATCCGCGGTTGAATATGTCGCAGGGAAAAGCCCGTCTGAGCTCTACGCAGTATGAACTGATTAATCAAAGGAGTGTGCATGAAACAAAGCCTTGGTAGAATAGGGCTAGTGTGGCTATTGATGCTGGGATCGCTACATGCCGCACAGTATGAGTGGAGTGTTTTAAAAGCTCCTAAAGATATGCATGTCGGCGAGGGCGCAATAGTGCGATATCAGTGCCTTTTTGACGGCAGTGCAGGTGATTATACGGTGGTGTTCAAGCCTAAGGATTCACAAGGCTATAAAGCCTCTATGGTAACGCAGAATGATCATGTGATTGGCGAAAAGCGCATATTGCAGTTTGATGTCTTGATTACCCCTGTTGTAGCCGGGGATGTGACGATTAAGCTCGAGGCAATGATTCGGCATACGAGCTTTGGTTCGATAGAAGATGCTTCCATCGGGCGGGATAATGTCCGAAAATACGATTTTAACGACGAAAACGTGGTATTGCCGAGTATTAATATCGCCGTGATAGCGAACACAGCAGATTTGAGCGGAGAGATTACCTTCGCGGTAGAAGTGGATAAATTAAAAGTACGTTCCCACGAACCGGTACATCTGAGTTTGTATATTCGAGGACATGGAAATCTAAATCAATTTATCCCTTATGATCTCAATATTAGCGGGGTGAAGGATTTTAGTGAGCCACCTTATAGAAATCTTTCGTTGGGTGAGAATGGATACGAGGGGGAGATACGTCAAGAGTTCGCTCTTGTGGCCGAAAGAAGCTATGTGATTCCCCCTTTTAGCTTGAGTGTTTTTGATACGAAAACACATAAAAATAAAATCTTGCGCTCACAGCCGATTGTCATAGAGGTTGCAAAAGGGTATGCCCCCGCTAATCTTTTGGATCCGCTTGCTCTGAACGATTCCGGTGCTTGGAAGCGTTACGGAATGTATGCTCTTTTCGTGTTGTTAGGAGTTGTTTTGGGAGAAGCTGTACGAAAGATTTGGGCACATCGTCCCAGGAGAAAAAGTAAAGGATTTTGGGAGAGTGCTGCAACGGCAAAGGAGCTGAGTGTCCTCCTCTCTATGAGGGGAGAATCACGATATGCCTCTATTATCCACATGCTGGATGAGGGAACGGTAACGTTAAGTGAAGCCAAAAATAAATTAAAAGAAATCATGAGCACAAACGAGGAGAAATGATGATAAAAACAATAGATGCTATACGCACCGAAATCGCCAAAGTAGTAGTCGGACAAGAGAAGATGATTGACGGGCTCTTGATAGGGTTACTCTGCGAGGGGCACATTCTCATAGAGGGGATTCCGGGTTTGGCAAAGACGACGACGGTAAAAGCGCTTGCTCAAACCTTGGGATTGGATTTCAAGAGGGTTCAGTTCACTCCCGATTTGCTTCCCAGCGATATTTTGGGGGCGGAAGTCTATGACCCTCAAAAGAATCAGTTCAAGATTAAAAAAGGGCCGATATTCACCAACCTTCTTTTAGCGGATGAGATTAATCGCGCTCCCGCAAAAGTACAATCTGCCCTTTTGGAAGCGATGCAGGAGCGTCAAGTGACCTTGTCTGATGAGAGCTTTCCTCTTGCGTCCCCTTTCTTAGTTATGGCGACGCAAAATCCGATTGAAAACGAGGGAGTCTATCCTCTTCCCGAAGCACAGCTGGACCGTTTTATGCTCAAAATCAAAGTGGGCTACAACAGTGCCCAAGAGGAGCTTTTGATTGCTCGCCGCATCGCCTCTAAAAGCTCGGAACCTATTTGCGCGGTGGTTAATGCGCAGGTGCTACGAGAGCTGCAAGAGGTTGTTAAAACGGTTCATATTGATGAAGAGGTTGAGCGCTATATGATTACGCTTGTGAGAGCTACAAGAGAACCGGAAAATTTTGGCTTGGAGTCTCTCAATCGGTACATTCAATTCGGTGCTTCTCCCCGTGTCAGTATCGATATGTTTAAAGCGGTCCGTGCCGTAGCCTTTTTGAAAGGGAAAGAGTTTGTCACCCCAAGCGATATTGCTTCAATTGTTAAAGATTTGATGCGTCACCGTATCGTTTTGTCCTATGAAGCCGAAGCTGAGGGGATTGATGTGGATACCCTTATCGAACAAATTGTCACCGCGGTTCCCGTACCCTAAGTCATGAAAAACAGTCGCCAAATCCTCATCAAAGCACGCCGCCAAATTGTTAGTGACCGCATCGGGAACAATGCTTCGATGTTTCGGGGTGAAGGGTATGACTTTTTGGAATTGCGCGAATACGTTTCGGGCGATGATACGCGTCATATTGATTGGAATATCACGGCCAAAATGCAGCGCCCCTATGTTAAAGTCTTTCGTGAAGAGCGAGAACTCAGCGTGGTGACTGTAGCAATGCTGGGGGGTGCATTGGAGTTTGGAGCACCTGAGCGCAAAATCGAATCGGTTGCGGAAGTAGTCGCTTTAATCGGCTACTCGGCATTGGGAAATGGTGACTTATTCACCCATTATACTTTTTCGCAATATCTAAGAGATGAGGTACGTGCAGGGAAAAAGAAATTTGCCGTGACGCAGAGTGTGGATTACGTGATGAATGCTCCTTTATTGAATCACAAAGCAGACTATACCGCTATGGCACAAACTCTTTACAAACGGCTAAAACGGCGCTCGCTTATTGTCATTATCGGCGATTTCTTTGAGATTCCGGATATGCGGCTATTGGCCAAAAAACATGAGGTTGTAGCCGTTATTGTAAGGGATCGTCTGGAAGAAAAACCTGAACCAATGGGCTTTACCGCTTTGATCGATCCTGAGAGCGGGGCGGTATTGGAAGGTGATTTTAATGCTGCGAGTATTCAAAAATATCACGAAAAAATACGTACTCACGATGGACTGCTGTTCGAGCAATTTCGCCGTGATGGGATTCGCTCCACGAAACTGTATACCGACAGTAATGCTTCGGTTATCTTGCGACGATTGTTTGAGGGGAGATTATGAAATTGGCTTCCATTGATATTCCGGTACACGATATAACACCGCTCTTAGAGATACGCGAGTATTCGATGGTTTGGTTTTTGATGCTTGTTGCATGTGGATTGGCAGTTATTTTGGTGTTTCTAAAAAAAATGCGTTCAAGAAAAAACTCCAAAAAAGTCGATGGGAGGGCACAGCGTTATGCACGCCTTACCCATATCAATATGCATGATCCCAAGGCAGCAGCCTATGATATCTGCGAACAAGGCTCTTTTTTTGCACAGGATAACGAACAGCTGCAAAGCACTTATAAAACTCTTTTTGAACGTTTGGAACCGTATAAGTATGCTCCGAGAGTAGAGCCGATCAATGAAGAAAATTTAGCTCTTTATCACTCATATTGTCAAATGATTGTTGTTTAAGCTACGAGAAAATTTCTTGCAGTTTATTTGCATTTTTCATTTCATCATGCAATGAGGTGTAATCTTTAGCGAGCAATGCCTCTTTCATGGTAGCAAGTTCACGTTCAAAGAGTTCAATGGCCTCCAGGACATTTTGTCGATTTTGGCGAAAGATATCCTCCCACATATTAGGAGAGCTTTGGGCCAATCGACTCATCGAACGAAATCCCCCCGCTGCGAGGGTGAGGATGTTCTCTTTTTCCTCTTGCGCTAACACCGTATTGGCGAGAGCGTAAGAGATGACGTGAGGCATGTGACTGATAAATGCTGCATGACGGTCATGCTGGTCTGCGCCCATTGTGTGTACTTGCATATTAATACAGCGAAATAGCTTGAGGGCAGTTGCCCGCTGTACTTCTCCGCTGTGCTCCAAATCACACATGACGAGAACTTTATTTGTATAGAGTCCCTCGATTGCTGCATTAGGTCCAAACTGCTCTGTCCCTGTCATAGGATGAGCGGCAACAAAGTTTTTGCGTATAGATTCGGGAACTGCCTGGACAATGAGTGACTTGGTACTGCCCAGGTCAATTAGGGTTTTGTCGCTCCCTGCCAAATCAATACATTCATGTAAAAGACGTATTACTCCATCCACCGGTACCGCGAAAAAGATGACATCACAACGCTCTTTGAGGGTTTCGAAAGGGACGATTGCGTGAACCAGACCACGCTCAAGAGCGATTGTCTGATGTTCTAGATTGTGGTCACTTCCAACTACAGAAGTAACAAAAGGGAGCTTTTGCAGAGAAAGAGCTAACGAACCACCCATTAATCCAAGCCCGACGATTCCAATGTTCATTATGAACCTTTAATAATTATGCTTTATAAAGTGTATTTTAGCAGATTTTGGGTTATATTAATTATCGCAGTGATAGAATAAGGGCTAATTTAACGCTATGGATTTTAACTTGAAAAAAATCACTCTTTCTCTTTTCCTTTCTTCCGCATTGCTTTGTGCGGCTACTGAAAACATAACAAGTATTAAATATGAGGGAATGGTTCATATTTCTGAAACCGTAGCTAAACAGCTCAATGAGATCAAACTTGGTGAACCGCTTGATCCTGTCCGCTTAGACAAAACGATCAAAATATTTTTTGATCAAGGTTATTTTGAAGATGTATGGGCGGATCAAGAAGAGGGGATAGTGACCTTCCACTTTAAAGAGAAACCGATTATCTCAAAAATTGAACTCAAAGGGTTCAAAGAAAATGATGAAGAGGCTAAAAAAAGTCTTTTGCAAATAGAAAAGGGCGCGCTGTACGACGCCAAACGGATTGAAAGTGCAAAAAAGCGGATCATTGATGCCCTGAATCAAGAGGGGAAAATTGATTCAGTCGTTGAAATAGAGACTGAAAAACTCGAAAATGGCAGCATGAGTGTGAAATTTTTGGCAAACGAGGGCGAGGAAATTATCATTAAAGAACTCCGTTATACTGGAGTTTCAGGACTGGATCCGGATGAGTTTGATAAGGTAGCTGCTAACAAAGAACGCGATTTCATGGGATGGATGTGGGGACGCAATGACGGTAAGCTGAAAATTTCCGAATTACAGTACGATCCGTTGCGCATACATGACTATTATTTACAGTTCGGATATTTGAATGCAAAAGTGGATGCACCGTTTGTGACGGTTGATTTTAACCGTTACGAGGCAAAAATGGCGTACAACATTTTTGAGGGCGATATTTTCCGCGTGAGTGATATTCTTGTTTTTCAAGATACTGCCGTCATCGAAGATCAGGCCCTTTTGGATGTTATCGAACTGCAAAAAAACAAACCCTTTAATATTAAGACATTCCGTGATGATGCAGATCGCATAAAAACCAAGATTGCCGATCTGGGATATGCATTCGTACAGGTACAGCCTGATCTACGTCAAGATAAAGATACTAAAACCGTAGAAGTGATCTATCGTATTGTCCCGGGTAAAAAGGTACACATCGGAAATGTCATTATTGCCGGTAATAACCGAACACTTGACCGTGTTGTACGGCGGGAACTCTTTTTGGCACCGGGTGATTTGTACAGCCTCACCAACCTTAAAGATTCACGAAATGCCCTTGGGCGTACCGGTTATTTTGAGACGAATACGATTGAAGAAAAGCGTATTGACGATGAAACGATGGACATCATTGTTCAGGCCAAAGAGGCTCCGACCGGTAATATTCAACTTGGTGGCGGATACGGAAGTTTCGGCGGATTGATGCTGAGTGCGGCCATCAGCGACCGTAATATTTTCGGTTCAGGTATTACGGTAGGATTGAATTTAGAAAAATCACAACGTACCAGCAGTTATGCATTCAATATTTCCAATCCGCGGCTTAATGACAGTGACTTTAGCGGTAATTTCTCAATCAATAACAGCTCGACCCAATACGATACCTATACGACAACGTCAAAAGGCCTGAGTGTTGGAGCAGGACATCGCTTCAACCGTTATTGGAGTGGCTATGTCGGATACAACTATTCACAAAATGCCTACAGTGGCTTGTCAGATGCTAACCTGACGGCTGAGCAGTTGCGTTATTATGAAAGTTATGCAAAAAGTTCCGTGATGGCATCGGCCTCGTATGACAGTACGGATGATTATTATGTACCTCGCGAGGGGATGAGTTTCTCTCAAAGTTTTGAAAAAGCGGGAGTGGGAGCGGATGCTGATTTCCTCAAAAGCCGTACCAATTTCGGGCTTTACCGTGGATTGCAAAAGCTGACTGATTTTGATTTGATTATGCGCTACAAGGCTCGTTTTAATTATGTATCTGATACGGGATACCTTCCGATTAATGAGCGATTCTATATGGGAGGGATCGGTTCGGTTCGAGGATACCAGAGTTATTCTATTTCTCCTATTTTAACAGATGCACAAGGCGTCCCATTATTGGACTCAACAGGAGAAGTACAAAAGAACGGCGGGACGCAAACGTTCTCAAACAGTCTTGAGATGAGTGTTCCTTTGGTACCAGAAGCGCGGATGCGCGCTACAGCATTTGTTGACTATGGATGGATTGGTGATAAAAGCCTAACAGAAATAGCGCGTAGTAGTTATGGAGTATCATTGGAGTGGTTCTCGCCGGTTGGACCGTTGCAATTGGTCTTCTCAAATCCACTTAATGCACAAACTGGGGACAAGATCACCCATTTCGAATTTACGATTGGCCAGCGCTTCTAAGGGTTAGCCGTTTAACTGAATTGATAAATGCGGTGGTAATGGAAGGTTTTTAAGCTGTTCTTTTGCCAGATAAAGATTTTTTCCCTGTACCGTTAGTTTCCCGTCGGAAAAACTGAGCAACAGCGACTGCTCACTGCTGCGCTGTGCAAGTAAAATATGCGAGAGCCAAAGAATTGTATAAAGCGAATCGAGTGTTTTATTGGAAGGGAGCAGTGTTCCGTAACTGTTTTTTGGGATCAAATCAGACGATGTATTTCCCTTTTTAAACAACAGCAAATGAGAAATAAGTGCAATCTGCGAGTGACTCAATCCGTAATCGAGTGCATTGAGCGCCAAATAGTGACTGTGCTTTTGATAGGCATAATAGCGCACTCCTAATCCGATAGGTAGAAGTTTTGCTGCCATTACAAGTTCAGTACGGGAATTCGCAGGCAGATCCAAATGGGCATGTATGAGGTGAAATATACGTTTTACCAAACCCGAACATTCAATCCCGTGATTGCTAAAAGTAGCATAGGTATCCAATAGGTAACGAACTGAAGGATTATAGTTATTGGGAAAGCAATCCCCGGAATTGCGTAGTAAATCATGCAAGTATACACCCTCGCGTACCCCAACACCACTACAGACCAATTTTTCCACCTGTAGTCGATGGATAATTCGCTTTAAAATTAGGGTTCCGGGTTTAATCGTATCAAAGCGATCGGGTTTGATGTAAAGGGATTTTAATTTTTTAGGAGAGGCTTCCATGATGGCGTTGGTAAAGGTTGAAAAATTCTCTTGTGTTGTAGTGTAGCCATGGAGTTTTTTAAGAGGGTAGTCCTCTTTTTTCATGAGGGAGCGGGTCAATGCTCGAAATGTGCCTCCGACACCGATCAGGGTTTGTGTTGATTCAAAAGGAAGGGCTTTTAGTGCATCGTCAATGTAGTGCGTGGCCCCTTCTATGTCTCCATGATCCAAGAAGAGCTCTTTAAGTCGTACGGTACCGATGTTCAGGGAAAACATTTTCTCAACTTTACCATTGCGTATTTGAGCAAATTCACTGGATCCTCCACCTACGTCCACACTGATGGCATCCATGGGCGGAAGCAAGTTGGCGCATGCCATACCGCCAAGATAAGCTTCTCGCGGGCCATCAATGACTTTTATACTAAGTGAGTGTTCCTGCCGGATACGGGCAATGAATTCGCTAGCGTTGGGGGCATCACGTAATGCAGAGGTGGCAACGCAAAGAATTTTACGGGCTTTGAAAGAGCGGGCGATGAGGAGAAATTCACCTAATGCACTCGCAGTTCGGTCCATGGCAGATTTTTGAAGATGTCCGCTATTAGTATACGCATTTTCGCTCAGTCTGACTGAGCTTTTGACTTCATGAATAATATGAAAAGCAAAACGGCTGCTTTTTTGAACAACCGCCATGCGCATTGAGTTAGACCCAATGTCGATGATGGCGGTGCATTGCGCCATCTATTCTTCTTCTTCTGTCAGCTGTTTAAATTTAAATAGAAGTTCCTGTGTTGTTTCAACATTGTCTTTGTCAGGGATGATACAATCGACAGGACATACGGGAATACAAGCCGGCTCATCATATAAACCAACACATTCAGTACAACGGTCCGGATCGATGATGTAAACCGGATCCCCCTCTTCAATAGCGTCCATTGGACACTCTTCACGACATGCATCACATGCAATACATTCATCCGTAATAATAAGCGGCATAGTTAAACCTTGGTAGTAATATAGGATAATGGGCGATTTATAGCAAAATCTACCTTAATGGAAGGTTTTATTTGCGTTGGGGCAATAAACAGTAGAGTTTAGCAGGTAAAACCAGTCTTGCAACCGTACCGTCAATCCCGTCGGTACGGTTAGTGATACTAATCCCGGCTCCGATAGCTTCAGCAGCACTTTTAGCCAAGAAAAGCCCTAATCCTGCCCCTGATTTATTTCCTTGACGCTTAAACGGCGCAAAGAGATCCATCGTCTCATCGACGCCGCATCCCTCATCAATCACCTCAATAATGATGTCTGTGTCCTGTAAATGGCTGTGGAAGAGAATGGTTTTACCAGGAGGGGTAAATTTCATGGCATTTTGTAAGAAGTTTTGCAATATTTGATTGAGCAGGGTAACCTGCAAGACAGCAATAAAGGTCTCCGGTTCGAAGTGCGTTTTGAATATTTTATTCTCACTGTGGGTTAAAAGGGCAAAATCACCTTCCCATTTTTTGAGAATTTGTATGATATCAGCTTCGATGGGCATTTCTAGCTGTGCCCCCTCTTGACGACCTATATTGAGAATATCACTGACGATTTTATTCATCTCATCCACGCTTTGGTTAGTGATACGTATGGCTTCAATGTACTCTTCAGCACTTCTTTTTTTAATCAACGTGACTTGATTTTTGAGCTTTATAACAGCAAGGGGAGTTTTGAGCTCGTGTGCCGTTCCGATAAAAAGCTCTTTTTGGTATTTGACAAAATTTTGGATACGTCCCATGAGCCGATTAAGTGTTTCCCCAAGCGGCTCAAATTCTTCGGGCAGCTGATCTACTTTGATTGGGCGCAGGAGATGCTCATTCATGTTGGCTAAGCGCCTTGTTAATGCACTTACGGGCGCGATAAGCATCTTTGAAAAAGCAATAGCATAAAGAATAATAACAATAAAGCCAAAAGCATTAATGATAAAAATAGATTTTAGAATTTTTTGCAGAAGGGACTTTGTTGCTGTAATATCACGGCTCACGGTAAGATAGGTCGAGTGCTCAAAATCGAATGGGTATATGAGAGTCAAAGTGGTGGTTTTATCATCATTTAGAGTTTCAGTAAATTCGAGAGAAGCTTCTTTTTTTTGCAGTGTAATTAAATCGACTTTTAGTTCTGATAATGGATCTGTGTCTATTTGTTGTAAGGTTGTTAAAGATTTTGAAGCAGAAATATTTTGTGCTCTTGTTATGAGTTCGGACTGTTTTTCATCGTAAATAGATTGTTTGATAAAAAGATAGAGAAATGAAGAAAAAAGGACAACGAGTGCCGCAGAAGCGACAATCAGCTGGAATAAGAAACGGCGTCTTATACTTCTTTTCGAAAACATAGGCCGTCCTTATTATGTGAAGACTAAGGTTAGTTCACTTCTTTCGGGAAACAAAAACGGTATCCGCGTCGGCGTACGGTTTCAATAGTCGTAATACCCAGTGGCTTATCCATTTTTTGGCGAATTTGGTTGATGGCAACTTCGATAACGTTAGGGGTAACAAGCTCAGGCTCTTCCCAGATCGCATCGAGTAACTGCTCTTTAGAAACGATTTGATCGCGGTGGCGAGCAAGGTGAGTGAGAACTTCAAAAGGTTTACCTTTGAGCTCAATCTCTTTTTCTTTATAGATGATTTTCTCTTCTTCTGGATTGATGATAAGATCATCGATTTCGATGATGTTACTTCCGCCGAAACGCAAACGTGCTTCGATACGAGCGATTAGGACATCAAAGTCGAACGGCTTGCGGATATAATCATCAGCACCTGCTCGAAGAGCATCAATTTCACTTTGATTGTCATCGCGTGCAGAGAGAACAACAACGACTGTTTTCGGTGTATTTGATTTAATATCTGGAATGATATCGACACTGTTGCCATCAGGAAGCATCCAGTCCATCAAAATCAGGTCATAATTTCGGATATCGAGATAGTATTCACCATCTTTTAGGGTTTCCACGACATCACTTTGGTAGCCAAACTCTTTGAGCCCCTCAGAGAGAGTTTTGTTAAGCGTTACTTCGTCTTCAATAATTAGAATGCGCATTTACGTTCCTCGAAAGCGGATATTTTGCCGAAATTATAACACAGTTTTAGAAAATCTTAAAGTTTTATTCAATTTTCTTTAAAAAATGAAATTCTCTTGGACGCCTACGGTGCAATTGGCGAGAATAGCTGGTTTTCGTAATGTGAGAGAGAGTCTATGCATAGAGGGAAATTGTTTTTTGAGGGAGCCGCTCAAAGATTCGAGAGCTTCTTCAATAAGGAAAAATTGTTTTTTTTGAACGCTTTCTTGGATATGGTTGGAAACATCGGCGTAATTAATAAATGAGCTTGGCAGATAATCGTACTCAATGATACAGTCTATGACAACTTTTTGAGCAGTTGTCCGCTCGCTTTCTAAGATACCGATTATGGTGTCAAAGGTGAGATCTTCGATAAGAATGGTCATGCGACGCGTTTCTCTTCTCCTTTGAAAAGGCGGACAAAGTTAGGAATATGTTTGTAAAACAGTATAAAAGCGATGAAAACAACCGGTGCATGGAACATTGTCGGATGTAAAATAAAGGATGCAACTACAAGCGCTCCCAGCCCTAGCATTGATGAGAGTGAGGAAATACGGATGGTTTTTGCCGCAATTGCCCATACCGTGAGGGCAATAGCGGTTTCTATCGGAAGCATGACGGCCATGACACCCATTCCTGTTGCAACCCCTTTGCCTCCCTCAAACCATAAATAAGGGCTGAAACAATGACCGATAACGGCGAGAACAGCTACAAGCCACACAACGGACTCACTCATACCAAAATATTTAGCTGCTAATACTACAGCGATTCCCTTGAGTGCATCGAGCGCGAGGGTTGCGGCACCCAGTTTTTTGGCCAATGAGGGATTGGTCTCTTTGACCACACGCAGTACGTTGGTGGCACCGATGCTTCCTGAACCGGATTCTTTGACATTGACCCCTGCAAAAAGTTTGGCGAGGATAAGGCCAAACGGGATACCGCCCAACGCATAAGCAAGTAGGTAAAACTGTACGTTTTGATTAAATAAAAATTCCATGATAAGCTACTCTTCTTTATAAATTAGATGCGCCATTATAATTCAACTATCGTAACAGAGAACTAAAATAGATATAATTACATTATAAAGAGATCCGAGGAACCATTTTAAATGAACACAGAAGAGTTAAAACAAAAAATTATTGATCTAAAGAAACGGCTCAGTGTCACGGTTGTGGCGCATTTTTATCAGCGTGATGAAGTGTTTGAAATGGGCGATATTACGGGCGATTCTCTGGAGCTTGCGAAACGTACCATGGCAGATGATTCCCAATATATCGTTTTTTGCGGTGTCGGTTTTATGGGGCAGAGCGTCAAAATCCTGAGTCCTGAGAAGAGGGTTTTGATGCCAAAAGTGGCGTGCTGTGCGATGGCACGGATGATTGACAGTCTTTATTTCGATGAATCAATTGCCTATTTGGAAAAGCACGGGATTAAAGCAGACGATATTTTGCCAATCACCTATATCAATTCCAATGCCGATGTCAAAGCCAAAGTGGGAAAAATGGGGGGAATGGTGTGCACCAGTTCCAATGCCAAGATGATCATCGAAAAAGCGCTGAGCGAGGGGAAAAAGATTCTCTTCGTCCCTGATCGCTGTCTAGGACAAAATATCGCCAACATGATGGGACTCAAATCGTCCGTCATCGGGGATGATACTGATCCCAATGAAGTGGATATTATCTGTTACAACGGTTTTTGTGCCGTGCATCAGCTCTTTACCGTGGATGACATCGAGTTCTACCGCAACAAATATCCGGGTATTTTGATCGCAGTACACCCTGAGTGCGACCCTGCCATTTGTGCCAAAGTCGATTTTGTCGGATCGACCTCACAACTCATCAAATACATCACTGAGTTGCCCGAGGATCAAAAAGTGGCGGTAGGAACCGAGTTTAACATGGTCAACCGTCTCCGCTCTAAAAATACCTATGTCCTCTCAAGTACTAAGCCAGAATGTCCGACGATGAATGAGACGACACTGGAAGATTTGTATTTGACCCTCAAATCCATCGAAGACGGAAATCCTATTAATGAGATCGAAGTGGACGAAGAGACCCGTTATTGGGCAAAAATTGCGTTGGATCGGATGTTAGCACTATGATCGAACAATTTATTCGTGATGTGTTGGCAGAAGATGTCGGGCGTGGGGATTTATACGCAAGAGTGAGTGCGCCTGTAAGCGCAAGCGCAAAAATTATCGCCAAGAGTGACGGAGTCTTTGCGGGAGAAGAATATTTACGTGTTTTAGCCACGGTTCAAAGCTTCGAGATTCTTTGGCATAAACATGACAGCGAACGATTTTCAAAAGGGGATGTGCTGTTGGAACTTAGTGGAGATTCGCACACATTGTTGCGTATAGAGAGAACATTACTCAATATACTTTTGCATGCCAGTTCGATCGCAACACTCACTCGTCAGTATGTCGATCTAATCGCTCCTTATGGAACGAAACTGCTGGATACACGAAAAACACGTCCGATGTTGCGCAATTTTGAAAAATACGCCACTCGAATCGGCGGTGCAACCAATCATCGTATGGGATTAGATGATGCGTTGATGCTCAAAGATACCCATCTCAAAACGATTGATAATCTAGAACAATTTATGGAAGAGGCCCGTGCCAAAATCCCTTTTACGGCTAAGATTGAAATCGAAGCAGAAACGATAGAGAGGGCCAAAAAAGCGATGGAAGTGGGAGCAGATATTGTCATGTGTGACAACATGTCTGCGCAACAGTTACGGGAAGTAGTAGAGTACAAATGGGAACATCACAGTGGTGTATTACTCGAAGCCAGCGGCAATATTACACTGGAAACGATTGAAGAATATGCCAAAACGGGCGTTGATGCTATCAGTACTGGTTCCCTCATCCATCAGGCTAATTGGATCGATTTATCCATGAAGATGGACTAATCTGTGGCAGACGATCAGGAAAAGACCGAAGAACCCACCGCCAAGAAGCTCGAAGATGCCAGGGAGGAGGGGAATGTTCCCCGAAGCCAGGACACAGCAGGGGTTGTTGTCCTAATCGTTGCGATCTTGGCGCTGTGGATGATGTTCTCGTTTATTGCCCAGCGTCTTTTAAATCTGGTTCGCTATTATTTTTCGCTGATGAATCACCCGCTTGAACAGGCTAATTTAATCGATATTGCCTTTGTGACGTTCAAAGAATTTCTTATCATGGCGCTTCCCATTACTATTATTATTGCGATTGCCGGTGTTGCCGGTACCGTGGCACAAATCGGATTTAATTTTACGACCAAACCGCTAACGCCTAACTTTTCAAAACTTGATCCGATTGCCGGATTGAAAAATATGTTGAGTTTTCAAAAAGTCCTAGAATCGCTGAAAATCACTTTTAAGTCGTTTACCGCTTTGGGGGTCGGATTTTTCTTTTTTTGGTCGTTTATCAAAGAGCTTCCTACTGTTGCCCTTTTTGGTCTATGGGATCAGATGGCGTGGTTTACGGAGAAAGCGATTATTTTAGCGGCAGTTATGTTGGTAATATTATTTATTTTTGCGGTTATCGATTTGGTTATGACGCGTAAACACTATTTTGACAAACTCAAAATGTCTATGCAAGAGATCAAAGATGAGTTTAAAAGCATGGAAGGGGATCCGCATATCAAGGCTAAGATTCGTCAAATCCAGATGCAGGCAGCGCGAAAACGGATGATGTCATCGGTTCCGAGTGCCGATGTTATTATCACGAATCCTACGCACTATGCAGTCGCAATCAAGTATGATGAAACGAAGCACAATGCTCCGGTTGTTGTGGCCAAAGGGGTTGATAACATCGCCATTCAAATCAAAAAAATTGCACGTGAAAATGGAGTCCATATCGTTCAAAATCCTCCGCTTGCACGATCACTTTATAAAGAGGTAGAGATTGACCATCCGATTCCGGATATGTTGTTTGCCGCAGTTGCTGAGGTGTTGGCTTATGTGTATAAAATGGGTAAAAAGCGTAAGGGTTGATTTGTCTGATTGTTTTAAAAATGCTAAAATAGTAGCAATACACATAAAAAAGGTTGCTAATGAGGTTCGATAAATTAAGTATAGTAGTTCTTAGTATCTCTCTTTTTACAATATCTGCATTGGCATTGAAAACAGAAGACAGAGTTTTAAAGAGTAACTATCAAATTGATTACCTTAAAGTACCAGGCGAGGTTGATATTTTTAGTGAAATATTTACGAAGGGTGACATTTATGGACGTCTTCGCTCGAATAATTTTTGGTACGATTTTGATGCTCCTGATACCGTGACTGCTCAGGATCATGACAAATTCGGAGTCGGTGGCAATATTACGTATAAAACTGCTTTTTTCAATGGATTTGGAGCAACGGCAGGATTTTACGCAGCAGTGCCATTAGGTGCCGACAATATTGAAGCAGGTGCTAATTATACAAAAACAGCCAAGGACCTTTATCGAACACGTGTAGATGGATCGGAAGCGCCGATTGGTGTGGCGGCAGTGGCGTATGGCGAATATAAAACTGTTCATAATGATGTGATGATTGGACGTCAGATTGTAGACTCGATTTTGCTCTCTTCCAATGATGCCAAAATGGTCCCTAATACTTTTGAAGGCGCGATGTTTCAAAATAGCAATCTTCCTGAGACTAAAATTCGTCTTGGATATTTGATGAGTCAAAAATTGCGTGATCATCAAAATTTTCACAGTATCGTTGCGTATGCGGTGAGGGATGAAAATGATGATGGAGCATCACATAAAGGGTTGAGCGTTATTAATCTTGATACTGTTCATATGGATGTGAATCCGGAAATGATCTTTGCCGATGTTGAAAATAAATCGATTAAAAATCTTAAGTTGAATGGTGAATATATTGGCATCAATGGATTTTTTGAAACGTTGATTGCTGAAATGAGCTATACCATTGATTTAGGTAGTGGATGGAAATTGGTTCCTGGAATACGGTATTTACAACAATTTGATGATGGTGCCGGCGCGGTTGGCGGAGCTTCGATCGCTGGTACATTTGGAATTGACAAAAGCCCGTCGGGGGCAGTTTTGGGCAGCTACAATAATCCGCATAGCTTAGATGGTTCCCTTATGGCTGCAAGAGCATCGTTGGCGCAGGGGCCGGCGTCCATAACCTTTGGCTATTCAGCGGTAGCAGATAAATCAGATATCGTTGCTCCATGGCGAGGGTTTCCTACTGGAGGGTATACCAGAGCCATGGCGCAAACGAATTGGCTAGCCAATACCAAATCTTGGATGCTAAATGGTACATATGATTTTGATCAAGCTAAAATTATCCCTGGATTGAGCTGCTCGGCAAGTTATTCGAGTATTAATATTGATGATGTAAAAACATTTGCAGGCTCCATTGCATCCAGTGATCGGGATGTTATTTATGCGGACGCTATTCAGACATTTGCATCCGTGCCAAACACAGAATTTAAATTTCGTTTTGCGAATGTAGATGCTGTTACGAATACTAAAACCGGATTAAACGACAGCTATAGCGAATACCGTTTTGAAATAAACTACCTCTTTTAAATGAATATAGTTAAAAAGCTCGAAGCAGCAAGCCACATTGTCCTCATCGCCCATCAAGATCCTGATGCCGACTCTCTGGGCTCAGCATCTGCTTTTTACTCTTATCTCTTACGCACGCAAAAGAAAATCACCTTTTATTGTTCTTCGCCAAATATTGCTGCTCACCTGGAATTTATACCTTGGACACAGAAGATAAGCAACCGTTTTCCATTGGATGCTGATTTGGCGATTAGTTTTGATTGCGGCAGTTTTGGGAGACTGGGCGTGGACTACAGCGGAGAACTCATAAACTTTGACCATCATATCAGCAATGATCAATACGGCACCCTCAATTGTATCGATACGTCTGCCATGAGCACTACGCAAGTACTTTTTGAGTGGTTCATAGGTAAGGATATAAAAATCAATGGTAAAATGGCAAATGCACTTTATGCCGGATTGATGGACGACACCAAATGTTTCCGTGATCCTAGATGTGGAATGAAGATCTTTAGTATAGCGCATCGTTTACTTGAACTTGGGGCCAATCATGAAGCGTGTATCAATGGGCTGTATCACAGTAAAACACTCGCTTCTCTACGACTGCAAGGTGAGATGCTGAAGCGGATGAAGCTTGTGCTGAATGGCCAGTTGGCGCTATTTGAAGTGGATCAAGACGTTCTTGAATTGACGGGAGCTTCATTGGGTGACTGTAAAGCAGTTTTGGATGAAGCGATGGGGCTTAAAATTGTTCAAGCGGCGCTTTTACTGGCGGTACGTAAGCGTGGGGGAATCAGCCTCTCTATACGAACCAATGGAATGATTAACGCTTCTGAAATCATGCAAAAGTATCAAGGTGGTGGTCACTATGATCGTGCAGGTGCAAAAGTTACGGATAAGCCGTTGGAACAAATAAGAGAAGAAATTATAAGTTATATACAACAGGAGATAAAATGAGAAGAAGAAACAGTGGTTCAGGAATTATAGGTTGGGTTTTTGGGTTAGCAGCGGCAGGGGCCATAGGGTTTATGGGATTTTCACCAATGTTCGAACGCAATGATCCGATTGTAACTGTTTCTCATGATGGATACTGGAATTTTCAAGAACCTATTCACGTAAGTGTTGAAGATGCAAGCGGAATAAAAGCATTCAAAGCAACCATTTCTACCGATCATGACGACTGGGTTGTTGTGGATGATTCTACTATGAGCAAAGAGAAAAAAAGAGTATTTGACGTACTTCCGCCTAAAGGGCACAGAACTGTTGAAGCGCAATCCGTTGTCCTAAAGATAGAAGCGACAGACAACAGTCTGTGGGGACTTTTCATGGGGAACACGTTTAAGAAAGAGATGACATTGGTTATCGATCAGCGCCGTCCTGTCCTCTCTGTGATTACAAGTTCCTATAAGATTCAAAAAGGGGGATCAGCCATTGTTATTTTCAAGGCGAGCGATCCTCACATGGAAAGTTTGAAAATTCAAACCAATTTCGGTAAAACATTTATAGCACAGCCTTTTTACAAGTCGGGTTATTATGCTTCATTACTAGCATGGCCGGTACAAGCTCCAAGTTTTAGTGCAACAGTTGTAGCTCGTGATAAGGCGGGTAATGAAACCAGAAGTTCCGTTCCGGTGCGATTAAAAGATCATGCCTATAAAGTATCGAACATTGAACTCAGTGATGCATTCTTAGATGGAAAAATTGCTGAATTAGCGAATGTCTATCAGCAAACAATAGGGGTTGATGACCGTCTTGAGCAGTTTCGTATCATTAACGAAAAAGTACGTGCAGATAATGAGAAAATCATTCATCAAGTGACTTCCAAAGTATCCAATGCGATGGTTAATGATTTTAGACCGGTCCCTTTTTATCCATTGGTTAATGGTCAAAAAGTTGCTGATTTTGGAGATCACCGTATTTACAGCTATAAAGGGCAAGAGAATGTGAGTCAGGCATATCACATGGGGTTGGATTTGGCGAGTGTTCAGATGGATGCAGTTAAAAGTTCAAATGCTGGGAATGTTATTTTTGCTAAGTCCAACGGTATTTACGGAAATCTTCCGATTATTGATCATGGTTTTGGTCTTTATACCCTTTATGGGCATTGTTCAGAACTGCATGTCCAAGAAAAAGATCATGTAGCATCTGAGCAAGAGATTGCCAGAACAGGTATGAGCGGCTACGCGATGGGAGACCATCTTCATTTTGGTATTTTAGTACAAGGGATCGAAGTTCGTCCGGAAGAGTGGATGGACAAAAAATGGATTGCTGATAATATTACCAATGTTATTGATTCGGCTAAAGTGTTTATCGACCAGCAGTAAGAATGTGGCTATAATCACAGTGAATGTCCCGGTTTAAGGAAATAGTATGAAAAAACAGACAACCATCGCGAAAAGTGTGGAACTCGTCGGTATTGGCTTACACAAAGGAGTGCCTGTGCATCTGCGGCTGGAACCAATGGAAAGCAACAGCGGTATAGTTTTTTTTCGTAGTGATGCTGGGGTTTCTATCCCTTTGACACCTGCGAGCGTCGTGGATACAAAGATGGCAACGGTAATCGGCAAGGACGGTGTTTCAATTTCTACCATTGAACATATGCTCTCCGCTATTTATGCGTACGGCATTGACAATATACGCGTTGTGGTCAATGCGGATGAAGTGCCTGTTATGGATGGATCATCCATGAGTTTTTGTATGTTATTAGATGAAGCAGGTATTTTGGAACTTGAGAGTCCTAAAAAAATCATGCGCATTAAAAAAGAGGTTCAAGTCAAAGAGGGAGACAAGTACGTCAAGCTCTCCCCCTCAGATGATCTCAGCTACGATTTTACGATTAAATTTTCACATCCGGCTATCGATAAGCAAAGCTATGTGTTGAAATTTACCAAAGAAAACTACAAAAAAGAGATTGCCAGAGCACGGACTTTTGGCTTTGTACATGAAGTTCAATACCTGCGATCAAAAGGACTGGCCTTAGGTGGAAGTTTGGAAAACGCTGTTGTTCTAGACGATAAAAAAGTATTGAATCCCGAAGGACTTCGTTTTACGGATGAGTTTGTACGTCACAAAATTCTCGATGCGATTGGCGATATGTCACTGATCGGAATGAACTTTATCGGTAATTATGAAGCATTTGCCGGAAGTCATGATCTGAATCATAAGCTTACTCTTGAACTTTTAAAAGATCCTAGTAATTACGAGATAGTTGAACTCATCACTGCGGAATCAGAAGAGTTGGTCAAAGCGTATGCATGATGCGATTGTAATCGCACTGGGAAGTCCTGTCCATATTGGAATATATGACGAGAAAGGTCATCTTGTAGAAGCTATACAAAATAATGGCTTGGGTTCTGATGTATTGCCCTTGATTTTTGAGGATGTATTGAATCGGTATACCCTTAAGCATTTGATATACGCAAACGGTCCGGGCAGTTTTATGGGGATCAAAGTGACCTACCTTTTTTTAAAAACCCTGGCAATTGTACGAAATATTCCTTTATTAGCGATTGATGGGTTCTTTTTTAATGAAAATCACCCTATAAAAGCAGTAGGAAAGCTCTATTTTGTTAAAAATAGCAATGCTATTACGATGGAACCATTGGAAAATCCGATTTTAAATGGATTTGAGCTTCCGCAAACCATAGAGTTAAAGAATTTTAATACTGACAGTGCCCCATATTATGGAATTGATGCGGTTGGATAAGGAAATAAAGTGTTTATAAGTGTACCCGCAACCAGTGCAAATTTAGGACCTGGATTTGATTCATTGGGATTGGCCGTAGATTTACGTAATCGTGTTGAGTTGATTCCCTCTCGTTTTTTCACGGTCGCCATCAAAGGTGAGGGAGAAAACAACCCTCGGCTTAAAGGTAATAATCTCTTTGTGAGTATTTTTAACGAGCATTATCGCCGCCTTACTCAAAAACGTCAAAATTTTAAATTTACTTTTTACAATCAAATCCCTATGTCACGTGGTCTTGGGAGCTCATCGGCGGTTATCGTGAGTGCGATCAGTTGTGCTCATGAAGCCGCAGGGGTGAAAGTCTCAAAACGCCGTATTTTGAATCATGCGCTGATATACGAGTCACATCCGGATAATATCACTCCTGCGGTAATGGGTGGATTTAACTGTGCAATGGTAGAAAAACAAAAAGTTTTTTCGCAGCAAAAACATATGCCGGATTATCTAAGAGCAGTCGTGGTAATCCCGGATAAGCCGATATCAACGGCAAAATCACGTACAACCCTTCCACGTTCATACAGCAAAGAAAGCGCTGTTTTTAACTTGTCACATACAGCGGTAACTGTAGGCGCATTTTTTAATGAAGATTGGGAAATGTTACGTCTGGCAACACAGGATCGATTTCATCAACGAATGCGAATGAAAATGTTACCTGAGCTTTTTGAAGTACAAAAGATGGCGTATGATAATGGGGCATTGATGAGTACTCTTTCCGGAAGCGGATCGACTTTTTTTAACATGGTCTATGATGAAGATGCATTAGGAATGGCAGATAAGTTTCGAGAGGCATTTCCAGATTTTGAGGTGAAAATCCTCGGTTTTGATAACGACGGACTGGTTATCGAACGGTAACTAAAGGAAGTATTGGATATAATGGCGCAAATTGTAAATCAACCAACGCGTATGTGTGTGGTATGTCGCGAACGCTCTAGCCAATCATCCCTTATTCGGCTTCAATGCCGCGAAGGAATTTTGGAATCCCATTGCGGGATAGGGCGAAGTTTTTATCTATGTTCAAAGTGTATTGAGCATAAAAAAACTCCAGGGCTTCTCGCCCGACAGTGCAAAAGCAACGCGCTTGAGATGCTTATGAATCGGTTAAAGGAGATAGTCGTTAATGATGGATAAAGTAAGAGTTCATGAAATTGCCAAGGAACTTGGTATCAATTCTAAAGAGGTTGTTGATAAAGCAGCAGCAATGGGGTTGAATATTAAAACAGCTTCAAGCACCGTATCAATGGAAGAGGCTGAAAAAATCATGAACTACATCATGAGCGGAGCAGCTGTCGAGACCCATGCGCCGAAAACGGTTCAAGAAGAAGCTGCGAGTTCACACGTAGAAGTACAAGAAGAAAAAACAGCTGCAGTTGTTGAGGCAGTTGAAGTTGTAACATCTGCGCCGCAAAATACGCAAGTAGTACAAGATCAGCCATCAGGAGATATCCAAGCTGAAGTTGATGCCCCTAAGCGTTCAGGATTGAAGATTGTCAAAAAGGTACGTCCAGTTGAAGAAGTGATCGTTCCTGCAAAGCATGAGAATATTAATATCTCTCAATATGGGAAGGTAAGCGCAGAAGTACAGCGTGAGCTCGAAGCAAAAAAAGCAAAAAAAGCACACAGTAGTGCCCCTACGCAAAGAAAAGAGCAAGGCGTAAGACTCGATATCTTTGGTGGGGATATCTCCAATGTATCCATGGACTATGAAGAAAATCAAGTCGTTTTGATGGATTTGAATGATTTAGGACAAAACCTTCCACCAGAAGAAGAGCAGAAGCCTAGAGAGAAAAAACCGCCTGGACGCAATGCCGGTAAGAAGCAGGGCGCTAATAAAGGCAAACCTCGTAAAGTTTCGCGTGAAACGCGTAAAAAATATGCAAAAGATGCAAAAGAAGACGAAGTCATTACCCACGTGGAGATTCCAGAAGACGTTCGTGTCTATGAATTCGCAGAAAAAGTAGGTCAAAGTATTTCGAATGTCATTAAAGTTCTTTTTGACCTTGGAATGATGGTTACGAAAAATGACTTTTTGGGCAAAGATGAAATTGAGATCCTTGCAAGTGAATTTGGCGTTGAAGTAACCACTATCGATCCAAAAGATGCGTTTAATTTAGAAGAAGCATACGATGAGTCAATGGTCGATTCCCAAAATATGGAAGAACGCCCTCCTGTTATTACTATCATGGGACATGTTGACCATGGTAAAACATCCCTTCTTGACGCGATTCGCAGTGCAAAAGTGGCACACGGAGAAGCGGGGGGCATTACACAACACATCGGTGCGTATTCGGTTGAGCAAAAAGGTAAGTTGATTACTTTCTTGGATACTCCTGGTCACGAAGCCTTTAGTGCAATGCGTGCTCGCGGGGCACAATTAACGGATATTATTATTATCGTTGTTGCGGCGGATGATGGTGTAAAACCACAAACACGAGAAGCGGTACAGCATGCAAAAGATGCGAAAGTTCCGGTTATCGTTGCAATCAATAAGATGGACAAGCCTGGCGCTAACCCAGATATGGTCAAAGGGCAAATGGCAGAACTTGGTCTTAACCCAATCGAATGGGGCGGAGACGTTGAATTCGTGGGCGTTTCGGCAAAAGCTATGACAGGACTTGATGAATTACTCGAAGCGATTTTGTTGCAATCTGAAATCATGGAACTCAAAGCAGATCCGACGGCTATGGCCAAAGCGGTTGTTGTTGAAAGTACCTTAGAAAAAGGGCGTGGACCGGTTGCAACGGTCATCGTTCAAAACGGTACGCTTAAGCTTGGAGACAACGTTGTATGTGGCGGGTCTTATGGACGTGTACGTGCTCTTATTAACGATCGTAAAGTACAGATTCAAGAAATTGGACCAAGTCAAACAGCCGTTGTCGTCGGTTTAAATGAAGTTCCACCATCAGGTGAAATAATGATGGCGATGGAAAGTGACAGAGATGCGAGAGAATATGCGCAAAAACGTTACGAGTATGACCGTCACCGTGAACTTTCTCTTAGTACGAAAACGACGTTTGATGAGTTGACCTCATTGGTTGTCGAAGGCCGTATTAAAGCGCTTAAAGTGGTTCTTAAAACTGATGTACACGGTTCACTTGAAGCGATTAAATCAGCTCTTGCAGAATTACGTAATGAAGAGGTAAAAGTAGAAGTTATCTCCAGCGGAGTCGGCGGAATTACTGAAAACGATGTTGCCTTGGTGAACAACAGTGAAAACTGTGCCTTGTTAGGCTTTAATGTTCGTCCTACGGGTAATGTAAAAGCAGCGGCTAAACAAATGGGTGTAGATATTAAAACCTACTCGATTATTTATGAGCTTATTGATGATATCAAGCTTATGTTGACCGGCATGATGGCTCCTCAATATCGCGAGGAAAACACTGGTCAAGCAGAAGTTCGTGATACATTCCCAATGCCAAAAGGTGCTGGAACAATCGCAGGATGTGTGGTTGTTGATGGTAAATTAGTTCGTGGTGGAATGGTTCGCGTTATTCGCGAAGGTGTTGTTATCCATGAGGGCGATCTAACTTCACTTCGACGTTTCAAAGACGATGTCAAAGAGGTTGGTAAAGGGTTTGATTGTGGTGTTGTTCTAACCGGATACACAGACGTTAAAGTCGGCGACGTTATTGAAACCTTCAAGAAAATAGAGAAAAAAGTAACTCTGTGACTCCAGGACAGATTAAAGTAAAACGTACGGAATCAATTCTCAAAGAGTTGATCCCTGAAGCGCTCTCACAGCTTTCAGACGCACGTCTACGTGAAGTCGATGTTATCGATGTAAAATGTTCTAAAGGTCGAAGCGACGCTAAAATTTATCTTGACCCACATTCGTATACTCCTCAAGAACAAGCTACTTTTATTCGTATGCTCGAGAAAGCACGACCGATTATCGAAGAGTATTGTTTACGTGATCAAGGATGGTTTCGTTCCCCTTCATTAACTTTTGTATTTGATGATACTTTGAAGCGAAGTCAAAATATTGAGGCGCTTTTTGCTAAAATTGCCAAGGAGAAGAAAGATGAGTCTTGAGAGCGATATCAAAAAAATGGTTGAATCGGTCGGATTATCCCTCTACGATACCGCTATTGTCAATGAAAATGAAAATACGATTTACCGCGTCAGCGTAACGGCACCCGGCGGGGTAAGTTTAGACCAATGTGCTAACCTCTCTCATTTGATTTCTCCTCTTTTGGATATCACAGCACCCATTAGCGGTGATTATCGTCTAGAAGTAAGTTCCCCAGGTATTGAGCGTCGTCTCAAAACCATTGAACATTTTATTCAATCAGTAGGCGAAAAAGTTTCACTTTCTACCCTCGAAAAAGAGAAAATTGAGGGAGAATTGATTGGCGCGTCTACAGAAGAGATTTCCATTCAAACAAAAGAAAATGGTATCGTGAAAGTCCCTTTTCGCTCAATCAATAAGGCTAAGACCTATTTTGAGTGGTAATGAACACCGCTTCTAAACTCTCTCCTATGAAACTCGCGCTGGCTGCAGCGTGGGACTATCAACTACTAACTTTTCCTAATCCTGCTGTGGGTGCTGTGTGTATCGATCAACACGGAGAAATACTTTCCATCGGAGCTCATAAAAAAGCCGGAGGACCGCATGCTGAGATCTATGCCCTGCGTGATGCCTATGGTGTCTTGAGTGGTGATATGGCTCTTTCAACAAGCGATGATGCTGCTTTAATACATGCTTATTTGCGTCAACATCATAATGGGTGCTTCGAATTCACTGCGATGGCAGTAACGCTGGAACCATGTGCTCACAGCGGAAGAACTCCTTCTTGTGCAACGCTAATTCGTGATTTAAAAATTCAAAAAATTTTCATCTCTTCAAAAGATCCAAATCCAGAAGCTGCAGGCGGACTGGGACTTTTGCAAGAGGCCGGTGTTGAATGTACGATGGGTGTTATGGAGAAAGAGGGGCAAAGTCTTCTGGAACCTTTTGTTCAATGGCAGACGAAGCCGTTTGTCTTTTTCAAGTGGGCACAGAGGCTAGATGGCACGGTAGATGGAGGTACAATCAGTTCGATGGCCTCAAGAGAGCATGTACATCGTTTACGGGAGAAATGCGAGCTGATTGTCATCGGCGGCAATACGGTACGCAGCGATCGCCCAACATTGGATGCGCGTATGGTCAATGGAAAAGCCCCCGATGTGTTGATCTATTCACGAGAAACGGATTTTGATCTATCGATTCCTCTGTTTGCTGTAAGTGAACGGCGGGTGTTTATCGAGTCTACCTTGGAGCGTATCAATGAGTATTCATTGGTAATGGTTGAGGGGGGTGGCGCGATGATGGAAGCAACTCGGGATATATGTGATTGGTATCTGTGCTACATTGCCCCTAAAATCGGCGGTGGAAATCTTACTATCGGCCAGGCAACAGAGGATTTTGAGGTAATGAGCGCTAAAATTCAAGAAGATATCATCCTGTGGATGAAAAAGAAATAGGAAGTGCACTGTATGACTCGTCAAGAAAAGATTGTATCTATGTTTAATGATATTGCCCCGACGTATGATCGTGCAAATCGCGTTTTGAGCATGGGTGTCGATACCTTTTGGCGGCGTAAAGCGTGTGATTTGGCCTATGGTTATTGTGGTGGTAAAAAAATTGATTCCATCGTTGATGTTGCATGCGGAACAGGGGACATGATGGGTTATTGGAAGCGCCGGGCCCAAACGTCAGGAATGAATGTCTCTGAGATTGTCGGCGTTGATCCATCCGATGGAATGGTGAGCGTCGGGCGACAGAAGTTTCCCGATATGTCCTTTTACATAGCACCTGCGACGAAGCTTCCTAAAGGCGATGGGAGTGCGGATATTATCAGTATTTCGTACGGTATTCGTAATGTTGTTGAACGTGAAGAAGGTTTGCGTGAGTTTAATCGTGTTCTAAAACCGGGGGGATTGGTAGTGATCCTCGAGTTTATGAAAAATGAAAACCCTTCAGTAATGGGGAAAGTTAGAGATTGGTACATGAACCATGTTCTCCCGCGTATCGGAGGGCTAATCTCCAATAATTATGAAGCTTATCGCTATTTGCCAGACTCTATCGAAGGTTTCCTGAGTGTGGGGATGTTGCAAAAAGAGCTAGAAAGCAATGGATTTGAGATGCTCTATACCAAAAGCTTTTCGATGGATATCTCCTCACTGATGATTGCGCGTAAAAAATGAATACGGCGCTAAGCGTCTCAGGCCTCAATGAGCAGATCAAGTCACTTCTCGAGACGACATTTGAATTCGTAAGCGTTGAGGGGGAACTCTCCCGTATCACCAATCATAACAGCGGTCATATCTATTTCACCCTCAAAGATACAGACTCGACGATAAAATGTGTCATGTTTCGCGGCAATGCCGCACGGTTAAAATTTGCTCTTCAAGAGGGGGCACACGTCATTATTCACGGTGCGTTATCGCTGTATAAACCTCGAGGCGAATATCAAATAAACTGTGTTAGTGCGGAACCGTACGGGCAGGGGGCATTGGCTCTTGCGTACGATCAGCTCAAAAAGAAGCTCGAGGCAAAAGGATATTTTGACCCAACACGAAAAAAAGTATTTCCGAAATTTCCCCGAACGATTGTGCTGGTTACCTCTGCTACGGGTGCTGCTTTGCAGGACATGCAGCGTGTGGCATCACAGCGGTGGCCGCTAGTGGAGCTCACAGTCATTGATGTGTTGGTTCAAGGGACACAGGCAGCGGGTATGATTGCGGAGGGTTTACGCTACGCCGATTCGCTAAGTGCTGATGCTATTATCGTAGGTCGCGGCGGAGGAAGCATTGAAGATTTATGGCCATTCAACGAAGAGATAGTCGCCGATGCTCTGTATGCGTTGAAAACTCCCGTTGTTTCTGCCGTGGGGCATGAGATTGATTGGGTCATCAGCGACTACGTCGCCGACATGCGAGCCCCGACACCCAGTGCCGCAATGCAGATGTTACTCCCCGATCGCAATGAGCTGATCCAAAGCATCGATGAGATGCGCTACAGTGCATACGGGATGATAATGCAGCGCCTTGAGCGCAAGCACGAACAGCTTATTCACATGAAAGAGTCGTTTCAGCGACATAGCATCGAACAGAGGCTTAATGTTCAACGAGAACAGATTCAAGAGCTAAAAGGGAGACTCAATACGCAATTAACCATCAAGATGGATGGTGCATTGAGAGAGATACTCCCGTTAAAAGAACGATTGCTTCAGCAAATACAAAATAGCATGGGGCAAAAACATTCGCTTCTCTTACAATTACAGCAAGCATATGAAGCACAGCATCCTAAACATAAAAATAAGCGTGGATTTGCACAAGTGACACGCGAGGGGAAAGTGATCGATTTGGACGAATTGTCTGTCGGAGATGACTTCGAGGCGATGAATGAGCGGAGGAGTGTCCGCTCGAAAGTGATGGAAATAACCACGCTTTCAGGTTGACAGATATTTGAATTTACAATTATTCCAACTCTATTACCTGGTGAAATGAAATTACTACTATTTAAGGGTGATATCACTAGAATGCATATTAATGAATAATAGGTGAAGAATAGTATGGAAAATATTGAGTGCGAGGTCTTCGGTGATGAGTCAACTAGTGATGATAGGTATGGAATTTACTCTTTAATTGGATTATATCCAAGCGAAGTGAAAGTTGCCACCCTGATACTTGAAGAATTAAAAAAAGAATATAATATTCCACCAACATCAAAACTCCATTGCCGAGTACTTTTCTCAGGTGACAAAAGAGCAAAAACGGAGTGGAAAGAATTTGATGGCCACAAGGCAATAGAATTTTGTAAAAAGCTGAGCTCCCAACTATTATCACTGAATATTTTTTGGTCTTATGGATATGTTGATCTCAAGGAATTAAATCACCTGCCAAACCCATCTAAAATGGAAGGCAAGTTCTCTACCGATGAGGGAAGAGAGTTTTCATTCTTGTTTGGGGTAAAACAAGCTCAACAATTCGCATATTCAGCTGCAGAAATATCTTTTATTAAAAGATTTGGCACAAGTACACGATTTTGGTGTGATAAGGAAACAACAAAAATTGATTGGTTTTTTGAAAAAAAACAGGCACAAAACATCCAAAAAAACCTTAGTAACCCTCCACTAACAATATTACCAGATGCATATATACCAATGCTGGAAATAGCGGATCTATTCGCATATACAGCCAGTCGCAATTTATCTGTAAAACAACGATTTGGACAGCATACTTTTCGTACTATTCATGAAAAATTTCATCCTATGGCTAACAAATTTAATCTCGATCCATCGCTTTTTGGCAGTGACATCAATACGATGGATTGGTTGAATGGAAAATAATGTCTTTCCGTCATTCCAAACGTCCTCGTTTTGAGAAAAAGGGAGAAGGTTCCTATTTTATCATCTAACCAAATATCGAATTCTAATATTATCTTCTCTACATACTCGAGTTTAAACTTTTTTTGTATGCATTCCCACTTGGAAAGTGGGAACAAGAGAAAGTGGTAGAAATAACGGTTATTTGACAATAGTGTGTATAGTAAGTATAATAGTCTCATGAAAAGTTCGGAAATAATCAAAAAGATGTTAGCCGATGGTTGGATACTTGTCGCGGTACGCGGAAGTCATCATCAGTTTAAACATCCGACCAAAACAGGTCGAGTCACCGTTCCCCATCCTAAAAAAGATTTGGGTATCGGGTTGGTACGGGCGATTATGAAACAAGCCGGACTTAAAGAGGAGTAAATAATGCGCTATCCTATTGCAATTGAAATCGGTAATGAGACAACGGCGTTTGGGGTTATCGTCCCTGATCTCGTAGGGTGTTTTTCGGCAGGAGATACGCTCGATGAAGCGATTGATAATGCCAAAGAAGCGATTACTCTGCATATCGACGGACTATTCGATGATAATGAAGCGATACCTGCACCATCGCCTGTAAGCCGATACAGTTTATTGAATGAATATGCAGGATATATTTGGGCGATTGTTGACATTGATCCCGCGATATTGGATGATAAAGCTGAACGGGTCAATATTACCCTTCCTCGGCGTGTATTGGCGAGACTCGATGCTAAAGCCAAAGAGGCGGGAGAGACACGAAGCGGATATATTGCACGTCTTAGTATTGGGGCGTAAATTTTTGTTGCGTTAAAAATTACTTCAATGTAATTGGAGGAAAATAGAGGTGAGCCAATGTTGCCCCCTCCACTGCAAAGCGTTTGAAAAAACGGTCCATAGGATCTTCTTTATTCCAGCTTGGGTCTTTTATTTTAGCAAGTTCTTCAACCCGTTTTTTGGCATCAAACTCGACACCGATTCTATCGACAAGTCCCACATTTTTTGCTTGCAGTGCCGTAAAGATATGGGCATCCGCATAATCGCTGCTTTTGTTGAGGTCAAGTTTTCGGGCACGCGCAACATCTCCCACAAAAAGATTATAGGTTCCGCTGATCACTTTATCGAGTTCTGCACGCTCAACGTTGCTCCATGGACGATCAAATGTTCCTATTTGCTTGTAGGTTCCGGCATGAACAACTTGGGTCTTTACGCCTACTTTTTGCATAAGTTCTGAGATATCGGCACCTTCCATAATGACACCGATTGAACCGATCATGCTGCCGGGATTTGCGATGATTTCACTTCCCCAAATAGCAGAGTAATATCCACCACTGGCCATAATCCCTGCGGCATAAACAACGGTTGGTTTGGTCTCTCGCAAGCGTTTTATAGCATAAGCAATCTCTACAGAGGGGGCTACGGCACCACCAGGGGAGTCTATACTGAAGAGAACCCCTTTGACATCTTTATTTTCTCTCGCTTCGTCAATTTGCTGAACAATAGCGGTAGCATCAAGAATCGGCCCGACAAGAGCGATTCTTTCAAGATTATGGGAAGTAATACCGTCTTCATTCGAGGGGATGATAATCCAAAGGACGAAAAGGACAAGCAGCGTTGCTTTAAAATTGGTTTGAATAAATCGTACCATTGAGGCAAAAGACGAACCTATTTTTTTAAGTGTTTCCATAATTAGTTTCCTTTTACTTTTTGGCCTTGAACATAGACCGATTCGATGATGCACGGTTGTAGGAGAAGATGAATCGGCAGTTGTTCATTGATCGGATAATCAACACGCGCGATCAATATGTCTGCATCATAAGTAGGCGCGATTGTACCACAATTTAGTCCTAATGCCTCGGCTGCATTTACCGTAACGCTACGCCATAGTTCATAGGCTAGAGTTAGCAAATCATGTGAGTGGTGCATAAACAGAGCAATCTTCATTTCTTCAAACAAATTGAGACTATAATTTGAACTCAGACCATCGGTTCCGCACACCCAGCGTATATTATGGGATTGTATTTGTTCCAAATCAATGGTGCCGTTTCCTAAAAGGCGATTGGAAATAGGACAATGTATGATGGTATGTTTACCCGCCTGTAACTGTGCCAGCTCTTTTTCTTTTGCATGGACAACATGGGTAAATAAAGTGGGAACATCTAGGAAGTAACTCAAAAATTCTTCAGCGCTATTGGCAGCTTGGTGTTGTTTCAAAAAGTTTTCAAAAAAAGGTTTAAAATCACCTCCGTTCTCATCGAGCCATTCTCGCTCTGATGGGCTCTCCATAAAATGAGCAGTGACACGAAGTGTATTGCTTTTGGCGTAGGTGAGTGCTTTTTGGATCAAAACGCGATGGACAGAATAGGGGGAATGAATCGCTATTGAGGGGTAAAACCCTTCTCTTTTAAAGCTTTGTGAAGCGAAGAGGCGTTCTTGGAAATTGGCATACAGTGCATCTGCCATTTTGGGATCGGAGCCGATTAGTTCGTTAAAATAAACAACTTTTTGCGGTGCTTTGACACAAGCTTCTAGATCGTAACCATACGAACTTACAGCGCCAAAAGCTGTAATTCCGGCAGAGAGCATCGTATCAATAGCAGTGGTGATACACGTATCGTCACAGTCATTTATCAGATCATCACGGTGAGCTATGACACTGGATAGCCATGGCATAAAACTACCGTATGTGAGCGTGGAACGATTGGCACTAAATTCTAAATGAACATGGGAATTGATAAGACCGCTCATAATAACAGAGCCTTTTCCAAGTTCACGGCATTGATCACCATACTCCAAACGTAATTGGTGGGCGGGAGCTATGCAAAGAATCGTCTTATCAAAAACAATTCCGTGATCTCGTAAAATGGCATCATGAATGAAAATGGCATCGGCAAGAAGTATGTGCAAATGAGAGCCTTGAAATTATTTTATTGTAAGTATAGCAGAAGCCTTTTAACGTTAATTTGTTACAATACTGTTACAAGTTTAAGAGGGGGGTGTGACGTGAAAATATTGGTTGTAGATGATTCTAAATTAGCACGGTTAACCCTGATTAAGACACTCAAAGAGTATGAGCCCTCTGCTGAAATTTATGAAGCAGAAAACGGTGAAATCGCAGTTGAACTTTTTAAAGCGGAAAGTCCGAGAGTCGTTTTTTTGGATCTGACGATGCCGGTTATGGATGGATACGAAGCGCTAAAGTTGATCATGCAAATGGATCCGAATGCCCAGGTCGTTGTTGTTTCTGCGGATATCCAGATACAAGCACAAGAGAAGGTGCTGGCAATAGGGGCAAGGCTGATGGTTCCTAAGCCGATTAACTCGGATAAAATGTTAGCTGTTCTTCAGCATCTGGTATTTTAATTATTCCAAGGGATAAAATGAGAGTAGACGAATTTTCAAGCGATCATTTAGATGTTCTCAAAGAATTGATGAATATCGCGATGGGGAATGCAACTGCCAGTATCGCCGATTTACTTCAAGCGTTTGGAACGATGCATATTCCTCACCTGGCGATCACGGATATGGATGGATTGAAAAGTTATATCGATCAGGCAATAGCGACTGACGAAAAATACTACGTCACGAAACAGCTTTTTGGGGGAATTATTGGCGGAGAATTTATCTTTGTCATGACCGATGATTCGGCCGCAAATCTTGGGAATTATTTTTATGATGTTTCCAAGCCCGATGATGCTGACATTATGGATGCGGTGATCGAACTGACCAACATCCTGAGTTCCACGATTATTAGCCGTTTGACGGAGGAACTCAAGACAAAAGTGCAGTTCTTTGCCCCTTCTACAGAGATTATTTCAGGGAATCATTTGATAGGGGATGAAGAGACGCTGAATTATCACAAAATCATCATTATAAGTACGGTGATGGAGTTTAAAAACCATAAAATCAGCGGCCAAATTTTCATCCTTGCTCGAGATGAAACAATTGTTCGTTTGAGAGAATTGATTGATCAAAAACTTGAAGATTTGTATTCATGACAAACACGTTAGATCACTGTAATATCGTTTTTGATTCATTGGAAAATGGTACTCTCGTGGTAGATGAGCAGTGTACGGTCTGGTCGTGGAACAAATGGCTTGAGATCAATACCGGTATTGCATCGGATGCAATTATCGGGAATAATCTACAGGCGTTTTATCCAGAACTGGACTACAAAGGCTTTCAGCGTAAAATCCGTACAACACTGCGTCTTTCCACCCCTACTTTTTATGATGCATCGTTGAGCAACCGTTTTATTACCATTCCCAGAAATAAGGTCACAACGTCATTGTTAACGACCATGCAACTTCAAGTGACAATTTCTCCTTATATCCCCGCACTCCAAAGGGTGATGATTTCAATCCATGATATCAGTGATTTGCATGAACTTAAAATGACACTTCACAATCGGATGGCGGAGATTGCAAATCTTAACGCTGTTTTAAAACAAGACAAACAAATTATTGATGCAAATCTGATGATCGTTAAAACAGACTGCGGATGTTTTGTGACCGATGTTACGAAAGCTTTTTCCCATTTTTTTGGGTTTGAAAAAGAGGAATTGGTTGGGGACTCTTTATCGAATCTTTTTGTGGCCAATAAACATGAGGCAGAATTTTTGCAGATGAAAGAGCTCCTGCAAAAAAAGCAAAAATGGTCGGGGGAAATGGAAATTCACACAAAGAGCGGGAAAAAAGTTTGGATGGATGCCGTCATTTCCCCTTATTTGGATATAAATGATGAGATTGTCAGCTATACGGCGATTTATCACGACATTACAGATAAAAAAAGGATTGAACTGTTATCAATAACCGATCCTTTGACAAAATTGTATAACCGTCAAAAATTTAATGAAGTGTGCGAGCAGATGCTTATGCGACAGCATTGGAGCTCAGAGAATACTTTTGGCCTTCTTGTTGTTGATGTGGACCATTTTAAAAAGGTGAATGACACCTATGGTCATCAAGTCGGGGATACTGTCCTAATGGCAATGGCCGACATTTTGACAGACATTGTAAGAACGAGTGATATTTTAGCCCGCTGGGGAGGAGAAGAGTTCGTTATTATACTCCCAGATGTTGATCTGAAAAAAGCGATTCATGTGGCGGATAAATACCGACAGGCGATAGAACAGATGAAGGTTCCAAAAGTCGGAACAATTACCGCATCGTTTGGTGTTACGGTTTTTTTCAACGGAGACACCCAAGAGATGATGATGCATCGGGCGGATGTAGCCCTTTATCGTGCAAAAGAGAATGGAAGAAATCGAGTTGAATCGGTACTGCCTTAGATCAATTTAGTTCCTTATAATCTATTACCGTTTATAATCTATCCTTAAAAAGAAACAGTCAAGGTTTATGAATGAAAATAGCGGTAATCCAGGGTCCTAATCTCAATATGTTGGGAGTTCGTGAGCAGCAAGTTTACGGTCCGATGCGTCTTGAGCAAATTCATGCGCAAATGAAAGATTTTGCAGAGCAAAACGGCATTGAAATTGAATTTTATCAAAGTAATCTCGAGGGAGAAATCGTTGATCGTATCCAAGAGTGCTATGGCGATACAGACGGAATTATTATCAATCCTGCGGCGTATACGCACACATCCATTGCGATTCGTGATGCAATCGCTGCAGTGAATCTTCCGACGATCGAAGTGCATATCAGCAATATTTATCGCCGTGAAGAGTTTCGTCAAAAAAGTATGACGGCACCTGCGTGTACTTCTTCTATTATTGGATTTGGACCGTTTGGGTACCATTTGGCGATGGTAGGAATGATGCAAGTGTTGAGTGAAATCAATGCATTGCGCGCAGCACAGCAAGGTGCAGCGCAAGAATAATAGTCATGCCGTTGCAACGTAGATTGGATGAGCAGCATTGTGTGATCATCAATCGGTATTTTCCCCAGAGTCGATCAAAACCTTCAGGCTATCGCCATCGTGTTGTGTTAGGTGTAGGGGGGAATATGGGAGATACGCAGCGGCGATTGGAGCATTTGTGGGTTTATTTGCGCCGCAGCCCGCAGATTTATCCGACTAAAAGCGGCGTGATTGTTCGCAATCCCCCGTTTGGGTATACGCAACAGCCTGATTTTGACAATACGGTCATAAAAATCGCGACATCGTTAACCCCGCGGAGATTGTTACGACTGCTTTGGAAGATTGAAAAACATTTTGGGCGCAAACGAAGTTTTGCTAATGCGCCGAGAACACTTGATTTGGATATGATATTCTTTGATAATAGGACGATTAACACAGCTGAGCTTACCGTGCCGCATTTGGGATGGAAAGAGCGCTTAAGTGTTCTCATCCCTTTACGAAGTTTGGGCACTAACGCACAGAAAAGACGGAGACGATATGAAAATCTTAACCTTTAGCGGTTCTACTCCTGCCGAAGCGCTTAAAAAAGCGCAGTTGGAAGTGGGCGAAGATGCAATGCTCATTGAAACCAGAGAGATTCAAAAAAAATCGCTGGGAAAAAATGCGCTGTATGAGATTGTTGTCGGCGTTGAAGAAGAATCCATATCCAAGCCAATACCAAGAAATAAAGAACCACTAGCTCAGCAACGTCCTCTCGCGCAAAAAAGCAGTGATGTCCTTTTTAATATTTCCGAAGCGGCGAAGCAAATTTCTAAAATCGCGGAAGTAACCGAAGAAGAACGGACTCCAAAACAAGCACCTGCTGCTGATAGCGAAGACCTCAAACGGATCAAAGATGAGATTGAAAAACTTGGAGACAAAGTCAAGCTCATCCAGAATATGTTTTGGGATGAAAAATCGCCGAAGACATCGGTTGCCATTCCCCCGGAGTTTGCAGAGATTTATCGCCTGGCACAGCAAAGCGGTATGAATCAAGAGCATCTTGATGAGATCATGCATCTGACGTTGGAACATATGCCTTCCAAAATGCGAGAAAACTCAGAAACCGTAAAGCGCTATTTCCAAGTTTTGTTACGCAAAATGATCCCGGTACGTTTGGAAACGTCACCAAAAATGGGCGGGAAAAAAGTAGTAATGCTCGTAGGCCCTACGGGGGTAGGAAAAACGACGTCGATCGCAAAGCTGGCGGCACGTTATTCATATCTCTTGGAAAAAAAATACAAAGTAGGTCTGGTTGTATTGGACACGTACCGTATCGGTGCGGTTGAGCAGCTTATGCAGTATGCTCGGATGATGAAGCTTGGGATTGAGACGGTGGTTGATCCTCCTGAATTTTCGACTGCGCTCAACTCTTTGCGTTACAGTGATTACATTTTGATCGATACGATGGGAAGCTCACCGTACGACAAGGGCAAAATCGAAAAAATCTATGAGTGCTTGCGTTCCAATGATACCGATTACAGTGTTGATGTGGTTTTGGTATTGCCAAGTTCGATCAAATATGAGGATCTTAAAGCGACTTATGATAACTTTGCCCCGTTAGGCATTGATACGATGATGTTTACTAAGCTCGATGAAACAAGAGGGTTTGGTAATATATTCTCATTGGTGTATGAGACCAAAATACCGATCAGTTATTTTTCAATAGGGCAGGAAGTACCGGAAGACTTGGTTGTGTCCAACAGCGATTTCTTGGTTGATTGTTTACTCAACGGATTTCGTAAGGGTGAGAATTCATGATACATCAAGCCGCCAAGCTCGAAGCATTGGTGAATAAAAATAAGAATACTTCGCCTAAAAAAACACGTTTTATCGCGATAACAAGTGGTAAAGGCGGGGTTGGTAAAAGTACCATTAGCTCAAACATGGCATACATGATGGCCAAACATGGGCTAAAAGTGGGTATTTTTGATGCCGATATCGGTTTGGCAAATCTTGATGTAATGTTCAATGTTAAAATCAAAAAAAATATTTTGCACGTACTCAAAGGGGAAGCTACTGTCGAAGAGATATTGGTTCCTATTGAGAAAAACTTAGTTTTAATACCAGGGGAAAGCGGTGAAGAGATTTTCAAATACGCGTCTTCAGGGATATTTGAACGTTTTATGGATGAAGCACATGTTTTGGATGATTTGGACGTATTGATTATCGATACGGGAGCGGGTATTGGAGAGCATACACAGCTTTTTTTGCGAGCATGTGATGATGTAATTGTGGTAACGGTTCCTGATCCTGCAGCTATTACCGATGCGTATGCTACGATAAAAATTACGTCGCGTCTTCGTGATGAAATTAATGTTATAATGAACCAAGTTCGCAATGAGAAAGAGGCCAGTGGTCTTTTTGAAAAAATACAAAAAGTTGCCCTGGCCAATATAGGGGATAAGCTTCGTTTGAACTATTTAGGGCAAATATCCAGTGATCCAAAGATCGCGGTAAGTGTAAAGAAAAGAGCCCTTTTTACTAGAGAATTTCCCACTTCGAAACCTGCGACAGAGTTGGAAATGATTGTTAAGCGTATTGCCCGAAAATTGGAACGAAATGTGCTAGTAAATCCCCAAGAGAGTGGATTGGGCGGATTGTTCAAGCGTTTAATGGAACACTTCTAATTTTATCAAGGCTGTTCATGCGTGGTTCGAATTTTGTTGCTTTTTTTACGGTACAAGGATTTATTGCCGGTATCGTATTTGGGGTATTACAGTCGAACAATGCAGAAGATTTTTTGATATATGTACTCCTGATTTGTACTTTTTTTTATCTTTTTGCACATCTGTGCGTGGGCTTTTATTTTCAAACTTTGGGAGTTAAAGCGCATCCATTTCCTAAGCATTCGCATGAGCGAAGTTTGGATAATTATGTTCGTGAAATCAATCGGCGTGAACAATTTATTGATGCGTATTATGCACATAAAGATGAATTGATGAGCGGCGATGACAGGAGGAAACCATGAGCGGTGCCGGTATTTATTGCCAAGAACTAAAACACATTGAAGATCAGCTTGCTTTGCAGTACCTCCCTGCAGTGAAAGCAATGTCATTTCGCTTGAAAGAGAGACTTCCAAGTTCGATTGATTATATGGATTTGTGCGCTATCGGTACAGAAGAATTGGTTAAATTGGCACGTCGTTATGATGAGGTACAAAATGATTCATTTTGGGGATATGCGAAAACACGTGTTTATGGCGCAATGCTCGATTACCTGAGGTCCCTTGATTTAGTAAGTCGCTCCAGTCGTCGGCTTATTAAAGAGATTGATAAGGCGATTGAAAAATATTTGGCTGAAAACGATAATGAACCTTCAAATAAAGAGTTGGCGCTTATTTTGATGATGGATGAAGAAAAAATTCATGATGCACGTATTGCATCGGATATTTACACTGTGCTCCCGTTGGATGATCAGCTCGGAAATGAATTTGACGGAACGCTGGACCGTATGGAACATGAAGAACTTGTAGATGCTATTAAAGATGTCTTAGCGGGATTTGAGAGCCGTGAACAGATGATTATACAGCTTTACTATTTTGAAGAACTGACACTAAAAGAGATTAGTGAAATTGTAAATATCACAGAATCTCGGATTTCTCAGATTCATAAATCAGTTATCCGGCGTATTAAAGAAGCGGTGGAAGGATAGAACATGGCAGATATTTTATCCCAAGAAGAGATTGATGCCCTATTGGACGTTGTCGATGATGATGGTGATGTCGGCGGTTTAGAAATCGAGGATGATTCCTCTTATTCAGCGTCGCATCGTCAAATCACTCTGTATGACTTCAAGCGTCCGAACCGTGTATCCAAAGAACAGCTTCGTGCATTTCGTGGGATTCACGATAAGATGGCTCGATCGATATCTTCCCAAATTTCTGCGATCATGCGCTCTATCGTAGAGATCCAGCTTCACTCTGTTGATCAGATGACGTATGGCGAGTTTTTGATGTCGTTGCCCAATCCTACGAGTTTTAATGTCTTTTCGATGAAACCATTAGAAGGTAATGGTGTTTTGGAAATTAACCCTTCGATTGCGTTTCCGATGTTGGATCGTATTTTAGGGGGGCGGGGAGAGCCTTTTGAGGCAAGCAGAGAATTTTCTGATATTGAGCTCTCACTCTTTGAAACGATTTTACGCGTTATGATGAGTACTTTACGTGAAGCATGGGGTCCAGTTACCGATCTCTATCCTCAGGTTGAATCAAAAGAATCAAGTCCGAATGTTGTACAAATTGTGGCGCAAAATGAAATTGTTGTTATGGTCGTAATGGAAATTATTATCGGGCACAGTTCGGGCATGATGAATATTTGTTATCCGGTTATTGCTCTTGAACCTATTTTACCGAAGCTTGCAAGTCGGGACTTGATGCTTAATGAAACAAGTTCAAAAAAGAGTCGTAATCAAGAGTTGCAAGTACTCTTAGGAGGTGCTCATGTCAACTTTGAAGTGAACCTTGGATCGGCTGAACTGACATTGCAAGAATTACTTGAAATTGAAGTTGGTGACATTTTACGACTCAATCTACCGGCAAATGATGTTGTCAGTGTTAGCGTGGATGGTAAAGAGCGTTTTATTGCGGAAATGGGGCTGCGTCGCTTCCGTAAATCGGTGCAGATTACTAAAAAGATTGACACAGAAAAAGATGCTGTTAAGCGAGCGCTTAAAGAGTTTGAGATGAAGCGAAAAGTTCGTGCTGCTATTGCCAAAGAGATTGTGAAAACTACAGATGAGTTTGAAGAGGATGAGTAATGAGTGATTTTACAGGGCTATTTGCCCAAGAAGCAACGGCTACAATCGAAGGCTTAACAGGGCAAGCACCCTCAGTCACATTCAAAGAATCAGAAACGATTTCGATTGTTTCAAATGTTATTCCGCCTATCGCATCGATTCGATTAAGCTTCACCGGTGCTGCAACAGGCAAAGGGATAATTCTCGTCCCTCCCTCTCTAGCAACAGCGCTTGGGGATATGATGCTAGGCGGTGAGGGCGAGAGCAAAGAAGATATGACCGATGAAGATCTTGATGCTATCAAAGAGATCATTTCCAATATAGCCGGAGCTATGAGCACAACATTGGCTTCTCAAAAGGAACTTCCTAAATTTTCCATCAAAACAGAAGAAGCAACCTTTATTTCAGACGATGGCGATGTAGATTTGGATGCGTATGCAAAAATGTTCGTCTTTTCATTTAATTTGGGAGCGATCAACTCGTTGATTATGTTTGCGGTTGACGCTGGAATCGCTGAAGCATTGAACGGACCCAGTGTTTCAGCACGCAGTGATGCTCTGTCTTCTGAATCAAGAGCTGTAGAAAGCGGAGATTCGGAAAATTACGGACGAAAACTTGATGATGTAGAGATGAAAAATATCGGATTGATATTGGATGTCAAACTTCCGGTACGCGTTCGTATCGGAAAGAAAAAAATGCTCTTGAAAGATGTTTTGAGTATGGACATCGGTTCCGTTATCGAGCTTAATCAGTTGGCCAACGATCCGTTGGATATTTTAGTGGATGACAACGTCATTGCGCAGGGTGAAGTAGTTATCGTTGATGGAAACTTCGGTGTTCAAATCACCTCTATAGGGACTAAACGTGATCGCCTAACGAAACTCAAAGGATAAGGGTATGCCGCATCGCAGGGGGAGAACCAAAGAGTATCAAAGCAGCCGTTATATCAAAGACATCAAGTCTGGGGATGTATGGAGTGTTTTTAAAATTATCGCCGACTTTGTACAAGGTTTTGATGAACTCGGAGATCTTGGTCCCTCTGTAACGATTTTCGGCAGTGCGCGTGTCGATGAAAATCATCCGTACTATGTTCAAGCGACACACTTAGCAAGTATGCTGGGTGAACGCGGTTACAATATTATAACCGGAGGCGGACCTGGTGTAATGGAAGCGGCTAATCGCGGAGCATATGAGCATGAGGATATTGAATCGATAGGCTTAAATATTGAGCTTCCAGAAGAGCAGGAACCCAATCGCTATATTACCAAGGGACGAAGTTTTGACTATTTTTTCTCTCGTAAGGTGATGCTTGTCAAATATTCGATGGCGTATGTGATTTTCCCGGGGGGATTTGGGACACTGGATGAAATGTTTGAAGCGCTGACACTTATTCAAACACGAAAGGTTTGGGGTGTACGGCTTTTCGTTATCGGAACTGAATTTTATGCTCCGCTTATGCAGTTTATACGGGACAAGATGTTGGCGGAGGGGATGATTGAGGAGAAGGATTTGAAGTTGATCACTCTGACGGATGATCTGGATTTTGTGGTGCATGAGATTGAAAAATCATTGGTTGCGCAGATGGCGACTTTGGAAAAAGAAGGTCTGAACGACACGAAGTATTATAAGGTTCTCTCTTCTTATTTTGCAAACAGACCAATAAGTGACGGGGGTAATGCGTAATGGCAAAAAAAGTATTGATCGGAATGAGCGGCGGTGTCGATTCAACGGTATCGACACTCCTGTTAAAAGAACAAGGTTATGAGGTGGAAGGGGTTTATATGAAACTCCATTCAAAACCAGGTTACCACGAGATTCATCAAGCACGTGCCCAAAAAGCAGCTGAATTCGCTGGAGTAAAGCTTCATATTTTGGATCTGCAAGAAAAATTCAATGAAAAAGTTTTTACCCCTTTTATTCAAACGTATCAAGAAGGGAAAACACCCAATCCATGTGCCTTGTGCAATCGAAATATTAAATTTGGGGCAATGGTTGATTTCGCAGACAGCATAGGCGCTGATTTTGTGGCAACAGGACATTACATACGGCATGACGGTCAGTATTTACTACAAGCACATGATGACACCAAAGATCAAAGCTATTTTCTTTTTTACATTAATCCAGCTTTAGTGCCGCGTTTACTTTTCCCTTTGGGTGAAAAGCACAAAGTTGATATCAAGGCGTATGCGGCAGGAATTTCAGGATTGGAATCGTTTGCATCGCAAGGCGAATCAAGTGAAATTTGCTTTGTAGAGACGACGTATGCAGATGTCTTAAAACCCTATGTAAATGTCGATCAAGAGGGTGAAGTCCTGGATTTGGAAGGTAATGTCGTAGGAACTCATAAAGGCTATATGCATTATACGATTGGCAAGCGTAAGGGATTTACGGTACACGGAGCACATGATCCCCATTTTGTAGTGGAGATTAGGCCTCGGACAAACCAAATTGTTGTCGGACCACGTGAAGCGTTGGAGTGCTATGAAGTCGAATTGGAAAATGTCAATATGTTTGATGAGAGAAAAGAGTTTGACTGCACTGTGAAGCTTCGCTATCGTACCGAAGCTGTGAATTGTCATGTGGTTATTAATGGGGATCATGCTACCGTGAAGCTTGAAACCCCCGTATTAGGTGTCGCTTCAGGACAAGCCGGAGTCTTTTATGATGGTGATAAACTTCTTGGTGGTGGATGGATTGTTTAATCCAAAACAGAAAATCATCGCCGCAGGAATCATCGGTAATGTTATTGAATATTACGATTTTGCACTTATCGGCTTTTTAGCGGTTATGATGGGAAACCTCTTTTTCCCTTCTTCCAACCCTTTTCTTTCTCTCTTAGGTTCCTTTGGTGCGTTTGCTGCTGGGATGATAATGCGTCCGGTTGGGGCTGCAATTTTTGGTCACATTGGGGACCGAGTCGGACGACGCTTTGCGCTAATCAGCTCCCTTATTCTTATGGCGCTGCCTACCTTTTTAATCGGTTTTTTGCCAACGTATGCTCAAATTGGAATCATGGCACCAATTTTCTTGGTATTGTTGCGTATGATTCAAGGACTTTCAGTCGGCGGAGAATATGCCAGTTCAATCGTCTATCTCGTAGAACAATCAAGTCCAGGACGACAAAATCTTTACGGTTCATTTGTTTCCGTAGGTGCTAAGATCGGTATGGCTCTTGGCTCTGCCTTGTGCGGTGGATTGCTCTGGTATTTGGGCGAAGATGCCATGGGAGAGTGGGGTTGGCGTATTCCGTTTATCCTCAGTATTTTTATTGCATTAACGGGGATATATCTGCGTCGTGGATTGATTGATGATTATCAGCCAAACGAGGAAAAAACGATTCCTCTTGTAGCCATTTTCCGCCATCATCGCAAAGCCTTCGGACAATTCCTCATCGTGGCTTCGGTTATCTGGATGTTTTACTACACGCTCTTTATTTATCTTCCTATTTGGCTTGAGGGCAGTGCGGGTTTAAACAAAACACAATCAGGTCAGATCAATACCTTCTCCATTGTTATGGGGGTGATTTTTATTCCTCTTATGGCAATGTTAGCAGATAAAGTCGGATCAATACGTGTCATGAAAATGGCTGCACTTTCAACCTCGGTGGCAATGTTTCCACTTTTGTATGTGATGATGCATGGTGGATTTGTGGGAGCGCTTATTGCAACAGCCATAATGGTGGTTTTGTTGTGTGCGTATCAAGCACCCATTTTCGCAGCTACGGTTCAAGGAATTGATCATCACGGCTTTCGCGCTTCGTTTACGGCGCTCATCTTGGGGAGTGCTGCCGGTATTGTTGGCGGTATTACTCCGGCGCTTATGACCTCCTCGGTGGAGCTGAGCCATGATCCTTATGCTCCGGCATATCTTATTGGGATTTCCTCTTTGATCGCTTGGAGTGTGCTTAAACGGATGCACGGCTAGCAATAGACCTTTTACGAAGCGTTATTTTCTTCGTTTATTGAATCTGTTGGTATTTGCTCTGGATTTTCATTACTTTCAATGGGAAGATTATTATCGGGAATATCGAAAAGTGAATCTAAAGTAGTGTTGCCTTCGGATGGCTGAGTCACTTCCTCTTTTGGCACAGTCATTACCTCTTTGTAGATTGATTGGATTACCCCTCTTCGTTTCATAATTTTCAAGATGATTCGGGACCGATTTTTGACGTATTTTTGATTTCCTTTCGGATCATATTTGATTGGATTTGGCAATACGGCGGCCAGGCGTGAAGCTTCAAGTGCCGTTAAATTTTTTGCGCTTTTGTGGTAATAGTGGCGTGCTGCGGCTTCGATCCCGAATATCCCATCTCCCCACTCTGCAACATTGAGATAGATCTCCAAAATACGGCGCTTGGAGAGTGATTTTTCAATTCTCCACGTGATGATCGCCTCTTTGATTTTGCGAACAGGATTTTTACTCGGAGAGAGGTAAAGATTTTTGGAGAGTTGCTGGCTGATGGTGCTTCCCCCTGCCAGTGTCCCTTTTTTGATACTGCGTTCAATGGCATTTTCCATCCCTTTGATATCAAAACCGTCATGTTTCCAGAAGCCGTCATCTTCCCCGATCAAGACGGCTTTTATTATATTGGGCGAGATTTTTTTCATGCTGACCCACTTGTGGGTGATGTGCATGTCACGGTTTTTATCTGCCCACTCCTCTTGGCGGTATTGCATAAAGGCCGTTGGGGTAGGGCGGATATCTTTGAGCGCATCAATGTTCGGATAGAAAAAATAGCGAGCAACATCGATTGCTCCGAGAATCAACAAGATAACAACAATTTTCCAAAAAAGTTTCATGATACGTCCGGTGTGAGTTTTGGTAAATGCCATTGTTTATAATACGCTAAAAGCCGCAGTAAAATAGCAAAGGCAGCGATAAAGGCGACTTCAAGTGTATGAATACCCCACAGTTTGTTGGTTAGCAGCAGGAGAATTGCGACGATGAGGGCTATCGAGCCGTAAAAGTCGCTGATGAGTACGGAGGGGACTTGATTGATCATCGTATCCCGCAAAACTCCTCCCCCTATGGCGGTGAGAAAACTCAAGATGATGACACCGAAAAAGTTAAAACCCGCATCCATCGCAAGCAATGCCCCTGTGATGCTAAAAGCAACCAATCCGATGGTATCGCTGATGACAAAAAGCCATTTTTGCTCCAGCTGTTCACTGCGGTAAAGACGAAATCCAAAAGCTATGGCAATGGTGGTAATAACGGTGATAGCTGGGTAGTACTCAGTAAAGGCGAAGGGGGTACGGTTGAGAATAGCATCACGGACAACACCGCCTCCAAGTGCCGTAATGGAAGCCGCAATAATGATACCTAATAGATCAAGTCTGTGGCGTACGCCGATGAGAAATCCGCTCAGTGCAAAAGCCACGATTCCTAGAATATCGGCGACAACGACGAGGTTGAAATCAGACATTGGGTGCGCGGTAATTTTCTTTGAATGAGACGTACCGTTTAGCCGATGCGTACAGTTCAGTAACCTCTTCATCCGTGAGTTCACGTACCACTTTTGCAGGGCTGCCCATGATGAGTGATCGCGGCGGAAAAATTTTGTTTTTCGTTACCAATGCCCCCGCACCGACAATCGATTCTTTGCCGATTACTGCACCATCTAAAATGGTTGCGCTCATACCGATTAAACACGCATCCTCGATCGTACAACCATGAAGCATAACCCGATGGCCCACCGTAACATCATTTCCAATGATAGTCGGATGTCCGTCACTCATGTCATCGCGTTTATGATGAGTGACATGAATCATACTCAAGTCTTGGATGTTTGAGCGATCACCAATACTGATATAGTGCACATCGCCGCGAACAACGCAGCCAAACCAAATGCTGACATCTTCGCCCATAGTAACGCGTCCGATAACATCTGCAGAGGGTGCGATCCAGACACGGTCTTGCATTTGGGGAATAAAATGTAAATAATTACTGATCATAAATGTCCTTATTAGCCTTCTTTGAATAGGCGGGCTGTGAGCTGTTGCGCATAGTTTGGAACTTGTTTTTTGGTTGAATTATAAACTTTATTGGTATGCGTTTCAACAATTTGATGACTGTTGATAATACTGCTGCTTTCATGGGTTACACGGATGTAATTACCGTCATTTTTGAGCTCATATGCCAGAACATTGTCAGAAACTTGAAGTTGCAAAACTTGGATGAGTTTGGCTGAAGCTTCTTCTCCGTTAATGGGAGTCAGTAGTTCAATCCGACGCAGTAGATTACGCGGCATCCAGTCTGCACTGCTGATATAGGTTTGCGGTGTAGCGTGCTTAAAATAAAATATTCGAGCATGTTCGAGGTACTTTCCGATGATTGATATGACGCGAATATTTTCGCTGATACCGGGAATTCCGGGACGAAGGCAGCAAATTCCACGGATAATGAGCTGAATTTTAACTCCCGCTATGGAGGCTTTGTACAGTGCTTTGATAATATCCTCATCTACGAGAGCATTCATTTTGGCGATGATTACTCCCTCTGATCCCATGCGGGTCTCATTTTGAATGAGTGAAAGAATTTTTGGTTTGATCTGTGTCGGTGCCATGTAGAGTTCGTTGAGTTTTCCTTTTTTGCTAAAACCTGTGAGGAAATGGAAAAAGCGGGTCATATCATGAGTGATGGCATCATTGGAAGTCATATAACTGATATCGGTGTAGATGGTCGCGGTTGAGGGATTATAGTTTCCTGTTCCCAAATGAGCATATTGTTTGAGTTTACCATCCACGCGGCGCGTGATAAGCGCAGCTTTAGCATGGACTTTGAATCCTGTAATACCATAGATGACATGCGCTCCTGCACTCTCAAGTGCTTTTGCCCAAATAAGGTTGTTTTCTTCATCAAAACGCGCTTTTAGTTCCACCATAACCGTGACTTGTTTACCTGATTCAGCGGCTGCGATGAGCGATTGGACAATCAGTGATTTTGACCCGGCGCGATAGAGCGTCATGCGGATTGAGACAACATCGGGATCTTTGGCCGCAGTTTGAATAAGACGAACGATGGGCTCAAAACTTTCAAAAGGGTGGTAAAGAAGAAGATCCTGTTTGTCTAGGATCGTGTATAAGTTTTCTTCTGCATCCAGAGGAGGGAGATTGCGCGGTTTGAAACTTGGACTTGTCAAGTGGGCAAAATCTTTATTTCCGACAACTTGCCAAAGGGCTCCAAGATTAAGATAGGTCTGAAAACGGTAAATATCATCTTTATAGACATTGGCATGTCGATTGAAAAAATTAAGGAGATCATCATCAGCATGGTTACTCAGTTCCAAACGGACCAACTCCCCTTTTTTGCGTAGCTTTAACCCCTCTTCGAGTATTTCCATAAAATCATCGGCTTCTTCTTCTTCGATCGCGATATCAGCATTTCGAGTGACACGAAAGGCCGCAAATTTAATCAATTCATAGCCTGGAAAGAGGTCATGGATATGTTCAGATACAATGCTTCCAATGGGAATGTAAATACGGTTGTCAATATCGACAAAACGTGGCAGTACACGAGGAATACGTACGATACCGTAACGCTCCATATTCGTGTCATCTTTGTCGCGAAGTTTAACGATCAAACCAAAACTAAGATTATTCAAATGCGGGAAAGGATGAGTAGCATCTACGGCAATAGGAACAATGACGGGATAGATGTTTTCATAAAAATAACGGTTAAGTATTTGGCGTTGCGCTTGAGTTACTTCTTTGTAGGATTTAAAAAAGATCCCTTCTTTTTCAAGTCCTGTCATTATCCCCTGCAGACAATGCTCGACACTTTGCTGCTCTTTATGGAGATATTCACGTATTTCGCGAAGCTGATGCAAGGGTGTGAATCGATCTGCGCCAGAGACATTAACGCCGGCACTGAACAGTTTTTTTAATCCTGCTACACGGATCATGTAGAATTCATCGAGATTGGTTCCGTAAATTGCTAAAAATTTCAACCGCTCAAAGAGGGGCAGGGACTCTTCTTGGGCTTGATTGAGTACACGTGTATTAAATTGGAGCCATGAGAGCTCACGGTTAAGATAGAGAGCTGGATCTTTAAGGTTATTGAGCATTTGGCGCACCATTATTGTTATGTTTGTGTGATTATATTATACTTTGATTACAAAAGGGAGTTTTATGAGTGTATTTGCCATTATTATGTTTGCTGTGACGCTGTATTTCGCATACCAAATTTTTACACATGTACAGTCAATGGAAGATACGGTACCCGTGGAGGATGAAATACAAACAGGGTCAATAGATATAAGCAGCCTTGTTGATGAAGCAGACGAAGCTTATCAAAATGGAGATCTCAGTTCAGCACAAGAAAAATTAGAACAAGCGCATTTTGCGGATTCTGAGAATAGTGAAATTTTGAACAAGTTGGCATATGTGCATGCAAAACGCGATGATGTGGTAGGGGCAATTAGTCTTTACAGCCATTCGTTGAGGATGAATGAAAATGACGATTTGACACATAACGCAATTGCTTCCTTGTACCGCGCGAAGGGCTCGTTGATGTTGGCCAAAGAACATTACGAAAAAGCATTGGAGATTGATGATGCTTACGCGGTGACTTTTTATAATTATGCCAATCTTTTAGTGGATTTGGGAGAGAACAAAAAAGCAGAAGCAATGTATCAAAGGGCCATAGAATTGGACAGTGAAATGATTGAAGCGCATGAAGCGTTAGAAAACCTAAGGAAAGTTCAATGAATCAAAATCAAGCTCGACTGGCCGTATTGATCGATGCCGATAACTCTCAGCCCTCTATTATTGCAGGCTTATTGGATGAAATCGCATCTCATGGTATCGCAAGTGTCAAACGTATTTATGGCGATTGGACCGATACGAAACTAAAAGGATGGAAGCATGAGCTGCTCACGCATGGCCTTCATCCCATGCAGCAGTTTGCTTACACAACCGGGAAAAATGCGACCGACAGTGCTATGATCATTGATGCAATGGATCTGCTGTATACGAAAAATTTTGACGGTTTTTGCATTGTTTCCAGCGATAGCGACTTCACCCGTCTTGCCAGTCGTATACGTGAATCTGGGGTAAAGGTTTACGGTTTTGGAGAACAAAAAACACCTAAATCCTTTATCGGCGCGTGTGATAAGTTTATTTACACTGAAAACTTACGCCGAACCCATACGGCAGTGACACCGACGGCCAAAATCAAACACGATGAAAAAGCGCTTTTAGCATTGGTTCGTAATGCAGTAGAAGATACAACCAATGAAGCAGGATGGTCGTATATGGGGGCTATTGGACAGAATCTGATTAACAAGTTACCAGAGTTTGATCCCCGCAGTTACGGTTACAAAAAATTGGTTGATTTGATTGAAGGGTTGGGAGAATTTGAGTTCAAATATTCCGATCCTCTCTCAGGCTCACAAGCGATCCATGTTCGGATTAAGCGCAATAAAAGGAGTTATGAAAAATGACCGTTCAAGAAATCTATACCTTTTTAGACGCACTTTCTCCTTTTTCTCTTCAAGAAAGTTGGGATAACTCAGGGTTATTGGTAGGTGATTTTACGCAAAAAGTGACCACGGTTGTTCTTTCCATTGACATAGATGAAGCATTGATTGAATCCATACCTGATAATGCATTGCTTATTACCCATCACCCTATTATTTTTGGAGGGCTGAAGCAACTGAAGTTCAATCAATATCCGGCAAAACTTATTGCTCCGATGATACGTAAAAACATTACAAACATTGCAATGCATACAAACTTTGACCAAACTCATTTGAATGAATACGTTGCAAACAAGGTTTTAGGTTATGAGATTATTGCAAAAGAAGGATTTGTTGCTTATTTGGGAGTTGATGAACCTTTTGATTTATTTGCTGAAAAAATCAAAATGGCATTGGGCTTAAATCATATCAGAACGGTTCAATGTCATGATCATATTCGCTCTTGTGCATTGGTAACAGGTTCGGGAGCATCATTGATGCGAAATATTGAAGCCGATTGTTTTTTAACAGGAGACATCAAATATCATGACGCAATGGAAGCGAAAGCCTTGAAATTGTCGATGATGGACATCGGACATTATGAGAGTGAACGCTATTTTGGAGAGATATTGGCGCAACACTTGGAAAAATTAGGATTGAGTGTTATAATTTCACCATCGAAAAACCCCTTCACCTATCATTGAGTAAAGGGGACCTCCGAAAAGGAAACTTATGAATAAACATTTAGAGCAGCTTATCGACCTCTCGTTGATAGACAAAGAGATTGATGCGTTCGAACCTCAGATTGAAGAGGCAAACCTCCAGTACGATGCACTTTTAGCAACGAAAAACTCACTTATGAATGAGACCGCGACACTGTCTGGTGAGATCAAAGATGAGCAAATCAAAAAGCAAAAAAATGAGCTTCACCTTGCAGAACTTTCAGCTAAATTGGAAGAAAACAGCAAGAAAAGTGCTGAGATAAAAACAGAACGCGAGATGAAATCACTTCAGCTTGAAGAAGAAATTGCTAAAGAACAAGTTAATTTCGCCAATGAAGAGATTGACCGTTTGGAAAAATTGATTGCTCATAAGCAAGCAAAAATTGATGAGCTCACGGCAAAAGAAACGGAAATCGAAGGGAAACTTTCGGGTGTTAAAGCAGACGTTGATGTCAAATTGGCAAAAATTGATGCAGACCGTACCGTAATCTTTGCGAAAAAAGAAATTTTGGTTGCGGCTATGAACCAAAAAGGTCTTTCGTTTTATCAAAAAATTCGCCGTTGGGCTAAAAACACGACAGCGGTTCCTGTTCGCAATCAAGCGTGTATGGGATGCTATATGGCTATCAGTGACAAAGTTTACGCAGAAGTCATCAAAGGTGAAGAGATTACAACATGCCCGCATTGCGGACGTTTGTTATATCTTGAGCCTAATACCGAAGAGATCGGGGCGTAAAGCCTTTTTTGAAGGTGTTTGACCTTTTTTACACCCTTGTAGCCGCAGTACTTTTTATTGCGGCTTTTCCCTTTCTTATTCTGCTCACCATTAAAAAAAAATATCGTCATTCAGTTCCAGCTCGATTTTTTTTATGGAGAAACCCTCCATTTGAACCGCATGATATATGGTTTCATGTTTGCTCTCTAGGGGAAGCAAAAGCAATTGCTCCCGTGATTGAGTTGTTGGGTGATGTAAAAATAGCCATCACTGTAATCACTCATACCGGATATGAAACTGCGCTTAAATATCCGGCACAGGTGCGATACCTTCCTTATGAATTATGGCTGTGGTTGTGGATACGACGTCCTAAATTAGTCGTAGTTCTGGAAGCAGAATTTTGGTATCTTCTTTTTCGTATTGTGCATGCAAGAGGGGCGAAAATAATCGCGTTGAATGCGCGCATAAGCGAGCGAAGTTTCCCCAAATACTACAAAATGCGATGGTTCTATAAACGGTTACTGGCGCAGTGTGATCGTGTTTTTTGCCAAAGTACGGAGGATATGGCCCGTTTTATTGCCTTGGGTGCCGTCAATGTTGAAGTGCTGGGAAACATAAAGCTAGCGCAAAAAATCATGCTGACAAGAGCCTATCCAAAGCCTCAATGTATGCTGATCGTCGCTGCAAGTACACATGAGGGAGAGGAAGAATTTATTCTGAGAGGTTTTTTGGCGTACAAAGGACTCAACCCCAGTGCAAAACTGCTGGTAGTTCCAAGGCATCCGGAACGCTTTGAAAAAGTGTATACTTTAATCCAAAAAATAGCGCCAATGCTGAGTGTCGAGCGTTGGAGTGAGTCGCAAAAATTGGTGAGCGACATAACGCTGGTAAATGCGATGGGAGAACTCAACAATCTCTATGCGATCAGTGATGTGGCGATTCTTGGAGGAGCCTTTGCCCCTATCGGTGGGCACAACCCCCTTGAGCCTGCTCATTTCGGATGTAAAATTATTACCGGTGAACATATCTTTTTGCAGCGAGAACTATTTAAATATGTCCATCATGTGCAATTTGTTGCACCAGAGGGTATTGCAAAGGCGCTTTTTAGCGCCCAATCACTCCCTCCATCTACGGTTGATGAAACGATCGATATGGAACGTTTTATTGATTATTTAAAAACGGAGAGTCAATTATGAAAGAAAAAGCATACAAATTATTATCAGCACAAGAAGGAATATCAAATTCCGAAGCTAAATCATTGATTGATCGCGGTTTAGTCTATGTGGGTAACTCAAAAGTGATGATCGCGCGAGGTGAAATTAGCCCTAAAACTTCTTTCATTGTTCAAAAAGTGGAAAAAGTACGTCCTATTTTTGAAAATGACGACTTGATCGTCGTTGATAAACCGGCATTTATCAATTCGGATGAGATTGAGCGCCAATTCAAAGGGGCCAAATTATTGCACCGTCTTGACCGTGAAACCAGCGGTGTTCTTATGTTGGTAAAAAATGAAGAATTTCGCCTAAAAGCGATAGAGGCATTTAAAAAAGATGAAGTGTATAAAGAGTATGTTGCATGGGTAGATGGGATTGTCAGTGAACCGTTTATTATCGATCAGCCGCTCATTACCGAAAAAACAGGCAACAAAGCGTATACGAAAGTATCCAAAAAAGGGAAACCAGCTATTACTGAAGTGACTCCGCTGATTGTATCGGGCAAAAAGACAAAAGTACAGCTTATTATTCACCATGGGCGTACCCATCAGATTCGTGCCCATCTCAAACACGCACACTTTCCTGTTGTCGGCGATGAAAGTTACGGAGGACGTCCGTCAAAGAGAGTGATGCTGCATGCACGTAAAGTGATCTTGATGGGGAGAACTTTTGAGGCACAAGAGCCGAAGGTATTCGACCACTTCGGGAATTAATTGACGGTAAAGTAACAATTGGGTACAATTCGGAACTTATTAGACCCTGTAGAGGCGCGATTTAGGAGCATATGTGTTTGAAGCACTGACAGAATCATTTACATCAGCAATACGCAAAATTCGTTTTCATGACGATGAAAAAGCATTGACCAAGGCACTTGGCGAGCTTAAAAAAGCACTTTTAAAAGCTGATGTACACCATAAAGTAGTCAAAGACTTAATTGATTCTGTTGAAATCAAAACGAAGCTTGGGGCTATTGGCAAGGATCAATTTCTTGATGCCCTGCGCAGCTCATTATACGACTTGTTAAATGTCAAAGGAAATGCAGGTTTTGTCTATGCACCTGTTTCTCCAACGGTTATCTTGATGACCGGATTGCAAGGTTCAGGAAAAACAACCACAACAGGGAAATTGGCAAACTTTTTAAAAGTACGTCAGAAAAAACGTGTTTTAGTGGTTGCCGCGGATCTTCAGCGTCTTGCAGCAGTAGAACAACTCCGACAAGTGTGTACTTCTATTGAAGTGGAGCTGTACGCGGATGAAACCAGTAAAAATCCGGTTGATGTCGTCAAGGGCGCACTGGAATACGCTAAAAAAGTATTAGTAGACGTCGTATTGATCGATACCGCAGGACGATTGGCAATTGATGATGCCCTTATGGGCGAGTTGGCCGAAGTCAAGCGTGCTGCAAACCCGCATGAGATTTTTTACGTAGCGGATTCCATGAGCGGACAGGATGCTGTTCGCACTGCTGAGAGTTTTAACGAAAAAATCGGGATTGATGGGGTTATCCTTACCAAGTACGATGGCGATTCAAAAGGCGGTGTTGCTTTAGGAATTGCTTCTCAGATTCAAGTACCTTTGCGCTTTATCGGTGCGGGTGAAAAGATGGAAGACCTTGAGATCTTCTTGCCGGATCGTATCGTCAATCGTTTGATGGGTCTAGGCGACATCGAAGGTCTTGCTGAGCGTACCTCTTCGATTATTGATGAGAAAAAAGCAAAAGAGCTTAACCGTAAAATCAAAAAAGGTGAGTTTAACTTTAACGACTTTTTAGAGCAGATGGAAAGCCTCAAAAAAATGGGGAGCATGAAATCCATCATGGGAATGATCCCTGGTATGAGCGGGATGGCATCTGCACTAAAAGATTTCGACATGGAAAACTCAGGCGAATTGAAAAAGATCAAAGCGCTTGTTTCTTCAATGACGATGAAAGAGCGTGAAGATCCAGAGCTTTTGAACAATACGCGTAAGGCCCGTATCTCAAAAGGATGCGGATTGACCGTCGTTGATGTGAACCGTATTTTAAAGCAATTTAAAAACGCTTCTAAAATGGCAAAACGTTTCTCAGGCAAAAAAGGGATGCAAGATCTTCAGAATATGATGGGTCAGATGCAAGGCGGTCGGCCAGCACGATAAATGGAGCGTTAAGCAGGGGATTTTTTTAAATCTCTGACTTAGCGTTCCAGCAGTTTAGAGGTTTTTTTTTGCTTTTGTGGGCAAAACACTCTTCTAAGGTACTGTACGTTAAAACATAATTACAAAAGGATATAACATGGCAACAGTCATTCGCTTAACCCGTATGGGACGTAAAAAACAACCTTTCTACCGTATCGCTGTAACAGACAGCCGTAAGCGTCGTGATGGTGGTTGGATTGAATTGATCGGTTACTATAACCCAATGACAGAGCCTTCAACAGTTAAAGTTGATGAAGAGCGTCTTGCGTATTGGATGAGCGTTGGTGCTCAGTTGTCTGATCGCGTTAAAAAAATTACAGGTAAGTAATCATGGTAGCCGACTTCGTCGCCGAATTCGCGCGATTGATCGCGTCTTATCCTGAAGAAATCAGGGTAGATACGTATGAGGGCGATGAAGTAACTGAGATTGTACTGCACGCTAATCAAGCGGATGTAGGCAAGCTCATAGGCAAAGAGGGTAAGATGATTGGTGCGATTAAAACCGTTATTTCAGGCTGTAAAGCCAAAGATGGTAAGAGTTACCGTATCAATGTCGAACCGATTTCGTAATTCACCTGATTCTACTCTTCTTCATGTTGCCACGATTGGCCGCACGGTAGCCCTGAAGGGTGACATGAAACTGAACCTCTTTACTGATTTTCCAGAACAATTTGCTAAAAATGCAACGTTTACTCTGGAAAATGGTTCCACTATTACCCTTGCCAGTTACAACCCAGAGCGTGAGCTTGTTCACGTTGTAGGTTACGATACTCCAGAAACTGCCAAGACGTTAACAAACGCCAAGCTTTTTACTACTTATGAGGAAACTCGAGAGAGATGCAAACTCAAAAAGGGTGAATATTTTTGGTTTGACTTGATTGGATTATCAATCTATGAAGGTGACTTGTTATTGGGTACATTGGATGAGATTGAGCGAATCGGTCCACAGGATTATCTATCGGTTAAGACCGACAGTGCATTAGTGGCAAAAGGGCTTCCTGAAACTTTTTTAATCCCTTATATAGATCGTTTTGTCCTCAAAGCGGATTTAGAGATGAAAAAAATTATGGTTGAGGGCGGTTTGGATTTATTAGAAGCATCGTGATGCATTTTACGTATGTGACTCTTTTCTCCAATCTGATCGAGGGATATTTTCAAGATTCGATTTTAAAGCGGGCGATTGAATCGAACAAGTTTCAAATTTCCTTTCTTAACCCGAGAGATTACAGCGCATCAAAACACGCTAAAGTGGATGATACGTGTGTAGGCGGCGGGGCAGGAATGGTTATGACCCCACAGCCTTTGTTTGATACGTTGTCAACATTGGAGGATGAGGCTTATATCATTTTCGCAGCACCAGTGGGAAAGCAGTTTACGCAAAACGATGCAAAGCGCCTTGCTAACAAAGCGCATATCGTCTTCGTAAGCGGTCGGTATGAGGGGATTGATGAGAGAGTCATCGAATCTTTTGCCGATGAAGTCTTTAGTATTGGGGATTATGTCCTTACTGGCGGTGAACTTCCATCGCTTGTTATGACCGATGCGATCGTCCGAAACATAGAAGGTGTACTAGGAAACAGTGAGTCGTTGGAAACTGAAAGTTTTGAAACGCCACTTTTAGAAGCACCTTCTTTCGGAAAGCCACCAATATATAACAATTTGGGTGTTCCATCAGAATACTTAAAGGGAAATCACAGTAAAATTCAAGCACTAAAATTAGCTCTGTCTGAATGCAAAACAAAATATTTCAGACCCGAACAGCTACTGAAGCATAAAATAAGGACGTCTTATGAAAAATAAATACATCGCTAGCTTTGAGCAAGCACAAATGGAAGGCAAGAATATTCCCCTGTTTCGCGCAGGTGACACTGTTCGTCTTTCAGTAATCATTTCCGAGGGTGAGAAATCACGTACTCAGATTTATGAGGGTGTCTGTATCTCTATTCGTGGAGAAGGCACAGGTCGTACTATTACTGTTCGTAAAATCGGTGCAAACGCAATCGGTATCGAGCGTGTATTCCCTATCTACAGTGATAGCCTTGAGAAGATCGAAGTTCTTCGTCGTGGTCGCGTTCGTCGCGCTAAATTGTTCTACCTTCGTGATCTTGCTGGTAAAAAAGCGCGTATTAAAGAAATTCGTAGAAAGTAACTTTCAACTGCCGCATCCTGCGGCAATTCTCTCCATTCTTATCTTCCTTGAAATATGTCATTCCCGTTTAATTTTTAGAAATACAGCTGCTACCAGTCCGACTGCAAATAAAATCATCGTTACAAATGCGTATGTTGTCCCAAGCTCCGTCTTTTGAAACGGAAGACCCCCTGTATTCATTCCAAAAAAGCCTACGACCAGATTAAGAGGCAAGAAAATAACCGAGATAATGGTGAGTATATAGATACTGCGATTCATGCGATCATTTGAGCGTAGCGTATAATAATTGTAAAGATTAGTGAGTTGATCATTGGCGGCTACATTTGATCGTAGAGTACGCTCTAAATGCTCGTGCAGATCATTAAACTCATTGAGAGGGAAGCTTTCATCTGATTTTGATTTTGTAATAAAGAGTGATAAAATATCGACTGCCTTGATTATAACGCGTTCTGATCGTGAGAGCTCTTTTTTGTATGCATGCCAGTGATCCATAAATCGTGATGAGAACTTACGGTAAAGAGTTTCTTCCAGTGAGACAATTTTTTCTTGAATTGCTTCAATATCATGCATTAACGTGTCTATTTTGCTATCCAAAAACCGATATAAACCATCCGTCCCGTTTGTAAGGGTTATAAAATCAGCTTGGCTCTGTTCATAATAATAGACATCATGGTCGGATATAATGAAACCAAACGAGTGAAATCTAGATTTATTACCCATTTGTTCAGGTAATCGAAGAATCAATATTCGGTAATCTTGATATTCTTCAAATGTAGAGGGGTGGAGAGGATTTTGGAGATCCTCTTGATGAAGATCATGTAAAGTAATCATATTTAGTCTCCTTTGAGTGCGCGTTCCATATCCCGTTTGAGACTCTTCTCTTTTAAATCTTCCCGTTTATCGTAAAGCTTTTTCCCTTTTGCGATGGCTATTTGCATTTTTGCGAGATTGCGATCGTTAAAATAGATGCTTAGGGGGACGAGGGTAAACCCTTCTTTTTCAACGGCTTTAAACATTTTGTCAATCTGCTTTTTGTGGAGCAATAGTTTACGACTTCCACGCTCTTCGTGACCATAATAGTGGTGAGTCGTGTTTAAAATCCCAATATGGACATTAAACAGTATTGCTTCTCCTCGCACAATTTTGATGAAGCCGTCTTTGAGATTAACACGGCCGGCACGCAGTGCCTTTACTTCACTTCCATGCAGGACAATACCAGCTTCAAATTTTTCTTCGATGTGATAGTCGAAAAAAGCTTTTTTATTGGTGGCAATATTTTCACCCATTATTATGTTCCTTTAGTCTGAAAAAGCTGCTGCCGCTGCCGGAAAAAAACCACCCCTCTTTTTCGCAAAGCTGCTCATAACATTCCAGTGCGGCAGGATAAAGATCGTTTGCTTTTTTGGGATCCATTGTCATCAAAATATCTTTTGAAGGCTTTGACTCGAGAAGCTCTGCTTCTTTGCCTGTTATAGGGGCGTAAAGATGTTCACGGTAGTAATTGTAAACGGCTGGAGTACTGATTTGAATCTGCGGTGTTATGATTTCAAAATCAAGTGGTTTTTCATCAAATTTTTCTACGATCTCTCCAATACCGCTCACGTTTGCACTTTCATAGCCATAGATAAAAAATGGGACATCTGCACCGACATTTGCACCGATATCGGCGAGTATTTCAATGCTTAATCCAAGCTCAAGAGTGTCATTGCACATGTGCAAAAAAGTAGCGGCATCAGAGCTTCCACCCCCTAATCCTGCAAAGGAGGGAATTTTTTTGTCGACGCAAATGGCATGTGTTTCCATCCACATTGAGAGTTTATCGGAATGGGTTGCGGCTAATAGATATTTATAAGCTTTATAGATCGTATTCGAGTGTAATTCACAATCGAAGTTTCCTCTGATTTCAAATTCTGGGGTAGATTTCGTCTCAAACCACAGAGTATCGTAAAGAGAGGTTACGCGCATGAAACGTGAACTGATAGTATGATATTCATATCTTTTTCCAGTAATTTTGAGGAAAATATTAACTTTGGCGTAAGCGCGGTGTCGAATCATAATTTAAATTTTTGAGCGAGTTGGCGTAAGAGGGATTCATCCTGCTGGGTTGATGCGGCTTGGTTAGAGTCTTTTACCGCATTGATGAGTTCGCTTCGCAGTACGCGAATATGGGGCGGCGCATCAATGCCGAGCTTGACGCTCCCTTTATCAATGGATATGACTTTTAAGACGATGGAATCTCCAATGAGGATAGATTCATCCAGTTTACGCGAAAGTATTAGCATGCACCCACCTTATTAAGCAAATAGTTAACCCCCTCATCTGTTAGCTCAATGATTGAGATGGTTTCACCGTTATCGATCCAGTACGTACCGTTTTCCTGAACATCGAAATGTTCACGCAAGAGCGGTTGGCCTAACAGGACCGATTCATTAGTGCTATTATAGCAATTTTTGGGGATTCCTAAAGCCGTTTTGATATTAATAGGGGACTCATTATCATAAACAAACTGACCTTCATTAAGTCGCTCTAAAGCGCTCAATGCACCGCTGCACCCTAACTTATCAGCGATTAATTCACCAAGTGAGCGAATATAGCTTCCCTCGGAGACGGTCGCTTCAAAAGTGACAAAGGGGTGGCAGTAATGGAGGAGGTGAATATCATAGATGGTGGAGGTCACACTTTTGAGCTCAACTTCTATCCCTGCGCGGGCAAACTCGTAGGCACGTTTTCCATTGAGCCGTTTGGCGCTGAATTTTGGGGGAAGATAGGTAAGTTCCCCTTTGAGTGATTCAATAGTTTGAGTAAGTGTTTCTATGGGAATAGGGATGAGTGTATCGATTTGCTCGATTTGCTCGATATCCAGCGTAGGAGAATAGGCACCAAGCCATAGCGTTGCGCGGTAGCGCTTTGGTGCTTTATTTAAAAATCGGAATAATCGACCGTGATTGCCGAATGCGACAATCAAAACACCTTTCGCAAAAGGGTCAAGTGTCCCCGAATATCCTGCTTTTTTTTCACCGTAGCGGCGTTTTATGCGGCCAAGAAGCTGATTGGAACTGATACCGGCAGGCTTGTAGGCCACAAAAAGTTTTGAGGACATGTGATTAAAGCTTTTCGACAAATGAGGCTAGAATGTCTCGTTTATTACCGCCGAAGTTAATGAGCAGTTTAAATTCGCGCCCCGATTTACTTACACCCTCGACTCTTCCTGCACCAAATATTTTGTGGCGGATCAAGTCCCCTTTTTTATATGAGGTATTTTTTTCTAAGATCAGTGACCCCTCGCATAATCCCGCTTCATTGATAAATCGACTTTTCTGTAAGTCGGTACGACGCCCTTTGTAAAAGCGGCTGTTAACGCTTGATACGGTGAGATTGGATTTTGCACGCGTAAAGGCAACATAGCCCAGACGGCGTTCCTCTTCAAGATCGCTTCCATCACCGACAAGAGGTAAAAATCCTTCTTCCATGCCAATGACAAAAAGGTGCTCAAACTCCAGACCTTTGGAAGCATGAATACTCATGATGTAGATGCTCTCACCCTCAATTTGATCCTGATCGCTTTGCAGTGTAATATCATTGAGGAACTCTGCGAGTTCAGCATCGGGATTTTGTTTGACATAATCACGAAAGAGCCCGTAAAACTCATCAACGTTTGAGACTTTATCACTCTCATCAGGTAAGCCTCGAAGGGTTTCTTTGATCTTAAAACGCTCTTCTAAAGCGTCGATAAACTTATACATCGCTTCTTGGGCAACTGTACGAAGTTCGTTGATCTCGATAATAAATTTACGCAATTCTTGGGTGCTTTTTTTACGGGCCAATGCTTCAAGCTCAGCGTCACTCGCAGTCGCAATAAATTCAAACATCGATTTTTCAGCTTCCATTGCGGAGAGTTCCAGTTTTTCAATGCTGGCCTTACCCAGTCCACGTTTTGGCTTATTGATGATTCTTTTTAGAGAGAAGTTATCATGTACGTTCGTTATAACGCGTAGATAGCTGATAAGATCTTTGATCTCTGCACGGTCATAGAAACGTAGTCCTCCAACTAATCGGTAGGCAATACCACCGCGGTTAAGACCTTCTTCAAGAGATCGGCTCAGGGCATTGATACGGTAAAGAACAGCAATATCGCTGGCGCGAACCCCTTTATCTAGCAAAACGCGTATCGCTTTGGCAATTTTTTTGGCTTCTTCACTTTCGTCATGAGACGTAAGGGTCACAATGTCATCCCCGCCTGTTTTTGTAGCAATAAGTGTTTTGCCAAGTCTTGAGCGATTATGCTCGATAAGCGCATTGGCTACGGTCAAAATAGGTTGCGTTGACCGGTAGTTATACTCGAGCTTTATTACGGTAGCATCAGCGAAATCTTGATCAAATTCTAGGATATTTCGAACATGCGCCCCGCGCCAGCCATAGATACTTTGATCATCATCGCCGACAACGCAAAGGTTATTATGTGAAGTACAAAGTTTTTGAAGTAACCGCAACTGCAATTCATTGGTATCTTGATACTCATCGATCATGATATAACGGTATTTTTGACTGGTTTGAATGCACAGTTCCGGATTTGTGTCTAAAAGTTTATAAGTGAGGCAAAGAAGATCATCAAAATCGACAAGGTTGTTTTTGAGCAAATAAACTTCGTATTCTTCATAGATCTTAGCAATATTTTTGTAGTTGGTGAGTTCTGCTTGTGAATAGGCTTCGCTGGGATCGATCATTGAATTTTTATAGCGAGATATCTCGCTTGCGATAAGCGGTGTTGGAAGTTCGGCGTTGATCTTTTTTAAAATCTTTTTTTTATCATCGGTATCAATAACCACGAAATTATTGCTTCGTCCCAGTAAGTGGATATGAAATTTTAAAAATAAAAGTCCAAATTTATGAAAGGTGCACAGCAATGGGGGAAAAGAGTTTTGGGTAATAAGCCCCATCGCCCGTTCTCGCATCTCTTTTGCGGCTTTATTGGTAAAAGTGAGTGTCAGGGTTTGGCTTGAGGGAATACCGACGGTATCTAGTAAATAGGCCAGTCGAGAGGTAATGGTTTTGGTTTTTCCGCTGCCAGCACCTGCAAGGATCAGTAAAGGACCCTCAATTTGTTCAACTGCTTGACGCTGTGCATCGTTGAGACTATCGAAAATTTTATCCATAATAATAGTGCGCCTTCATGCATGAATTCTTTTATTATAGCCCAATCTTTCACAAAGCTATTTAAAAGTGTCAATCTCTTGTATTCAGCATAATAATGAGTTATAATACGCTTATATATTTTACTTATAGGAATCATAATGTTAAAAGACTTTGCAAAGCTGCTCACTTTCTTGACGGTTATTAAAGAAAAAAGTTTTTCAAAAGCTTCTGCCAAATTGGGAATTTCACAGCCTGCTGTGACACAGCAGATTAAATTTCTCGAGGAATATTTGGATACGCGGATTGTTGAGCGTAAGAAAAATGGAATAAAGCTGACAAAAGAGGGTGAAGACTTGTATCGAATTGCCCTCAAACTTGAAAAAGCGATTCTTTCAAGTGAAAAAGATCTTTTAAAAATTATCAATAAAGAGTTTACCTTTGTTGTCGGGGCTTCTTACGCGATTGGAAACTATGTGCTTCCTAAGTATCTTGCTCAATTGAAAGATAAAATAAATAATGAAGTACATGTCCGTGTTGCCCTTTCGGAAGAAATTATTGATCAGCTTTTGGATAAAAAAATTGACATTGCATTGATCGAATCACCGGTCTTTAAAGATGGAATTATTTACAGAGAGTGGGAGGAAGATGAGTTGGTTATTTTCTCGAATCAACCGATTCCAAAACAGCTCAAAAAAGAGGATTTGTACAAATTTGACTGGATTTGTCGTGATGAGGCTTCTCACACGCGCAAGCTCACTTCTGAAGTCTTTGAAGAGATCGGAGTGGATTGTTCAAGCTTTAGCGTAATCGGAGTGGTTGCGAGTACGACAACGATTAAAGAGACGATTATGCATTCACCCAAGAATGCAGAGCGTCCTGTAGTTTCGGTTATTTCTCAGCATGTAATAAGTGATGAGGTTGAAGAGGGGCGGCTTTTCGAAGGGCGTATTAAAAATTATAAAATCAAGCGTAAATTTTACATCGCTTACAGCAAAGAGCGTAAGCACGATGCTTTCATCGACAATGTCGTTACTTTCTTGCACGGGCTTAAGCTGTAAAGCCCCTTATTTTTTTGATGGCTCTTTTATAAACTTCTGATTTTCGGGATTGGATAGAAAAGAGCTCATAGAATTTTGAACCCCCTCATTTTTTTCAACAGTGATATTGAACGATTGCTCTCTTGGCAATGCGAGGTTCACGAAAGCGGGTGTGTCATCAATAATGACCTGAACAATGCTTAGCAGTGGAACACTTACCATACTTCCAATATTTTCTTGACCAAATCCCGCTTCAAAATAGAGCATATTATTCTCAAGCCGTGCACTTTCAAATGTATATCCTGCTAAAAAAAAGAGCGTCATTGCCCGAAATTCACCACTTATATTTTCAGGAAGCGGCGGGTCAAAGGTTAAATGCTCAATTTTGCATAAAATTCCAAAATTCTGGTCACCTTCAAAGAGATAGATCAGCATGTCACGAACATGCGTCTCCATAAGTCGAGCAAATGAAGGACTTTTAATAATATCGAAGAGCATACTTACAAACCTATCTAGTGTATTTTAGGTAATTATACCATTTTCGATCTCCACAAATCCCATCATGGCATTCATAATCGCAATCTTATTCGCATCTTGTATATGATGAGGGGTTAAAATGGCGGGGGAAAGAACCCCTTCATCAAGCAGTCTTGCTCTGGTAGTTCCTTGCAGTAGGGGAGTTTGAGGCGTAAGCCATTGGTTATCAATTAATAAAGCAATGTTTGCTATGCTGGTATCCGTGAGAAGCCCATTTTTAACGATAAGCACATCGTCGCACCCATTTCTGCGTTCAAGCAAGCTGTTTAAGTGCGCTCGATGCGTATATTTGAGAGGATAATGCAGGGTATCATCAAATACTAAACGCAGTGAGGCTATTTTTCGAGGTGCGTATGGATGGAATTCTATGTCATAGTTCTTGGCATCATAGACAAAGCGGCATCGGTATAGTCCGTTGGACGGAGGGTTAATAAGTTCATGCAGATTAAAAGATGCTTTCGAGCCTAGACACTGCAGGGAAGCCATAAGGCGCTTTTGATGATAGGACAGATGCATGATGACTCCATCCTCGCATCGGATGGTCTCGAAGAGAAGATTAGGCTTCAAACAATGCGGTACTTAAATAGCGTTCCGCAGTATCGCATAAAATAGTAACAATTGTTTTCCCTTTATTTTCAGGACGAGAGGCTACTTGTATGGCTGCATAGACATTGGCACCTGCAGAAATTCCTACTAATATCCCCTCTGTTTTAGCGAGTTCTTTGGCGGTTGCAATGGCATCTTCATTACTGACGGTAATGACTTCATTGTACAAAGAGACATTGAGAACATCGGGGATGAATCCAGCCCCAATTCCTTGAATTTTATGAGGACCAGCTTTGCCTCCGGAGAGAACAGCAGAATCTTTAGGTTCAACAGCGATGATTTGAATATGAGGAAGAACTGCTTTCAATGCTTCTCCTGTTCCCGTTATTGTCCCTCCTGTTCCCACGGCTGCGATGAAGATGTCAACCTGTCCATCGGTGTCGCGGAGAATTTCTGGGGCTGTTGTCTCTCGATGAATTTTCGGGTTGGCAGGATTGGAAAACTGCTGCAATACGATAGCGTTTGGAATAGTTGTTACGAGATTGTTCGCTTCATCAATAGCTCCCTTCATTCCTGACGCAGCAGGAGTCAGAACAAGACTTGCCCCCAAAGCTGACAAAAGATTACGGCGCTCAATACTCATGGATTCAGGCATAGTGAGGGTAAGCTTTAGACCAAGTGCAGCGCAAATAGAGGCTAAGGCAATACCTGTATTTCCGCTGGTAGGTTCTATTATCATGGTGTCGCGATTGATTTTACCTTCCTCCATTGCTGACTTGATCATACTAAAACCGATACGGTCTTTGACAGAACTTGTCGGATTCATAAATTCGCACTTACCAAGTACTGTGGCGCCAGTAGCTAAGGAGGGAGCATTAAGTCGAACGAGCGGAGTATTGCCAATAAGTTCAGTTATGTTCGCGGCGATCTTCATCATGTAATCCATTTTTGCCATATTATAGTACGTAATTAAAAAAATCCAAAGAAATATGAGTGGCTTATTCAAGTATAAGGACTAATCCCTTTTAAATGTTAAGTCGGTATAATCTCGCTTTAAAATTCTTTAATTTAGAGGTACCTGATGGAATGCAAAAAGATTAACAAAGTTTTAATTGCAAACCGCGGTGAGATTGCATTGCGTATTATTCGAGCGTGTAAAGAGCTTGAGATTAAAAGTGTTGTGGTTTTTTCAGAAGCAGACGTTAATGGCGTATGGGTACGTAAAGCGGATGAATGCTATCCGATAATGGGCGATCCCATTGCCGCTTATTTGGACTATGATCGTATTATTTCATTAGCAAAAAAAGCGGACTGTGATGCAATCCATCCAGGATACGGATTCCTCTCTGAGAGTGCAGAATTTGCACAAGCATGTGCGGATAACGGCATTATCTTTATTGGTCCAAAGCCAGAGCATATTGCTCTTTTCGGTGATAAGATGGCATCAAAAGTGGCGATGCGTGAAGTAGGTGTTCCGATGCTTCCAGGCACAGACGAGCCGATTGATAACATTGCTGATGCCCAAAAAATTGCAAGTGATATTGGATTCCCAATTATTATTAAAGCAGCTTTTGGCGGAGGCGGACGCGGTATGCGTATCGTTGAAAAAGCGGCTGATTTTAAAGAGATGTTTGAATCTGCAACCAATGAATCTATTCGATTTTTTGGACGTGGTGAAATGTTTATCGAAAAATATCTTAAAAATCCTCGCCACATCGAGATTCAAATCGTTGCGGATAAATACGGTAATATTGTTCACTTGGGTGACCGTGACTGTTCAATCCAGCGTCGTCATCAAAAAGTGATTGAGATTGCTCCATCTCCGCTACTAAATCCTGATACACGTCGTGAGCTTTACCGCGTTTCAAAAAAAGCGATGTATCGTTTGGGTTACGAGAGTGTCGGTACGATCGAGTATCTGGTTGATCAAGATGATAATTTTTATTTTATCGAGATGAATACCCGTGTTCAGGTTGAGCATCCGGTTACGGAACTTATCTCAGGTATTGATTTGATCCAGCGTATGATTAAGATCGCTGAGGGTGATAAACTCAAATACATGCAAGAAGAGATTCATCTTCGCGGCTATGCGATTGAGTTTCGTATCAATGCAGAAAATCCGAAATTGGGCTTTGTTCCATCACCGGGTCTTATCACGCGTTATCTTGCTCCGGGTGGTCCAGGGGTGCGTATGGATAGTATGGCCTATACCAACTACCTGATTCCGTCAAACTATGATTCTATGATCGGTAAATTGATCGTATCAGCACAAACATGGGATGATTGTGTCCGTAAAGCACGTCGTGCTTTGGATGAGTTCATCATCGAAGGTGTCCCTACTAATATCGCATTACACCGTCAAATCGTTCGCGACCAAGACTTTATCGATGGTAAGCTTGATACGGGTTATCTTGATGGGAAACTACAGCACTTTAATCTAGATGCGATTCATAACATGGAAGATGAAGAAGAAAAAATGAAACACATCGAGCAAGTGATTGCAGCGATCAACGCAAAAAACCTAACGGTTCGCCACTAATACACCACTCCACTTCCTCCGCCATTGGCGGAATGAAACACCATTGACCCATTTTTACGAGCATAAAAGCGGATAAGCAAATTTTGAAGCGTCGGCTCGATGGAAGGTTTAAACCATCCATTATTGCTCATCGCGATCAAATAAGTTGCCCCAGGTGTATAGAGCTCTTCACGTGTCGCCTCATAACAAATGGCATTACGAAATTTCACCCCTTTGATGACAAAATCGGTTGGTTTATCTGCCGTCACAAAATCAGAACCTCCTGCAAACACATAGCGATTAACCCATTGGCGCAAAAAAGCGGGGAGGGGTATGTACTCGCCAAAAGGGACTAGAATTGTTTTTTTGGCAACGGTAATTTCCCCTTTATTGAAGAGATACGAAACATTATAATGCAATGATTCTTCTTCGTGTAGGGTTCCTGTTAAAATGGCGATTGATTGTGAGCGTTTCAACAGTTCTTCTTCGAGTGCTGGGTAATGATTCATATAAAGGACAAATGCAGATTCAGGCAGTACGACGAGATCGTAGCCTTGCGCGATGGCAAGATCAATTTGGCGTATATTTTCTGTGACAATTTCCCCAAGCTTGGATTCTTGCCATTTTAGATCTTGAGAAATGTCCGTAGCCACTAATTTGATGCGTAAATCCGGTTGCACCGGAGGTGTGTATGTAGGCTGTATCGCGAATAAAACAACCAATAGTGGAATGACTTTTCGATATTTTATAAATAAAGCAGTTGAAGCGATGGAGAGCAGCACCAGTGCAAATTGCCATTTTTCAAAGCCGATGTAGCTTTCAACAAAAATTAATTCAGGCTGCATCCAGTTAAAGTCCATTGGCCACACATACGTCAGTCCAAAGAGGATCAGTGCACGTAGCCAAGGGTTAGCAGTGAGTCCCAGTGAGCCGTAATAGAGTGCATAAACAATCCCAAAGCCAAATGCTACCCATAATTGCGCCCAGCCAAGAGCATAATACTGGAAGCTGTATCCAATCCAGTAACACCACAATAAGCCGATCCAAAATCCGGCAATGGGCAGGGTACGTTTAGGTGCATGCAAAAGCCCATACAGCGCGCCAAGTCCCGTGAGGGTATTGAGGATTTTAGACGTTAGATGAAAATATTCCCAATAGATAAAAGCACTGAAGCCGATAGCTATAAGCAGGGGAAGCGCAAGAAGTTCGAAAGTCATTTTTGATTGTGGTTTCATGGAGAAATTATACCGATGTTAATCTATTATGAGTATAATGCACTCATATTTTGTTCAAGGATTTCTATGGAATTTGTCTCCCAATTGCTCCCGTTTGCATTTTTGATTGCAATCATGTATTTTGTCATTATTCGCCCACAACAACAGCAGGCTAAAAAGCATGCACAGATGCTTTCTGCTTTGGTTAAAGGTGATAAAGTTGTTACCACTGGCGGTTTGATTGTAGAAATCAAAAAAGTAGAAGAGAATTTCTTCGCCGTAAAATTTAACAATGATGTCGAAGGGCGCTTGGTAAAAGATGCTGTGGCTAGAAAGTACGAGGATGAAGCTTAATTACCGCGTAGTTTTACTTATTTTTGCCACGATTTTCGGAATCGTTTTTTCACTTCCATCTTTGACGCAAAGTCAAAATGGTGCGAAAGTGACATTAGGATTGGACCTTCAAGGTGGTTTACACATGCTTTTAGGGGTTAAAACCGAAGAAGCATTGACCTCTCAACTCAAATCCATTGCATCTGGTATTAACCATTTTACGGAACATAATGACATTTTGATTGATGGATTAAGCGCCAGCAACAATACAGTCACATTTGAACTGCTTGATGAAGATGATGCCGCAGTAATAGATGAATACTTGAAAAAAGTGGAAGGCACGGTGATTCATTCTGCAAAAGGTCAGTACAGCTTGGCAATGACACCCGCTGCTGTTGAGAAGTTGAAAGTTCAATCGGTAGACCAAGCAATAGAAACGATTCGCAATCGACTCGATCAATTTGGGCTTGCAGAGCCAACCGTTGCGAAGCAGGGTGTTGATAAGATTTTGGTTGAATTACCGGGGATTAAAACGCCTCAAGAAGAGCAGCGCGCGCGTGAGCTCATTTCCCGTGCTGCGAAATTGGAGATGATGGCAATCGATGAAGATCGTGCGATGCGCGCCAATGAAATCAGCGAAATGGAAGCGGCTGGTTTTGGGGACAAACTTCTTGAAGATGCATTGGAACCGAAAACAAAACATTTGGTCCATGAAATTGCCATCCTTGATGGAACGATGTTGACGGATGCGCAAGTCGGATATGACCAAAACAATCGTCCCGTGATCAATTTTTCACTCAATTCTGAAGGGGCTCAGATTTTCGGTGATTTTACCGGTAAAAATGTGGGGAAGCGTCTTGCCATCGTTTTGGATGGGAAAGTTTATTCTGCACCGGTGATCAATGAGCGTATCGGCGGCGGTTCAGGTCAAATTAGCGGTAATTACACAACAGAAGAAGCCAATGATCTCTCAATCGCATTGCGTTCAGGGGCGTTGTTAGCACCGATTTATATGATGGAGAAACGATCAGTTGGACCAAGTCTTGGTGCAGACAGTATTCGAGCATCGTTATTGGCACTTGTCAGCGGCTTTGTATTGGTTATTATCTTTATGATGTTTTATTACGGATTAGCGGGTGTAATTGCCAACTTGGCGGTTGTTATCAATCTCTTTATTATTTTAGCGATGATGTCGTTGCTGGGTGCAACGCTAACGCTGCCGGGAATGGCTGGGATTGTTCTGCATATTGGCCTTGCGGTGGATGCGAATATTATTATTAATGAACGTGTTCGTGAGCAGCTTCGGTCAGGCTCTTCAACCGCAAAAGCGATTAAAGAGGGGTATGCCAAAGCGATGCGGGCAATCTTGGATTCGAATGTGACGCAGATTATTGCCTGTACCATTTTGTATGTATACGGAACAGGTGCTGTCAAAGGATTTGCGGTCACGCTTAGTATGGGAATTTTGGCATCGATGCTCACTGCAATTGTGGGAACCTACGGTATCTATCAGCTCTTTATGGATCGAATTGAAAAAAATAAGAACTATACGTTATGGTTCGGTATGACGAGAAAAGGCAATTAATCATGGAACTGTTTAAAGAAGACAAGATTTATAACTTTCTGGGTAAAGGAAAAATCTTTTTTATTGCCTCATTCGTTTTGTTTTTTTTGGCCATCGGCCTCATAGCTACGAAAGGTTTTTCATTCGGGATTGATTTCACGGGCGGTACTGTTGTTCAGGTTAAGTATACGGATATTGCTCCGATTAGTAAAATACGGGAACATTTAGCCAAGAATACTCTTTTTGCACATGCTACTGTGACTGAATTCGGTTCTCCTCAAGAGATCATTATCAAAACTCCGGCTTCGACAGACGGCCTTAGCAAAGATATCGGGGATACTGCCAAGGAAGTATTAAAGGGGACGGGTGATTTTGAAATTCGCCGCGTCGATATGGTTGGGCCGAAAGTTGGTGATGAACTTCGGACCAAAGGGTTAACCGCCTTTTTGTTAACCTTGATGGCGATTATGGCCATGGTGACGTTTCGTTATGAATGGCGTTTTGCCCTGGCTGCTGTTATCGCGATTGTCCATGACATCGTCATTACGTTTGGGTTTGTTTCCTATTTTGAGATCGATTTTAACATCGAAAGCGTTGCGGCGCTCTTGATGATTTTAGGGTACTCGATTCATGATACCATTATTGTTTATGATCGTATTCGTGAGCACATTCAGGAGAGCAAAAATACCGATTTTGTGATGATCGTAAATGAAGCAGTGTCTCGTACGCAGTCTCGTACGACTCTTACATCATTGACCGTATTTTTTGTGGTTTTAACCCTCTTCATCTTTGGTGGAGATATTATGATCGGCTTTAGTTTTCCTATGCTTATCGGTGTTATCGTAGGTACGTACAGCTCTATTTTTGTTGCGGCGCAGCTCGTTGTATGGACAGGATTTAGTGTTTCATCATACCGTCAGAATATGGCTGAAAAAGCTAAAAATGCAGCGGAAAGAGAGAAAATGCGTGCTCAATTTGAGCAGGGCATTGTTTAAATAGGAGTTTTTTTTGAATTACGTCCCCAAAGATATTGAAGCCAAATGGCAAAAATGTTGGCTTGAAAATAAAAGTTTTGAGCCAAGTGAAGATTTTACTAAAGAAAAAAAATACATTTTAAGTATGTTTCCTTTTCCGAGTGGAAGATTGCATATGGGGCATGTAAGAAACTATACTCTTAGCGATACCTTTGCCCGTTATTACCGTCAACAGGGGTTCAATGTACTCCATCCGATCGGTTTTGACAGTTTTGGTATGCCCGCTGAAAACGCTGCGATAAAAAACGGTTCCCATCCAAAAGGGTGGACGTACGACAACATCGATTACATGAAAAAAGAGTTTGCATCGTTGGGCTTTTCGTTTTCTAAAGACCGAGAACTCGCAACGAGCGATGAGCTTTATACGAAGTTTGAGCAGGGCTTTATCATCGATATGTATGAAAAAGGGCTCCTCTACCGTAAAAAAGGGATGCTCAACTGGTGCCCCCATGATTTGACGGTTTTGGCCAATGAACAAGTCGTGGACGGTTGCTGCTGGAGATGCGATACCCCCATTGTAAAAAAAGACATGAATCAGTACTATTTCAAGATTACGCAGTATGGCGATGAATTGTTGGATGATTTGCACAAGCTAGAGGGCGGTTGGCCTAAGCAGGTTCTTACCATGCAAGAGAACTGGATTGGAAAATCCAATGGTTTGGCGTTTGATCTGTTTTTTGATGAGACAAGTCGGAATAAGCTAGCTTCTAATTTTGAGAGTTTTGATGTCTTTACGACGCGCCCTGATACCATCTATGGTGTCTCTTACGCAGCGTTGGCTCCCGAGCACCCGATTGTCTCCTATATGATTGATAATAGCTTACTGGATGCTCAGATAATTTCTCAAATCAAAGAGATGAAAAACAGTTCATCCATCGATCGTCAAAAAGAGAAAAGCGGCGTTCCGCTAGGGCTTAGTGTCATTCATCCACTGACGAACGAAAAAATCCCCGTATGGATCGCTAATTTCGTTTTGATGGATTACGGTAGCGGTGCGGTGATGGCCGTTCCTGCACACGATGATCGGGATTTCGATTTTGCACAAAAATATAACCTGCCGATTCATGCTGTTATCAAGCCTATAAGTGGTGAGCTGGACACAGCCAAAGCGTTTACAGAAGTTGGGGTACTTTTTAATTCTCAACAGTTTGACGGAATTAATTCAAAAGAAGCTCAAGCTAAAGTTATTGACCATTTTGAAAGTCATAATTTCGGTAAAAAAACGACGAATTACAAGCTCAAAGACTGGGGCGTGTCTCGTCAGCGGTATTGGGGTGCGCCTATTCCTTTTGTTCATTGTAATGATTGCGGTTTGGTGATGGAGAAAAAAGAGAATCTCCCTATTGCCCTTCCCGAAGACGTGGAGATCACAGGTGAGGGGAACCCGTTAGAAAAACATCCGACGTGGAAACATTGCAAATGCCCAAAATGCGGCAAAGAGGCTATCCGTGAAACGGATACGATGGATACTTTTGTCGAATCGAGCTGGTATTTTTTGCGTTTTTGCGCATCGCCAAAAAATTGGGAAAGTGAAGCTTTTTCGGCAGAACAGATTAAATACTGGATGGGTGTCGATCACTACATCGGCGGGATTGAACATGCTATATTGCACTTATTGTATGCACGTTTTTTCACTAAGGTATTTAGAGATTTAGGCTACATTGAGTTTGATGAACCGTTTGAAAAACTGTTGACGCAAGGGATGGTGCTCAAAGACGGAGCAAAAATGTCCAAATCCAAGGGTAACACGGTTGATCCGGATGCTATCATCGAAAAATACGGTGCGGATACGGCACGTTTATTTATTCTGTTTGCCGCTCCTCCGACGCAAGAGCTGGAGTGGAATGACAGTGCGGTTGAAGGGGCATTTAGATTTTTGAAGCGCTTTGCTGATCGCAGCCAGTTTGCGCAAAAAACGGCAATATTGCCAAAGATCGATCATGCAGCGCTCTCTAAAGAGGAAAAAACTGCTCGTAAAAAAGTTTATGAAGCACTTAATCGCGCGCAAGAAGTGTACAACGAGCGTTACACCTTTAACACAATGATTGCCGGTGTGATGGAAGCAATGAATGCACTTGGTGAGCAAAACAACCCGAAGATTTGGACGGAGGGGTATTGGATTTTGACTTCGATATTAGAGCCGATCGTTCCCCATGTGTGTTGGGAACTTTCACATACTTTGTTCGGCGGTAAAAATTTGGGCACTCAAACTATTTGCGAAGAGGTATTCGAAGTAGAATCACTTACCTTTGGCGTGTCTATCAATGGAAAGAATCGATCTTCCATTGAAGTGGGTGTTCAAGAATCAGAGGCAAGTATTATTGAGATTGCAAAAGCATCTGTTGAGAAGTGGATAGAGGGAAAAGAGATTGTTAAGGCAATCGTGATTCCCGGTAAATTGGTCAACTTGGTCATTAAAGGATAACTATGCGTATTTTGACAGGGTGTATTTTGGCGGCAATGATTTTTACAGGATGCGGATATAAAAGTGCAGCTCATTATGCACAATCGGTTGTCGGTGAAAGCGTGAGTACCGAAGTGTTGATCTCAATGGAAGACCCTCAAAATACCGTTATCATTAAAGACGCCGTCAACACAGCCGTCATTACAAAGTTTCGCACGTCGTTGACTTCCAAAAGTGCATCCCAGACACATCTTAAAATTCAAATTTTATCCGTCGGTTTTTCACCATTGCGCTATGATACCAATGGATACGTAACCACCTATCGTACAACAGTGAGTATGCATGTTAATCGGAAAACAATGGAACTGACACATAACTATAACACCTCAGGCATGTATGATTTTGATATTGAACCCAATGCCATTATCTCAGATCAGGCACGTTTTAATGCCATTAGTTTAAGTGCTCAAAAAGCGATTGACTCTTTTATTGCTCAAATTGCGGCAGAAGGTTCGAATCCACCTAAGGAATAAGCTATGACGATTAATCAAATTGTGCGTAATACGGTAGAGCGATTAAAGCTTGAGGGTAAAGTATGGACTCCTGACCTTTATGCCGAAACATTCTGTCTTGAAGCAAAAAAAGCGGGTGTCAAAGTGGAAGATTGTCAAGGAATTGACCGTTTCACTCCGTTGATGGATAAAAAAACACTGGATGAAGTAAAACAATATCGTGTAAAAACAACGGCAGAACTTGTTCGATTCTTAATCTCAAAAATGAGCCGTATGAATCCGAATGAAGCATCGATGCTGGTTGACGTTTTAAGTTCTTTGACCAAAACGATAGCGATGAGCATAAATACCCTGCACAATCCAGATGCGTCTGCGTTGGCAAAGAAGACGATCCTTCTAATTGAGTCTCAGGGGGGAAAAACCCAAATCGATTTGATTAAGCAAGCATGGGAAAACTTCTTGAGCATTTATGATGACAGTTTCTTGCAAAAACTCTCTCCCTATACAGACGTAGATTCTATGAATCTCAAAAAAACGATCGAGGGAATAAAGATTGAGTCAGGCTTAACACAAACAAATGATTACCTGCGAATAGCACGGTTGCTCACAATGGGTCTTTCCCCCTCTATCGCACCAAAAATGGATGACAAAACAATTGGCTTGGTCCAAAAATTACGCGAGGATCCCGACTATATTTCCTATGAAGAGTTTGAAAAAGAGATCAAAGCGGCCATTGCTATGCGCATAGCGCTTGATAAGAAAAGTGTTGAAGAGATGATTAAATCGCTCGACGTACTCTTGGAAAAGCTTTCCGTACAGTTAATTGAATTAATAGAGCGCAGTGAACATTCCACCACCGAAATTCGAGACGTTAAACGGGATTTAGAAGCGCTTGATACCAATAAGCCCAAAGATTTTAAATCGGCGCATAAACGTCTGTATGAGATTGCAACTACGTTGGAAGAAAAAGTTGAAATTTTGAGCAATGATTTACGTTTTCATAATGATAAAGTTGTTGAAATGGGAAACAAAATTGCTACTTTAGAATCTGAACTTGCGCTTGCGACACAAGCTTCAAGAGAAGATTTTTTAACGAAATTGCTTAACAAGAGGGCACTTGAAGAGATATTTGAAGTTAAAGAGGCTGAATACGAACGGTTTGGCCGTAATTTTTCCATTGCAATGTTGGATTTGGATTTTTTTAAATCAGTCAATGATACGTATGGGCATGAAGCGGGAGACGCTGTTCTAAAAGCCTTTGCACAAATCCTTAAAGATGCAGCAAGAACAAATGATTCAGTAGGGCGTTATGGGGGAGAAGAATTTTTAGCGATACTTGGGGATACGGAACTCTCCGGAGCTGAAACATTCGGAGAAAAAGTTCGTGCGCATGTTGAAGAGACTCATTTTATGTATCAGGGGCAGCGTATTGCGGTAACCGTTAGTGTTGGAATTGCACAGCGTAAAGATTTCCCTTCATTAGAGACATTCAAAGTCGGTGCAGATGAACGCCTTTACGATGCTAAGCACAAAGGGCGCAACCGCGTAGAGGCATGATAAATCTAGAAGCGTTTTTGGCGCAAAAACCACTTTTTTACGATGTGATTGATTATGAGAGATTTCCAAGAGCTTATTTGACTATAGCGCATGTACTTCCTACGCCTAAAATTATTCATCTTGTGGGAACAAACGGGAAGGGAAGTACGGGACGTTTTTTAGCAACGGCGCTGAATCGTGCAGGTAAAAAAACCGGGCACTATACCTCTCCCCATATTTTAAAGTTTAACGAACGTATCTGGATAAATGGCGAAGATATCAGTAATGTAAATTTAGAAGTTGCTCATCAAAAGCTCAGCGGATTTCTTGATGCCAAAATAGCGGAGTCTCTAAGCTATTTTGAGTACACAACGCTCCTCGCAATGGTGGCCTTTGAGGGGTGTGAATACGTTGTTCTGGAAGCAGGGCTTGGCGGTGAGTTTGACGCTACCAATGTTTTTAATAAAGTACTCAGCATTTTCACCCCTATTGATTTTGATCACAGTGTATTTTTGGGATCAACAATTGAGTCCATTGCGAATACAAAATTACGCAGTATGCAGTATCACGCACTTTTAGGAATTCAAAAGCATCCCGAGGTGGAAATAATAGCATCCGAGATTGCATTGGATAAAAAGTGTCAACTGCATAAAATTCAAGAGTTTGCAGGCTCAGATATTCATTCTATAGGATTGCAGCTTGCCTTAAAAAATACGCTTAGCGATTATTTGAGAGATAATTGTGAACTTGCAATGGCGGCATTTGAACTTTTGGGTTATAAGGCACAAGAAGAGTACTTTGATCAGAATGCTCTTTTTGGACGACTTAGCCGTATTCGTGAGAATGTAACTCTGGATGTGGGGCATAATGCTTTGGCGGCAAGTGCTATTGGTGAAGCATTTCGCGGTAAAAAAATCACGCTGGTTTATAATACCTACGCCGACAAAGATTATCGTGAAATTTTGACTCTTTTGGCCAATATAATTGAATCCGTTGAAATCATCGCCGTAGATGAAGAACGTATTGTTTCGCAAACATTGCTCGAAACTACCCTGGATGAGATTGGGCTGCAATATGGATCATTTGATTCTATTGACCCTGAGAAAGAGTATCTCGTCTTCGGCTCCTTTAGTGTTGCCGAAGCATTTTTAAAGAGGATAAACAACCCATAATGTCACAAGCCCGATTTTACGAATATTTGAAAAACAACCCTAAAAACCGATGCGATGTTATCGTGTGTGAGGATGCAAAAGAAGCGGGGGAACTCAGGGATGTTGCAAAATTTCTAAACATCGATTGTGTCGTTTTTCCCGATTTTCGCGCGATATATATGGATGATTTACGCCCCTTTAGTGAAGAGTTGTTTGCCCTCTTTGCAGCACTGCGTCACTATTACAGCACCTCCAAAAAGCCGATGATTATTTCACCCCTGAAAACACTGCTGTATCCTCTGCCAAAAGAACCATTATTACAGAGCATAGACATCGAATTCGCCTCCCGCATTGATTTAACAGGTTTGAAACAGACACTGCTTCGCTGGGGATATACGTTTGTAGACATGGTGGAGATGGAGGGTGAGGTGTCACATCGCGGTGATATCCTCGATATTTTTATCCCCGGTGAGGAAAATCCCCATCGAATCGGTCTTTTTGACGATGAGGTGGAAGAGATAAAAGCGTTCGATGTGGAGACGCAGCGCACCCTCAAAGAGGAGTTGGCTTCGATCAGCGTCACGAGCGCCTTTTTTTCCCTGAACGAAGCGCAATACAATCGATTCGAAAAAGAGATTGCGGCTTGTACAAGTGACAGTTTTGTCAAAGATATTGCCTCGTTGGGATTTTGGGTATTGGGTGATGAGGGATATGATTTTACCTCAGACAAGAAGGTGCTTCGACTTCGTGAGATGAAGAGCCTCTTGGACGAATCGTACGGTATGAACCATCCAGTGTTGCCAAGAGAGCGATTGGAATGTGCAATCGTCCCTGAGGCAATACACTATTCTCTGTTGATTGCTCCTAGCCTAGAAACGCTTCGCAGTGCCCATAAAAAGAAAAAGTTTACGATTATTGCGGCCAATGAGATGCAGCTCAAAGCCGCCGGAATCTTTGATCTTACGGGGTTAGAGGTAAAAACGGCGGGGATGGTCCTCAATCTCATCGGGCCTGATGAAATTATTATTTCTCTTAATAGACATGAAAAAAAGCGCCGCCGCCGTAAAACATCGATTCTCCTCGATGATCTCAAAGTGGGAGATTATGTTGTCCACGAAGAGTACGGTGTGGGGATTTTTGAGGGGATTGAGCAAGCGGAAATATTGGGTGCGATCAAAGATTTTGTTGTCCTCAAGTACATGGGGGATGACAAGCTTCTGCTACCGGTGGAAAACCTCGATGCGATTGACCGTTACATCGCATCGGGTTCACTTCCCGTGTTGGATCGACTTGGCAAAGGGAGCTTCGGAAAGCTCAAAGAGTCTGTCCGTACCCGCCTCTTTGAGATTGCCTCGGAGATCGTCGGTATTGCGGCAAGCCGTGCCCTGATAAAAGCCCCTAAGATGGAAGTTGATGCTTTGGAATTACGCCGTTTTCAAGATGCGGCAGGATTTGATTATACTCCCGATCAAGCCAGCGCGATTGCCTCTATCGTGAACGATTTGAGTTCAGGGCACATTATGGATCGCCTCTTAAGCGGTGATGTCGGATTTGGAAAAACCGAAGTGGCGATGAACGCTATTTTTACAGCTGCTCGTGGAGGGTATCAGACATTACTTGTGGTTCCCACGACACTGTTGAGCTCTCAACACTTCACATCACTCAAAGTTCGGCTTGGAGTATTTGGGTTGCGGGTTGCCAAGTTGGACCGTTTCGTCAGTGCCAAAGAAAAAACGGCGACGCTCAAAGCGCTCTCAATGGGGGAGATTGATTGTGTTGTCGGTACCCATGCCCTGTTCACTGTCAGTTGTGCAAAGCTGGGCTTGGTTATCATTGATGAAGAGCACAAATTCGGGGTGAAGCAAAAAGAGAAACTCAAATCTCTCTACGACAATGTCCACCTCCTTTCCATGAGTGCAACGCCGATTCCTCGGAGTCTCAATCAAGCACTCAGTTCGATCAAGACGATGTCGGAACTGCTCACCCCTCCGAGTGAGCGACTTGGAGTTCGGACATTTGTCAAAAATTACGATGAGAAGCTGATAAAAGAGGTCATCTTACGTGAGTTGCGCCGCGGTGGTCAGCTCTTTTACGTTCACAATTCGATTGACTCTATGGTGATTAAAGCGGGAGAACTTAAAGCGATTCTTCCCAATCTACGTATCTTGATTCTCCACTCTCAAATCGGTGCGGCTCAAACGGAAGAGGAACTCAAAAAATTCGAAGACCGCGAATACGATGTTTTACTGGCGACCTCGATTATCGAATCAGGGATTCATATGCCCACGGTCAATACGATGATCATCGACGGTGCGGACCGATTCGGCATGGCGGATTTGCATCAGTTGCGAGGGCGTGTTGGACGGGGGCACATCGAGGGGTATGCCTATTTTATCGTCAATGACAAGGATAACCTTACCGAAGAGGCAAAAAAGCGCCTTGTGGCTCTTGAATCAAACTCCTTTCTGGGAAGCGGTTCGATGCTGGCGCATCACGATCTCGAAATTCGCGGAGGGGGAAATCTCGTAGGGGATGCCCAAAGCGGCCACATTAAAAACATCGGCTATGCCCTTTATCTGCGTATGCTCGAAGACGCGATTAAGATACTCACCAACCAAACCACCACGGTACGGGCAAAAGTGGACATCAAACTCACCGTCAGTGCCTTTATCAGTGATGAGGTGGTGCGAGAAGACCGATTACGGCTTGAAATCTATCGCCGTTTGAGTCATTGCGAAGAGCCCACCGAGGTTTATGAGATCGAAGAAGAGGTCGGGGATCGTTTTGGAAAACTGGACAATCCGACCAAGCAGTTTTTTGAAATCATGGTTATTAAGCTGTTGAGTATTGAGAAAAAGATCAAAATGGTGGGCAATTACAATCAAAACATCACGATTGAATATCTAAACGGTTCCAAAGAGACGCTGCAAAGTAAAAGCAAAGATGATGATGACTTGATCGCAACCGTATTACACTATTTGCGTACAGCAAAGCCAAAGGTACTGTAATGAGTTTTTGTTCCTATTATGATACTTCTGTGTGTCATTCCTGCTCGATGATCGATCTGTTTTATTCGGAGCAGTTGAATGAAAAAAATGCACATCTCCATAAGACACTGGAACCTTTCGGGCCGAAAGAGTGGCTAAAACCCGCATCTAGCCAGCTCAAAGGGTTCCGTAATAAAGCCAAAATGGTCGCTTCTTCCGGAGAAGAGGGGCTTGTGCTTGGACTTTCTGAAGATGTGAGCCTGATCGGTTGCCCGTTGTATGATCCAAGTATGCAACGGGTATTGGAACATGTTCAAAGCTGGTTAAGAAACTTGGGGATCAAAGCCTACGATGTCAAAAAGAAAAAAGGAGAGCTGAAATATGTTCTTCTGACGCGCAGTTTTCATAATGGTACCATGATGCTACGCTTTATTTTGCGTTCTCATGGGATCATAGCCAGATTAGAAGGAAATCTAGAGACACTGCGTTTGGTGGCTCCTGAATTGAAAGTAATTACGGTCAATATCCAGCCCATACACATGGCAGTATTAGAAGGGGATGAAGAGATCTTTCTCACCGACAAAACGCGTCTTGAAGAGCGTCTGAATGATATTCCTCTCTTCATTCGACCAAAAAGTTTTTTTCAGACCAATCCTGAGGTAGCAGCAAAGCTCTATAAAACTGTGGCAAAGTGGACAGATGAGCTTGAGGCAAAAACGGTTATTGATCTTTTTTGCGGCGTTGGCGGATTTGCATTGCACGTTGCCAATAATGAACGCAAGGTAGTCGGTGTCGAGATTGAGAGTGAAGCGATTGCATGTGCAAAAGATTCTGCTGAGCTTTTAGGGATTGAAACGCTTACCTTTAAAGCGCTCGACGCTGTGAGCTTTAGTACGGAAACCTCAAAAGCTCCCGATGCCGTTATCGTTAATCCTCCGCGCAGAGGGTTGGGGCAAGAGCTGTGCAAATGGTTAGAGAGAGTATCGCCTAGTGATATACTCTATTCCAGCTGCAATGCAGTGAGTTTGGCCCGTGATTTGGAGTGGTTGAAATCGTATGAATGCGTAAAGGTACAGTTATTTGATATGTTTCCGCATACTCAACATTATGAGACACTGGTGCATCTCAAAAAGAAGTAAGAAATTTTTTTTTTAAATGTGATCGTTTAGACGGATGATATGACCGTGGGCATCATGGTAAACCGTTACTAACTGGCTATTTTTGCATTGCTGTAACTGAGTATCGTCTAAGCGAAAATAATCGGCATAATCGTCGGAGGCATAGAGCAAATGCTCACTTGGCGCTTGGTGTCGGTTTAATCTTGACAAGATAAACAAGATAGTCGGGGTTGCAATCAACATGATGATGGCATTTTCAAACGTTACGCTATGAATATTTTCAAAAATCCAATCTGCTATTTCTTCATCGGTTACTTTGGACGTGATAATTCTACCAAAGATGTGAAATACAGGCTTCCACAAATAGATAAAACCCAACCAAAGCAATACGGTGGCTATATCCCAAATGATTCTTTTGGTTTTGGGCAACTCGCGGCGTTTATTAATAATTAACGTTTCCATCTTTGTCTAGCCTTTTTTATTCAACTTTTGGTGGGCGCCACGGTCTGGACTCACCCATCGGGCTCGACCTTTTTTGCTCAATAAAACTTTTGGAAAAGCGGTAACTGCCGTAAATAAATTCAGTAGCCAATAGACAAACGGATACCAGATCATCCAAAAATAGTTCTTCCCCAATCCTTCATCATAATGTCCGTCGAGCCATTTGCTCACCGCAAACTGCATCAAACAAGCACCGATGAGAATAACGCTGGTTTCATCCGGTAAAATTGGTGAATGTGAGGGCATAACATAGGACATCGGTATAAACAAACTAAGAAACCAAACTGTAAATACCAGCACCATACTGTAGGCCCAAATCGTACTTAGCATCAGCTCAACCATCAGCCCCCATAGATGGGTTTGCTTGGGATGAAACAAAACGGTAAAATTTTTAAACATGACTTGAACCCCGCCCATAGCCCAACGCAAGCGCTGTTTCCATAATCCACTCAGGGTTTCGGGCATCAAAATCCACACCAAAGAGCGAGGTTCAAAGCGTACGTCCCAACCGTTGCGTTGGAGTTTCCAGGTAATATCGATATCCTCGGTCAGGACATCGGGACTCCAATAGCCTACCTCGTGTACCGCCGCTTTACGAAAACCGGTAATGACTCCTGAAACGGTAAATATCCGTCCAAAACTGCGCTGCGCACGTTTGATCATACCGACAATCGATGAAAACTCGCCCACTTGGATTTTACCTAACAGCGTTGAGCGATTACGTATTCTAGGGTTACCTGTTACGGCTGCAACTTGCGGATAACGGATAAAATGCTTTACCATCCAATGGACACAATGTTTATCAATCAAGGCATCCCCATCGATGCACACCAAATACTCATACTTCGCCAGCAATGCACCCGCTTGGAGTCCTAGCGCTTTACCCTGATTTTCGGCTAAATTAACCACTTTTAATTTCGGATTATTGTTGGCTAAATCCACCAAGATTTCTAATGTATTGTCGCGACTTCCATCGTTAATGGCGATGACTTCAAACTCAGGATAATCGACGTTCAGGGCATACGAAATGGTTTCAACCGCATTTTGCCCTTCGTTGTAGCAGGGGATCAAAATACTGACTCCCTGCCAGCTTTCTTTGCCTCTAAGGGGAGGGATAATGTATTTAGCGTAAGGTCTTTCATTTTTATAATAAAAAAAGATCGCCCCTATGATCCACAAACTGGACATGAAGAGGGGATAATAGAAGATAAAACCTAACAGCGTGTGCCATATTAGATGCAATACTATGGTGAAAGTCATCAAAATCCTTCTTTCTTATTGCGCATGATAGGTATGTATGCGTACTGATTTTTGTGCAAAATCTTGTTTTAACCTATCGGCATCAGGGTTATTTTTAAACACGTTATCCGGATAATACGCGATATGATGAACACCCATACCGTATAGCTCTTTAATCGTATCGCTCAACTCTTGGGATGAAATCGGCTCATTATTTCTCCAATTTACCGTTTGCAGTTCCATCACGGTACGTTCCAGCCCACACTCTTCTTGTTTGACATTGTCCACAATGCTTTCGTAAAATTTCTTTTTATCGTCTGCTCTTTCCATATAGGGCATTGCCATGATCGCGGTATAGTCGTACTTTTTGAGAGACTGCGTCAAACCTTGTCCATACCACTCTTGAGCAAACCAATTAGAAGCCACTTCAGCATACATATTGCGTGCTGTTTTGAGCCCTGGATGTCCATCTCGTATAATACCTGCTAGTTGCAGTGCAAAATCATCCAAATAATCGGTTTTAAGCATACTCCATTTCTCATAGGATGCTCTGTTGGCTTTGATTTTTGTCACACTGGCGGGTAGTCCCCATTTTTTGTAGTATGTGCGAGCAAATCGGCTGTCATCTTCATAGTCCGTCAACGTCACATCATCATGAAAAATAATCCCATCGATGCGAGACAATTTTGCCAAATCCTCATAAATTTCTCGGATGACTTTTTGGGCTCTTGGTGAAAAAGGAGAGAGTCTCGGATATCCCATATTGAGATGTTCGGCATCAATCTTGAGTGTTACAACCCGATCTTTGGCGGCTGGATTGTTTTGCGGTAATTGCCACGCCAGCATTGGCATCCAGGCATAGATACGCTTGACTTGTGTGCGTGTTGCGATTTGCCATGCGACACGGTTAAATAAATCACTGCGCATGGGGATATTACGATTGGGAAAATAGACATAATCCGCAGCACCGTTAGCATCAGGATCGGCAAAGGCTTGCAAATAGACGGTATTAACCCCCAGTTTCTTGATGCGTTCCAACAAATCGCCCAAATTTCTCTCTTGCTGATCGGGATTGGCATCATAAATATAATCCAAATCGATATGAGCCGCTTTGGTGGTGCGATCATCGTCGGTGAGATTGGCATTGCGCAACCACATGTTGAGCTCTAAATCTTTGAGGGTCATTTTATTTTCTACTAATATTCGTCGCATTCCCCATAAGGGTGTGATTTTGGTATTGCTCCCATCATCGAGCGTCAGCCCCAGAGGCATTCCAAGCTGTTGTGCAATAGTGCGCACCGTTTTATTGTAGTGCCCATAGGGCCAAACGATAACACGAGGTTTTTGTCCGGTATAGTGCGTTAAAAAAGTATTATTTTTCGATAAGTCCGTGTAAATGCGCTGCTGATAACTTTTTTCATCTTCATATTTGTGTTTATCGCTTAACCATTGGCGCGTTTTTACTGCGGGCTGCATATTGCCTTGGGGATTACCCATTATCCCTTTGTGCAGAGAATGGGTATGACTGGCGATCTCTACGAGGCCGCTGGCTACCATCTCCTTGAGTTCTTCTTGGCTTAAAAACTTGTTGCGCGCAATGACATGGCCATCAAAATCGACGTTATCTTTGGCACTCATCCAACTGCCTACCAGCGCAATGACGACAGGGATTTTGTATTTTTTGATAATAGGATAGGCATTCGTATACACAGACTGATAACCATCATCAAAAGTCATCAAAACCGCTTTTTTTGGTAACACTTTTCCAGTTTTTCTATACTTTAAAATATCATCGATACCGATAAAGTGATAACCGTTATCCATCAACCAGCGTACCTGCTGATCAAAATCTGAGGGCGTTACCGCATAGGTTGCATCCAGCGTTTCACTTTTATCGGCTATTTCATGGTAGCTTAGGATGGTAAACTCATTGGGGTTTTGATCTCGACTGCATCGATTCGGCAACTCCTTCGCCATAACAGAGCTATTTAGGATGCTTAGTAATAGCAGCAGTTTAACGATTGGTTTGCGCATTTGATACCTATTCGTAATCGGAGTGGTTTACGGTAAATTTTAAGTACATATTATACAGTAAGACGCTCTTATAAACTCTCTTTTGATGCGGGGATTTTACGGGAAATTTCGATATAGGTGAGATACAGACGTACATCAAATTCCAGCTGATGATAATCGGGTTCGATGTGGGTACACAGGGAGTAAAATGCCTTGTTGTGCTCTTTTTCTTTGAGGTGTGCGAGTTCGTGGGTGACGATCATCCGCAAAAAGGGTTCGGGTACTTTTTTGAACGCATGGGAAATACGGATCTCATTTTTGGCTTTGAGCTTTCCCCCCTGCACACGGGAGACAAAGGTATGCGTACCCAGTGCAGAGTGAAGATCGCGGATTTTCGTATCATAATGGACTTTGGTGATAGGGGGAGAGTGGCGAAAATGGGTGTTTTTGAGCTCTATCACGTAATCGTAGAGACTTTTATCGGTGGTATAGGTGTGGTTATCAGGATATTTTTTTTCCAGATGACTTCCCAGTTTTCCACTGTGGATGAGTTCTTGCACTTGCGTTTTTATGGTCTCGTTGTATCCGTTGATGTACTTTAGCATGAGGAATTATACAAAAGCTTTGTTTTGGTACACTTTGGGAATTAATAGTAGATAGGGTAAAGCAGTGAAAATAGCATTTATAGGCGATATTGTAGGGCGCCCTGGGCGCAGTATCATCAAAGAACATTTGAAAAAACTGCGAAAGAGCGAGGGGATCGATTTCGTTATCGCAAACTATGAAAACGCATCTCACGGCTTTGGAATGACGCTCAAAAACGGTAAAGAGTTATTTGACAGTGGCATTGATGTGATGACAGGCGGTAACCATACGTGGGATAAAAAAGAGATCATCCCTCTCTTAGAGACACTCCCACTCCTTCGCCCCCATAACTATCCGACAGGTGTTCCCGGTACGGGATGCAGGATATTTGAGGTAGCAGGAGAGAAACTCGCCGTGCTCAACATCATGGGGCACTACGGTATGCCCTATGTGGACAATGCCTTCAGGTGTGGCCGTGACACGGTAGCACAGCTCAAAGAAGAGGGAATCGACTCCATCTTCATTGATTTTCATGCCGAAGCCTCCAGTGAAAAAAGGGCGATGATGATGCTTTTACAAGGAGAGGTAAGCGGTATCATCGGGACCCATACCCATGTGGGAAGCGATGATTTACAGATATCCAAAGGGACAGCGTATCTCACTGATATTGGTCTCAGCGGTTGTCGTGACAATGTCATCGGGATGGATCAAAAAGTACCGTTGGAGCGATTTTTGACAGGTGTTGCGGGGAGATTTGAAGTCCCCGAAAAATGCAAACGGATTTTACAGGTAGCCGTTATGACGCTGGATGAGGGAAAATGTGTCCAAGCGCAAAAGTTTAAAATCTTTGATGATGGCAGAAGAATCGTCACCGATGCATGGATGGAAGAGTGACCGAACTTTCCGATTCTTGGGAATTATATACTGCCCTCGAACGTCTAGACCTGCTTCAAAACTCACAGCCCCTTTGGTGGCCTCAACACGGAACGTTTGAAGTGGTGGTGGGGGCAATCCTCACACAAAACACCCAATGGACGAGAGTCACCGTTTCTCTTTCAAATCTTTCACAAGCAGATGTTCTAACCCTAGAGGCACTTTCAACCATTGATATCGAAACGCTTATGGAACTGATACGCCCAAGCGGACTTATCAAAGCAAAAGCCAAAAATATCATACTGCTATGTCAAGCAATTTTAGAGAGTTTTGGCTCATTTGAAACGTTTACACATGAAGTGACACGAGAATGGCTGTTGGCTCAAAAGGGAATTGGCCCAGAGACCGCCGATTCGATCCTCTGCTATGCGTGTGAGCGCCCAGTGATGGTAGTGGACAGCTACACCGCACGACTTTTGAGAGCTTTTGGATATGAGTTTGAGAACTACAGTGATTTGCAGGAGTGGTGCGAGCGTGGTGTCAGAGAGCATTGTGATGAAGGGATGCTACAGCGTACATTTGCTCATTTTCACGGGATGATTGTGGAGTATGTGAAAGCACATAGTAAGGGGAAAACAGTCAATATAGAACAGATTTTACTCGCTCAAAAGGATTGAATTGATTTTTAATATTAAAGCAAAGATTGTAACAATATCTAAAAAGTTAATTTCTATACTGAAAAGTATTAATATAGTTAATAATTGGCATCTATTTTTTTATATTTTTGCAGGCTTGTGTGTTGCTATTTATCTTTATTGCTATATTAGTCCATTCAATCAGACTGAATGGAACGGTTATCTTTCAAATATACATGTTGAATTGGCAGGAGCATTTTTCGACATTGTTCTATTTGGTATTATTTTTTATACCTTTCAATTCTTATTTCAAAAAAAAGAAAAGATTGTTCAATTATCCGAACAGCTTGATGATTTCAGAGATTGGGATGAAAAAGAAGCTGGTTATAGAGTCATCGGAATACTGAAACGGCTGCACAAATTGGGTGTTAATAATGTTGATTTATCAAGATGCCATTTTAATGGGATTAATATCATCAGTGAGGATGGAAGAATTTTTGTCTTTGATTTTAAGTCAGCTGATCTTACGAATGTGACATTTACAAATATAAAGCTTAATAACGCTAAATTCGATAATGTTTGTGGAAATATAGTAGCTAATTATGCAGATTTTTCTAATGACCCAAGGACTATATTTACAAATTGTAATTTAAGAAACCCAAGCTTTTCAAACAATACATTTCATTTTTTTAATTTTATTGGAACAACATTAAAGCGTTCTAAGGTTATAGATTCGCAATTTAATTATGCACAATTTAGCAAATGTATTTTTGATGATATAAAATTTGATAATGTAATATTTAGAAGATCAGTTTTTCAAAATATGGATATTGCAACAGCGTCATATACGAATGTAAAATTTGTTAAATGTACTTTTGAAAACTGTATATCTCCAGACTCGAACGAATCAATACTGTTTGAAGAATGTGAATATAAATAGAAAAATTCTAATTACTTTTACTCCTCTCTTTCTCTCATGTATATATAGAACCGTATTTGCATATTTCCTGATACATACTAAAGGGGAATTATGACGATCGATGTAAACCTACTGCGTTTTGATGAAGATTTTTTTGAGAATCTTGATGAGATTATCGAAGATACGATGATCCAGATCTTTATCACCCACCCAAAAGAGTCTGATGAAATCACAAAAACCAAAGAGATAGCCGCAAAATATGAGAGTATTTTCTACTCGGTGCCGTTGTCGCTACATGCACAAGCTGATGCGAACTGTGTCGCCTTCTCAGTTAGCAGTGATGAAGACCTCGCATTAGTGCCAAATTTGGAAAAACCGATTTTCATCGACGAATCGTATCTGGATGAATCGATCATCAGTCGCCTCGCAGGGTGTCGTGGGGTACTATTGAACGCGACACGTGAATATCCGCAGTTGAGCGGTTTTTATCTCGCTATGGGTGTCAAGAATGTCGGTTTGTTTGACAGTGAGACACTGGGTGCAATGAGCATGGATCAAATCGTACTGCAAAGTTGTTACCCCGACTATCCATTTGAAGAGGTTACGGATGCCGTCAAAGTGATCTCCGATACAATGTTTCGTCCGGATCAGAGCATTATTGCCAGAGCGACGAAAAGTTCACTTGAGTTGTTTGGGTTCCGATAAAAAGAATAACAGTAAAAACGTTATAATTTCACCATAATTTCAAGGAGCTTAAATGCGTTTTTTTATTTTTTCGGTATTAGCAGTTGCATTGTTTAGTGGATGTACAACAAAAGAGTTCAGTCAGGGTGTGGATGATGGTATCGGTGATGTTAAGCGGGTTGTACGTGGGACGAATAACTAAAGTTCTTTTGTAAAAAAAGAAGTTTTAAAAAACTTCTTTGACTCGACCCACTTCACCGCTCATTAATCGAACTTTAATCCCGTGGGGATGATTGGCGGAGTTGGTGAGGATATCTCGCACGATCCCCTCTGTGAGGGCACCTGAACGTTGATCTTCTTTGAGCACGATGGTTACGCGCTTGCCTGATTGGATATTTTTACGTTCTTTGCCGTCCAAATGGACTCCTTAGTCTCTAAGATTGAGCCATGAAGGGGGATTGTCAAAACACAATGCACTGGAATTCCAGTCATTTTTTTCACCGTGACGAGCATGAAGCTTTCCGTCGATGTAAATGTATTGCAGTCCGGTGACCGTACTGGTGAGTTTTTTGCCTGCCGCAAGCGCTTCTAAGACAGCTTCTCTACTTTCCATACATTATCCTTTAAAATGGCTCTTTAAAACACCCTGTGGTGCCTTAATAGAACAACTTGCTGTCTGAGGGTTTAGGGGTAAAATATTCGGTGGAAATTATGTGATTGATGACTTGAATAAGAGTGAGAGAGCGGGCAGATAAATCTGCCCAAGGTAAACTTAGAGAACTGTTACGTTTTCTGCTTGTGGACCTTTATCGCCTTGGCCAACAGTATAAGATACTTTTTGACCCTCTTCTAGAGAAACACGACCATAACCAGTGTGGTTAATTTGACGGAAATGTACGAACAAATCTTTGTCTCCGTTGTCTTGTTGGATAAATCCAAAACCTTTTTCACTGTTGAACCATTTAACTGTTCCGTTTACTGTAGCTGCCATGTGGTAACCCTTTTATTGTTATACACCCTGTTGCCAAGATGGTCGAAAATATAATAATGGAGTATTCTTGAGGGTGATTACACTGTTAACACATGGTCTTCAATAATAACTTACCTAAAGATGAAACTCTAAATCATCTTTCTATGACTTAATTATAGCTGAAAAATATGTAAAGTGCAAGGAATGATTTTATATTTTGCCCTTCATTGGTTAGAATCTGAGAAAAATTAGGTGAATGTTATGAATAATGGTTCAAAAGAAGAAGCGATCAAGGGTGCTTTCATGGGGGCAATCGTTGCAGATGCCTTGTGTTTGGGAAGTCATTACGAATACGATGCCCAAAAGATTTTCAAAGCGTACGGTGATAAACCGATTGAAAAGTTTATGTCACCGGGCGAAATGATGGGGGGACAAACCCACGGTATCGGATGGGGAGAGCGAAACTATCATCCCGGTAAAACGGCAGGGGGAACTACGGACTACGGAGATTACAATATTTTAGTGCTGGAACATTTGGCGGCTATTGCGAATCCACCGAGGGCTTTTAGTGTTGAGGCAATTATTCCCCATTGGATGAACCGCTTGGAAAACGGCTGGGGTTCGTGGATTTGTACGATGACCAAAGAGACCTATGCGCAGGTAAAACGCGGATTTCCTATTGAGCAACTGGGAGGCATTTCCAATGCTATGGCAATACGCCACGTTGCCGCCCACGGTTACTATGACACGGAAGAGGAACTGGTGGATGTCGCACGTAAAACGATGTTTACCCATACGAACCGTGAAGCGTTGGGCGGAGGAGAGTTTTTTGCCCGTGTGACCCATCGTGTCATCAACGGCGCTACACCTCAAGAGGCGATTGAATCGGTGGCGGTACAGATGGGGGGATTTTTTGAGACCAAAGTCGCACAGGCCATTGCCAAGTACAAAGAAGCGACCAATCCTGATTCACCGCTCTCTCGTGAGCCGTTTGTCGATGATTTGGCATTGACAAGTATGGCGAGACTCTGGGATATCGGACGATCGGAGCCGATCAAGGTGGGAAAAGCGAGTCCTACCGAGGGGACGCTGCCGGGGGCTGTCTACTTTATCCTTAAATATGCTACTCAGGAGGATGGATTGAGAAAAGCGATCCAAGCCAATGCCATGGTGGGTGGTGATAATGCGTCACGCGGTATTGCAATCGGGATGGTATTGGGAGCGTATAAAGGGGTTAATGCGATTCCAAAAGAGTGGAAAGAGACGCTCGATCAATGGGATTATTGTGATAACCTTCTGAATCAGCTTCCATTGTTGAATAAATAGGGGATGAACATGAAAGAAACAAATATTTACGAAACAGACGAATTGGTATCACAATATTGTGATTTTCAGTACGGAGATGAGTATTTTGGTGTGATGAATTTTGCCAAAGCATGTGCCGCCAAAGCGAGTGGCTATACAAAAAATACGCAACAAAAAAGAGCATTGGACTTGGGTTGCGCAACAGGGCGTGCATCGTTTGAGTTGGCACGAGTATTCGATCATGTGGACGGTATTGATTATTCGCAAGCGTTTATTGATGCGGCGGTAGAGCTACAAAAAAATGGTCGTATTAGTTATGCTCAAAATGGAGAAGGAGAGCTAAAAAATCAAACGATTATTGATCTTAGTGCGTATGAATTTGGAGCGTCGTGTGCAAGAGTGGCATTTGCCCAAGGCGATGCTTGTAATTTAGCACCTCAGTTTAAAGAGTACGATCTTGTTATGGCGACCAATCTCATCGATCGCTTGTATGAGCCGCAATTGTTTTTAAAAAGTATCCACGAGAGAATTAACGTTGATGGGTTTTTAGTACTTACATCCCCTTATACATGGAAAGAAGAGTACACGCAAAAAAAGTTTTGGATAGGGGGATATGTTGATGAGAGGGGATGTGAAGTTTCTACGCTGGAGGGGTTAACCAAACTGCTAGAAGCGAATTTCGAACTTATTGCAACCCAAGATGTCCCGTTTGTTATTCGTGAAACTGCACGTAAATTCCAACACACGATTTCTCAAATGTCGGTGTGGAAAAAGAAATAAGAATTAAACCTTCGACTGTACCGTAATTTTGGTCGCCTCAAAGAGTTCTGCCGCTTTGGCAATCATAGGTTCGTTGAGGACGTCGGAACCGTCAAACTCTTTGACGCTGGTTTCGTCACACTCAGACACACAGCTGCCGACACTGATCTCAGCTGCTTCTATCATCGAATCGGCTTCAAAAAGGGGCTCATTGGGTACTTCATCTAAAAGTTCAGATTCATCCGCCGCTTTACTGCAGGCTTGCGATTTGATCACGGTGTCGATGCCGTAAATTTCACGGACGAACTGGCGGATGATGCCAAAACTGTTTTTGAGCAGTTCTTTATCATCCCCTGACGCACAGCTTCCCCATGTAAGGGCATTGTCCTCATAAGAGAGGAAGGAAACATTGCGTTCAAAACACTCTCCCAAAGCGATACTTCGGTCACGGATTTTGTCACAGAGAAGCTCAAAAGGCGATTTGACAGGTGCAGAGGCAACGACATGAATGTTTTGAGGCTCGGTCGCAATAACTTTAGAAGCAGTAGGAATATCGTGCATCTGGGTACGGGATTCGAGGGATTCGATCATTTCGTCGATCTCTTTGATCTTCAGTGCTTCGATCATTTTAAAGAGGATGAGACTGACCACAAACCCGCCGTCCGCATTAATCGCAAAGAGTGTTTTCGCATCACTTAGGATTCTGAAAAAGCGCTCAATGATCAGAGGATTAAAACGGCGATCCCCCTCATAAAGTTTTTCTTTGAGATAAGCGATGAGCTCATCAACGACCATCTCTGCTTCATAGCTCTCTAACTCTTTGAGTTTTTGGATCAAAGCAGGACGGTCTTTGGCAAAAATAGCCTCAAATAGGGTGTCGATATAGGCGGGGTCTAGTAGGCCCAGCATATCAGCGACGGTTTTGACATCTACAAAACCTTTGGAATAGATGATCGATTGATCCAGTAGCGTAAGGGTATCGCGTAGACTGCCTGAGCCACTGCGTGCTAAAATATCCAGTGCTTCGTCTTGAAATTCAATCTTTTCCAAATGGAGGATATGTGATAAGTGATGGACAATGTTTGGGTGGCTGATACGCTTGAAACGAAAGTGCTGCGTTCGGCTCAAGATGGTTGCCGGAAGTTTGAGCGGATCGGTGGTTGCGAGGATAAACTTGACGTATTCAGGAGGCTCTTCCAGCGTTTTAAGGAGGGCGTTGTGCGCCTCTTTGGTCAACATATGGACTTCATCGATGATGAATATTTTATACCGTCCGCTTGCAGGGCGGTATTTTGTATGTTCAATCAAATCGCGTATATCGTCGATTTTACGGCTCGATGCGGCATCCATTTCGATGATATCGATGTGACGCGACTCATTGGCCATCATACAGTGAGAACATACGTCACAGGGAGCAGAGGTTGGACCCTCATCACACATGAGTGATTTGGCTAAAATTCGTGCCGTAGAGGTTTTTCCAGAACCGCGCAATCCTGAAAAAAGATAGGCGTGCGATAGTCGTTTGCTGTCAAGGGCAAGCGAAAGGGTTTGAGAAATACTCTCTTGACCGATCAGCTCTTCAAAACGCTTGGGTCGGTATTTAAGCGCTAACACTTCGGATTTTTGACTCATTGGTTCTCTCCTAGCCATTCGCGGGCTGTTTTACGTAAGCCCTCTGGATTTTCAGAAGCAAAAAATTTAAGCTCCGTGTGTTCAAAGCGCTGTGTGAAATCATAGTGTTTTTCCAGATATTCGACAATGGCTTCACCGGAGTGGATTAAGGTGCTTTTCCCCTCAAAATAGCGATGTATTGCATCGGCGATAAGGGGAAAATGGGTACATCCCAGAATCACCGCATCGGGAGCTTTTGGAAGGTCTTTGAAGTAATGGTGCAACGTACTTTGCAGTATTTCACCATCATATAACCCCTCTTCAACGATAGGAACGAGCAGTGTTGTGGCTATGGCATTTAGATTATGATAACCGAGTTCTTCAAGCCCTTTTTTATAGGCTTGCGATTTAACGGTCGCTTTAGTTCCTAGGATTAGGATATCGGCATTGGTATCTGGGATAGCATTTTTGAGAGCGAGAACACCAGGATCAACAACGCCGATCACGTCACACTCACTGTGGAGACGCATTTCGCTCAGAGCATAAGCACTGACAGTGTTACATGCGGTAATGAGCAAATCGATTTCAAAGTTTTTGAAAAATTCGAGGGCTTCGAGAGAGTAGCGGATGATGGTGTTTTGGTCTTTGACCCCATACGGGACGCGGGCAGTATCGCCAAAATAGATGATCTCTTCGAAAAGCTTGTGCTCAAGCAACGATTTGACGACGCTTAAGCCTCCAACGCCGCTGTCAAAGACTCCAACACGCATTTTATTTGGTCGACTCGTTCATGCTGTCAAGAAACTCGGCGTTACTCTTACTCTTGTTCATAGTACTGTAAAGGAAGCGCAGTGCCTCTACTTCATCTTCTTGTTTATGCAGCATAGAACGTAAAATAAAGACTTTTTGCAAAACGTCTGTTCCCAAAAGAAGCTCCTCTTTTCGTGTTCCCGATTTGAGAATATCGATAGCAGGGTAGATACGACGCTCAGAAATCTTGCGGCTGAGAACTACTTCAGAGTTACCTGTGCCTTTAAACTCTTCAAAAATAACTTCGTCCATCTTGCTGCCGGTTTCAACCAATGCCGTAGCGATGATCGTCAAGCTCCCCCCATTTTCGATGTTACGCGCAGCACCGAAAAACCGTTTTGGTTTGTGCAAAGCATTTGCGTCAACCCCTCCTGAGAGGACTTTTCCGCTTGATGGAGTGACCGTATTATACGCACGTGCCAAACGAGTGATAGAGTCTAGTAAGATAACAACGTCTTTACCAAGCTCTACACGACGTTTTGCCCGCTCAATTACCATTTCGGCGACTTTTACGTGGTTTTTAGCCGGTTCGTCAAATGTCGAACTGTATACTTCACCCTTAACTGAACGCTCCATATCGGTAACTTCTTCAGGACGTTCATCTACGAGCAAGACCATGAGCTCAATTTCAGGATGATTGTTGGTGATCCCGTGAGCGATCTCTTTCATAAGCTCTGTTTTACCTGAGCGGGGAGGTGCCACGATAAGACCACGCTGCCCTTTTCCAATTGGAGAGAACAAGTCCATCATCCGCCCCGTTAGTTTGGTCGGTTGATATTCCAATGTGATCTGCTCTAATGCATAAAGAGGGGTAAGGTTCTCAAAGAGAGGACGTTTTTTAGATTCTTCAGGCGGAAGGTAATTAATCGCTTCGACTTTAAGAAGGGCGTAATAACGCTCTTGGTCTTTTGGTGCGCGTACTTGTCCCGTAACGATATCTCCGTTACGAAGAGCGAAACGGCGAATCTGTGTGCTGGAAACATATGCGTCGTGCATAGAGTCGCTGAAGCCCTGATCGATAGCACGTAAGAAACCGTAACCGTCCTGCATAATCTCCAAAATACCCGTAAAGAGGATAAATCCACCTTGCTGTACCTGCGTTTTGAGGATTTCGAAGATCAGGTCTTGGCGTTTAAGCTCATTTGGATCTTCGACATTGAGTGTGCTAGCAATTGCAAGTAATTCTTCGAGAGACTTAGTTCGAAGCGCTTCGATGGTGAATCCATCTACAGGTGTGTGTGTACGATTTTTGGAGTTATTTCGAGGAGTAGGGGTTTTTACGTTTTCGCTCATTATGAAAGAAGCCTTAGTATGTATGTAGATTTCAGGTGTGAGAAATGCAGTTGCAAAATAGTAATGTATGTATGCTGACATTATAGACAATCCATCATAGAGTTGTCAAGCGAGGGGAAAATATGTAATAATGCAGCCAAAAAAAGGACAGTAATGATCCACCGAAAACGAAATACTATTGAATCCATGCCACAAAAAGCGGGATTAGGGGTAAGTATGCAAATGCTTCTCTCGCTTGCTGAAGCTCCCAACTTTGCAATGCGCTGTTTTACGATCGATGCCGGCGGATTTATGCCGCATCATACTAATACAGTGGAACATGAACAGTATGTTTTGTCAGGACGTGCGATGGTGAAGAGTGGAGATATGACTTTTGAAGCAAGTGCCGGCGATGTTTTGTTTATACCGGCAGGTGAAGCACACAGTTATGAAACAATCGGGGATGAAGCGTATGTCTTTTTATGTCTGATTCCAAAAGGTGAAGATTGTATTGAAATGGTCGGGTGTTAAAACAGTTTTAGATTGAGTTTGAGAGCTATCATACTGCCTTGCGTCATTAAATCAAGAGTAAAGTAATCGTGCCGATAGTAGAGCATCGGCATTACCGCAATCCCAGAATTGTCTTTTCCTTCGGTACACTCTACAGATGATTGAAATCCTTCTAAACAGTATCCTTTTTGGTATCCTACAACTCCGTATATACCAAAAGGTCCATACAGATCGTAGCGATAGCCTATTGCTCCGATATCGGTTACTTTGTCGCGTGAATTGACCATGTGAAGATATGCTAAAGTATAGCGCTGATCCAGTACAAGCTCCGCCCCATAAGCTTTATGATTTTCGTTAAATGGTTTGTCCCCATTGGAATTAAAATGGTGTGAGAGAATCCCTACTGTTGCGTAGCCGTCGATCTCTGCGGCATTCACGGTCAACACAAACATAAGGATAACCCCTAGATATTTCATAGAGAGATGGTCTCTTGTGCTCTGTGAATCGCTTTGTCAATATGATCTACGATATTGGCTTCCCCTATTTTTTTGTCCAGTTTGGATTTACGAAGGTACGTATGGACATTTTTATTGACACCCGATAAAATCAGTACCGAATCTTGATCTTTTAATTTTTGATCCAAAATTTCAAGGGCATGAAGACCCGCGGCATCGATCATAGGCACATGTCGCAGACGTAAAATAAAGGCTTTGGGCGGTGCTTCAAAAAGGGTAAGGGTATCAACCAGTTTTTCGGCAATTCCAAAAAAGAGAGGGCCGTTAATCTCATAAACTTCCACTCCATCAGGGATGATTTTTTTCGATGTTGCATCGGGATCATCGTTTTCCTCATCCTCTTCATTGTACGATTTTATTTCCACAGCTTGCATCATCGAATGGATAAATAAGATAGCCGCAAGGGCGATACCTGTCTGTATGGCAAAGTTTAAATCGACAAGAACCGTCAGCGCGAAAGTTACGAATAAAACGACTCTGTCGGCTACGGGGGCTTTCATAATCGATTGGATATGTTTTATTTCGGACATATTCCATGCCACAACAATCAAGATTGCACTCAAAGCGGCTAGGGGCACTTTAACGATCAGCGGAGCCAAAAAAATCATAAATAAAAGGAGCCAAAGGGCATGCATGATTCCGGATACGGGGGATACTGCACCCGCTTTGATATTCGTAGCAGTTCGGGCTATCGCTCCGGTGGCAGGAAGTCCTCCGAATAGCGATGATCCTATATTGGCAACTCCTTGCGCTAAAAGTTCCGTATTGGGTTTGTGTTTTGTTCCGGCCATCCCATCGGCAACTACCGCAGAGAGGAGTGACTCAATGGCGGCTAAAACGGCAATCGTAATGGCATCGGGAAACAGCAGTCGGATTTTTGCAAAGGTAATGTCGGGAAAGACAGGGGAGGGAAGCATCGAAGGGATGGCACCAAAACGGCTCTCTATGGTATCTATGGGTATCTCAAAAAACCACACGGCTAAGGCTGAGGCGCTTACCACAACAATCGGCCCCGGAATTTTCGGGTAGCTATTTTTCATAAAGAGGATAATGGCTATTGATCCCAATGCTATTAATACGGCAAAAGGGTTTGTTTGATGCAAATGGGTGGCATATAAGGTCAATTTGTCGATGAAATCCGGCGGCATCGTTTTGATCGATAAACCAAAAAAATCTCTTAGTTGAGAAAAAACAATCAGCAAGGCAATCCCGGAAGTGAAACCGGTAATGACGGGATAGGGGATAAATTTAATCAGTTCTCCGGCTCGTGCAAACGCCATGATAATTAATAAAAAACCGGCCATGACCGTAGCCAATACCAGCCCTTCATAGCCGTGTTTCATTGCGACAAGGGCAACCGTTACGATAAAGGCGGCGGTGGGACCTCCTACTTGATAGCGGCTTCCTCCCAGTGCTGAGATTAAAAATCCGGCTATGATCGCCGTAAACAATCCTCTCTCTGGCGGTAAATTGGAGGCAATAGCAATCGCCATCGCCAGAGGAAGGGCAACAATGGCTACCGATAATCCAGAAAGAGAATCTTTAAAAAAATCACCTTTCACATATCCGTTCTTTTTGACGTAGGTGATTAATTTTGGCTCGAAAAGCTTACACAAGCTTTTTTTCATCGTTATTGTCCTGCACTTATTTTAGAACACCAGTCTATAGCATAGTATCTTAAATATTGAATGCGGTCTTATTCTGAAATTAGAAACATCTTTTCATACAGCCATTGTCCATCTGCGTTTAAAAAACGGCTTTTCTCAGTATACGGAGTATTGTTGAGTATCGCTTCAAACGTTACGAAAGAAATGGTTTCTCCATCAATAAATTCAACAATAGTTAATCCGTTAAATAGGGTTGAACGGCTAAAAGCATCAATACTCTCACGCCATGATATGAGATCATCGGTATAATCAGGATTATTGCCATGGGTAGTTCTTATAATGTAATCGGAGAGTTCAAGGGCGTAAGCGCAGTAACGTGAGCGCATGAGTTTGAGGGCATTGGAGGGGAGAATACCTTTGTGATAAGGCTGACAACATTTTTTGTATTTTTCACCGCTGTGACAGGAACAAGTGGAGTTTGAGGATATTTTCATTCCAACATTGTACAAAATGCCATCTTTTTTACCTCTTTAGTGCGGTTTGGTTATAATCGTCTGCATGATATATGAAATAACAACCCTTATAGGCATAATAGCCGTTGGAACATTAGGATGGCTGTGGAATCAGTCGCGCCAGGAATTTGCACTGCTGCAATCCAAGGCGTTACAGATACAAGAACTGCTAAATCAAGAGCATGCTTTGCGTATCCAAGGTGATGCTAAATTTGAGAGTAAGCGCAATGAATGCAATGTACTAGAACGTGATTACGCAGTTTTGCATACACGGCATGAAGAGTCTGCGAGAGGATTTGAAGAAAAAATCCGATTACTGGATGAAGCCAAATTGCAGATGAAAGCGCAGTTTGAACATTTGGCAACACAGATTTTTGAACAAAAAGCCAAAACGTTTGATGAAGCGCATACCAAAGGGCTTGACCTTCTGCTCAAACCGTTTCGAGAACAGATCACGAATTTCTCAAAACAAAGCGAAGAGCGATTTTTACATGATGCTAAAGAACGCCAAAGTATCAAAGATGAAATTATCCGTCTCAAATCTCTCAATGAGCGTCTTAGCGAAGATGCGATCAATCTCACCAATGCTCTCAAAGGGGAGAATAAAACCCAAGGCAACTGGGGAGAGATCGTTTTGGAACGCATCCTCGAAGAGTCCGGATTGCGAGAGGGGCATGAGTACGACATCCAAAATACGTTAGAGGGTGAAGAGGGGAAAAAATACCGCCCTGATGTTATCGTCCATCTCCCTCAAAATAAAGACATTATTATCGACTCAAAAGTTTCCCTTGTGGCGTACGAGGCATTTGTCCGTGCAACCGATGATGAGTCTCGCGTTCATGCACTGAAACAGCATCTCGTGTCTATACATGGGCACATAAAAGGGTTGAGCCAAAAACGGTATGAACAACTAAGTGGGGTTAAGACACTTGATTTTGTACTGTTGTTTATGCCCATTGAGGGAGCCTTTTTACTCGCTCTGGAGCAAGACAATACTTTTTTCAAAACAGCGTATGAACAGAACATCGTGGTCGTCTCTCCCTCGACGCTACTCGTAACCCTTCGCACCATCGAACACATCTGGAGAAGCGAATACCAAGAACGCAATGCCAAAGAAATCGCAGCATCCGCGGAAGCACTGTACGAAAAACTAGTTGCATTTGTGGAGGATATGGAAAAGGTCGGTGATTCGATTGCTCGAACGCAGAAAAGTTATGAGGGGGCGATGAACAAGCTCTCGACAGGTAAAGGGAATCTTATTCGACGCGCAGAGAGTATGCGAAAACTGGGGCTTAAGCCTAAAAAAGCACTTCCAGAATCGTTAATGGAAAACGCTACGGATGAGGAATTTTTACTTTCGAATTGAGCAATGCGCCAATAAAGATCATAAGGGCCAACACGCCCATCCATGTGATCCATGGGGCGCTCAAATAGGTTAACCATAGGAATATTGCCCCTAGCGGTGTCGGTACGCCGGTGAAGTATTTGGTTACTTCTCCTGCGTTTGCATCGATGTTAAACTGAATGAGTCGTCGAAGACCGCTGATGACATAATAAATAGATCCTATTGCTACAGCTACTAAGGATACCCCTTCCAACGTTGAATAAACGGCTTGAAAAATCAAAAATGTTGGTACCAGTACAAATGAGAGAAAATCGGCAAAAGAGTCGAGCTGTACTCCAAACTCATTGGATAATCCGTATTTACGAGCGATTTTGCCATCAAATATGTCAAATGCCCCGCCAATCCATGCGAGAACAATAGCGGGAATAAATTGATTTTGTGTGATAAAATAAGTAGCAAGCAAACCGCACGTGATATTAACCATAGTGAAAAGGTTTGCAAGATTAAAGTGACTGGATGATTTCCATAAAAAGTGCATGATCGTTCTTCCTTAATTGGGAATGTTGTGCGCAATTATAACGAAGTCAATGGCGGATTTATCAAAGTTAAATGATAAATGTTATCAAAAACTTAAGAATACACTAAGTTGATAATAGATATCATTTCCAAATCATAAAATTAAGGGAATGAAATTGGTTTCAAAAAATAAAATTATTCTTATGAGTTTAATTGCGACTACACACTTGGCACTTTTTGGCGCAGTTATACCAGAAGATAAGGGAATGGTGAGCGGGTTGATCCGTTTAGGGTATGTTAATCAGGACAATGAAGCAAGTACGGATACTTATGCGACAGCCTTTGGCGGTATTTTGAAATATGAAACACCTGTATGGAATGATCTGAAGCTTGGCGTTGCAGGATATGCATCTCAAAAAATTCCTTTTGCTACGGGATCATGGGATGAGGGGAAAACCAACCCTGATTTTTTTGATGCAGAGGGGAAATCTTTTGTGTATTTAGGTGAAGCGTATGTGGATTATGCTGCAAATGATTTTAATGTTCGTATCGGTCGTCAACTCATTGATACGCCATTGGTCAATACAGATGAAATACGAATGCTTCCTAACAGCTACGAAGCGGCATTGGCAACATATAGCGGGATTGATAAGACAACTTTTACTGCGGGATACATTAAGCGTTGGGCAGGATATGATTCAGGTGCGGATATTTCGAAATTTAAAAAACTAGCAGAGGGCAGCCATGGCGCCTCCATGATAGGATTTACAAATGAGAGTATTGAAAAACTCAGCTTGCAAGGATGGTTTTACTCGATTGATAAAGTAGCGGACATTGCGTATGCAGATGCGGCGTATAAGATTGTCTATTGTGATTCAAGATCTTTGGAACTCTTGGCTCAAGCGGCTCATTTTGCAGAAGATACGGATTCTGCAGGTGCGATGACGGGTATCGATGGGAACGTTATTGGATTGGCAGCAAACTATGAATGGGGAATGGTTATTTTGGGTGCATCTTATAATGAGGCTTCCAATAAAGACGGTAAATTTGTTGGGCTTGGTTTAGGTGGCGGTCCCTACTATACTTCGATGGAAGAGTGGACGATTGACGCTATGGAAGATGCTAAAGCGTATCGCGGAAGTATCACTATGAACTTGTCGAATGCAGGAGCACGTGGCTTGACCCTATCATCTGCATACGGAGTATTTAAGAGTGCTCCTGTGGATCAACAAATAGAGGAATGGGATATCGTTGCCACTTACGCATATAACGATGCATTGAGTGCCGATATCAGTTATGCTATGATCGATGATAAACATGACAATGCGGATGGTAGCGGAGGCGATGTCGGTTACGACCGTTTTTTAGCCCGTATTAGTTATCGTTTTTAGAATATTAAGGGAAAAAAGAATGGAAAATTCCACCATGACCTTGCTAAGCGCCTGCACCAAAGGCGGGATGGCAACGGTGGTAAAGATACGTGCGAGCGGTGCACTGAAGCAGCGGCTTATCTCTTTTGGGATTATGCGGGGCTCAGAGATCATGATGCTCGAATGCTCTCCCACAAAAAGTACGTTTGAGATAAAAGTAGGAAACGTCAATTTGGCACTTCGAAAAGAGGAAGCTGAGCTTATAGAGGTCCATAATGTCCGATAAAAAAATTACCGTTGCTCTCGTTGGACAGCCAAACGTTGGCAAAAGTATGCTTATCAATTCGATCAGCAATGCACGACTTCAAGTGGGAAATTTTACAGGTGTTACAGTTGAAAAAAGCGAAGTACTCTTTGAATACGGCGGATATTCGTTTAGAATCATCGATCTTCCGGGAACCTACGCTTTTACGGATTATTCGATCGAAGAGCGTGTCACGCATGATTTTCTGTGCAATGAACCGTATGATTTGATTATCAATGTCCTCGATTCGACCAATATGGAAAAAAATCTCCAACTCAGTGCTGAACTTATGGCGATGAGTAAAAAAATTGTAATAGCACTGAATATGAGTGATGAAGCGGACAAAGAAGGCATTGAAATCAATGCGCAGTATCTCTCACAGCTTTTGGGGATACCATGTGTTCGTGTTTCTGCGGTTGCGAAAACGGGACTTTACGATCTTATGAAAGCGGTGATTGACGTTTACAACGCATCAACGCAAGAGGCAAAACTGATTTTCAGCGAAGCAGTGGAAGAAGAGATTGGTTTGATTGCTGAGCATTTGAATCGTCGTCATTTTAAAGCTGCTATATCCAACCGAAATATTGCGATCAATTTGTTGATGAAAGAGAAGAAGACCTATCGGACGCTGCACGACAATCCGATTTGGACAGAACTGCAGCCTCTTTTGATCGAAGCAGATCAGCATATCGCTTTGCACCATGACAGTGATGATATCAAAGAAATATTTGCAGAAGAATATCTCGCGTTTAATCGGGGTGTTATCGCTGAGGCAGTCAAAACAAAACCAAGAATGACACAGCTCAAAACAACAACGGAAAAGATTGACAGAGTGCTGATTCACCCTATTTTTGGAATTCCAATTTTCTTATTTTTTATGTGGGGACTTTTTCAGCTCACCTTTGAATTGGGCTCGATCCCTATGGATTGGATTAATGGATTATTCGGATGGTTGGGCGATACCGTGGGGGCTACGATCGGTAATGATGAGATACGTTCTCTGATCGTGGATGGAATTATTTCAGGTGTCGGCGCCGTGATTTTATTTGTCCCAAATATCGTGATTCTCTTTGTCGGGATTGCACTACTGGAATCGACGGGGTACATGTCGCGTGTCGCCTTTTTACTCGATGGATTTTTCCACAAATTTGGTCTTCATGGGCAATCGTTCATCCCGCTTGTAAGCGGATTTGGATGTTCGATTCCGGCGTATATGTCGGCGCGTATTTTGAAAAATGACCGAGATCGTTTATTGACGCTGTTTGTTATCGGATTTATGAGTTGTGGTGCTCGTTTACCTGTATATGTTCTTTTTACCGGGGCATTTTTCGGTCCTGAGATGGCTGGGAATGTATTGTTTGGAATTTATATTTTGGGGGCGATGATAGGACTCATTGCGGCAAAATTACTTAAAATGACCGCATTCAAAGGTGCTGATGAACCGTTTGTCATGGAGATGCCAAAATACCGTTTGCCGTCGTTCAAGCTTATTTGGCATACGGTACAAACGAAAACAAAAATGTATCTCAAAAAAGCGGGAACGTTTATAGCCGCAGCATCATTACTCGTGTGGTTTTTAAGTACGTACCCTAAGAATCATGAACTCGCATCCGTGTATGAACAAAAGATGGAACTTGCGGGCAGTGAAGAAGCCAAAAAAACACTTGCAAACAGCCTTGCTGAAGCGCAGCTCTCCCAAAGCTTTTTAGGGCGCATTGGACATACTATCGAGCCTATATTTACTCCATTGGGGTTTGATTGGAAAATGGCAGTGGCTCTGCAGACAGGGTTGGCGGCAAAAGAGGTGGTTGTATCGACAATCGGAGTTTTATATTCATTGGGCTCAGATGCGACGGAACAAAACAGTTCGCTCTCAACTGCTATTCATGATCACATACCGTTTCCTTCGGCAGTTGCATTCATCGTAGTTATCATGACCTATTTACCGTGTTTGGCTGCATCGGTCGTTTTTACACGAGAAGCAGGCGGGATTAAATATTTTATCTATTTATTTATTTTTACGACGATAGTGGCCTATTCTCTAGCTTTTGCAGCTTACAATATTGCAAAGGCAATCGGTTAGCATTCGTTAATGATCCATTGGTTACAATAGTGCCATGAATACATTATTAATGATTGAAGACGATCTTGAACTGGCCGAGATATTGAGCGAATTTTTAGAGCAGTGTGGCTTTAAAGTGACCGTTGAGGATGATCCTTTTAAGGCGTTAAGCATCCTGAAACTTGAAAAGTTTGATGCTGTAATTTTAGATTTGACATTGCCTGGAATGGATGGATTGGAAGTTTGCAAAGCGATTCGAGAGCGTCAAAATATACCGATTATCATCTCATCAGCTAGATCTGATGTAACGGATAAGATCAACGCACTGGAATTGGGTGCGGATGATTATATTCCAAAACCTTACGATCCCAGAGAACTCGAAGCACGTCTTCACTCTGTATTACGACGTTACGATGCCATTGTTGCATTGGCTGCCCAGTCGCAAAGCGATTTTAAACTCAATGAGTCTGGCATGAAAATTAGTTATAAAAATCGTCCACTTGACCTCACAAATGCTGAGTATGGGATACTTGGACATATGATTAAAAAACAGGGCATGGTTGTATCCAGAGAAGATTTGATCCATAATGTAAGTGCAATCAATGAAGACTCTTCAAATAAAAGTATTGATGTAATGATGGGCCGTATTCGCAATAAAATCGGAGACAAAAGCCTTATCGAATCAATTCGAGGCATTGGGTATAAGTTATTAAAATAAATGCTAAAAAGAAATGGTGTATTTTTAACAGTATTGTTTGCCCTAAGTGTAACGGTATCAAGCGTTAGTTATACATTCTACCAACTTTATCAAACAAATGAAGCAAAGCACAATGGTAATTTATTTAGTAAATATTCACTAATTTCCCAAATTTATCATACTTTTTTGTTGAAACAAATCTCTTTTCCTGTTTTTGAAACCAATCTTGCCATGTATGATTTGTATCCAATTGAACAAGATACTTTATATCGACATATTACTGAGAATGGTATCTTGCTTAAGGAAAACGGCGTCTCTACTGTTGGGATTAATCGGCATATTTCTATGCGAGCATCTTATCAAAATTTTATAATCAATCATGTTCATGCCAGTATGCTGCAATATGAAGGAAAAATATATTTTTGGATTCAATCAGCGCATTATCCGGTTCTTTTGGAAGATCGCAGTATAAAGCCTTATGATCCTTCGAGTCTACTTTATTCGTATGCTATGATTTTGACCATATTATTACTCTCTTTTGCCTTGATTATTCACCGTCTTTCGCCGCTTCGCCGTCTTCGTCGCCAAATCGCATCTTTTGGTGAGGGAAATATGGGGGTGAGTTTTCACATATCGGGGCAGGATGAGATAGCGCTTATCGCTAATGAACTGGAAACAACTCAGAATAAAATTCGTGCGCTTATGGATTCAAGAACACTCTTCTTACGTAATATTATGCATGAGTTAAAGACACCGATTGCCAAAGGGCGGATTGTGACAACTATGCTTACTGATCCCAAGCAACAATCAAGATTTCAAGGAATTTTTGAACGCCTTGAAGGGCTAATTAACGAATTTGCCCTGATTGAAGAAGTAAGTTCAGGGTCAGAATCTTCTAAGAAAAAAGGGGAATTTCGCTTGATTGATCTTATTGATGAAGCGGTTGATATGGCGATGGTAGAGGCTGAATCGGTGCATCGTGATGTGCAAAGTTCAGTAATGATTGAAGCAAATTTCAGGCTATTTGCAACTGCTATCAAAAATATGGTAGACAATGCGATCAAATATTCACCTACAAATAGCATGTCGATACGCATGGAGCAAGATATTATTGTGTTTTGCAATCAGGGGAATGCACTCACAAAACCATTGTCCTACTACGTAGAACCGTTCACCAAAGACCATCCGACTAAAGACAGTTTTGGGTTGGGTCTGTACATTGTGAATGCCATACTTATTGAACACGGCTATTGTTTAGCCTATGAACGCAGAGAAGACGAAAATTGTTTTTTATTTATTCCGGACAGACGGATGAATTTACGAGGGAGATTGCACTAAAATGAAAAAGATATTAATTACAAATGATGATGGATATGAATCTGAAGGTCTTTTGGCGCTTATTGATGCACTTAAAGATCTGGCTCATATTACGGTTGTTGCTCCAGCAACGGAAAAATCAGCATGCGGTCACTCGTTGACACTAACGCGCCCTTTGACTTTTATTGGTGTTACCGATGATTTTTACAAATTGGATGACGGAACGCCTAGTGATTGTATTTATCTTGCCCTTCATTCGATGTTTGAGGAGAACAGACCGGATCTTGTTATCAGCGGAATTAACAAAGGCTCGAATATGGGAGAAGATATCACCTATTCCGGGACAGCAGCCGGGGCTATGGAAGGTGTTTTGCAGGGGATTCCCTCTATCGCCATTTCTCAAGTGATGGATTTTACGGAACCAATGGGGGATTTTACTCTGGCAAAAAAAGCGATTCGCGCCATAGTGGAAAAGATATTTGAGGGAGAATTCCCATTAAAAAAACGGGAATTTATCAATATTAACGTCCCTTATGATGCACAAGAACTTCAATTTGCTGTCACCTATGCAGGTTATCGCCATTATGGAAACGATGCACATCTCCATCGTAATCCAAGAGGGTTGGAATACTACTGGTTGGGTCTGCATCCACTGGATTTTAAACCGCGTGATGGGAGAAGCGGTCTGTGTGATTTTGAAGCAATAGAGCAGGGGATGGTCTCTCTAACTCCTGTTAAACTGGACATGAGTGCCTACAAGTCGATCAAACAGCTCCAAGAGTGGCTATGAGACACGCTCGTACAAAAATAGTATTTGGGGAAGAGGTATTTGAAAAACTTAAAAATGCTAAAATCCTTTTATTGGGCGTCGGTGGCGTAGGGAGCTTTTGTCTTGATTGTTTGTACCGCTCAGGGGTACGGGATATTACGATTATCGATTTTGATCGCTACGATGTGACCAACCAAAACCGTCAAATGCACTCAGAGTCTCATGAAGGAGAGCTCAAAGTCGAAGCACTAAAACAGCATTATCCAGAAGCTATCGCCATTGCAGAAAAAATCACACCCGAATGGGTTGAGGCATATGATTTTGAGCCGTATGATCTGATCCTCGATGCGATAGACGACATGAGAGCAAAACTTGCTCTCATCCAAAAATGTTATCCAAAACTGATATGCTCTGTCGGTTCCGCCAAACGGTTAGATCCGACCAAAATCGAAGTACGTTCGATTTGGAAAACAGAAGGAGACCCGTTTGCGTCAAAACTGCGTAATGAATTGCGAAAACGTAAATTTAGCGGTGATTTTGATTGTATTTGCAGTACTGAACTTCCTCGTATTAAAGAGAAAGGGAGCTTCGTTGCTGTAACAGGATCATTTGGTTTGGCAATGTGCTCGTTGGCTCTTCGTAAGCTAATCTAATCTTTTGAATATGAGGTTACTTTCTTTGTAACCCGTATGTTACCAATAAGTTCTATAGTACTGTTATGGAACCTTTACACCCAATTTATCATCGCTACCTCGATGTATTAGACATCGCTTTTCAGCCAATCGTTGATATTCATTCCGGCGAACTCTTTGGAGTAGAGGCTCTCTTGCGAGGGACTGATACTCTTGGATTTGAATCGATTGAATCTTTTTTTGATCGTTTGTTTGAAGAAAACGCGTTGTATACGTTTGATCTCGCTTTACGTGAAAAAGTAATCAAAAAATTTTGTACGATAGACTCTCATCAGAAAATCAAACTTTTTTACAATCTTGATAATCGTCTCTTTGGGATGGCTGATTTTTCAAAAGGGAATACGTCACGTATCTTAAAACGCCACGGCTTGGATCACAAGAGTATGGTATTTGAACTCTCTGAACATAATGAAATTGTGAATATTGACCATTTTACGAGCCTTATGAGCCACTATGCGCATGAGGGCTTTTGTGTTGCGATTGACGATTTCGGAATTGGTCAGTCTGGATTCAAAATGCTCTATCACGCTACGCCCAATATTATTAAAATTGATCGATTTTTTTTAAGTGACATTGATAGCGATCCAAAAAAAAAGCTTCTGGCTAGGAACATGGTTCAGCTTTCCACATTGATGGGATGTCGTGTGATTGCTGAGGGAGTAGAAACGCAAGCTGAGTTTTTGGTATGCAAGGAAATAGGATGCCATTTGGTGCAGGGTTATTTTGTTCAGCGTCCAACATGCGATTGTTCGGAACTAAGTTTGCAATATGCCGATGTGAATGCCCTTGCGTTACGAGAGAAGCGAACGCCGGGTGATCAAAATATTATACGTAAACGATTGGAAATTCTAGAGACCGTGAGTATCCAGGATTCTATGGAGGTGGTTGTTGACAAGTTTAAGCTTGATCAGGAACTCTCCTTAATCCCGGTAATCGACAAACAAGGATCACCCGTAGGGATAGTGCATGAGCATCGCCTCAAAGGGGTTATCTATTCCCAATTTGGACGATCGCTGATTCAAAACAATTCCTCAAACTTTTCGGTACTGGAAACCTATATAGAACGCATCCCTGTTGTGGATGTAACCATGCCGCTTGAGACGATCGTGGAGCTCTACTCGCTCTCAGGCAGTGCACCTGGGGTTCTGGTTATAGAATCTTCCAAATACATTGGTTATTTGAGTGCGCGTGTGATGATTGAAGCGGTGCATGAGCGTAACTTGATCCGAGCCCGCGATCAAAATCCGCTTAGCAGACTTCCTGGTAACTTTATGATCAACGAACATATTGCATACTCTTTTGATTCAGGGAAAGAAAGCATTTTTTGTTATTTTGATTTTGACCATTTTAAACCATACAATGACCACTATGGCTTTCGTAGCGGAGACCGTGTAATCGTTTTGTTTGCTGAACTGATGCACAAAATTATGTTGAATGAATATTTTATCGGTCATATCGGAGGAGATGATTTTTTTGCTGGAACCGTAATCAAAAATGAAACCACATTTGATGATTTTTGTACGTCTATACGAAAATTGATTCATCAGTTTGGGGAGGATGTTCGTGAATTTTATACGGCAGAAGACCGCGAAAGTGGGTGTATCATTGCCGCAGATCGTGAGGGTGTAGTCCGAGAGTTTAAATTGCTGAGTGTCAGCGCTGTAATTGTACATAAAAGCGTTAACTCATCGATTAATTCGGCAGAACAGCTTCAAAAAATATTTGCCATAGAGAAAAAAAATGCCAAACACTCTCCCGAACATCTGCGTTTGATTATCGATTAGCGTAGTTTGGTATATAATACACCATTATTACTTCGCGCGGAGAGAACAGTGGAACAAAAAGAGCCTATGACAAAATACGGATTTCAGCGATTATCAGATGAACTGAACACCCTTAAAAATATCGATCTTCCTGCTGTAAATGTAGAGATTGACCGTGCCAAAGAGTACGGAGATTTAAAAGAAAATTCCGAATATCACGCTGCGAGAGAGAAGCAGGCGTTTATCGGTACACGTATCGCTGAGCTTGGCAGTGTTATCTCCCGTGCTCAGATTGTGGATCCTAGTGAACTGGAACATGCCCGTATTAGTTTTGGCTCCACGGTTGTTTTATGTGATATGAGCAGTGACAAGGAGATTACGTATACCATTGTTGGGGGTTGTGAGAGCAATCCTGACCGTGGACTCATTTCGTTTAACTCTCCTCTTGCCAAACAGCTTTTAGGAAGAGAAGAGGGCGATGAGGTAAATGCTAAATTGCCTAGCGGTGCAAAAACATTTGAAATTCTTGAGGTTAAGTATCAGGAGATCGTTTTTGAAACTCATTAATGTTGGTATTATCGGGGTCAGCGGCTATACAGGCTTAGAACTGTTGAAAATGTTGCTGCTGCATCCGATTTTCCAGTTGACGTATTGCGCAAATACTGAGGGTGCCGCTACAGTATCAGAGCTTCACCCCTCGTTGATGGGTGTATGCGATATGGCCATCGAAAAAGTAGATTTGGAGAAAGCTGCATCATCTTGTGAGCTGGTCTTTTTAGCACTTCCTCACAAAACAGCGATGAACACGGCAAAGGGGTTACTGGAGCGTGGTATCAAAGTTGTAGACCTCTCCGCAGATTACCGCCTCTCACAAGAAAATTATGAAGTTTTTTACTGTGAACACGAAGATTTGGACAATCTCTCTCATGCGGTGTACTCGATTCCGGAATTGCATGGAAAAGTAGCTGAAAATGCTCATTTGATTGCTAATCCAGGGTGCCATGTTACGGCAGCATTGTTGGCATTAGCCCCTTTTCTTGAGCATATTGATCACACGAATCCCATTTTTATCGATTCAAAAACAGGCGTTTCCGGTGCAGGTAAATCACCTAGTGCTGGGGTTCATTACGTGAGTGTCAATGATAATATCAACTGCTATAATATTATCAAACATCGTCATGCGACGGAAATCGAGCAGCACGCATCGTCGTTGTGTGTAGCAGATGTACGCATCACGTTCGTCCCCTCACTGGTTCCGATGACGCGCGGTATGCTGGCGTGCGTTTATGCGACGTTGAAAGACGATTGTGATCCATTAAACCTTATGCAAGATTTTTATGCGGACAAACCGTTTGTCCGTGTTCGAAATACTCCTCCCCATACGAAAATGACTTCAGGTACAAATTTCGCTGATGTCTATGCACAGCGCAACGGTAATGCATTGGTTGCGATGTGCGCCATCGACAATTTAATGCGCGGAGCAAGCTCTCAAGCGGTAGTAAACGCTAATATAATGATGGGATTGGATGAGATACTTGGAATTCCAACAATAGCGTATGTCCCCTAAGCTGCTGCACGAAGGGGCAATTCTCGTCGCTGACTCACACACGGCTTCGTGGCGCACCCCATTTATCGATTTTTTAGCTGCGTTAGAGCGTGGTGAGATTTATACAACACAACTTGTGTTGATGGGAGATAATTTTGATCTTCTTTTTGGACCGGTTGAGCAAACGGTACGTGATAATCATGAGTCAATTGCGCTGTTAAATCGACTCGCAAAAAAGATAGAGATCATCTATCTCGAAGGAAATCATGATTTCCGTCTCACGTCCTTGTTCCCCGATATTTATGTTGTTGAGCGTTCCCATCAGCCGTTAATAATGACGTTTGAAAATCAGCGTATTGCTTTTTTACATGGAGATATGAAGGTTCCTCTTGGGTATGCAATTTATACGAGTCTAATTCGCAATCGTTCTATATTATTTTGTTTAAATCTTATCAATGAAGTTTTTGATGGGATTATCATTAATAAGCTGAGCCAGCAGATGAAACGTAAAAATCACTGTAGAAAGATTGATGATTTTGAGGCCATTGCAAAGCGACACAGCAATGCACCATGGGCGGATAAATGTGAAGTAGTTATTGAGGGACATTACCATCAAAACTGCACGATTAGTATTAAGGGACCACAATATTATAATTTGGGCGCTTTTGCTTGCAATGAAAGATATTATGTTGTAAAATCGTTGCAAAATGAAACTATTTTAGATGAAGTTATTTTTCACAAGGAGCCCCGATGAAGGGACACGTAGATATCTTGAAAGTCGGTAGCAATGAGATGGAATTGGTTGATTTCCGTATCTTTAAACGCGAAGCCGATGGGATATACGAAGGTATTTATGGCATTAATGTCGCAAAGGTACGTGAAATTATTCGATTGCCAATGCTGACAGAATTACCAGGAACCCCCGATTTTATAGAAGGAATTTTTGATTTACGGGGTGTTGTAATACCTATCATTAATCTTGCAAAGTGGATGGGGATCGACGCACCTGAAGAGATGACGCAAAATGCGCGGGTTATTATTACGGAATTTAACAATATGATGATCGGATTTGTCGTTCATGAAGCAAAACGGATTCGCCGAATTAATTGGAAAGACATTGAACCCGCATCCTTTACGGATGGTGGATTGGATGGTTCCAAAATCACGGGTATGACACGAATTGAAGATGATAACGTGCTGTTGATTTTAGATTTAGAAGGTGTGGTTCAAGAACTTGGGCTTTATCAGCCGTCAAATACAAGGCTTGATGCAAGTCAAAGTAACTTTAGCGGATTAGTACTTTTATTGGATGACAGTTCAACGGCACGACGTATTATTAAGGACGCATTGATGCAAATGGGCTTTACGGTCATTGAAGGTAATGACGGCGAAGAAGGATTTAAAATACTTGAGGAACTTTATGAAACTCATGGTGATGCTCTTTCTTCAAAATTACGTTTGATTGCTTCTGATATTGAAATGCCGCGGATGGATGGACTCCATTTTGCCGCAAAACTAAAAGAAGATCCTAGATTTAAAATGATTCCGATTGTCTTCAACTCATCAATTAGTGATCATTTTAGTGCCAGTCGTGGAAAAGAGGCTGGAGCAGAGGCGTATTTGGTCAAGTTTGATGGAAGTATATTTTTCGATGAAATTGCACGCGTAGTGCAAGCTCACATGTAATAGGGGTAATGAAATGGACGAATTTGAAGAAATATTGCAGGATTTTTTAGTTGAATCATTTGAATTGATTGAACAGCTTGACCAAGATTTGGTAGAGTTGGAGACGCGTCCGGATGATCTGGATTTACTTAATCGTATATTTCGTGTTGCACATACGATCAAAGGTGCCAGCTCATTTTTAAATTTTGACACGCTGACACACCTAACGCACCACATGGAAAATATCCTTAACCTAGCGCGTCATGGGGATATTATCATTGATGCGGGAGTGATGGATATTATTCTAGAATCCATTGATTTGATGAAAGCACTGCTCGTACGCATACGTGATACACGTTCAGATAGCGGATTGGATGTTAGTGCGTGCGTCGTACGTTTGGATGCAGCTGTCAATGGAGAGGCACCTGCTGCTGTAGTAGAAACACCTGCTCCTCAGCCTACACCGGAGCCGGCAGCCGCAGCTCCTGTTGAAGATGAAATGGATTATTCAGGAATGAGTGATGCCGAAGTAGAAGCAGAGATAGAGCGGTTGCTGGCTCAAAAAAATGCCGAAGCTATTGCTAAAAGAGCTGGAAGTGCTCCTGTGGCAGTAGAAGTTGAAGAAGAAGCGGATTATTCAGGAATGAGTGATGCCGAAGTAGAAGCAGAGATAGAGCGGCTGCTGGCTCAAAAAAATGCCGAAGCTGTTGCAAAACGCGCTAACAAGGCAAGCGAAAGCGTTGCGCCTGCTCCAGCTGTTACACCAACTCCGGAACCTGCTGCCGCAGCTGCAACACCGACTCCGGAAGCAACAACGCAAGTAGCCCCGGTGGCAAAACCTGGAGCTGCACCTGCTGCACCGCGTAAAGTTGAGCCAAAAGATGATGGTGAGGCCAAAGGTGCAACCGTTGAACAAACTATCCGTGTTGATGTTAAACGGCTTGACCATTTAATGAATTTAATAGGAGAACTGGTTTTAGGTAAAAACCGTTTGATCAAGATTAATGATGATGTTGAAGAACGGTATGAGGGAGAAGCGTTCCTTGAAGAACTTAATCAAGTGGTTTCGATTGTTTCTCTAGTAACTACCGATTTACAAATTGCCGTTATGAAGACACGTATGTTACCGATTGGAAAAGTGTTCAATAAATTTCCGCGTATGATTCGAGACCTCTCCCGAGAGTTAAACAAAAAAATTGAGCTTGATATTTCGGGTGAAGATACGGAATTGGATAAATCGATTGTTGAAGAGATCGGCGACCCATTGGTGCACATCATCCGAAACTCTTGCGACCACGGTATTGAAGTGGGTGATGTCCGTTTAGCGGCCGGAAAAGAAGAAGGTGGTACGATTCAGCTCAAAGCGTATCATGAAGGCAATCACATTGTCATCCAAATTATTGATGACGGTAAAGGTCTTGATACCGACATGCTCAAATCTAAAGCTATGGAAAAAGGTCTCATAACCGAAAAAGAAGCGGATGGAATGACAGACAAAGAGGCTTACGGCCTCATCTTCCGTCCTGGTTTCTCAACAGCCGCACAAGTAACGAGTGTATCAGGACGAGGCGTCGGCATGGACGTTGTTAAAACCAATATCGAAAAACTCAACGGTATGATTGACATTGACTCAGAACTGGGGCAGGGTACGTCAATGAAACTCAAAATCCCACTAACGCTTGCGATTATTCAAGCGTTGCTGGTTGGAGTCCAAGAAGAGTACTATGCTATTCCTCTAGCATCGGTTTTGGAAACGGTACGTATTAGTAAAGATGAGATTTACACAGTTGAGAACCGTTCAGTTATGCGTCTTCGTGATGAAGTCCTCTCTTTGGTCCACATCGGAGATATTTTCGAAGTGGAGCGGGTGTTTGATAACAGTGAACACGCTTATGTTGTTGTACTGGGACTTGCAGAGAGTAAAATCGGGCTTATTGTTGATACGTTGATCGGACAAGAAGAGATTGTTATTAAATCTTTGGGCGAATACCTTAAAGGGATCGAAGGTATTGCGGGAGCAACCATTCGAGGTGATGGTGGAGTCACGCTGATTGTGGATGTCGCGGCACTCATGCAAATGGCGAAGTCGGTCAAATCAACGGTAGGCAATGAAAGTGGTGAGGGAAAAAAACTGGGCGCTAAAAACAGCGCCAGCGACTATTGCGTTATGATTGTCGATGATTCCAAAACGGATCGTACGATCATGAGAAAGTCGCTCGAACCCATGGGAATTACCCTCGTCGAAGCGGTTGACGGCGTAGAAGCTATGAATATCCTAAAACAAGGGGATCATTTCTTTGATGCTATGCTCATTGATATTGAAATGCCGCGTATGGATGGATATACGCTAGCAGCAGAGATCAAGAAATACAACAAATACAAGAACCTTCCTCTGATCGCAGTAACATCACGCGCAGGTAAAGCGGATCGTATGCGCGGTGTAGAATCGGGCATGGTAGAATACATTACCAAACCGTACTCATTTGACTATTTGATGAATGTTGTTAAGCGTAATATTAAATTTAATGAGGGGCTGTAATCATGAGTGATCAATTGCAACAGGTTATTAACAAGCAAAATAATGCTCTCATAGGTGATGAAAACAAGATTGATGATGTCATTCAATTGGTCGGTTTTATCGTTGGGGAAGAAGAATTTGCGATACCCATTTTGAGTATACAAGAAATTATCAAACCAATCAGCTGTACGAGAGTGCCGCAAACACCAACGTATATTTTGGGTGTCTTCAATCTTCGTGGCTCTGTTATACCATTGATCGATTTACGGGCTCGTTTTGGATTGACCACACAAAAACATAATGAAGAAACACGATTTGTCGTTATGAAAAGCGGTGATGATGTTGCTGGATTCGTGATCGATCGTCTTACTGAGGCAATCCGTATGCCTAAACACGATATTGGGCCTGCACCTGAAACGGTTTCAGAAGCCGAAACGATGATTGACGGTGTCGGTAAGCAATCAGACCGCATTGTTACTATTTTAAAAGTACATAAGTTACTAGAGCGTAATTTTTAATATACCCTTGATTCATTTGTGGCACAATGTCACTTATGAATGAAATACATTATGAATCAAGACGTCAAAAACTGCTAAGTTCTGTCGAAGAAGGGGTGATTATTCTCTCTTCGGCATCTCCTAAAACCCGTTCCAATGACACCGAATATCCTTACCGACAAAACAGTGACTTTTATTATATGTGCGGTTTTCAAGAGGACAATGCTCTGCTTGTTCTGGTTAAAACCAAAGAATTTTCCAAAAGTATTCTGTTTGTAGAACCTTATAATGAAGAGCATGCTCTTTGGAACGGTTCACGGTTGGGAGTACAAAAGGCGCAAGAACGTTTTAGTGTGGATGAAGTATATGACATTCATGGGTATTCGATATTAATCAAAGAACTTTTACGGGATCACATTGCCTTGTATATTGACTTATTTGATGAGTCTTCATGGGTGCTTCAGGCAAAAAAAAGTGCCCAAGAATTGCAGGTAACTCGTGGCGTAAAGCGCCATATCAGAGCTGTATATGATGTGACACATTTGATTCGCACTCTTAGATTGATTAAAAGCGATGAAGAAATTGTAGAGATTAAAAATGCCATTGATCTAACTGCAAAAGCTCACCACGAAGCGATGATGAGATGTCGGCCAGGGCTACATGAATATGAGCTACAAGCACATATGAGTTATGTCTTTCAAGTACACGGCGTTCAAGCTGAGGCGTATGGAGCAATTGTAGCAGGTGGAAACAATGCCAATACACTTCACTATATAGACAATCGCGATGTTTTGCGTGAGGGTGACTTGGTATTGATCGATGCGGCATGCGAGTGGGAACTGTATGCCAGTGATATCACACGGACATTTCCGGTCAATGGTAAATTTACCGACGCACAGCGTAGTGTGTATGAAAAAGTACTGGACGTGCAATTAAAAGTTATTGATGCAATGAAACCGGGGGTCAAGCGTGACTGGCTGCAGCAATACAGTGAAGAGTTACTCTGTCAAGCATTGATTGATTTGGGAATCTTGAATGGTGAATGCAAGACTCTTCTGGAATCAAAAGCGCATAAAAAATATGCTCCTCACGGCATAGGGCACTGGATGGGTCTGGACGTCCATGATCCATGCCCCTATGTGGATGATGAGGGAGAGTCTTTAACATTTAAAGAGGGGATGGTGATGACCATCGAACCGGGTATTTACATACGAGCCGATGATGAGACGGTAGAGGCAAAATACCGAGGGATCGGTATTCGTATCGAGGATGATATTTTGATTACCGAAACGGGATGCGAGAATTTATCTTCTATGATTGCTAAAACGGTAAAAGATATTGAATTGATGTGTAACGCTTAAGTGTTGTAGCTATAGCTCCATCCGCTGAGGCCGTCTTTGGCTTCTTTAAAATCTTCTGACTCTCCGAGAAAATCAATAATGTGCAACAGTGTCCATGGAATCGTATTGGCCTGGGCATCGTCGACTAGATGTTGAGGCATTGGTGTCTCTTGGGATGTCATGGCAAATGCTATGCGTTCGCGGTTGTTGAGGACATGTTTCATATCGGTAATGTTGTAATCGAAACAAAATTTTTCTAGTAACTGCTCTTTGATGGCATCTGGGATAAGATCGGACGTATTGAGTATAAAGGTAAAGTGCAATGATGGGTCAGGTGCGCTTTGCAGTGAAGGGGATGCCATAACAATAAAGTCAACGTTTTCCAGTAACGTTTGGATCTCGTTGTGTGAGAGATAGGTATTGACGCTAAGAGGTTTGATTTCTGCCATTATTGGTTCCCGTTAAAGATGTTGGTGATCAATGTTGTCATTCCGATATGAAGATTGTAGTTGGTAATAGGAAAATCGATTGATTCATCACTCAAGTTGACCGTATACACACTCAAATACGTTCCCAATATTTCCAAATCGATAGGCTCATACGTAGCCGCAGATTGCGCGTCATATTTGGTGCGCATTAATTTTCTAGCAGTATTACTTTTTGCCAGGGTAAATGCGAGTGTTTTAACGCTCATTAAATCGCACCAACGAAGAAACAACTCCATTGTTAATGCTGGGGCAGGATTGCCCTCGGGATCAAAAAGGAGATTTTGCTCTCGTAGGGGGATCAAAACACTTAAAATTGCTTCACAGTAGGGAAGCGTTTTCTGCTGCCAAAACGGTGCTTCATCGCTGCGCTCGATGGCTGCTTTAATGGCTCCAAGAATTACGGAGGTATCACCTGACTGGAACAATGTGGACATAGAGTGTAATTTCATAATGGGATCTTTTTTATAGAACAATAACCTTTTTTGTATAATACACGCATTAACACAAGGAGTTGAAACAATGGATAAAGGATGGGCTACCAATTTCGTCGCTTTTGGATGCGTAGGGGGATCGTATTTACTACCAGTTGAGGTAGCAAATGCGGTTCGGTCTGCTGGATTATTCGCTCTTTCAGGCGCGGTTACCAATCAATTGGCCATTCATATGCTGTTTGAAAAAGTCCCGTTCCTTTATGGCTCTGGAATTATATTGGATCAATTTGAATCCATTAGAGAAGCGCTGAAAACCATGATTATGGAACAATTTTTTACGTCAGACAAAATCGAAGCATTTATTCAATCTCAAGAACGTTCTATAGATTTGACCCCGATTATTCAGCAAACTGATTTTACTCCAGCGTATGATGCACTTGTCTCAAGTGTTATGGAATCACCGATGGGTGGAATGCTGGGAATGTTTGGAGGTGAAGCATTGATAGGTAAGCTCAAAGAACCCTTTTTAGAGAAAATAAAAATGTCGACCATTGAAATTGCGCAGAGTGATTCTTTTATGAGCGCGCTTAATGATCACCTGCATAAAGGAGGTTCTCATTTGAGTGAAACAATTGGGGAAATCGTTGAACTGCGCCTAGCAGAGCTTACGCCATATATAGTGAGAGAGATGCTTTACTCTCTTATGAAAGAGCATTTAGGATGGCTTGTTGTTTGGGGCGGTGTTTTTGGTGCTGCAATTGGATTGGTATCATCTTTCTTAATTTAGTAAGTTCACTTAAAAGACTTGACAACAAGTGACTCAAAGTATTATAATATTTGCAATTTAACAAGAAGGAATAATTATGTCAAATATTTTTGAAAAACTAACTCACCAAATGACAGAGATGATAGAGTCATCGATTTCATTAGCGTTGCATAATAAAAACAGTGAGGCCGAACCGATCCATTTTTTATGGGCATTATTAGCCAATAGTAATTCACCTTTGAATCAAGCCTTGATCAAAATGGGTATTGATAAAATAGCGATTGAACTGGATGTTAAAAGCATTGCGTCTAAATTACCAAGTGTCTCGAGCGTGACCAAAGAAAGCATTCGATTGTCGCGTGATTTTGTGCATGCCCTAGAGCGTGCTTCGGCTGAAATGGCAGTGAATGGAGATGCCTTTATTGCCATTGATGTGTTTCTCATCGGAAATCTCAATCACTCTCCGTTTAAAGAAATATTGGAAAAATATACGGATGTATTTGAACTGCGAAAAACATTGGAAGCGATGCGCGGCGGTCAAAAAATTGAGGATCAAAGCAGTGATGAAACGCTTGAAAGTCTCTCAAAGTATGGGATTGATTTGACCCGTATGGCAGTAGAGGGGAAACTCTCTCCTGTCATCGGGCGTGATGAAGAGATCAGCCGAATGATGCAGATATTGATTCGAAAAACAAAGAACAATCCGATTCTCTTAGGGGAGCCAGGGGTTGGTAAGACCGCATTGGTTGAGGGGCTTGCACAGCGGATTATTAACAAGGAAGTACCTCTTAGTTTACAAAATAAGAGAGTAGTGGCTTTGGACATGAGCGCGCTGATTGCGGGAGCAAAGTATCGAGGGGAGTTTGAAGATCGTCTCAAGGCAGTAATTGATGAGGTCAAAAAAAGTGGAAACATCATTCTCTTCATTGATGAAATTCACACGATAGTGGGTGCTGGAGCGTCTGAGGGATCGATGGATGCGGCCAATATTCTAAAGCCTGCATTGGCCCGGGGAGAGTTACACACAATAGGGGCAACAACGCTCAAAGAATACCGTAAGTATTTTGAAAAAGATACCGCATTGCAACGCCGTTTTCAGCCGGTACACGTTGAGGAACCAAGCGTCAACCAGACACTGCAAATCTTACGCGGACTCAAAGAGCGTCTTGAAGCGCATCACAGTATCACGATTTCGGATTCAGCATTGGTGGCGGCAGCAAAACTTTCAGACAGATACATCAGTGATCGCTTCTTACCGGATAAAGCAATCGATTTGATCGACGAGGCAGCGGCAGAACTGCGTATGCAAATCGAGTCTGAACCTAATGCGCTTGCTAGCGTAAAACGCCGTATGACACAGCTACAAGTGGAAAACGAAGCGTTAAAGATGGAAGAGAGCGTTGCGAACACCAAACGTCTTGAGGAGATTGTTAAAGAGTTAGCCGACGTGAGTGAAGAGCGCCGTAGTCTTGAAGCGCAGTTTGAGCATGAAAAAGGAGAATTTGACCGTGTTTCCAAAATCAAGCGTGAAATCGAGTCCAAACGTCGTGAAGCTGAAAATGCACAACAGCAGGGTGATTTTGCCAAAGTAGCTGAAATAACCCATGGTCAAATTCCAAAACTCGAAGAGGAAGAAAAACAGCTCCAAGAAAAGTGGAAAATTATGCAAGCTCAAGGGACATTGCTGAAAAACAGTGTTGATGAGGCATCCATTGCAGGAGTCGTGAGCCGTTGGACGAAGATCCCGGTTAATAAAATGCTGCAGGGTGAGAAAGAAAAAATCTTGCACATTGAGGAAGAACTGAACCGTGATGTTGTAGGACAAGAAAAAGCGACTCATGCCGTAGCACGTGCGATCAAACGTAACAAAGCGGGGCTCTCTGATAAAAGTCGTCCTATCGGATCATTTTTGTTCCTAGGACCAACAGGTGTGGGGAAAACGCAGACCGCGAAAACATTGGCAAAGTTCCTCTTTGACAGCAGTGAGTCGATGATTCGTATCGATATGTCGGAATACATGGAAAAACATGCGGTATCACGACTCGTCGGTGCCCCTCCGGGATACGTAGGATTTGATGATGGCGGACAGCTCACTGAAGCCGTACGTCGCAAGCCATACAGTGTTATTTTATTTGATGAGGTCGAAAAAGCACATCCCGATGTTTTCAATGTGTTGCTTCAAGTGCTCGATGATGGACGTTTAACGGACAACAAGGGAGTAGTGGTCGATTTTACGAATACGATCATTATTTTGACCTCTAACATCGCCAGCGATAAGATTATGGCACATCATGGAGAGAGCGGTTTGGAAGAGATGGTGCTAGGTGAACTTCGCCAACACTTTAAACCGGAATTTTTAAATCGTTTGGATGATGTGGTGGTCTTTAATCCGTTAGGTGAGAGTCAAATACTCAGTATTGTTGATTTATTCTTTGCTGACATCAAAGCAAAAGTAGAAGAACGCAATATTACACTCACTCTTAGTGATACAGCCAAACGCCATATCGCAGAAGCTGGATTTGACCCTGTGTACGGTGCTCGTCCGTTGAAGCGGGCATTGTATGAGATAGTTGAAGATCGCCTTGCTGATTTGATTTTAGAGGGAACGGTAATGGAAGATTCATCTGTCCATTTTGATACCAGTGGAGACGAGATTACCGTAACTGTGGCATAATTCCATTATGAAAAGATTATCACTACTTTTGCTTATCCTGCTAGCCCCTTTATTAGGGTGCACGGGAGATTGTATGACGTGTCATCCTGCTTTGCTCAAAAATATTGATTTTGATAAGCGCCATAAACCTATGACAACGTGCATCAAGTGTCATTCAGCCAATCCTGCCAAAATGGCAGATTGCGGAAGTGATTGTTTTGCTTGTCATCCGGTGGCCAAAATAGAGGGAATAAATGTGAAAGAGCACGCGGTCATCCGTGAGTGCCGCGACTGCCATATGAAGATGAAGACGTCATTAAAACTGGACATGTCCCCTATGGGGGAATCATCTGCTGCTACGTTGAGAGATTTTTTACGCCCTTAGGCGTAAAGCGGTTCAAAAAGACGGTCAAACCCTTCGAGTATTTTTTTCAAAAACTTCTCCGCTTCGGTAATCATTTTTGACATATCGTTTTCATTTTTATGGGAATTGGTTTGCTTGAGGGCATTATCAAAAAGATCGACTACGCCTTTTTTCGCATGATCTTTGACATTTTCATCACTATTTTTGAGATTTCCGATGCTTTTGGTGATGTCTGAAGCAAGTTTATTGATGGGAGAGTTTTGATTCTGATCCTCGAGCTCTTTCATAAACTTATTGATATACGGCTGTGCTTTTTTCATAAAAGCATCAATCTCTTTTTGGTCTTGGTCGGTGATACCGTTGCTGTCAAGTTTAAAGGAAAATGCCTGCATAGAAGAAAAACTAAAAGAGCTCTCTTTTGTACCCTCTTTTTGACGAGAATTGAGGGTAAGTTCTTGGGTGTTTTCAAAATTTAAAGATAACATATCGCCACTGCTGGTTTTCATTTGCATACTAAGTTCATGTGAGCGGTATGCGTTTAACGATGTTGATTCTGTCATAATAATAGCTCCAATGTAGAAATAAACTAATGATTTAGTTACGATATCGGTCAAAATACTAAAATCTTAAATAAGCTTGTATGAAACTTAATGGCACTTTAAGTAAGAATTGACTACCATTGCGAGCTAAAATATAACAAGGGGAATGGTAATGAAAAGAACATACCAACCACATAATACACCACGTAAGCGTACGCATGGTTTTCGTTTACGTATGTCTACAAAGAATGGTCGTCGAGTTATCAATGCTCGTCGTGCTAAAGGCAGAAGCAGATTGGCTGTATAAACGGCTTTTCTATGCTGAAGCTCAATTCTGAGTTTCAGCGAGTTTATAAACGCGGAAAGAATGCTCACAGCACTTCTATAGCGTTGTTTTATCTTCCTGTAACGGGAGAGAAAGCAGTTGGATATACCGCTAGTAAAAAAGTGGGAAACGCCGTTGTTCGCAATCATTGTAAAAGGCGTTTGCGTGCCCTTTTTGCCGAACTGTCTGAGCATCTTTCAGACGGATGGTATGTATGGGTTGCCAAAGAGCCATTGCATAGCAATGACTTTGAAATCGTGCGACGAGACTGTAAATATGTTTTAAAACGGACAGGTGCTTTGATAATGAGTAACGAGGGATAATGATAAGAAAATTCTTTCTTAGCCTCCTTTGGTTCTATCGGCATTCTTTCTCTTTGGTGACACGCGGGTCGTGTCGTCACTATCCCTCATGTTCCGAATATGCCCTTTGGCAATTTGAATGCAATTCTCTTCCTTACGCTTTTTTTACAACGTTTTTACGTATTTGTCGATGCAATCAACTTTTTCGAGGTGGAATCGATTATCCGATTATTGGCAAACCGATCGGTAAAGAATCCAAACTTTCGATAATTACGATAAAATATTGGTTCGTTCCTCATCAACAGAAATATTTTCTGATTAAAAATTTTAAGTATAAAGGATAACAGTGTTAGAAAAATTTACTCCAAACCAGCGTTTGTTGTTAGCCGTTGCGCTTTCATTTGCTTTTTTTATTGGCTATACAACTCTCTTTCCTCCCAAAGCACCCAGCTCAAGTGATGCCAATGCATCCGCCAAAGTTGCTTTAAAACAGAATACAGCACAAACAGATGTGCCAGAACCATTAGCAAATATGGATACAGTAAGTGATGTTAAAACCGTTAAAACGGATACATTGACGACCATTAATTCAAAAGAATTTACGCTTAAAATTGATACATTAGGGCGAATCTCTTCGATTGTGTTGAAAAACGCCAAACATGACAACAAAGAAGGAAAATTAGCAGAATTGATCTCTCCAACTGGTCCAAAACCGTTGCAGATTCGTTTTGCCGATGAAGCGTTAGAAGCCATTGCGCAAAAAACACCGTATGCGAGTAATGTCGATGACATCGTACTGGGTGAGAATGGTAAGGCAGAAGTTCTTTTAACTCAATCTTTGAGTGGATTGAGTGTTACTAAAAAAGTCACTTTTTATGCAGACGGCCATTATGATGTTGCGATGAATCTTTCAGAAGAGAAGCGTTATTTTGTTTATCTTGGTCAGCATCCTCAGATTAACGACAAGATGATGACGGTAACTGGCGGGATGGTTTACGCAGGTGACAACCAGACAACAATTTATGAAGACGGTGACGTAGAGGGTAGAGAAGGGTTCAGCAATGTTCATCTCGTATCCGCATTTGATCAGTATTACGCAACGATTTTTTACGGTTTTGATGCCGCAACGCCTGTGTATGTTGAACGCGATATTAATGACAATCCGGTAAGTTATTTGGAAGGAACTAAATCGTTCGCTTTCAAAGGGTATATTGGACCAAAAGAGTACAAAGCTCTTGAAACGATTAATCCGGTATTGACACATGCAATCGAGTTTGGAATGTTTACGTTTATTGCAGCGCCTATTTTCAAAGTGTTGATGTGGTTACATGGAATGTTAGGGAACTGGGGATGGTCTATTATTGCTTTGACGGCGCTTATCCGTATGATGCTCTACCCTTTGACACAAAAGGGAATGGTCTCTATGCAAAAGATCAAAGAGATTGCTCCTAAGATCAAAGAGGTTCAGGCGAAATACAAAGGTGATCCTCAGCGTATGAATGCGGCAGTTATGGAGATGTACAAAAAACACGGAGCTAATCCATTGGGCGGATGTCTCCCGTTGGTATTGCAGATCCCTGTGTTCTTTGCTATTTACCGTGTTTTACTCAACGCCGTAGAGCTTCAGGGTGCGCCTTGGCTTCTTTGGGTGACTGACTTGTCACGTATGGACCCGTATTACATTTTGCCAGTTCTTATGGGTGCGACAATGTATTATCAGCAGAAGATTACCCCCAGCAATTTCACCGATCCATTGCAAGAGAAAATTTTTAAATTTTTACCGATTATATTTACGTTTTTTTTCTTCACGTTCCCTGCCGGGCTCGTGTTGTACTGGTTCATTAACAATATTTTCTCGATAGCACAACAGTATCTTGTTAACCGACAGTTTGCAGCGGCACGCATCATTCGACATGAGGCGCATCTCGCGGAGAAGCACCATGAAAAAGATTGAAGCACCTTCTCTTGAACTAGCTTATGCCAATGCAGCGGCTGAGTTTGGATGCTCAGTTACCATGTTGCAAGTGGAGATAGTACAATTCCCTTCCAAAGGGATATTGGGGCTCTTTAAAAAATCAGCCATTATTGTGGCAAATTTACCAGGGGCCTCTGCTCCTATCGTTGAGAAAAAGCCTTCTGCGCCAGCAGTGAGCGAAGAAGTGCATGAAGAGGAAATTGAGCATCGCAGTTCTATGCATAATGATGTGCTTCTATCAGAATCGTTTGCAACCGAACAAGAAGATGACATGGATGAGGATGATGAAGATATCTATGGTGATTATGATGACCAAGATGATTACGAAGAACTTTCAGTAGAAGAGTGCGCACTCGAAGTAAAAGAAAAAATCAATGAGCTCTTTAAATCTATTTGTTTTGATCTTCACGAGATTGAAGTTTCTGCGTATGATGAAAATACACTTCTCGTTGAGCTAACAGGGGTTGATTCAGCCCTCATGATTGGAAAAGAAGGGTATCGGTATAAAGCGCTTTCGTACATGTTGTTTAACTGGATTAATGCAGCATATGGATTGCAGCTGCGCCTTGAGATTGCAGAATTTTTGAAAAATCAAGAAGAGTCAATTGCCCGTTATTTGGTCGGTGTTTGCGAGAGCATCGAGCGTGATGGCCGAGGTCAGACGAAAACGCTTGATGGTGTCTTGGTTCAAATAGCACTTAAGCAGCTTCGTGACCGTTATCCGGATCGTTATGTGGCGATACGTTCAACGCGTGATGGCGGTAAATTTATCGTTATCAACAGTTACCACGAGTATTAATTCTTTATGAATCAAACCATTGCCGCCATTGCTACGGCACATGGTGTGGGTTCCATTGCCATCGTTCGCCTTAGCGGCGCACAATCTCTCTGGATTTCTCTAAAACTTTCTCAAAAACAGACCCTTCAACCTCGGTATGCTACTTTGACCTCTTTGCACCATGATAACGGAACTTTGATTGATGAAGCGATTGTGATCTATTTTCAAGGACCGAAAAGCTTCACAGGAGAGGATGTCGTCGAGTTTCAATGCCATGGCGGTATGATTGTCGCCCAAGGTGTTTTACGAGCTTGTGTGGCTGCTGGTGCACGTCTGGCACAACCTGGTGAGTTTAGCAAACGGGCATTTTTAAACGGACGGCTCGATTTGACTCAAGCAGAAGCCATAGCGTCACTCATCGAAGCCAAAAGTGATGATGCCGCACGTGTCTTGGCCCGTCAGATGAAGGGTGAGTTGCGGGAGTATGTTGAGAGTATCCGCGATTCGCTGCTGGAAATTTTGGCCTATTCCGAAGTGGTTATTGACTATGCAGAAGAGGACTTACCTCAGGATGTGGTGGATCAAATTGGGTCTAAGCTGGAAAACATCACAAAAGAGCTCTCTAAAACATTGGAGTCCAGCCGCAGACGCAGTGGTTTGATGCAAGGGTACCGTGTTGCCATCATCGGTAAACCCAATGTCGGGAAAAGCTCACTGCTCAATGCCCTCTTGGATTATGAACGGGCGATTGTGAGTGAAATTGCAGGAACAACGCGCGATACGATAGAAGAGCAGGTACGTTTGGGCACCCATCTCATTCGTCTTGTTGATACGGCAGGGATACGTAACGCCCATGATGAGATTGAGAAAATCGGGATTGAACGCTCCATCGCGGCGATTGAAAATTCGGATTTGGTGATTTCCTTATTCGATAACAGCCGCGAATGTGACGAAGAAGACCGCGCTATCATGGAGCTTATCGAACAATTTTCTGTAACAAAACCTTTTATTTGTATCCTCAACAAAGTTGATCTGCCTCAAAAGTTTCAAACGACACTTTTGGAAAAATATTCGCCCATAGAACTGAGCTGTAAATTAGACACACAATCGCTGGTCGATGCCTTAACCCATTTGATGGATTACGACAATGATACCGAATCGATGATGCTTATCTCGCAGCGTCAAATCAATGCGACAGAGCAGACCCTCAGAGCTATTGAGGACGCACATGAGCCGTTGCAAAGCGGTGAATTGGAGTTTTTCTCCTTTCATATTAACCAAGCGATCCGTTCGATTGCTTCTCTGACCCGTCCGTACGAACTTGATGAGATGTTTGACAAGATGTTCGGCCAATTTTGTCTGGGGAAATGATGGGTTCTATTATCGCGATTGATTTGGGGCTAAAACGCATCGGACTTGCGCTGAGTTCGGGTGTCGGCATTGTGACCCCGCTTTCGGCAGTAGAGCGAAAAAACCGTAACCAAGCCGCGCATGACGTCAAAAAAGTGTTAAACGAATACGAAGCGACCACGGTCGTCGTCGGTATCCCGATGGGAAGCACCAGCGAAGACGAGATGCGCCGACGGGTAGAACACTTTATGAATCTCGTTGATTTCCAAGGCCAGATTGCCTATCAAGACGAATCCCATAGCTCCCAAGAGGCCGAAGCGCTGATGAAGGGGGAAATCCGCTACAAACGAGATGGTCGCATCGACTCCCTCTCGGCGAAGATTATTTTGGAACGGTATCTTAAGATTATTTAACAAACACTGTCGTAACTACCAAAATCAGTAACCCTCAAACAGCCCTTGTATCTGCGCCGTATCGTGCCCCATAGAGTAAAGCGGTTCGGTGGCGCCTCGGCGTATGCGCTGTTCGAACGTACTGCTGATGTTTCGGTAAAGTACCCCCAGCGGCATGGATGCTGTTTCAAGAGCTTTGTGCATCGCTGCGCCGATATCGGTCAAATCATAAGAAGCATCAAGCACATAGGTGTTCTCTTTAAACCACTGGTAGGTGTTGGTCTTGTTAAAGGTAACACAAGGCTGAAAAATGTCGACCAAAGCGTACCCCGGGTGGAGAAAAGCGGCTTTCAATACTTCTTTGGCATGTACGGCGTTTCCGATATTAACACGGGAGACGAAACCGGCTTTCAGCGCAAGGGCAACGGCGAGCGGATTGAAGGGTTCGCTGCCCACCCCATCAACCTGCACCTTGGTCGTAAAACCTTTCTGGCTTGTCGGAGATGCCTGTCCTTTGGTAAGGCCATAGACCATGTTGTTGTGGACGATATGGACGATATCCACATTGCGCCGTATGGCATGGAGAAAGTGATTTCCCCCTTCGCCGTACATGTCGCCATCCCCCCCCTCGGCAACGACTGTTAATCCTGGATTGGTGGCTTTGATCGCCGTGGCGACAGGCAAGGCTCTGCCATGCAGCACCCCGAACATATTGACATCAATATAGTACGGCGTTTTTGCCGCCTGCCCGATGCCGGAGACAATAACGGTATTTCCACGATCGGCCTGCAGTTCGTCCAGTACCTCTTTGATCAATTGCAGAATGCCGAAGTTACCGCATCCCGGGCACCAGGCGACATCGACATCATGGCGGTCGAATGGATGGTTCATGATAACTCCTTGATACTCTTGCTTAGCATTGCCTCAAGCTGGTCGGCGAAAAAGGGGAAGCCGTTAGACTGCAACACACGGCTTGCCACGACGATACCGTAATGCTGCAGGCGGTCGGCGAATGCACCGTCTGCGTTGTTCTCTACGACGATCACATGCGTATATTTTTTAAGGAAAAGAAGATGTTGTGGATTGAGCGGATGCACCCAGGCAAAATGGATCTGTACCAGCTGCGGGTCATCCAGCCGCTGTAGGGCTTCGGCAATCGCCCCTCGGGTCGATCCCCAGCCGATTACCGCGATACTCCCCTCCCCATAGGTGTATGGGGCAACAGCTTCTGCGATCAGCCCTTCCTCTTTACGAGCACGTTTTGAGGCCATCTGAACCCGTTTACGGTAATCCTCGGTGATCTGTCCGCGCTCATCGTGCTCATGACCATCTGCACAGACCAACCCCTCTCCGAAACCTGGGACGCCTCTGGGGCTGATTCCCTCCTGCGTATCGGCATAGCGGTGATACTCCTTGTCGGTGGGGACAATATAGCGGCGCTGCTCATAGTCAGAAAAGTCTACATCACCGATCATCGCTATGGAATCGGCCAGATACTGATCACTGAGGACAATGACCGGCAGCTGATAGCGATCTGCCAGTTCGAAAGCAAGATAGCCCATATCGATACACTCGCGCAGTGATCCCGGTGCTAAAATCAGACGGGGAAACGGCCCGTGTCCGGAGTGAAGCGCGAGGTTCAGGTCCCCTTGTTCGCTGCGCGTCGGAAGGCCTGTAGCGGGTCCGGGACGCTGGGCAAGATAGATTACGGCCGGGGTTTCTGTCATGCCTGAGAGGCTAAGGGCTTCCCCCATCAGGGCAAATCCGCCTCCCGAGGTTGTTGTCAGTGCGCGCCCCCCTGCGTACCATGCCCCAAGCACCATATGCAAGGAAGCGATCTCGTCCTCGCTTTGTTCGACCGCGATAGTGAACTGTTTTGACATCGATGCCATAAAATTGAGGACGCCTGTTGAGGGTGACATCGGGTAAGAGGCGACAAAATTGCATCCGCCGCTTAAAAACCCGAACCCAGATGCCGTGGTTCCATCCATCAGATGAAGTTTTTCACTCCTCCCAAGGTCTGCTTTTGGCAACGCCGGAAGCGTTGAATGCTCCAACTTTTTTCCTGCTTGGAACCCCTCATTGACGGCCGTTGCATTAGCCGTATCCCCTGTGAAATGTTCGGCAACACTTTGGATCAGCGGCTGCGGTTCAATTCCAAGCAAGCCAAAGGCAACACCGGCTACATAGGTATTAACATAGTGGACGTTGCCAAGTTTTTTGGCCGTTTCTTGCATCGGGATTGCCCTGGTGTTTGTCTCGGTCTGTGCAAAAGTCTGGTCAGTTACGATAATCGTCTTGCTTGTACAGCGTTCTTTTGCATGTTCCAACGCTAACGCGTCCATCGCAATGAAGAGGTCAACCTCCCAGCACGGTGCTTCCAGCGGTGTGTCGGAGATACGGATGAGGACCGTATTGCTGCCGCCGCGTACCCGGGACATATACTCCTTCGTGGAAAAGAGGTAGTATCCGCTGCGTTTAAAAGCATCGCAAAGGAGGTTTTCAAGGGTATCTATCCCGGCTCCCGCCGCCCCGCCGATCAGTATGGAAATGCTGTTTGGCTTGCCAACCCGGGCCACATTGTCTTCATACCACACCTTTTTTACCGGCGCCATCGTTGTTGCCGATGAGAAGGGGACCTCATACGTGCCCGCTATCGGCAGCTTTTCAGTGTTGGCAGAGAGAGGTTTCGCCGTTTTGGAAGCAACCGCTTTCTCATCGTATTGTGAAAGGCCTCCCCAGGTGATTTTTCCGCCATAGTACCCCAGCACGATAACGCTCATTCCGGTGAACAGTATGATGGCATGGTAGGTGATCCCCTCCAGAGAGGCTTCGTAAACGATTCCCGGATTCTCCAGATAGAGGGAAATTCCCACGACTCCCAGCAGCAGTGTCAGCGTAGCGACGATCAGCTTTACGACGAACGGACGGCGAGTAGAAAGGTTGTAATTGATCCACCAGCTCAGCACCCCCGCTATCATCGCAACGAATCCCATGACGGTGGCAACAAAAAAGGTGTAGAAGATGCCGATTGCGTAGGCTGCTTTTGGGGAAGCGAGAAAAAAGAGGTCTAATCCGGCGGAAAACAGATGCAAGGCTATGGGAAAGTGGACGGCCATCGGATGGGGGTGGTATTTTTGATACCAGATTTGAAGACGTTCTTTTAACGGAGTAGCTGCAGTGTCTACGGAGGGCGTTGAGAGAGGCTCTTCTTCCAGTGTGGCAACGACCGGCATCTTTGCAAATACTTCATCGCCGTGCGGCGCGCCGGCCATCATCATGGTCAGGTCTGCGCCTGCATTGTGCTGCCCTTGATGGTTTCCTTCTTTCCAGAAGGGACTCTGGGTGACATCGTAAACGGTTCCCTTGTAGGCAACATACGCGCTCATCCCGTTACGGCCGTTATATTGTTTGAGTTCGTTGAGTGTCATTATCTTATGCACTGTTACGAGGGAGTACGTTCATGTTCTTGCATTGTATCGACGTAGTCGCACACTTCGTTATTATCATTGCATGGCTGACTGTAACCTGCTATCGGATCATTTTTTACCTTGGAAAGATTGTCTGATACGAAGTCCCAGTTCACCAGTTTCCACCAGTTTTCCAAATAATCCGGCCGTCCATTGCGATAGTCGATATAGTAGGCATGTTCCCAGATATCGCATGTTAGCAACGCAACGCGGCCGTGACGTATCGGCGTATCGGCATTGGAAGTTTGCTCAATCGCGAGTTTCCCTTCTTTTGTCATGACTAACCATACCCAGCCTGAACCGAAAAGTCCCGCAGCAGACGTTAAAAACGCTTCTTTGAAACTCTCCATTGAACCGAAATCACGCACGATCAGATCGGATAGCTCTACCGAGGGGGTGTGGGGAATAATGGACAGACCATGCCAGTAGAAATCGTGATTAAAGATCTGTGCGGCATTATTGAAAATAGCACCATCGGCATATTTCACGAGATACTCAAGCGTTTTTTCCGCATACTCCGTCCCTCCGATAAGCCCATTGAGTTTAGTGACATACCCTGCATGGTGTTTACCGTAATGATAGGAAACGGTTTCGGCAGAAATATAGGGTTCCAATGCTGTCTGTTCATAAGGCAGCGTCATCAACGTATGTTGCATCTTATACTCCTTGAGAATTTATTATATTCTACAAATATTCGTATAAAATTTACCAAAATATAATTAATTATATTAATTTAAAATATTCCGCCGCTTCTTCTTCATCGCTGTTTAGGGTAGCATAATCAGGATCGTTTTGGATTTTATCCTTGATAATATTGACGCAATAGTCAAACGCTAGTTTTTGAGCTGCTTCTATGTCAAATAAAAATCCCAAACCGCTGAACTGATACGGCTCCTCTTGTTCAATACAAATAAGAATTCCATCACACTTAGCCTCAAACTGATCGACGATGTCGCGATATTGGATGTTGAACTCTGTTGCATGCCAGCCGATGGTTTCGAGTGTTTTATCCGCAAATTCAGCAATACCGTCACCCGAAGTGTCATCATAGAGTGATCGGCTGCGGTTGAATCTGATAATAGACTGCCATGCAGGAGTTGCTTTGATGAGTATGCGATCATCGTCTTCGACAAGGCGGTAGTTGCTTCCAAGCATTTCGGAAATAGGACGGGAAAGGTTGGTGCTCAGAGGTGAAACAGGGGGAATAGAACCCTCATAGATAGAAATCAGATTCGGTTCAAAAGGTTCATAGGCAATTTGACCATCATAACTAATCGCAAAATGTTTGGACGAATTGATGGCCTGCATAAAATCGGCACGCTGTACAACGATGATCTCTTTAAATAGGTTAAATTTTTTCATGTTAAGACCTCCATAATATTGGTGAATTCTACCATGGTTAAATTGCCTTGAAGCACTGTGTGAGAATTTAGACTTCCGTTATAAGGGGTTGCTAATATTAATTTTTGGAAAGGTGGGGTATAATTCGCGAAATTTTGCGCTTTTATGGCACTTACTTAAGGATACTCAATGGGATTGAACGTCTACTACGATAAAGATTGTAATATTGATCTAATCAAAAATAAAATTGTTGCTATGATCGGTTTTGGATCACAAGGTCACGCACATGCTGAAAACCTTCGCGATAGCGGTGTTGAAGTCGTTGTAGGACTTCGTAAAAGCGGTAGTTCATGGGCAAAAGCGGAGGCAAAAGGGTTCAAAGTTATGACCGTTGCCGAAGCATCTGCATACGCTGATTTTGTTATGATCCTTCTTCCGGATGAAAATCAAGCAGAGATCTATGCAAATGAAATTGCGCCTAACCTAAAATCAGGTGCGACGATCGCATTTGGTCACGGTTTTAGCATCCATTACGGACGTGTTAAACCTGCGGCAGACATCAACGTAACGATGATTGCTCCAAAAGCACCGGGTCACACAGTACGTAGTGAGTTTGTTCGCGGCGGCGGGATTCCTGATCTTATCGCTGTTGGACAAAATCCAAGCGGTACGACTAAAGAGCTAGCGCTTTCATACGCATCAGCAATCGGTGGCGGACGTACGGCTATTATCGAAACCACGTTCAAAGACGAAACAGAAACAGACCTTTTCGGAGAGCAAGCGGTTCTTTGCGGCGGTGCAGTTTCTCTCGTACAAGCGGGATTTGAAACATTGACAGAAGCTGGATATGCTCCTGAATTGGCGTATTTTGAGTGTCTTCACGAGTTAAAATTGATCGTTGACTTGATGTTTGAGGGCGGAATTGCAGATATGCGTTATTCAATCTCTAACACAGCGGAATACGGTGACTACGTAAGTGGTAAGCGTGTTATCAATGCTGAGTCAAAAGCTGCCATGAAAGAGATTCTCAAAGAGATCCAAGACGGCCGTTTTGCAAAAGACTTCATCCTTGAGGGACAAGCTGGATACCCACGTATGAATGCAGAGCGCACAAATGCTCGTGCATCATTGATCGAGCGTACAGGCGTAAGTTTGCGTGCGATGATGCCATGGATTTCTAAAAACAAAATCGTTAACCAAAGCACTAACTAAATTCTTCTTGAGAGCCATTTATGGCGCTCACCCCATTCTAATACAAGTGCATTCAAATGGATAAGTCCCCTTCCTCTTTTCGAACATTCTTCACACTTAAAAATACGATCTTAATTTTATCGGTTATAATCGCTGTAATACTTGCTGTATTGGTTGGCTATTTTATTGGCTTTAATCAAGTTCAGGATAAATTGGATCAAGAGCGAGAAGAAACGCAGCGTCTGATGACACAGATAAAAGATATAGCGAAAGCAGAAACAAATGCAACTAAAGTTGCACAGCCGCTTATAGAGACGGCTAAGTTAAAAAAAGAGCTCAAAGAACTGCTGGACCATGAAGCGTTAAGTGCCCGGCATGAATACGCACCAAAAGACAAAAAAGCACTTCCACCAGCGGCTGAACCGCGTACAGAACCTCCTGCAAAACCTTGCGGAGGGAAATTGGTTATTATTATGGACGATGTGTCCTATGCACATGACGTGGCTGCAATCCGTTCTACGGGGTTACCGTTGGTTATGTCCTTTTTACCGCCAAGTCCAGGTCATCCAGAATCTGCTGCATTAGCGGCATCTGTTCCGGGATACATGGTTCATTTACCGTTGGAAGCAGTTGCGTATAATCAAGAAGAGCCGATTACACTTCGGATAACGGATTCCATAGAAACGATCACAAAGCAAATAGCTTTGGTCAAGCACCTTTATCCAAATGTTCATTACATTAACAATCATACAGGTTCCAAATTTACCTCGGATGAGGCTGCTATGGATCGGCTTATTAGTGTTATGAAAGAAAACGGGTTGATTTTTGTGGATAGTAGAACCATTGCTGCAAGCAAGGTAAAAAGTGTGGAGTCAAAATATGGTTTGCGTTATTTGGGACGTGATGTCTTTTTGGATCATCAAGACGGTGTTGCCAATGTTAAAAAACAAATCCGTGAAGCAGTTGCCATTGCCAAGCGTCATGGAAGTGCTATTGCAATCGGTCACCCGCGACCTGATACGATTCGAGCACTGAAAGAATCAAAAGATATTTTGAATCAAGTTCAAATTATCAGGATTGATCAAATTTGACATTCTGTCATATTTTTCTTTTGTGTTAATGTATTGGGTTATCCTGTAAGATATCTTATAGGTAGGAGTGCTAATGCTTAACATGATTCCTTTTTCCATTAATGAATTAGAATTTATGTCGAAATACCCAACAAACCTCTATTATAAAGGATCGTTGGAGCTGCTTTCGCATCCTAAGATTTCTATCGTCGGAACACGCCGGCCAAATCCCTATACTCGCAGCATAACCCATGAACTGGCTAAAAAGCTCTCATCAGCTGGCATAGTGATCGTCAGTGGAGCTGCTGCAGGTGTAGATACACTGGCACATCAAGGAGCAGGGGCAGGCAATACAATTGCCGTACTTCCTTGCGGGATTGATCTTCGGTATCCAAAAGCCAATGTTCAACTCATACAGTCCATTGAAACATATGGATTAACACTTTCGCAATTTGAACCCGAATTTGAAGCCAGAGGATGGAGTTTTGTGGTACGTAATGAGATTGTTGTGGCCTTGGGTGAGTGCCTGATTGTCACAGAAGCCGATATTGGAAGTGGAAGTATGCGCAGCGTAGACTATGCTCTTGAGATGGGCAAGCAGATTTATGTTTTACCACAGCGCATAAGAGAGAGCGAGGGGACGCATCGACTACTTGCTCAGGGAAAAGCAATAGCCATTGAAAACATTGATGATTTTGTTGCGCAAATTTCTAAAACAGCGGTGAATGCTATCATGGATACGCCATTTCTGGCTTTTTGTCGAACCTCTCCTAGTTATGAGGAGGTAATGAACAAATATCCGAGTGAAATATTTGAAGCAGAATTAAGCGGTAGGGTTGACGTTCGAAATGGAAGGGTATATGTGGTGTAAAGAGCGAGCTTAATGCTGCGCTGCGCTCTCATATCCATAATGTTTTACGAGGTAGTTAATAATGATTTGTTGGTCTTCTTTTGGAATAGGCGCTTTGAACTCATTGACCATTTTGGCAACAGTTCCTGTCCAATAGGGACGGCTTTTCTTCCCTTGGTTGAGAACGTATCCGAATGAGTGACAGACCAGGCAGTACTGCTGTGTTACTTCATCATGATCTCCCGCTTCGATAGGATAATCAACGTAAGGCATCTCAATTGGTTTAGTTACTTGAGAAAAAAGAGTTGTAGCAGTTAATAAAAGCCCAGTAATTAGTATGTTTATTTTCATCAATCCGTCCTTATACGATTTTTACGTTGACGCTGTCAACGGCATTGTATTGGTAACCGCCGGCATTCCACCCGATATCACCAGGAAGAGGCTGTATATTACCGATACGATTGATGGCACGTACCATGATGGTATATTCCCCTTTTACTTTCGGTTCCCAAGAGAAGTTCCACTGACGATAAGCGTATTTACCATAATCTTTTTGAAGTTCTGTAGCGCTCCAGTTTTTGCCGCCGTCTAGAGAGATCATCACTTCTCTGATCCCTTTTCCTTGGTCAAAAGCAACTCCGCTTACTTTGATGCGTGACCCTTTTTTGATTACGCTGTTAGGTGTAGGATAGCCGATGACAGATTTTACTTTCATCTGTGTGATGGGTTTGCGCTTGTACTCAAAGTCACTTCCAGAGATGACACATTCGCAGTCATTATCAGGTACAGTGTAGGCTACATCCATAAAAAATGTCTTACGGTATTCATCCATTACTGTGATCTCTGAGAGCATTTTCACCCAGCTGTCTGAAAAGTGACCTGGAATGATTAGCTTTAGGGGAAAACCATTAAGATAAGGAATATCTTGACCATTCATTTCATACGCAACAATTAATTCATCAGTAAGAGCTTCATCGATTCCCATTTCTCTAAAAAAGTGAGGAGTTTCATCTACAGCCGGTTTTTCTAATCCATTAACACCAACATACTTGGCTGTTGTATTAACCCCTGCCATATTGAGAATGTCTTTGAGACGGGCCCCTTTCCATACGGCACACCCCATTGCTCCATGCCCCCATTGTACACCATGTGTGGCTTGCCCTGTTTGTTGTGCAAAGAACTTTCTGCTGTTCCCACCGCATTGAAGAACAGAAGTGATTTCAACTGGTTCAAATTTTGATTTTAGATCATCGACGCTCAAAGATAAAGCATTTTTTACACTTCCCTTGACCTCAAGCCGAAAGGTGTTTAAGTCGATATAGGTAGGGATATCAGGCATGTGCCAACGGACAAAAAATTCATCATTTGGGGTAATTGCCTTCGTGAAGATCTCTCGAGATGATTCAAGAAGAGGAGGACGATCGGAGATCGTTTTCATCGGTTTTTTTTCTGGAAATGCAATCATCGGAGGAACGAAGGCTTTTGTTTCTGTTGTAACAGTTTTGGCGGCTTCTTTACCAAAAAGAGTCGACGCACCAAGAATGAGGCCGGCACCTAAAAAATTTCTTCGTGAAAATTGGTCCATGGGAAATCCCTATTAAATAATATTGCCTGATTTTAGCATATTTAGCTGAAAATTATAGGATTAACATAGCATCACCATAGGAAAAAAAGCGATATTTTTCATCAATCGCCTCTTGATATATTCTATGTGTCTCTTCCAATCCTACAAATGATGCAACAAGCATAAGAAGCGTAGATTGCGGAAGATGAAAATTTGTAAGCAGATGATTTACGCGAAGAGGTGGATTATGTGGATGCAAAAAGAGGTTTGCTTCTCCTCTAGATTCGCCTGTTCGAATGTGATATTCAACTGTACGTGTAGACGTTGTTCCGATGGATAAAAGGGGAACTGAACTTTGTATTAGGGATAACGAAGTATCAGAAATTTCAAAATATTCTGAGTGTATCGGATGGTCGGTAATCGTAGTACATTCTACAGGTTTAAAGGTCCCGGAGCCCACATGAAGAGTCACAAAAGCATGCTTGTGCTGCTGGCATAGTAGGTTAAAGAGTTCATCTGTAAAATGCAGTGAAGCTGTAGGTGCTGCGACGGCCCCTTCATGCACGGCGAAGACACTTTGATATTCACGTTCATCTTGAGCATCGTCTTCGCGTCCGAGATAGGGGGGCAGAGGAATGTGGCCGATTTTATCTAGCAGTGTCAACAGCTCTTCAAAGCGCAAAGGAGCATCGCCAAGCGAGAAAGTAACTTCCCGTGATCCGTCATCATGCAGTAAAGTGATCGTAGCTTTTACATCTTGCTCAAAATAAAGGACAGTACCGCTTTTTACGCGTCCTTTTATGTATACACTGATGGTATAGGCATTTAGAGGGCGGTTAATGAGCAGTTCGACAGCCCCACCGCTCTCCTTTTTTCCATAAAGCCGGGCTTTGATTACTTTGGTGTCATTGAAAATGATGGCGCATTCTTTTGGCAAAAAATCATTCAAGCGGTCGAAGCGGGTATGGGTGATGGAACGGTCTTTACGGTTGTAAACAAGAAGCTTTGCGTGGTCTCTGGGATGGACGGGATGGGTAGCTATGAGTCCATCGGGGAGATGGTATTCATAGCTGGATGTTAAAAGTGGATCATTAGTCAATCGTATCCTCTTCGTCTTCTAGCTCTGCCAATTCTTCTTTAGGTGCCGGGTTAACAGCAGCAACAATCAGGATGGAAATACCATAAAGAAGGATAAGGGGAACGGCCATCATGGTTTGGCTAAGAACATCCGGAGGGGTCAAAAGTGCTGCTATTATAAAGATTAAGACGATAGCATAGCGAAAGAAATCCTTCATCATACGATCATCGATAAGTCCCATAAGTGCTAAAAAGTAACAAAATACCGGGAGCTCGAAGGATAATCCGAAGCCGAATAGAATTTTAGTGAAAAACTCTACGTACTCTGAAATATTATACATCGGAACGAATGTGGCGCTTCCGAATTCGATAAAAAAAGCAAATCCCATAGGGGTTACAAAATAGTAGGCGAAGGATGCCCCCGCAAGGAACATTGCTGTTCCTCCTACAACGATAGGTATCATCATCTTTTTCTCATTGGCATAAAGGCCCGGAGCAATAAAAAGCCATATTTGAGAAAGTATGATCGGCAGTGCCGCAAGAAGTCCTGCAAAAAAGGAGACTTTCATGGCGACAAAAAATGCTTCGGATAATTCACGTGTGACGATCATTCCCTGTGCAGCTTTACGGGAAACTTTGGCCGTAGCCGTTAGTGCATCGATAAGCGGTTGAGTAATCCATGTAAGGATGGCATCATGGAAGCTCCACATAACAATAGACATAATAATAATAGCAGCAACGCTGATACCAAGGCGCTTGCGCAGTTCTACTAAGTGAGGACGTAAATCATCAAACATTAAGCTTCCTCTTTGGTTTTAGGGGCGAAGGTGATGACCTCTGGTTCCTTGGGTGCGGCAGGTGCAGATGGAAGCATTTCAAGGTTCAAATCATTTTTCATGGCGGTTACATCAGCCCCAATCTCTGGGAAGTCTGTCATACGCGTTAACTCAGAACTCGCATTGGTGAGTTCGGCTTTATAATCAATGACACTTTCCTTGATTCCTGAGAGTCTGATTTCATCCTCAATCGTGGCTTTTGCCGAATTAACAGTCCCCTTGACACTACGGAAGAATTTGGCGATCTCTACCATCGTAGAGGGAAGTTTGTCGGGTCCTAAAAAGAGAACAGCGACGATAGCGATAAGAAGAATTTCTGTAATGCCCATTCCAAACATAATATTTGCCTGCTTATTGTTTATTTTTTAAAGAATTGAAATGATTTTATCAAAATTAAGTTTAAAAGGCGGTTCTAATACCCCTCAATTCTTAACGTGATTTCGTCCGCGAGGAGAAAATTTGGATTAATATAGCGTCCATTCTTATATTCTAATAGTCCTCCATCCAAAAGTACTTGAGCTTGAGCAAGCTGCGCTGTAGACAAGAGCATTTTGTCGACTCCGACGCAGCTTCGAAAGCCTAAAAAAAGTTTTTCATTCAAAATCTCTGAATTCGTTAAAACTTCTTCTTTTATTGTCAAAGGTTCGTTGATGTACGCTTCAATATCGGTTGAAGGGTACAAACGGGTCGATTCTAAAAATCCTACGGCACCTGCACCTAGCCCGATATAGGGTTTATGTTCCCAATACCCAAGATTGTGGTGCGATTGATATTGTCCAAAATTGGAGATTTCATAGTGCTCAAATCCTCGGGCTGATATTTCGTCAAAAAGCCATTGGGTTAGATCAAGCTCTTCATTTGCCATTTCAGGTGATTTTTCGAATGCGGTATCTTCTTCGATAGTGAGGGCGTAGAGACTAATGTGATCAATTGGGAGTGAAAATGCTTGGGTGATGTCTGATTTGAGAAGATTTTTAGTATCTCCTTGAACGCCATAAATGAGATCGAGAGAGAGGTGCTCGTAGCCAATTATGGACGCATTCTTGATTGCTTCCATTGCATGGTGTGTGTTGTGAGCACGCCCCAATCTTTTTAGTTTATTATCGTCAAAACTTTGTACACCAAAGCTTATGCGGTTAACTCCTAATGCCCTCATCCCCTCCAGCCACTCTTTGGTCGCACTGTTAGGGTTGGCTTCGGAAGTGATTTCGGCCCCTTTTTGCAAATAGGGACGAATACGTTCAAATAGGGGAATATAAAGTTCAGGATCAACGGTGGAAGGAGTACCCCCGCCGATGAAAACGGTTTCAATAAGATTGGTAGGGCTGACATTAAAACGTTTAAGCTCAGCCTCAAGTTGAATACCCAGGGCAGTCATGTAGCGTTCGCGTTGGGAAAACTTATCAACATAAGAGTTAAAGGCACAATACGAGCACTTGCTGTCGCAAAAAGGGATGTGAATGTATAAAAGCATGGCGAATTATACTTTTTTTAATGGTGATTACCCTACAATTATAGGAAAAAAGATAGCGAATGAGTCAACAAAAGTTTTATCGTCCCAATGTCGCCGCTATTATTGTTTCCAATGCGTACCCTGAAGAGAAACAAATTTTTATTGCTGAGCGAAGTGATTTAGTAGGAGTTTGGCAGTTTCCGCAAGGGGGAATCGATGAGGGAGAAAGTCCTGAAGAGGCTCTTTTTCGTGAGTTGAAAGAGGAAATAGGAACCAACAAAGTAGAAATTATCGCAGAGTATCCCGAATGGATTTCGTATGATTTTCCGCCGCATGTGGCTATCAAAATGGCACCGTTTGCGGGGCAAAAACAGCGGTATTATCTGGTTCGGCTCAAAAAAAATGCTAAAATTAATTTGGACACAAAGCACCCGGAATTCAAAGAATATCAGTTTGTGGGGTTAGAAGAGCTAAGTGGGAAGATCGCCCATTTTAAAAAACCGATTTATGAAGAAGTCATTTCACATTTTAGAGCCAAGGGGTATCTGTAATGCTTATTGTACAAAAGTTTGGGGGAACAAGTGTCGGAGATTTGGAGCGTATTCAAAATGTCGCTAACCGAGTTTCTCAAACGCTTAAAGAAGGGCACCAAGTCGTCGTAGTCGTCTCTGCAATGAGCGGTGAAACCAATAAATTGATTGCTTTTGCTGAGCATTATACAGCTACTCCTGAGCGAAGTGAAGTCGACATGTTGTTAAGCTCAGGTGAGCGTGTAACGGCAGCACTGCTCTCAATCGCGCTCAATGCGATGGGGCATCCTGCCGCATCAATGAGCGGTCGTCGAGCGGGAATCGTGACCGACAGTGTTCATACCAAAGCACGTATCGAGAGCATTGATCCTGCTAATATGCAGGCAGAACTGGCACAGGGCAAAGTCGTTGTTGTTGCCGGTTTTCAAGGGGTGAGCGAAGAAGGCCAAGTGACAACACTGGGGCGTGGGGGATCGGATCTCTCTGCCGTTGCTCTTGCTGGAGCTTTAAAGGCTGATTTATGTGAAATTTATACGGATGTTGATGGTATCTATACGACTGATCCTCGTATTGAACCAAAAGCACGTAAAATGGATCGTATCAGCTACGATGAGATGTTGGAATTGGCCTCTTTGGGTGCTAAAGTTCTCCAAAACCGTTCGGTCGAATTGGCTAAAAAATTGAATGTAAACCTCGTAACCCGATCCAGCTTTACAATGGCAGAGGGAACACTTATAACAAAGGAAGAGAATATTATGGAAAAACCACTCGTTAGCGGGATTGCACTGGATAAAAATCAAGCACGTGTTTCTTTGCTGGAAGTCATAGACCGTCCGGGGATTGCATCGGATATTTTTACCCGTTTGGCAGATAACAGTGTAAACATTGACATGATTATTCAAACACAAGGGCATGATGGCAAAACTCATTTGGATTTTACCGTTCCTAAGACTGAGCTATTGGATGCTAAAACAGTGGTAGAAACATTCATCAGCGAAGGTGAAATTGGCCGAGCAAGTTATGACGAATGTATCTGTAAAGTTTCCATTGTCGGTGTTGGAATGAAATCGCATACGGGAGTCGCAGCAAAAGCATTCCAAACAATGGCGCGCGAAAATATTAATATCATGATGATTTCTACATCGGAAATAAAAGTATCGATGGTGATTGATGAGAAATATGCCGAGTTGGCAGTACGCTCACTTCACAGTGCGTATTCGTTGGATCAATAAATGCATAAATTTGATCGATGGACCCTAGACACAATTAGAGCTGAGGGTGCATCGATGAGCTGGTTTGAAGAACAGCGATATGAGTGGATTCCGCAAATAGCAAGTACCATGGATCAGATTATGAAGGGGCATACAATCGTTTTGGTGACCGATTCTGAGCGCCGGTGGTTCTCTCACTACATCACCGAAACGATTAACAAGAAGCTTAAAGAGCGGCCGATGATTCCTATAGTCTATTTAGATGGTCTCTATCCCCATATTGATCAGTTAGTGAATGCGGAAGCTATGGATACATTAAGCGACATGCTTGACCTCTCTTATAAGGGCGACTATTTCTTTTGGTATATTGGGCGTGGCGGTGATGAACGACGTGCAGATATCGTGAAGCGAACGGACAATGCGCTAATGTGGATTATGGATGAAAATTATCCAAATGCTCTTAGCATAAGGTCTTATGATCCTTTATTTGATATCAAATTGTTACAGTTATATCGCTTGTTTGATAAAACACTTTCTGCCGTATTGTTTGGGGAGATTGATGTTCACGCCTAAGGGGGGCTCGATTTTAATCACCGAGCGCTTCGAAGAGAAATCGCTTGAAATTGAACAAGAACTTTTACCTCTTCGATGTGTTAGATTTATACGGGAAGATTTTAAAATAGAAGATGCCAAAGAAGTCATTGCTGAAGCATATAGGAGCGAAGCTCAAACTAAAACATTAATTTTGGGAGCCAAAAGTTTCACAGTACCCGCCCAGAATGCATTATTGAAAATTTTGGAAGAACCACCTCGTAACATTGTTTTCCTTCTTCTCGCTCCCAATAAAAGCACTTTTTTACCTACGGTTCGTTCACGTTTATCATTGAGTCAAGAGTTTAATGAACGGCAGCACACATCCATCTCATTGAGTCTGCGTACTTTGGATCTCTCGAGTATGTTTGCATGGGTAAAAGAATATGAAAAATTAAAAAAGCATGAAGCTAAGGAACTGATTGAAAATCTTTTTTATCACGCGGCGCATGTTGAATGTTTAGTATTGACAACTGCTCAAATCGAAGGGTTTGACAAAGCCTTTAGGCTCATCGAACTCAATGCACGAGTGCAAAGTGTTTTGGTAATGGTCTTGATGAATTTTCTAAAAGAGGTAAAGCGTGTACGTTGAGCATCTTTCCTCTACGATAAACCTTAAAACAGCGCTTCAGAAGTTAAAAGTTGATGCAGGCGGGATATCGATTTTGCAGGACAAGGGGAAAATTCATCTGATCAAAATTGTTGATTTGCATGTGGGGGCGGCGAATATCCTTAAACAAGATGCTCTGAGTATCGGGGCTGATTTGGCTGTACCCAGAGGGACGGTCACCGCACTTGAACCTAGAGTAAACGCCATTTTGATTGCGAATGAAAGACAGCTTCAGATTCTTGCCAAAAAAGAGAAAGCACAACCCTTTGGACTTCAAGCATTGGCTCTCGAATTGGAACTTTATTGTCATCAGAAAAACATAGCAGAGATTGAGGTTATGGGGATCATCAATGCCAATGACGACAGTTTTTATGAGCTTAGCCGATTTAAAGAAACTCAAGCCATTGAAAAAATTGAGATGATGATTGAAGATGGTGCGCATATTATTGATATTGGCGGAGTTTCGAGCCGTCCGAATAGTCAAAGTGTGAGTATCCAAGAAGAACTTTCGCGGGTACGTCCGATTATCGATAGCTTGTATTCACAGCATTTGCATGAAAAGGTCCGTTTGAGTCTCGACAGCTTTGAACCTTCCGTGATTTCGTATGCTCTTGAAAAAGGGTTTAGTATCGTAAACGATATCACAGGTCTGGCAAATGATGAGGTGGCTTCGTTGTGCGGTTCCTACAATGCAACAGCTGTGATTATGCATATGAGAGGAAATCCCCAAACAATGCAAAAAAATCCACACTATGATTCTGTTCTTCATGAGGTTGGGCAATTTTTTGAAGAACGGCTGGAAAAAGCAGAAAAATACGGTATTCAAAATACGATTCTCGATTGCGGGATCGGGTTTGGAAAACGCTTAGAAGATAATCTGGCGCTCATTACCCACCAAAAACATTTTTTACGCTTTGGGAAACCATTGCTTGTGGGTGCCAGCCGCAAATCAATGATTGATCAAATTATTTCAACTTCCAGCGATGAACGTTTAAGCGGTACTTTGGCTATTCATCTTAAGGCGATTGAAGAAGGAGCCCGTATCGTGAGAGTACATGATGTAAGAGAACACGTTCAGGCGATTGAAGTATGGAAGGCATTGAGAGGATGATTATGAGCAACAGCGGTGTTATTGTCACCTTGTCCCTTCTTATTATGTTTTCTCCATTTTTATCGAGAGTAACGAAAATCCCCGTAGTAGTTGTGGAAATTTTATTGGGTAGTATCGCGGCTTATCTTGGTCTTTTGGTGGAAAATGAGCTTTTTAAAGTTATTGCTAAAGTCGGATTTTTATACCTGATGTTTCTAGCAGGTATGGAAGTAAATCTCAAAGAGTTTGGATTCGCCAAATCTTCCTTACTTCGTCGTACTGTCGTTTACTTTGCTATGCTGTATGGATGTTCTTTTGGCCTTTATGTTTATTTCGATTTAAGTGCAGTCTATCTTGTCGCTTTCCCAATTTTTTCTTTGGGAATGTTGATGGCATTGGTAAAAGAATATGGTAAAAATCAGCCTTGGCTTGCCTTGGCATTGAACATTGGTATCATCGGTGAACTGGTGAGTATTATGGCTTTGACCGTTTTAAGCGGTGGATTGGAATACGGTTATAATCGAGAATTTGCGATTACCTTGGGGGGTTTGTTTGCCTTTTTGATTGGCTTTGTCCTCTTTTTCAGGGGGATTCGTATCTTGTTTTGGTGGTATCCCGGGCTTAAAACCCTTATCATGCCTCACGATGATGGTAAAGACCAGGATATCCGTTTTTCGATGGCGCTTATGTTTATTTTGGTTGCCGGAATGTTGTATCTCAAGATTGATGTTGTGTTGGGAGCATTTTTAGCCGGGACTTTTATTGCTACTTATTTTAAACACAAAACTGAGCTTCCTGAAAAATTATCTTCTTTTGGATTTGGATTTTTAGTACCGATCTTTTTTATACATGTCGGATCGACCGTAGCATTGGAGGCATTCGCGGATCCTAAGATACTGCAAATGGCCTTTTTTATAGCAAGTGCTATTATTGGTATTCGATTACTCAGCTCATTGGTCGCTTATCTAGGCTATTTGGGTTTAAAAAATACGATTCTTTTTTCATTAAGTGATTCAATGCCATTGACCTTCACCGTTGCGATTGCAACATTAGGCTATGGAGCTCATGCAATTAGTCATGATGAGTACTATGCTTTTATTGTGGCCAGTATGGGGAGCGGTATCTTTCTCATGATACTGATAAAAGTACTTTATAACTTTTTCTATGCCAAAGAATTAAAAGAATAATGCTTTTCAGTGAAAAAAAGGTACAATCGAGCAATTAATGGATGAATACAATTGCAAAGATTGCGCTAAGCTAAAAGAAAAGGAGTTCTTGTGGACTTAACAACGATTTTAGGGATATTAGGAGCGATGGCTTCTATTTCTATTGGGGACTTGATGGAGGGTGGAAACCCTGTTCACGTCGTTCATATTACATCACTTATTATCATTATACCAACGACGCTATTGGCGGCTATGGTAAGCACTGATCCAGAATATATAAAAGGTGCATGGAAAAACTTGGGGATGAATTTTAAAAAATCATCCGTTAATTTGGAAGAACGAATTAAAGAGATCGTTGAATTAGCGTTAATGGCACGTCGTGATGGGCTTCTTTCACTTGAAAAGAGAGTATCTGAGTTGGATAATGAGTTTTTAAAGCAAGGTCTTAGTATGGCCGTAGACGGCAATGAAATAGATACCATATCTGAAACACTTGAAGCTGTGATAGAGGAGACAGAAGAGTATTATCATGGATGTGCGCATTATTGGATTCTAGCTGGAGAAACCTCTCCTGTTATGGGCCTTGTAGGAGCAGTTCTAGGGCTGATCTTGGCACTTCAAAAATTGGATAATCCAAAAGAGATGGCAGAAGGTATTGCGGGGGCATTTACCGCTACTGTTACAGGGATTTTCGGGGCGTATGTTTTGATCGGGCCGATGGGAAATAAAATGAAAGCAAAAGCTCATCATATTGTCAAAGAACAAAAGGTGATGCTAGAAGGAATTATCGGTATTGTACATGGTGATAATCCCCGTACGCTTGAAGCAAAACTGTTAAATTTCCTCTCACCTGCTGAAGAGAAACACAGCCAATTTTCGTGATGAGCATATAGATGGCAAAGAAAAAATGTAAAAAATGTCCAGAGTGTCCTGCAGGTGAAAAATGGGCGGTTCCGACTGCCGACTTTTTCAGTCTTTTGTTGGCATTGTTTATAGCCCTTTACGCTCTTGCATCGGTTAATAAAGAAAAAGTGAAAGCTTTAAAAGAAGAATTTGTAAAAATTTACGATTACGCTCCCGCACCTGAGGAGATAAGCCCGGTATTGCCTATGAATCCTGAGTCTACAGATAAGTCTGAGAAATCAAGTGTGGGTAAGATGCCAATATCCAAAGGTGGCGCGTTATTAGAAAATACTTCTTCAATGGGTGAGGGAAAAGCAGAATCGAGCAGTGAACAAGAAGCCCAGATGCAAAATGTTTCTGCAGGAGAAGGTGCATTGGATCAAACAATGGACGGCGTACTGTTGAAATTGCCAGCAACAATTCCTTTTAGAGGATCAAATGCAACGATAGATGATCAGGAGATGCACCTTTTTATAAAAAGGGTTGCAGATATTATAAGAACACTTCCCCCTACTGTTGATATCTCAGTGCGCGGCTATACAGATAATCAAAACCTTCCAGGAGGAACGCAGTATCGCGATAACTTGGAGCTATCAAGCGCTCGTGCTGCAACGGTTGTTCGTGAACTTATTCAAAATGGTATAGCAGCTGAGCGCCTATCCAGTGCCGGTTTCGGATCAGGGAAACCGTTGGCAGCTAATACGAGCGAAGCCAATCGTGCTAAAAATAGACGGGTAGAATTTTATATGTTTGTTTCCAATGATAAAAAGTTGGATGAACAGAAGCAAAAAAGTGTATTGGATTCGTTGGCAAAACTTCCTCAAAAATGAGGAAGAGCTTTTATTGAATAACGGTTGCTTTGAGAATTTTTTGAGTTTGGATCGGTTTGTCACTGCTGGTTTGAACATTGTTGAGTTTACTAATAACATCCATCCCCCCGACGACTTTTCCAAAAATTGTATGATAGCCATTGAGCCATGGTGTAGGTGCCGTAGTAATGAAGAACTGACTTCCGTTGGTGCGCGGTCCTGCATTGGCCATAGCTAAGATTCCTGCCTTATCAAAAACCACTCCCGATTTAAATTCATCTTTGAACGGCTTTTTCCATATTGACTCACCACCGGCACCGGTACCGGTTGGATCACCGCCTTGAATCATGAAATTTTTAATAATACGGTGAAACGTAAGACCGTTGTAATAGCCATTTTTTGCTAATGTTGTAAAGTTCTCGACCGCAAGAGGTGCTACGTCCTCATACAGTTCTAGAACGACTTCACCTTGAGTTGTTTGCAGTGATACTCTTGGGTGAGCGGCTAAGAGAAAGCTTGAAGCAAGGACTAAAGAAAGTAATATACGCATAAATAACTCCTAGGTTCGTGATTTGAAGTCTAAACAGACTGAATTGATACAATAGCGAAGACCTGTTGTTTTTGGGCCGTCAGGAAAGACATGCCCTAAGTGAGCGTCACATGCAGCACACAGCACTTCAACGCGAATCATACCATGAGCCGTATCACGCTTCTCTGTGATGGTCTGGGGGCTAACAGGGCTATCGTAGCTAGGCCAACCAGTCCCTGAGTCAAATTTAGCACTTGAATCAAACAGAGGCGTACCACAGCAGACACATACATAAACTCCATCAGCTTTGGAATTCGCATATTCTCCGCTAAATGCAGGTTCAGTCCCGTGTTGACGTGCAACGTAATAAGCTTCCGGCGATAATTGTTTTTGCCATTCGCCGTCGGACTTGATGATTTTTTCCATTTACCCCTCCAAATTAGATTCGGAGATTATAGTGACCGTATCTGACGCACGGCTTAACGCTAGAGGATAATAGAGCGGATCATCCATATTTAGATTGATAAGGTAGCTATGGGGTACATTCAGTGCACTGATATATTCAGGGGTGGAGAGGGTGATTTCCTCTAAATTATCATATTGTAAGCTAAACGTATCATTTAAAATTCTGCATTTAACCGATAAGTGCAATTCAATGGCTTTTTTATACTCAAGGACCATTTCTGGAGTTGGTAAAATTATCATGATGAGATTACTGCTAGCAGTTTCTAGATGAGTTTTTAATCCGGTAAGTAAGGTGTAAAGTGCCCCTTTTGTATGTGAAAAACTAACAGTATGGACAACAGGTACCCTGTAAACAGTAGGCAAAGTAAATGCATCTGTATTTGTGGGATTGCTGACGCCGCACAGGAGAAGTGACCGCGAGCCTTTGTGCTCAATAATCCGCTGCAGACTGTCGGTGTTAAGTAAATGCGTATCATCGCAGACGATAAGCGTACTCTGCAGGAAAGGGCGCGTTGTTTCAATGGTATCCATCTCCTGCGCAGGTGTGTGAAAGTGCAATTGTGCAAGATCACATTTAACTGCTGAAAATTCCATGAGTGCAACAAATTCTTTACGCAGCAATTCACCGCTGTATCTCGTAGGTGTGATAACAAGGGCCGTTTCATCGGGATGGGATAGCAAATAGTCTATGACTTTTCGAATGAGTACGGTGCTTTTACCACTGCTATGAGGGGAGCTTAACACAAGTATGCAGCGCCTTGGTACGGGTGCATCTAAAAAGAGCAGCTGCTGGGGTGATAGAAAAGAGCCAAAGGGTTCAGAGGTGGTAGGTAGCAAAAGCGTATGTGCTCTAAGGGAACCAATGACTTTTAGTCTTGAGAAGGGATGAAATTGGCGCTCATGCAATGCATGAAGTTTGCTTTGAATCTCAACGGCCGTATCATCCTTAAAAATCAATCGTCCTTTGGGTAAGAGTTCATGGAAGGACGGGTTAAGTGTTTCAAATTCGGCACAGGTCAGATTCTTCATCCAAAAAATCCGTTCAAGTGGCGTCGAATCAAAAGAGAGTACATCTTGAAGCTTTTGATAAATTACTTTTTCTTTAGATTCAAGCTGAGTATGAGATGCGGCATGGCTTTGACGTGTTAAACGTTTTACGCTCGCGCCCTTAAGTTCTTGTGCATTCCATAGAATTTTTTCTCCCAGGTAAAGGCCATAATGGGGTAAAAAAAGCAAAAGATCAATATTGAAATGGTTTTCCTGATGAAATAGGGTGAAGTTAGTTAAACAAACTGCCTCTTCATGAAGCATTAAATCGTCAAAAACATTTTCATCATCTTGTATAAGAGTATCTTCTGGTAATATTTTTGACGAGTCAAAACGGGAAAAAAAGGAAAACAGCAAAAAAAACCTCTAAATCTGAATGATGGGTAATTATAACCTATTTAAAAAAGAAAAAAGAGAGAAACGAAGTTGAATGTTCCCAAGGAAGATCCTTAGGAAGATTGGAGAAAAATTACTTTGCCGCGGCAACGCTGTCTTTAAGACTTTTGCCTGGTTTGAATTTAGGAACCATTTTATCAGAAGTAGTATAAGTTTTTGTAGTACCAGGTACTGTACCGCTTTTACCTTTTTGAAGTGATGCTGCGAAACTTCCAAAACCTACCAAAGAAACTTCTTCTTTTGAAACAAGTGCTTCAGTTACTGCTTCCGTGAAAGCTTTGATTGCTGTTTCAGCTTCAATTTTAGTTTTATAACCACCATTTTTTTGTACCAACTCTACGAATTGTGCTTTGTTCATTTATTACCCTTAAGATTAGATAGATGACATTCACTTCAACCTCCTGCTTCGTGGGAAGTAGAGAGGAAAGTAATTCAAACGCGAATACTTTAATATCTCTTAGCTTAAATTTATCTGTGTTTTTCTACTTTTTTACAATTCTTTTGCAAAATTGTCCATTTTAGAGTATATTTGCTCTTTTTGAGGGATGAACGGTCATTAAAAAAGGCTCTGAATGATTCTCTGAAGTGTAGAATCCAATAACAATGGTATTGGGATAGAGACCATTTTATGGATGAAAATCGTGTTGATGAGATGGATAAAAAAACATCTTCCAAGCTATCGCGTTCTTGCTCAGTTAAAGTGCTCATAACTACTTTCCTAATTTATTAATTTTTCGGACAACACGAATGATTTCATCGTCTTCAAGCATGGCGAGCATTTCAAGAACTGCTTTAGCAGCTTGCGGTTTTGCATTTCCTAATCTCCAGTCCTGGTAGGTACGCATAGAAATCTCCAGTTTTTCAGCCATTATTTTTTGGGAAATCTTCTTTCCATTATTTTGTGCTTCCACGGCATTGTGGAGAAGATTAAAAAGGTCATTGATTTCCATTGTTAAATTGTAATGGGAGTTTTATAAAGCAAACATTAAAGCGGATATTTTATACGTTTAATCGTATAAAATAATGAAAGTATGGTTAGAGAAGATCGGTATAGTCGTATTTGGACAAGTCGACGTAAAACTCTCCCTCTTTTTGAATAATGCGGACGTCGCTTCCATAGCGTTGCGTAAAACGGCGGCGTACATGCTTGCGATCTTCGCTTCCAACACCGATGAATTTCAAATACCGTTTTAACTCGATGACACCTTTTGGCTCAATAGACAAGGAGTTTGGCTGAGCTACATCCACATCATGCACTGTATTACTATTGCTGGAGAGCATTAGTTTTGTACTGAGAACTTCCAAAATACTTTTGAGCTGTTCATCTTTTGCAGTATAAATTTCTTCAATACGTGTACGTTCAGCAATCAGCATATGCTCTTTATCATTAACAAGACGGTCAATTTTTGCTTCAAGCTCTTTTACTTTGAGTTTTAAATGATGGTTTTCCTTTTGGTAAAGGGAAATAACCATGCCAACACTTGTTTTTGGAGATGTGGCTGTTGGTACGTTAATCGTAGGAACTTGTTTTAATGATTCTTGTATTTCACGATGTTTCTCTTCATTCAAAGAGCTACGCGGCACAATGATATACGTCACCCCGGATTCAATAATATAATTAAGCCGTTTGGTCCGAATTTTATTTTGTATCATCTCTTTTGATATTTTGAATGTTTTTGCGTATTCATCAATGCTAAATCGCATGAGTTCTCCTTTTTGGGGTTAGCCACTCTTGTTTTGGCGGAGGGATAATGCCTCCTTGTCTCATCCATATTAAATAACCGTTGCGTTTGATTTCATGTTTATCATGAAAGATGTGCAGTGCACTGTGCCGAAATTCACATTTTTTTAAAAGATCTGAAAAGTCGTTATGTTCATTTAAGAAGGTTTGCAATGACTCAAAAGCAGTGTCAGAAATAAAGACAGTATTGGCTACCAAGTTTTTGATTTCAACATAGCGTGCGCACTCATTCAATCCATCACCTACAAAATTATTGTGTCCTAAAATATCTTCAAATCGGTGTACTTTTCCGGTATGAACGGCGACACGAATACCTTTGAAATAGGGGTATTCTTTCGAAATAAAATCGGAAAAGTGAATAAATGAGAGGCCTAAGATGGGTCCAAATCCTCTAAGATTTGGATGCAAAATACAATAGAAACCATCACCCGTAGGAATAATCCCCTGAAGCATTTTTTCAAGAGGAATTCCTGAATTTTCCAGCATTTTTTGAATCATTTTTTTGTAACTTTGCGAAAGAAACGTAATGAGCTCGAGCTGCTGTGACATTTCAAGTCGTGAAAAGTCAATAATGTCAATTAAAACGATATCAGTTTCAATGGCTCGTTTTTGCATAGGTTATGTATTTTCCAGTTAATAAGTTTCTGATTGTAGTCAAACCCACCTCTATAATCACTGAGATGGCCAGCAGTATATCGACAAAAATGTCAAAATTGTAATCTAATTGTGTTACCATGATAGAAATAAGTATGAATGAAATGTGAGGAAAAGATATGCAAAAACGAACAAAAATTTTGGCAACCGTCGGACCATCTTCTGAGAGCGTGAAGATATTATCGGGAATGATTCGAGCTGGGGTAAATGTCTTTCGTCTTAATTTCTCACATGGAACCCACGAATATCATTTGGGTGTATTGAACAATATTCGCCAGGCAATGCGTGAAACAGGGCTTATTGTCGGGGTATTACAAGATATATCCGGACCAAAAATTCGTATTGGAATTTTGAAAGAGGATTTTCATCTTTATCCAAAAGACATTCTGGATTTTTACTATGAGGAGATTGAGGGGGAGCAAATTGCTCCTCACCATTATCAAAGCTGTTTAAACCAGGGTGAGATTTTAAAAATGCTCAAAGTAGGAGATGCTATCTATCTTTGTGATGGTAATATCCGAGCGAAAGTAGTTGAATGTGAAGAAAAATTTGTCCGTATTAGCATCGAAAATCAAGGTAAGTTGGGCTCAAAAAAAGGGGTTAATTTTCCAAATACGCGATTGGGTATTGATGTATTGACACCCAAAGATCGTCTTGATATGGCATGGGGTGTGGCCAATGGGGTTGATTTTATGGCGATATCCTTTGTTCAAAATGCGGCAGACATGATTGAAGCAAGAGAGATTATTCGTTCACTTAACGGTGAAGTACAACTGTTTGCCAAGATTGAAAAATTTGATGCGGTGGAAAATATTAATGAAATTTTAGAGAGCTCTGATGGATTGATGGTTGCACGAGGCGACTTAGGGATTGAAGTTCCCTATTACCGGGTTCCTACTATTCAAAAAATGCTGATTCGCAAAGCAAATGAAGCTTCAAAACCCGTTATTACCGCGACGCAAATGTTGTTGTCAATGACCGAAAAAGAAACGGCAACGCGTGCTGAAATCAGCGATGTAGCCAATGCGGTTTTAGATGGAACGGATGCGGTGATGCTCTCAGAGGAATCGGCTGTTGGGAATAATCCCATTTTGGCGGTAGAGACAATGGTCAACACCATTCAATCGATTGAAGAAATATATCCCTTTGATAAATTTTTAGAGTTCAAGCACCATGATCCTATGGATACGGTTCATGAATCCGCAGTACGTTTGGGGGACGCATTGCATGCTGCAGGAATTATTGCTATGACGACGTCGGGTCAGTCTGCGATTAAGCTGGCACGCTATCGTCCTGAAATGACCATATACGCCGCAACGCATGATGAGCATGTAGCTCGTTTGTTAACATTGGTTTGGGGAGTTGTTCCGGCATATCTGACTAAAAAAGGGAAGCTCGAAGATATGCTGAGTGATATTATTACTCGCGGATTAGCGCGTAATATTATTGATAAGACACAAACGTATATATTTACTGCCGGAGATCCGGTCGGAGTGAAAGGGACGACCAACACCATTCGTATTTTACGGGAGCATGAAATTACCTTTTTTGAAGATAGTAAGGCTTCAACGGCTAAGACAAAAAAAACGATAGAGATAGCGCCTACCCTTTTTTAAAGTGGACCGTCTTTTGCTAGTAATTTGACGTTTTGGAAAAGGGGCATATGGTGTTTCGTCGCGCCACCTTTTCTTAAAACAACTCTTTTCGCTACAATACTGCCTATGAAAACTGATACCTACTTTACCAAACCTATTTCCAAACAATTTGAATTTGATGCCGACGTTGCAGCCGTATTTGATGACATGTTGAGCCGTTCGGTCCCTTTTTACAAAGAATCGCTACAGCTGACTCGACAATTCTCGATTAATGCACTGAATGAGGGTGGGAGAGTCATTGATCTTGGATGTTCAACGGCTTCTTTATTATTGGACATTGAGCGTTCATTGAAATCAACTGAGGGCATTGAATTGATTGGTATTGATAATTCAAGCGCCATGATAGAGCATGCCCATAAAAAAATTGAGGCGTATGGATCAAAGATTTCATTAGTAGAGGGGGATATTTTAGAATATCCTTTTGGAAGCACTAAAGTAATTGTTTGCAACTACACATTACAGTTTATCCGTCCAATGGTGAGAGAAACGCTTTTGCGTAAAGTATACGATTCTCTTGAAGAAGGAGGTGTTTTTATCTTCAGCGAAAAAGTGCTGAGTGAAAATGCAACATTGAATAAACAGCTCATCGATTGTTATTATAATTTCAAAAAAGAGCAAGGGTACAGTGAATACGAAATTGTGCAAAAACGTGAAGCGCTTGAAAATGTTCTGATACCGTATACAATGGTTGAGAATATTGAGATGGCCAAAAAAAGCGGTTTTTCGAGTTGTGACGTTCTTTTTAGGTGGGCCAATTTCGCGACATTTATCGCGTGTAAATAGTTAAACTTACCATACTTTTGGATCAGCGGCCGTAGCAGGTGATGTCAAAGCTTTTTTAACATCACTGTAATCCACGATATTTTCATCGCATTTTTTATGATAGTAGCCTTGCGCATCATAATATTCTTCACAGTCGTTATAGTAGCGCAAGCTAACCCCACGCTCATTGACACAACCCGTGAACACTAGCACTGCTAAAAAGAGTAATAATTGTTTCATCATGGACGATTTTACCTTATCTGGGTTTAAAACTTTCCTTGGTTTTACAGTACTCTTTTAAAAAGCATCCATCATCACACTTTGGATTTCGTGCGGTACAAATATAGCGTCCGAAGAGCACCATCCCTTGATGGAGCTGATGAAGGTTTGTTTTAAATTTTTTGACAAGCGTTGCCTCGGTTGTGGCTGGTGTCAGATCATCGCTTAACCCTAGACGATGGCTGACGCGAAATACATGGGTGTCAACGGCCATAAGATTGGCTCCGGTGTATTCGATAAGGACAACATGGGCTGTCTTTTGCCCAACACCTGCGAGGGTAATGAGTTCTTTTTCATCCAGAGGAACTTCTCCATTATAAACATTTACGATGCGCTTTGACATTTCGATGAGGTTGACTGCTTTGTTATTGAAAAAAGAGCAGGTTTGAAGTAAATTTTTAACGTCTTTAATATCTGCCTTGGCTAAGTCATAGGCAGTTGGATAGGCTTTAAACAACGCAGGAGTTATCAGATTTACCCGCTTGTCGGTACATTGTGCTGAGAGGGCGACGGCGATGACAAGTTCATACACATTACGATAGGTTAGCTCGGTGACTGCATCATCGTATCGTTGCACTAAAGCGAATTTGATGGCTTCGATTTCTTTTCTTGTTGCTTTCTTCATTCAATAAACTCATTTTTTCGAATTATAGCATTATGTGATAAACCCTCACACGGATAATATGTGTTACAATATCCGAAGTTATGATCTGAAGTGGGGGATTAAGAAGTTGGAATTTATAAAATGGGTTTCGAATTTATTTGGTTATAAATCTATTGCTAATAAAGAAGGTACAAATTACAATATTGATAAAGATCTTTTTTACAAAATTTTGGACACTGATTCGTGTGCTATTTTATTTTTCACTAAAGAGAATGGATGGATAGGAGCTAATAAGGCTTTTTTTGCATTGGTTCAAGTTAAAAGCATTGAAGAGTTACGAACAAAATACGAAAGTATTCGCGAATTGTTCAGTGATGAAGACGAAGAAGTTTTTACGGAATACGATAAAAGCTGGTTAGATTATATCCGTACCCATTGTCCGAATGGATATGGCTTGGGCATAGTTGATTCGAAGGGAAATCGTCATTCGATGCAAGCAACATCCACGTTGTTGCATCAAGGTGCAAGCGACTTGTATTTACTGCGCTTAGAAGATCGCAGTAAAGTTGTTGCTTTGCAAGATGAAGTCGTTCAAGTTGAGAACATGAAAACCAAATTTTTAGCCAATATAGGGCATGAATTTCGTACACCGATGAATGGAATATTGGGTTTTGTCGATCTCCTCTCAAAAACGAGCCCAACTGATACTCAGCATGAATATATACAATCGGTTCAAGGTTCTGCGCGTAACTTGATGTCTAATATTGAAAATTTATTGGATTTGGCTCAAATGCAAACAGGACGATTGACCATTAGCAAATCAGATTTTAATATTATTACGGACATGGAAGAGATGGCTCGCGGATGTGTTGCTCTTGGAAATGAAAAAGGAGTGGCCGTTCACTTTTTTATTGATCCAAAACTTCCAACGCATTTAATTGGGGACAGCCGTAAAATCAAACAAGTGTTGAGCAATTTATATAACAATGCATTAAAATTTACGGCACCGCAAGGACGGATTACAATAGAAGTTAAACTTCTAAAACGCAATACGGCAGGAACTTGTAATATCGGATTTAGTGTCAAAGATACTGGAAAAGGGATTAGCAAGAGTGACTTAAGCTACATAACAAGGCCGTTTGTATCGGGAGATCATGCTGACAATCGATTGGGAGTAGGATTGAGCTTATCGCACGGGTTGATCAATTTGATGGGCGGTGAGTTGAAAATTACAAGTGAAGAAGGAAAAGGGTCTTCTTTTAGTTTCTCATTTACATTAGATGGCTCATCCGACCAAGCGATGCGTATGATTAACGCATATACGGCAAAAGTTGTCTTATTGGATGAAAAGCGCATTGATGATGCCAACCACCTTACCAATTATCTTAGAAGTTTTGGTATCAGTGTTACGAAAACGCATTTGATTGATGATACGATTTTTGATGCTACAGACTTGGTTTATTTTATTGCATCACAACAAAAAAGTGATTGGATTTTGAAATTATCAACAATGAAGCGCACGTGTAAAAGTGTTCTTTTGCTGGATCAAAATGAGCAGCTGCTGGCACGTACGATGCATGTTATAGATGTGGGCTTCACAAAGCCAATCTTGCCAACAACTTTATTGACGCATTTGATCAATGTTTTAAATTTGGAGAAGGAGTCTGAACAACTTATCCCTAATCTCCAGCGTGGAATTAATGCATTGGTTGTTGAGGATAATTTAATCAATCAACGTTTGATTAAGCTTTTATTGAAGGAGTATGGGCTTAACGTAGTGACTGCGTCGAATGGTGATGAAGCCGTTGAAGCTTGTCGAAGTCAAAAATTTAATATTATTTTTATGGATATTGATATGCCAGTAAAAGATGGTATTTTGGCTACGCAAGAAATTAAAGCCGAAGAAGGAGTATCTCGTTCTGGCAAGATGCCTATTATTGCATTAACGGCATTAGCGATGGAAGGTGATCGTGAATATATTCTAGCCAAAGGGCTTGATGATTATCTTTCCAAGCCGTTAACGAGAGAAAAACTCGAGTTTATTCTCCATAAATATTTACAAGTAACAGCATAGGATGAATGCCAATGAAATATACCGATTTATTTAAAGAAAAATTTCTTTCCTCACTAGGGATGTTAACATCGTGTGCTAACTTACAGAGTGACCCATTTGTGTACACTTCTCACTCAGGGGAAATTTTGGGTGTAAATGATTCTTTCTTAGCACTTTTTGACACGGGTCATATACATGAAATTTCTTCGATAGACCAATGGTTGAGGCCGGATGGGGTAGAACTCTCTTTACTGCTATCACAATCAGGAAAATATCGCGGAAAAGTAACAGCGCAAGTAAAAGAGTATGATGCAGAAATACGTTGTGAAGTAATTGTTCTAGGTGACGAGTCGATTGTGGCCATCCTTTTGCATGATGCTTCTGTACTGGAACGAGCGCATGCGGCTGAGCGCTATTTTGAGCAGTTTAAAAAGAAGTTTTTGACCAATATGTCGCATGAATTTAGAACCCCAATGAATGCTATTATTGGCTTTACAGACCTTTTGAAGGGAAGCCCTCTGAGCTCATGGCAGCAAGAATATGTAGATATGGTAAGTACAAGCGCCTCTTCAATGATGCGAAATATTGAAAATCTTCTTGAATTGATGCAAGTGGAAAGCGGAAACGTTCATGCCACGCTTCAGCCGTTCTCCCCTTTAGAAATCTTTGAAACTTTTTCGATGCAGTTTGAAGAGCTGTCTCATTCCAAAGAAATACAGTTGATGTTTTTAATCGATCCGAGGCTGCCAAAGATAATCATAGGGGATCAGGATAAAATTTTAACCATTTTGCGAAATCTAATCCAAAATGCAATTAAATTTACGGATGAGCTCGGACAAATTTTAGTTGAAATCATGGTTGTAAACAGTGATCAAGAGAGTGTAGAAGTAGACTATGCTGTCAGTGATACCGGTATTGGTATTGATGAAGAACATATCAAAACGTTGTTACGACCATTCGCTTCGGCATGGGAAAATCAGCGCCGTGGAAAAGATGGATTGGGAATTGGTCTTAGCTTGAGCCATAAATATGTAGATATGATGAATGCTCATTTGATGCTTGCATCAGAAAAAGGGACTGGATCGCGATTTTCATTTCGCATTAACCATAAAATCAGTCAAGTTGGAAATTATGAATTCGTTGAGGGGATGGATGCTGTTGTGTATTCCCAGGACCCTAATTCTGCCCAAACAGCATTACTGTGCAAGTATTTAGAGCTTTTTGGTGTTAAAATTACTACTACAACGACTCTTGTTAATCAGATACTGTTTGAATCGAGTACACTTTTTATGGACACACCTCATATTTCTAAGACACAAATAGAATCTCTTAGAGCTACGTATCCAAAATTGGAAATTGTTCCCGTTATAGAGCTTGATTATGGTGAAAAGGCTGATTCTTTATTAAAAGTTGTCAAGTCGGTCGTTGCGATACCGCTGCTTCCGAGTTCGTTGCATAAAACGCTTTCAGTGGTCTGGAACGCAATGCCAAAGGAATATATTCTAAAAAGCGCAGATGTTCAGCCCATTCCACGTAAAGAAGATATAAAGATCTTGGTTGCTGAAGATAATTTAATCAATCTTAGACTATTGGAAACCATTTTAGAACAGCAAAATTTCAAAGTTACAGCGGTAGATAATGGTCAAAAAGCCGTGGATGCTTATTTAAAAGAACCTTTTGATTTGGTTCTTATGGATATTGATATGCCGGTTATGGATGGTTTAATGGCAAATCGTCTTATTAAAGAGATTGACAAGCGTGATCATAGAAAAGTTACTCCGGTAATTGCTTTGACAGCGCATGCCCTTGTTGGCGATCGGGAAAGAATTATGGAGGCAGGATTGGATGCACATCTTGCTAAACCGATTGATAAAAACTTTCTGCTGCAAACAATAGAACGTTATTTGAAGATAGCCAAGCAAGAAGAAAATGCTAAAAGTGTTTAATATTGATTAACTTGTATGCGATATTCTTTTATTTATATTATAATTCGATTATTGATCAATCTTGAGTAAAGATGAAATAAGGACAACAATGAGACGACAGTTTTCTATTTGGGTTTTAGGTGTGTTATTGAGCGGTTCAGTCGCGAGTGCAGCGGTACTGGCAACAGTCAATGGTGATACAATTACTTCGGATGAAGTTACCAAAGTATTAATGGAGGGAACACAAGGTAGGTTTGACTCACTTCCAGCTGATAAGCAAAATGAATTGCGTCAGCGTATCATTGAGGGATTAGTCGCTCAACAGCTTGTATTTGAAGATGCAAAAAAAACCGGAATTTTAGAATCAAAAGAATATAAGCAAGAGTTTCAGGCCCTTATGGAACGTATGAAAATGCAGCTTGCGGCAAAAGTATGGGAGCAAAAACAGTTTGAAGCGATCAATGTTGATGCCAAAGAAGTAAAAGCCTACTATGATGCGAATTCAGATGAATTTGTGGATAAAGAAAAAGTACGTGCACGTCATATTTTGATGAAAACAAAAGAAGACGCAGAAGCTGTTATTCAAAGCATGAAAGGTCTTACAGGAGATAAGTTAAAGACAGAGTTTACGGCTCAGGCTAAATCAAAATCAACAGGTCCGAGTGCTGCCAAAGGTGGCGACCTAGGTTATTTTCCACGCGGACAAATGGTACCCTCATTTAATGATGCCGTGTTTGCTATGAAAGAAGGCACCATTTCAGCTGATCCGGTTCAAAGCCAATTCGGATACCACGTCATCTATCTTGAAGATAAAAAGCCGGCACAAAAAATGAGTTTTGATGAAGTGAAAAACTTTATTGAGCAGCGTTTGAAAATGGATAAGTTTAAAGCGTCTATGGAAAAGAAAATGAATTCTCTAAAAGCAAAAGCAAAAATCACTTATTCGAAATAAATATCCTTCTTTCTCGTTCCCCCCTAAAGGGGAATTTTCTTCTTACTTTTTCTTAGTTACGATTGATTGCATTGAGATCGTTAAATGCCACTTTTACACGTTCTACTAATGTTTTCTGTCCATCACGTAACCATTTTCTTGGGTCATAATACTTTTTATTCGGTTTTTCTTCACCCTCTGGATTTCCGATCTGTCCCTGCAGGTAATCTTTGTATTTTTCATAATAGTTTTTGACACCTTCCCACGTGGCCCATTGGGTATCGGTATCGATGTTCATTTTGATGACACCGTAGCTGATCGCTTCACGGATCTCTTCAAGGCTTGAACCTGATCCGCCGTGGAATACAAAATTAACAGGTTTGGCAGCAGTATGGAATTTTTCTTGGATATATCGTTGAGAATTGTCGAGGATAGTAGGTGTCAGGACAACATTACCAGGTTTATAAACGCCATGTACATTACCAAAAGATGCTGCAATGGTAAAGTTTTCACTTACTTTCATGAGCTGCTCATAAGCATATGCGACATCTTCAGGCTGTGTATAGAGCAGTGAGTTGTCAATATTTGTATTGTCTACACCGTCTTCCTCGCCTCCGGTTACTCCCAACTCGATTTCAAGTGTCATACCGATTTTAGACATGCGCTTTAAGTACTCAACACAGGTTGCAACATTCTCTTCCAAGCTCTCTTCGGAGAGGTCAAGCATATGTGAACTAAATAGCGGTTTCCCGTGTTCTTTAAAATATTTTTCTCCGGCATCGAGCAGGGCATCGATCCATGGTAGAAAGTTACGCGCTGCATGATCAGTGTGAAGAACTACAGGAATCCCATACGCTTCTGCCATCATATGCACATGGATTGCACCACTTATGGCACCAACTATGGCTGCTTTTTCATTCTCGTTGCTGAGCCCTTTGCCGGCATAGTAGCTTGCGCCGCCATTTGAGAATTGAATAACAACAGGAGAATTAACGATTTTTGCAGCTTCGAGAACCGCATTGATTGAGTCAGTACCGACGACATTGACTGCGGGAAGGGCGTATCCTTCTTCTTTTGCAATGGCGAATAAGGTACTAAGATCCTTGCCAAATACAACACCTGGTTTGATAACTTCTAATATACGTTTGGACATGAACTACCCCAAATAAAAATATGAGTAATTATAGCATTCACCCCCAAATTTCTATATTAGCTATAATATGAGAGAAATATACTGTGTTTTTAGCAAAATAATAGAGGATAAGGGAGGGCGTCATTGATAAAAGCAGCTGCAATTATCATATCAACTGTTTGGCTGAGTTATGCACAAAATTCTCTTCCCTATTGCTCGCTCTCAGAGCCTCTTAGGCAGAATGCTGAAAAAATACATCGGCTAGATATTGAAGTATTGAATACACCAGAAAAAAAAATTATTGAACATTTTTACACTGGGGTAAAGGAGACTTTATCGATGGGAGAGGTATTGGCACAATCTCCTAAAATCGCGCCAGAAGGTTTAACTGCATATTTGAAAGAATTGAGGGCATTGTCTTCTCAGCAGGAAAATATTTATCAACTGTACCGTAGCTCATTGAGTGATGCAATTAAAACAGAAGATAAGAAAAAATTTGAGCATTTGACTTCCATTGGCTTGGAGCCTCTTCATCAACCTCGTGTTCGAGCTGAAGCGATTTCCTATTATCAGAAAAATTTTCCGGCACATTCGATCAAAAATCTTGATTTATTATGTGAGGAGCAGGCATTAGAGCAAAAAAGTATCAAATTTATAATTGAGCAAGAACAAGCCTATGAAGAGCATTTGCGTATTTTAAAGCGTTCTGAAGCGCAACAGATACGAAAAACAGCGAAAGTAGGTTCACGTAACAGCGTTATGATTACGGCTGATGTAAATCCTAACGGAGGGGTTGAATTTGAGGCTGAAAATTTAAATCCTTATCGTGTTACCTTGACTCTTGATTTTGAGACCATCACGAACCTTAACCCTTCGAGCCGTCTCCCTTTGACTATTGAGCTTATCGGATACAGTAAAAAGAAAATTTTAGTCTTGAATCGTATCGATCGAACAAAAGCGGTTGACTATAGATCCACCTACGGATGGGTGCGTGGATCGCCGTTTGTGAAACATAATGATGATTATGTTTATGCTTTGCCTTTTGCCAAAGGTGCGAATGTGCGTGTATCGCAAGGGTACAATGGGGATACGTCACACAAAGGACTCTCAGCGTATGCCATCGATTTCCCGCTTCCGCAGGGAACGCCTATTTATGCAGCTCGTGAAGGGATTGTAGTGGGGGCTGAAGTCTCTAATACGGTAGGGGGTGCAAGCCCCGAATATCGGCAATATGCCAACTACGTGATTGTTGAACATAATGATGGAACAATGGGAAATTATTACCATTTAAAACAGGGGGGAACCGCCGTTCGCATCGGGGATAAAGTTGCGAAAGGGCAATTGATCGCGTACTCGGGAAATACGGGATATACGACCGCTCCCCATTTGCATTTTAGCGTCAGCAAGGTGGATCCTGTTTCGATGCGCCGTCCGATGAATTTGCCGGTGAAAATACAAACATTACAGGGACTTGTAACGTGTCCGCGTTGCGGTGATCATTATACGGTACAATAAGCATGAATTTTTATGATGCGATGAGGGGTTATAAACATGTTTGCTACGGTTAAATCTAAAATTATTTTTTCTACATTAATGTTTAGTGTTCTTGGACTGGGAGCAATATACGGGTATCTAAGTATGACCTTTCATGATTTTTCCAATGAAACGTCGAAACGATCGCTAACGATGTTGAGTCACTCTATTTTTCAAACTTTGTCACAAAGTATGCTGGCAGGTGATCCCAAAGTCGTTGCTGAAACGATTGATAAGGCAAAGGAAATCGAAGGGATACTCGCTATTGGGGTTGAGCGCTCGGCGGATGTTAATGCATTATTTGGCGCACATGCTCCTGTGAGCGATGATTTGTTAATTAAAAAAGTTTTTGAGACCAAAAAATCAGAAATTGTTGAGAACAGCGATAAAGGACATACTATTCGTCTTCTTCAGCCGTTGATTGCCGAGGATAAATGTCTTGGCTGTCATACCAATGTTAAAACAGGCGATGTTCTTGGGGTGATGAATTTAGTCGTATCTTTAGAAGAAAATGATAATGCCATTGTGAAAACACAGCGGGTTTTATTGATTGCTTTGGGCGTGATAGTGATTGTTTTCGTAGCCGTCTTAAATCTATTTTTTGGTCGGGAGGTTTTGGCTCCGCTGAATGGATTGCGTAATCGAATTTCTGCATTGGTTAGCGGCGATAAAGATTTAACAAAACGGCTTGAAGTGGTGAAAAAAGATGAGTTTTCCGCAGCAGCGCATGCTGTTAATAACTTCGTTGAGATGATTCAAGAGACAGTCAATGAAGTCAAAACGTTAGGAAAGCAAAACAATACAATTGCAACCGCCATTACGCAAGCTACTCAAAATATTTCCCAAGGAGTAGAGCAAGAGCGTTTGATTGTTCAAGCAACAACTCAAAAAAGCCATTCTATCAAAGAAACGCTTTCGGCAGCGATCACAGTTTCACAGCAAACCCAGCACAATATCACCAATGCAAACATAGAATTGGTGACGGCCAAAGATGCGTTGGATCGTTTGGTGAATGAAGTAGAGCAATACATAGAAACTGAACATGAAATGTCGTCCCAATTGGTCGGATTACGCAACGATGCCCAACAAGTAAAAAATGTCCTAGGGGTTATCAAAGACATCGCGGATCAGACAAACCTATTGGCGCTGAATGCTGCTATTGAAGCCGCTAGGGCAGGGGAACATGGACGCGGATTTGCGGTAGTTGCTGATGAGGTACGCAAGCTCGCTGAACGGACGCAAAAAAGTTTAACAGAAATCGAAATCAGCGTCAGTACAATCGTTCAATCGATTAACGACGTAAGTGATAAAATTGGGCATAATGCAACCAGTATGAATGGACTTACGGAGATCTCAAGAGAGGTTGAGGAAAAAATTTCTATGACTTCCATAGAAATGGAAAATTCAGTAGCAGTGGCCAAGCGATCTCATGGAGATTCAGTCGAAATGGTAAGCAATGTAGAGTGGATCATTGACAAAATATCACAGATTAATGATGTGTCGAAATCGAATCAAAAAAGTGTTGAACAAATCGAAGAAGATTCACAAAACTTATTGCGTGTAGCTCAATCTCTTCAAGCCCATATTGATGAGTTTAAGAGCTAAAAACACCTAGCCAAAGCGCATCTTCTGAGGTGAATAAAACTTGATGGGGCGTGTGTTTTGGGAGAAAAATAGATTCTCCCTCTTCAAGGTCAATCACCTTTCCATCCACGCGCAGCTGCGCTCGTCCTCGGATCAATAAAACCCATTCGTCTTGGTTCTGATTGTAACGTTCTCCTGGCTGCAGCAGATGAGAACGAATGGCTTGGATTTTGATACTTTTGTTTTGATGAAGCGTTGCAAAGTGTTCAGCATTGGGCAAAGGGTTTTCAAGGGCATAAATATTCACGAGTCACTCCTAAGTTTATGCGTGTTATGATTGCACCATTATAATTTAAAGTGTCATAAATCATGAAAAATATTGTACTGATCGGTTTTATGGGAGTGGGCAAGGGTTCTGTTGCCCGTGCAATGGTGAAGCAAACGGCCATGATGGCACTTGATACCGATGATGTAATTGAGAGTATTGAAAATCGTTCAGTTAAAGAAATATTTGCGCAAGAGGGTGAAGAATATTTTCGTAACCTGGAGCGCAAAACAGCACGCTGGTTAAAGAAAAAAGTTGAGGGAACTATTATCTCAACAGGCGGTGGATTTTTCAAAGTTCCCGCCATGAAAAAAGTGGGAACGGTTGTGTTACTAAATGCCCCTTTTGAAACGATTTATGAACGTATTTTGGCACATCCCGATTCGGACAAAAAACTTAAAAAACGTCCCTTGTTTCAAGATATTGAAAAAGCACGTGCTTTGTACGAAGAGAGACTTCCCCAATATTTAGAAGTAGCTGATATTGTTATAGATGTGAGCGATAAAGACGTCAGTGCTATTGCAAAAGAGATTTTAAAAAAGGTAAAAAAATGATGAAAATAGTACTCCTCCTCTTAGTAACACTTTCCACTGTATTTGGTGGAGGTATTAAATGGGAAAAAGATTATGCAACTGCGCTGAAACAATCCAAGGCATTGAACAAGCCGATGATGTTTATCATTTCCAATCACAATTGTCACTTTTGTGTTCAATTTGAATCAACCGCCCTCAGCAATCCAAAAGTCATTCAAAAATTAAATACGGAATACGTAGCGGCAATTGCTTATGTGGATGAAAATCCTATTTTTCCGAATGATCTTTATGTCGGAGGAACACCTGCTACATGGTTTTTAAAAAGCAATGGTGAACCTTTGTTTGAACCTTTGATGGGTGCTATTGATACAGCTGGTTTCCTTAAAGGACTAGACATTGTGAGTGCTGAATACAAAAAAAAATCAGCGAAAAAATAAGAAAGGGAAAGCATGACTATTATCCAAAGCAGTGATGCCAATTTTGAAACGGTTTTCAGTGATTTATTGAATCGCGGGAAAATGGACATGGAACAGGTATCTGTTGTCGTAAAAGGTCTTATTGATGAAATTCGTAGCAGTGAAGACGATGCTCTAATAGCGCATATCGAAAAATTTGATCGCTGGACACCTAAAAAAGGGGCCGACCTTCGTATTCATACTGCGGATATGAAAGCTGCATATGAGGCGTTGGAGCCGGATTTGAAATCAGCATTGCATCTGGCGTATGATCGCATAAGAGCGTATCATGAGAAGCAGCTTCCGCGAAGTTGGTTTGATACCGAAGCTAACGGGACGATTTTGGGACAAAAAGTGACGCCTGTGGACCGTGCAGGGCTCTATATTCCTGGTGGAAAAGCGGCGTATCCGAGTTCGTTGCTGATGAATGTTATTCCGGCACAAGTGGCGGGAGTTGAGCAGATCATTGTATGTACCCCAACACCTGATAATGAGCCTAATGCGTTGTTATTAGCAGCGTGTCATTTGTGCGGTGTGAGTGAAGTGTTTAAAGTGGGGGGAGCCAGTGCAATCGCGGCAATGGCCTACGGAACGCAAACGATTCCAAAAGTAGACGTCATTACGGGTCCGGGTAATATCTTTGTGGCGACGGCTAAAAAAATGGTTTTCGGCGAAGTGAACATCGATATGATCGCGGGTCCCAGTGAAATCGGTATCCTCGCAGATGAGACAGCCGATCCGCGTCACATCGCGATCGATCTTTTGTCTCAAGCGGAACACGACGAGATGGCGAGTTCAATTCTTATCACGACTTCTCAGGCAATCGCTGATCAGACTGCCCTTGAGATTGAAATATGGTTAAAACAACTCCCTAGAGAAGTGATTGCCCGCAAATCGATTGAAGAGAGAGCGGCGATTATTATCGTCCCAACGATGGAAGAAGCGGTCAGTTTAATGAACCAAATCGCCCCTGAGCATCTCGAGGTTGTCACGGTGAACCCTTTCGAATTGCTCCCGTCGATTAAGCATGCCGGAGCGATATTTTTGGGTCCCAATACGCCTGAAGCGATCGGTGATTATGTAGCTGGGCCAAACCATACGTTACCGACAGGTGGAACGGCACGATTTTACTCGCCGCTAGGGGTTGAAAACTTTATGAAAAAATCATCCATTATTGCCTTTTCTCGCCAAGCGATCAATGAAATTGGTGAAGCGTGCGCTCTAATCGCTAACACCGAAGGATTAGGAGCTCATGAAGCTTCCATCCGCTGCCGTCTAGAGTCATAATACCTGTACGGTATATGACGTCTAAAATCTTGCTTTTCCCCTCATTTGTTTCTTAATAAAACACAATAGTTCCATAACGTAACAATTGACTTTAAATTCACTTCTATTTAGAATCTATTAACCAATAATTAGTTAATATCATGCCCAGCAGTAATGCCGTTAACGCACGTCATAACGATAATAAATAATTACTATTGTGTCAAGCAATAAGAATTTAAGGAGAATATATGCAATTAGGGTTCTTAGTAGACCTTCGCCTTTGTATGGGTTGTAAGGGCTGTGAGATCGCATGTAAAGTAGAGAA